>CAYVIJ010000003.1:0-201632 GCA_964451515.1 uncultured Phycisphaeraceae bacterium | reverse complement strand
GCATTTCACCGCTCCACCTAGCGTTCCGACGGCCTCTACCTGCCTCAAGACCAGCAGTTCACCCCGCAATTCCTCCGTTGAGCGGAGGGATTTCACGAGATGCTTGCTAATCCGCCTGCGCACCCTTTAAGCCCAGTGATTCCGAATAACGCTTGGGCCCCTCGTCTTACCGCGGCTGCTGGCACGAGGTTAGCCGGCCCTTCCTTTGGGATTGATCAGATCTTTCTAATCCCTGACAGCAGTTTACACGGCGAAGCCGCTTCATCCTGCACGCGGCATTGCTCCGTCACGCTTTCGCGCATTGCGGAAGATTCGTCGCTGCAGCCTCCCGTAGGAGTCCGGGCAGTGTCTCAGTCCCGATGCGGCGGGTCATGCTCTCACACCCGCTACCCGTCTTCGGCTTGGTGAGCCGTTACCTCACCAACAACCTGATAGGACGCTCCCCGCTCCCAAGGCGCCGGAGCTTTCCTCCGAAGAGCACATGGAGTATTACCCACCGTTTCCAGTGGCTATCCTCCACCTCGGGGTACGTCAGGAGCGTATTACTCGCCCTTCCGCCGCTGTCCCCAGGCCGAAGCCTGGTTCTCGCTCAACTTGCATGCTTTAGCCATGCCGCCAGCGTTCAATCTGAGCCAGGATCAAACTCTTCACTTGATGTCTTCTGCGCCGACGATCACGCCGACGGTTCAGTTCAAGCTCAAGTTCGACCTGATTCTCCAAGCCGTGTTCACACGACTTGGCGGTCGATCCCCCCAGTCCGAAGACCGGGGAGACGCCATCGGGCGGCGAACCCGATGGCAAGGCTGATCATTCAACGGGGCACGAGAATGATCAGCTCGCCGATCGCTGTGACAATCGACGAAGCGGTTCGTTATTGACGATGGCTGCTCCCGCTACGGAGCGGCGCGTGCACGCCTGCCATCGCCTCACATTCTCGCGACCAACCGACTGTTCACTTGTCAAAGATACGCCGAGGCCGTTCAGCGCTGGAAAACGCTGCACGGCCTCTTTGGGCTGAGGGGCGAGTATAGACCCAACATCCCGCGTGTCAAGCGGGGCGGAGTTCGTGTGGAAACCCCGTTCAGAACCGCCGCTTCACGCCTTCACCCGATTTCCTCCGGGCCGCTCAGGACCGGCGGGCCGCCACCGCCGCCGTCGCCGCCCAGATCTCCAGCGGGCGACCAACCCCGGCCCATTCCCCCCGGCGGAGGGCCCGGATCGCCGCCGAGAGCGTCGCCCCGCTGGTGCGGACATCGTCCACCATCACCAGAATCCGTGCTTCGAGGGGGCGTGGCCTTCCCGGCGGCGGCCATCGCTTTGAGAAGGCTCGCGCGACGTTCCGCGTCCGCTGGCTGGCGGGCACGGAGCGCTGACTCGGGCGATGACGGGCCCGCAGCAGACGTGTGGGGCGAACGCCCAGCTCGCGCCCCACGCCGCGGGCCAGCGCCAGCGTGTGGTCGATCCCACGCGTGACCCGCCGGATCGGGGCGGTCGGAGCGGGCGCGACGACGAGCTCGCGCTTCTGTCCCTGCCCACGGACGCCGGCCCGCACGAGGGCTCGTCCGAGCTCCTGCCCGAGAGCTGCACCGAGCGCGCGCCAGCCCGTGAACTTCACGTCCTGCACCCATTCCGCGAGGGGGCCGGTGTATTCGCCCAGGCGCACGAACCGGTCCCACTCCAGGCGGCGTCCCAGGCAGGCGGCGCAGCCGAACTCGTCCGCCTCGTGCGGCCCCACCGTCAGACCGCAGCGGTTGCAGTATGCGTCAAGCGGATCGGGCGCCCAGCCGGCCTCAGCCATGCGCTCGGGCAGGGGCAGGGCGATCGGCGCGAGCCAGAAACGTTCGACATCGAGCATGAGCTCGCGCCAAGGGGTTCGCCCCGCCGGCTCCTCTGACCGGCGGTCCCGAGGCGTCGGGGCGTCGACTTCTACCTCGACGATCGGAGCGCCGCGGCGAGGGGGCCAGAGGAAGGGCCCACGCTCCGGGCCCTCGTCCACGCCTGGGCGCGTTTGGAAGTCCACACTCAACTCCGCTCAATCCGCCGCGCTGAGCCTGGAGCGGATCAGCTCCGCCCGGGCCACACGCCGGCGGGCCTGGTCAATCTCATCCCCCACTTTTTTCTGGAGGTGGGCGGGCTGAGACAGCAGCATCAGCGACGAGACCGACGAGATCTCCACATCCTCGATCACGCCCACGACGATGCCGAGGCGCACAAAGCCCAGCAGTTGCAGCGCTTCCTCCGCGGAGAGCAGGCGGGCCGAGCGGAGGGTTCCGAGGGCGCGATGCACGCGATCCTCGAGCACGAGCCGGCGGCGCTGAAGCAGCGTCCGACGGGCATGGCGCTCGTAGTCGACGATCTTCGGGATGATCTCATGCTCGAAATCGTTGAGGATCTCGCGCTCGCTCTTGCCGAGCGTGGTCTGGTTGCTGATCTGGTAGAGATCTGCGACGGCCTCGGAGCCCTCGCCGTAAAAGCCGCGGACCGCCAGGGACATGCCCTTGGCGGCGCGGCGGGCCTTGTCGATGTCGCCGGTGAGCTTGAGGCCGGGCAGATGGAGCATGACCGAGACGCGTACGCCAGTGCCGACGTTCGTGGGGCAAGCGGTGAGATAGCCGAATCGCGGGTGATAGGCGTACTCGAGCCGCTGCTCCAATGAATCGTCCGCGCTGTCGATGTGCTCGAAGGCGTCCGAGATGGCCAGGCCGCTGCGCAGCACCTGGATGCGCAGGTGGTCCTCTTCGTTGATCATGATCGCCAGGCGTTCGTCAGGATCGGAGATGACGACGGCCCTCGGCTCCTCGCCCTTGGCGTGCTGCTTGGAGATCAGGTGGCGCTCGACCAGCACGTCGCGCTCGAGGCTGGAGGAGTCTCCAAGATCCACCCACATCAGCCGCTCGGCCAGCCCCGCGCTGAGCGTGTGCTCACGCGCCGTCTCGAGCACCTGGCGGCGATCCTCCCGTGTGGCGCGGGAGAGAAACGGGAAGCCCGCCAGATTCCGCGCGAGGCGCACGCGGGAAGAGATCACGACGTCGTTGTCAGGGCCGCCGGCGCGCAGCCATTCGGCGCCCTCGCGCCCGCCCTCGCCTCCAAATCCGGATTTCGATGGGCTGCCGCTCATTCGCCGCGCTCCGGCCTCGCCTTGCCCCCCGCCTTGCCCCCCGCCTCGTCACGATCCTGAACATCCACGCGCCCGTGCGAAAGCCCCTCTCGCCCCTCTCCGCCTTCCGACTCCAGACGGGATCCGACTTCGCGGAGCTCATCGCGCAGCTTCGCCGCCTGCTCGTACCGCTCGGCCGCGATTGCTTCGTTGAGCCGTCTTCGCAGAGAAGCGAGGAGGCGCTGCCGATCGAGGGAGCCGCCAGCGCGGGTCGGCGTTTTGCCGACGTGATGCGTGGCGCCTTCCTGGGCCCGTTCGAGGAGGGGGCCGAGCTGCGCCTCGAAGACGCCGTAGCACTCGGCGCAGCCGAGCAGACCGTGCTGACGGAACTCGCTCCAGCTCATGCCGCAGCTCGGACACGACGTCGACTGTCCACTCTTCTCCCCGCCGCCGGAGGCGGACATCACGAACTTCGAGAGCAGCGCGTTGATCGGCGCGTGAGACTGGACGGCGATCCCGTCCTCCTTCGCGCAGTGCTCACACAGATGCTTCTCGACCTTCTGCCCTTTGTGGACGGTCACTTCGTGAACCGTCGCCTCGTTGTCGCAGCGGTCGCATCTCATTGCGTTGATGCTAGCGCATCCCCTGAAATCGGGTCAATCAGTTTGTGGCGTCATCGCCGCCCGCCGACCGTCTCTCTCGGCGTCAGCGCGGCCCGAATCCGCGCCAGCTCCTCCAGAAGGGGCGGCACGACGTCCAGCGGCAGCATGGTGGCGCTGTCGCTCGCCGCCCGAGCCGGCGCGGGATGGGTTTCGAGAAAAATCGCATGTGCGCCGGCCGCGACCGCCGCCCGGGCCAGAAGGGCGGCCCGATCCGGTCGTCCGCCGGTCGTGGCCCCGGCGCCGGGCAACTGCGTCGAGTGCGTGCAATCGAAGCACACAGGAAACGGCCCGCGAGCCTCGCCTCGGTCGTTCTTGATCCGAAGCTCGAGCAGATCGCCGAAGCCGAGAAAATCGTTCACCAGCCGCTCATAGCCGAAACAGACGCCGCGCTCGGTGAACATCAGGTTGTCGCATCCGACCTCGAGCAGCTTGCCCGCGGGGCCGCCCATCTCTCGGGGCGAGAGGAACTGCCCCTTCTTGACGTTAACGCCCCGCCCACGAGCCGCCGCCGCCTCGCCCGCGGCGGAGAGCAGATCCGTCTGGCGACAGAGGAAGGCCGGGATCTGGATCAGATCCACCGCCTCGGCGACACCCGCCGCCTGCCATGACTCATGCGCGTCCGTGGTCACCGGGCATTCGAGCGCGTCGCCGATGTTGCGCAGAGCGGTCAGGCCCGCTTCCATCCCGGGGCCTCGCGGCGAGGAGGCGCGACTGCGATTCGCCTTGTCGAAACTGGCCTTGAACACGAAGGCGAGTCCGAGATCGGCGCACGCGTCGCGCACGGTCCGACCGATCACCATCGCCTCATCCCGACTTTCCAGGACGCAGGGCCCGGCGATAACCGCCAGAGGACGCCCCTCACCGATCTCGACCGATCCAACGGCACAGACGTTCGACATGGCGCAGAGTCTATGTCCCCACCGGGAAGCCCGCCTCGTTCGCCCAATCCGCGCTCCTACCATTGACGTTGCATGGAGGTCGACGATGGGGATGCACCGGTTCGGCCGCCCGGTCGATAGTGGCTGCCGAAGTGGTCTTCAAAGCAGTTCGCGATGGTGACGGAGGGTCGACGACATGACCGCCATGCCCCGAGAGCCCGAGGCGTTCGCTGAGCAGGTTGTGCAGATGCTGCGGCGTCTGCAACCCGAGTTCGATGTCCGTCTGATCGGCCCCAGCGAAGCGGTGGTCAACGGGCGTCGTCTCGATCTGGAGAACCTCTACCGACTCGTGGCCCACTCCCCCGATCGCGGGGCTGAGATCGTCGAGCAGTATCTCGATCATCTCTTCGCCTCGGAGGTCGTCGGGGTCGACTCGATCTCATTCGATCTGGTCCGCCCGATGATCATGCCGCGGATTCATCACACGCAGATCTTCGAGCGGCTGACGCCCGAGCTCGTCGCGCACGTCCCGTTCGTGAACGAGACGATCGTCCTGTTCGTGGTGGACCTTCCGCACATGACGGTGAGCGTCACGACCGAGCAGATGATCCGCTGGCGGCTGGCGCCGGAGGAACTGGAGCAGATCGCGCGGCAGAACCTCGATCGTTACGCCCCCGAACTCAGCCCGCAGATCGTCGAGTCCCGCGAAGGCGGGCGCGCCGCCATCGTCGCCCTTCAGGATGGCTACGACGCCGCGCGCCTCCTGCTGACGGACCTCCACGAAACGCTCGCGCCGGAGCTCGGGGGCGACTTTTACGTCGCCACCCCGGCGCGGGACATGTTCCTTGCGATGACGCAGGATCCTCAGCCCTTCGTCCACCGCCTGAGCGAGCGCGTGGAGCGCGACTTCCGCCGCCTTCCCTACCCGATCACCTCGGACTTCTTCCTCGTCACGCGCGACGGCGTCGCGGGCGTGCCCCGCGCCGCCTGAGGCGGGCGGCTTCGGGCCCGGCGGCGTATCCTTCCGCCGCGATGATCCTGCTCGTCGACAACTACGACTCCTTCACTTGGAATCTGGTCCAGCGGATCGGCGAGTTGGATCCGAGCCTGGAGCTGCACGTCGTTCGCAACGACAAGATCGCTCCCGAGAACGCCGTCGCCCTCGATCCGAGCCACGTGATCATCTCGCCTGGGCCCTGCACGCCGGCGGAGGCAGGCGTCTCCTCCGGCATCATCCGCGCCTTCGCGGGTCGGACGCCCACGCTCGGGGTCTGCCTGGGCCATCAGTGCATCGGCGACGCCCATGGCATGGCCGTCGTCCGACACGCGCGTCTGATGCATGGGAAGACCAGCGAGATCCATCACGACGGGCGCGGTGTCTTCGAAGGCTTGCCCTCGCCGCTGGTCGCCACGCGCTATCACAGCCTGGTTGTGCTGAAGGACACGGTCCCGACCGACGCCTGGGAAGTCTCCGCCTGGACGACCGACACGCTCGAGGATGGAACGGTGGCGGATGTCGTGATGGGGCTGCGTCGCCGCTGGAGCGAGGCCGACGCCGCCGCCCTCGGGCGTCCGCCCGCCCCGCTCGAGGGCGTGCAGTTCCACCCCGAGTCCTTCCTGACGGATCACGGACCGGCCCTGCTCGCGAACTTCCTGAGCCTCACGAGGCCTCCGGCTGAGGCGCCGGCGCCCGCGTCCCTCGATTGACGCCCATCGCGCGCGCCGCGCCGCCCGTCGCCGCCAGGCGGGTCGCCGCGAGGCGCCGCAGCGACTCGACCTCGTCCTCCAGACCGGCCAGCCCCGCCTCCATGCCACCCTGAAGCAGCTCGTCATGCGGGATGGGATGGCCGACGGCGGCATGGATGCGCTGGGCGAAGAGGCGTGGGCGGCGCTGGGTTCGAGGCCAAGCGTCGAAGGCGCCCTCGACGCCGACGGCGATGACGGGGCAGCGGGCTCGCTTCATGAGCAGCCCGGCGCCGCGCTTGAACGAATGGATTCGCCCGTCGCGTGTGCGGGCGCCCTCCGGAAACAGGACGACGACCTCGCCGCGCTCGAGCCGCTCGAGCGCGGCGCGGATGGCGGTCATGTCGCTCTCGTCCTGACGGATGGGGATGGCGTTGAGGAACCGGATGAGGGCGCCGAAGGCGCGATTCTGGAAGAGCCCGATCCGCGCCATAAAGGTGGGAACGCGCATCGCGGGGAAGAGCAGCCCGATGATCACCGGATCCAGCAGCGACTGGTGATTCGATACAACCAGCAGAGGCCCGCGCTTCGGCATGCGCGATCGTCCGTGGAGCCGCAGCCTATACAGGAGGACCATCACGAGGGCGCATGCGAGCCAGCACACGGCCTGGCCGAGGCGCTGAAGGAAGCCGGGGGACCGTCTCGGGCGAGCTGAGCGAGCGTGCTCGCTCACTGATCCTCGCTCTGCCCCGTCGCCCTTCGGGCTCGCATGGTCTCGCGCACGCGGCGCTCGAGGGCCTCGACGACCTCATCGAAGGAGAGGTTCGTAGTGTCGATGACGTGCGCGTCGTAGGGGCAGACCAGCGGCCCCACCTTGCGCGTGCTGTCCGCCAGATCGCGCGCGATGATCTCCTGTTCGATCACGTCCAGTTCCGCCTTGGCGCCGGTCTCTTCTAGCTGGGCCGCTCGGCGTTCGGCGCGGACCCGCGCCGATGCGTCCAGATAGAACTTCACGTCGGCGTCGGGGAAGACGACTGATCCCTGATCCCGCCCCTCCGTCACCAGGCGCGGATGCTGCGCGCCGATGATGCGCTGCTTGCGGACCAGCACCTGTCGAACCTCGGGAAGCGACGCCAGGCCCGAGACGGCCGCGGAGACATCCGGATCGCGCAGGCGGGTCGCGTAGGGCTTCATGAACGCGAGGAGCGTGGGCGGATCGGCGCGCCAGTCGAAATGCAGGTCCGCCTCCGCTGCGAGCGGCGCCACCGCCGAGCCGTCTTTCAGATTCAACCCTCTATCAATCGCCAGAGCGGTCGCGGCGCGGTACATCGCGCCGGTGTCAAGAAACTCGACGCCGAGCTGGCTCGCCAGCGCGCGTCCGACGGAGGATTTTCCCGTCCCCGCCGGTCCGTCAATGGTCACGATGATTTCGTCGATCGCTCCATCCCTTTCCGCTTCGGGCGAGCAGACCACCACGCCCTGGTTTGATGCGCGCCCGTTCTCCAGCTCGGCGCGATGCCGCTCGACCATCATTCCTCCTCCAGCGCTCCGCCCATCGCCTCGCGCATCCGCATGATCGCCTCCTTTGTGTCCCCGCGCCCACGATGTTCGATCGCGATCGCTCCATCGTACCCAACGCTCCTGAGCGCCCCGGCGCAGCTCTCGATCGCTTCCTCGTCGAGCCCGCCGCGCTTCGGCGTCGAAGCAATCACAACGGGCGCGTAGGGCGCCAGGCGTCGCAGATAGACGGCCGGGTCGTCGCTCGCGATCGCGGCGCCGAAGTCCGGCAGCGAGCCGATGCGGAACCCCCCCACTCTCTTGATCAGATCGGTGAGCCGCTCGGGGGTCGCCGTCAGACCGGCGGAGGGGCACAGCAGCAGCGTCACGTCGAGCCGCTCCGCCCGCGCCGAGATCGGGCGCAGGCGCTCGGCCGCGAGCTCCATCGCCTGCTCGGTGTCGGCCGCGGCGATCGCGATGCCCACGGCGCTGCATCCGAGGCGGCTTCCCGCCAGCAGCACCCGCTCGAAGCGCTCGACATGCTCGCGCGCCGCCGCTTCAGACCCCTCGGCCACGGGGTGGGGCTCCGATTCGAGGAGGAAGAGGCAGGGGCAGGACGCCTTGTCGGCCTGCTCGCGGAATCGGTCCAGCGTGTCGGCGCTGGCCCCGGCGAAGAACTCAGTGGGCATCAGCAGCCCGCGGAGGCTGAGCTCCTCGTGCGCAAACCGCGGAATCTCAAGCAACTTCAGCGCCCTCGGCGACCTGCTGTCACCCAAACGGACCGATCTCGCCGAGAAGACCTGCAGCATGTGACGCTCCCGAAACGCTCGCAATCTAGGGAACCCTGCACGCGCCCGCCAATCCGTCGCCTTTTCCACCGTCCGCGGAGGCGGTAGCATGCCGCTGCACTCACGCTCAATGGATTCCCAAGACCCCTCGCAGAAGCAGGAGCCGCCGATGGCAACTCCCAAGGACCGCAAGTACTCCGAAAGCCACGAATGGCACAAGCTCGACGGCGATCTCCTCACGCTGGGGGTCACCAAATTCGCCGTCGATGAGTTGACCGACGTCACCTACGTCGAGATGAAGCCCGTCGGGACGAGCGTCGAGGCGGGCGGGGAGGTCGGCGAGATCGAGTCCGTCAAAGCGACCAGCGAGGTCTATTGCGCCGTCCCGGGCGAGATCACCGAAATCAACGAGAAGCTCTCCAACGATCCTTCGATCCTGAATCGCGACCCGTACGAGGAGGGGTGGCTCGTCCGCATCAAGGTCTCCGATCCCTCGAAGATGGACGAGCTCATGGACGCGGACACCTACGATCAGAAACACCCCGTCGGCTGAACGCTCGGGGGCGCGAATCCGAAGAACCTCGCGCTTCGAAACGAGGGGCTCTCCTTCCGCAGGCCCCTGAGCCCCATCGCATGATCCGCTGCCGTGATGTGCACAAGTCGTATCGCCTGTTCAAGGGCGAGGTCCACGCGCTGCGCGGGGTCGATCTCGCGATCGGGGGCGCCGGCTTCTACGCCGTGATGGGCGCCTCCGGATCGGGAAAATCCACGCTGCTGCACCTGCTCGCCGCGCTGGACACGCCCGATCAGGGAGAGATCGAGATCGGGGGCCGTCGGATCGACGACTTGAGCGAGCGCGCGCTGACGCGCTTTCGGCGGCGGGAGGTGGGGGTCGTGTTCCAGCAGTTCAATCTCCTGCCCACGATGAGCGCGCTCGAGAACGTGGCGCTGCCCGGGCTGCTGGCGGGGGAGACGGAGCGATGGGCCAATCAACGCGCCGGCGACCTGCTCGAGTCGCTGGGCCTTTCCCCCCGGGCCGACCATCGCCCCGACGCGCTTTCCGGGGGCGAGCAGCAACGCGTCGCCATTGCGCGGGCGCTGCTGTTCTCCCCGGCCGTCGTCCTCGCGGACGAGCCGACCGGCAATCTCGATTCCCGCTCCTCCGACGAGCTCTGGCGGCAGCTCGCCGCGATCTCCCAGGAGCACGAGCTCACTTTGATCATGGTCACTCACGAGCCCGCCGCCGCCGCGCATTGCCAGGAGGTCTACATCCTCCGCGATGGCGCCGTCACCGGGCATTTCCTTACGCAAGGTCTCGATGCGCGCGACGTGGCGACTCGCTACCAGCAGCTTCTCGGGTAGGCGCCTCCGCTTTTCCCTACTCACCGGCGCCGTGACGATGGCCACGAGTCTCGTTGTCGCCATCGCCTGCGCGATCGCCTCGCTGAACGCCGCCATGGAGCTGCGCGTCGCCTCCAGCGTGGGCGCGGCGGATGTGCGCCTCACCCATGTCGGCGGGCGCACGTTCGACCGCGCCGAGGCGGCCGCGATTGAGACGTGGCCTGCGGTTGATCTCGCCGCTCCCACGCTCGAAGCCCCCCTGCCGCTGCGCAATCCCAAATTGGGTGAGAATGCGGTCGCCGCCGGTCGGGGCGTCATCCCCTCGGTCGAGTATCAGCTCCGCCCGCTGCGTCTGCTTGAGGGGCGGCCCGTTGAGCGCCCCGGCGAAGTGGTGCTCGAAGAGCCGCTCGTGGAGAGACTCGGCGCCGCGCTCGGCGATGAGATCAATCTGCTCCGCTTCGGGGCGCCTATGCGCTTCACGCTCGTGGGCGTCGCCGCGCCGCAGCCGCTGGCGGTCCTCGCGCGTCCGGAGGCCATTCTGACGCTTGAGGATCTGGGCGAGGCGTCCGGGGAGGCGGGCCGCATCTCGGAGATCGCGATCGCTCTCTCGGGCGGAACGGACGTGGAGCGATTCATCGATCGGCGCCAAAGCGAGCTGCCCGAGGGGCTTGTCCTGAAAGCCTCGGAGCGGATCACGTCCGGACTCGACCGCAATCTGCGCTCTTCGCAGCTCGGTCTGACGCTGATGAGCGTCCTGACCTTCATCGCCGCCGCTTTCATCATCCTCACCGGGCTCACCACCAACGTCATCGAGCGGCAGCGCGAGCTGGCCATCGTGCGCTGCATCGGCGGCGGGCGCGCGCAGGTGGCGGCGGCGCAGTTGCTGATCGGGGCGATCATCGGGCTCTCCGGCGCCGCGCTCGGGGCGCCGCTGGGCGTCGCCATCGCCTGGGTCGCCTCGATCGTCTTCGAAGAGCAACTGCCGGCGGGACTCGCCATCTCGTGGATGGGCGTCTCACTCGCGACGGCGGGCTCGCTGATCGCGGGGCTTGCGGGGGCGGCGTGGCCCGCCATCGCGTCGGCGCGTGTGGCGCCGCTGCGGGCGCTCGCCGCGCGCGCACACGTCACGCCGAGGTGGGCGGTTCCGATGGCGGCGCTCGTCGGCGCCGCTCTGGTCGCGCTTCAGCCGATCCTGGTGACCGCGCCGGACGATCCGCAAATGGCGTTCTGGCTGCACGTGGTTCTGGGAGCGCCGGCCATGTTCATCGGCTATTTCCTTCTGGCGGCGCTGGGGGTGATCATCGTGGCGGCGCTGCTGGCGCCCCCGCTTTCCCTCGCGCTGCGTCTGCCGCGCCGGATGCTGCGTCGCTCGGCTTTCGCGAGCCCCTTCCGCTTCGGCTTCACCGCGGGCTCGCTGATGGCGGGCCTCGCGCTGATGACGGCGATCTGGACCGAGGGCTCGGCGCTGCTGCGCGACTGGATCGGCGCCATCGAGTTCCCGGAAGCGTTTGTCCACGCCCTGCGCGGCCTCGATCCCGAGGAGCGCGCCCGCGTCGAGGCGCTGCCGTTCGTCGAGGAGACGGTGGCGATCTCCGTCATGTCGATCGAGGAGGAGCTCTTCGGCGTCCGGGCGCTTCAGGGCGTGGGGACCAACTTCATCGCCTTCGAGCCTGATCCGTTCTTCGCGATGACCAAGCTCGCCTGGATCGAGGGCGAGCCGGAGTACGCCATCCGACGCCTGAAGGAGGGCGGGGCCGTTCTGGTCGCGCGCGAGTTCAAGATCGCCCGCGGCGTCTCCGCGGGGGACGACTTCACCATCACCGACGCCTCGGGAGAGGAGCACACGTTCGAGGTTGTGGGCGTCGTCACGTCGCCCGGACTCGACATCGCCTCGCGCTATTTCGACATCGGACGCGAGTACACGCGCCAGTCGATCCACGCGATCATGGGATCCAGGCAGGACATGATCGACCGTTTCGGCAATGACGTCATCCACCTGCTCCAGATCGATCTCGCCGACGATGTCGACGATGAGCAAGCGCTCGTCGAGATCCGACGGGCGCTCGGATCGACGATGCTGACTGCGGGCTCCGGGCGGGAGATCAAGTCGGTGATCTCCAAGATCGGGCGCTCGTCGATGAAGGTGATGTCAGCCGTGGCGCTGGTGGCGATCCTGATCGCCTGTTTCGGCGTCGGGCAGGTGGTCGTCGCCTCGATCGACGCGCGGCGCTTCGAGTTCGGCGTGCTTCGGGCCGTCGGCGCGGAGGGGCATCTGCTGACGCGCCTGATCATCGGCGAGGTGCTGATCATCGCCTTCGTCGCCTCGGCGCTGGGCTCTGCGCTCGGCCTCCACGGCGCCTGGACGGGGCTGCTCATGTATCGCAATCTCGCGGGGCTCAACCTCTCTCTCGTGCCTCCGCTGGGCGCGATCGGCGCGGGATGGGCGATTCTCTTCACCATGACGCTGGCGGCCGCGGCGCCGGCCGCCCTGCGCCTCTCGCGCCGGTCGCCGCGGGAGCTGCTTTCCGCGACCCGTGGCTGAGCGGCGGAGCGCTCTACGATCCGAGGATGTTCACGGGCCGCTCCAAACCCTTCCGGATCGTCAGCGACTACCAGCCGACGGGCGATCAGCCCAGGGCCATCGCCGCGCTTTCCAAGCAGCTTGAGGAGGGGCGGCCCGCGACGTGCCTGCTGGGCGCCACCGGCACGGGCAAGACGTTCACGATGGCCCACGTCATCCAGGAGCTCCAGCGTCCGACGCTGATCATCTCGCACAACAAGACGCTCGCCGCGCAGCTCTTCGAGGAGATGCGTGAGCTCTTTCCCGAAAACGCGGTGTCGTACTTCGTCTCCTACTACGACTACTACCAGCCCGAGGCGTACATCCCGCAGCGCGACATCTACATCGAGAAGGACGCCTCGCGCAACGACGATCTCGACCGCCTCCGCCTCGCCGCGACGTCCTCCCTGCTCTCGCGGCGCGATTGCGTGATCGTCGCCTCCGTCTCCTGCATCTTCGGGCTGGGCTCGCCGGAGGAATACGGCAAGAAGGTCGTCAGCCTGACGCGGGGCTCGGAGATCTCGCGCCGTGATCTGCTGCTGGCGCTGAGCGATCTTCAGTACGACCGCAACGATATCGACTTCAAGCGGGGCACGTATCGCGTTCGCGGGGACACGCTCGAGATCTATCCCGCCTACGAGCAGTTCGGCGTCCGCGTCGAGCTCTTCGGCGATGAGATCGAGTCGCTGCATCTCATCAATCCCACCACGGGCGAGACGCTGGCGGAGGAGTCGCAGGTTTTCATCTTCCCGGCCGTGCATTACGTCCTCCCCGAGGACCAGATGCAGGCCTCGCTGGACGCCATCCGCGCCGAGCTGGACGAGCGGGTGATGCAGCTCCGGCATGAAGGAAAGCTGCTGGAGGCGCAGCGCTTGCTGGCGCGGACGAAGTACGACCTCGAGATGATCGAGGAAGTGGGCTACTGCTCGGGCATCGAGAACTATTCGCGCCATCTCGACGGCCGCGCGCCGGGCGCGAAGCCCTACACGCTGCTCGACTACTTCAATCACACGCCGGGCGCCGCGCCGCCGGAGGACGGCAAGCCCCTCACGAGCGACTGGCTCGTGATCATCGACGAGTCGCACGTGACGATCCCGCAGATCCGCGCCATGTACAATGGTGATCGCCAGCGCAAGCAGGTGCTCGTCGAGCACGGGTTCCGCCTGCCATCGGCGCTGGACAACCGTCCGCTTCGCTTCGAGGAGTTCGAGACGGTCATTTCGCAGGTCATGTTCGTGAGCGCCACGCCGGGGCCGTACGAGCTCGAGCGCGTCGGCGGCGATGTGGTCGAGCAGATCATCCGTCCGACGGGGCTGATCGATCCGGAGATCGAGGTCCGCCCGGCGCAGGGGCAGGTTGCAGACCTGGTCGATCGATGCCGGGAGCGCACGAGCAACGGGCAGCGCACGCTCGTCACCGCGCTCACGAAGCGTCTTTGCGAGGACCTCACGAACTATTTGGATGATCAGGGATTGAAGGTCCGCTATCTCCACAGCGAGATCGACACGCTGGATCGCGTCGAGATCCTGCGCGATCTGCGCTCGGGCGATTTCGATGTGCTCGTGGGTGTCAACCTGCTGCGGGAGGGGCTGGATCTGCCGGAGGTGTCGCTCGTTTGCATCCTGGACGCGGACAAGGAGGGCTTCCTGCGCAGCCCAACGTCGCTGATCCAGCAGATGGGCCGGGCGGCGCGCAACGTCGATGCGCGCGTCGTCATGTACGCCGACAAGGTCACGCCCGCGATGCAGGCGGCCATCGACGAGACGGAGCGCCGGCGCGCCAAGCAGCTCGCCTACAACGAGAAACACGGCATCACGCCGACGCAGATCGTCAAGGCGATCCGTCAGGGCATCGAGCTCGAACTCAAGGCGCGCCGCACGGCGCGTGAGGCGGTGCGCTCCGACGAGCCCCAGTTTGAGCGCGACGAGCTGCTGGTCGAGCTCGAAAAGGCGATGCTCGAGGCGGCGGAGAATCTCGAGTTCGAGAAGGCCGCGGACCTGCGGGACAAGATCAATCGCCTAAAGGAGATGTCGCCCGAGGAGGCGGATGGGATGCGCCTGTCCGAGCTCGAGGCGATGGACTCCGCGGACGGGAAGGCCGCCGCGCGGCCGGGGGCGCCGGGCTCTCGCGCGGGTAAAAGGTCCAAGAAACGCCGCGCTTCCAGCCGCTGAGCCCCCCCTATCAGGCGGTGGGCCGTTCGCCCCGACTTTGGCTGAACCTCATCCCGCGCGTGTCCGATCTGGCACAAACAGGTCCGGATCGGTCACCGATGAGCTATGGCGTGAGCACCCTCGATCCCAACACGATCCTCTTCGATGCGTGCAGCCGCAATCTGCCGCTCGAGCTGCACCGCCGGCGGGGCGTCGAATCGCAGCCGGTGGCGCGCGGGCGGCTCATCTCCATGGATGATGAAACGCTCTATCTCGAAAAGCCGCAGATCATCGGACGCGAGCTCGCCCTCTCCGTGGGCGAGGTGCTCGACGCGTTCCTTCCCGTCGGGGAGGAGATTTACCGCTTCGCCACAACCGTGGGTCAGATCTGCCGGCTCCGTCTGAACATGGACAAGATCGTCGAAGGGCGCCGGCTCGCGATGCCCAGCGTCATCTCGCCGGGCCAGCGCCGCAACTTCTTCCGCGTCTCCCTCGCCGTCGTGACTCCCAAGATTCCCGTCGCGCTGATCCGGGCCGATCCGAACCACGACGACGCCTGCCCCCTCGACCCGCTGCGGATCGAGGGGACGCTCGTCGACGCCTCGGGAGGGGGATTCGGCGTCCGGCTGCTCAACGAGCCCGCCGTGATGCGCCTGCGCATCTTCGACTACCTCTTCACCGAGTTCGAGATCCCGGAGACCGCTCTCCAGGTCCGCGCGCGATGCGAGATTCGTCAGGTCCGCGAGATCCAGAGCGCGGGCTATCACAAACTCGGACTCCAACTCCACGCCTGGCCCGATCAGCGCGCCGCCACCCGCACGATGCAGCCCCTGCTCCGCTGGCTGAACGAGCTCCAGCGCCGCGGCACACGGGCGGCCTGAGCGGCCGGCCGGGCGGTTCGCGCCGTCGCCTATGATGCGGACTTTCCCGGAGGAAGAGTCCGCGCGTGCCCCCCGCCAAGAAGCCCGCCATCACTGATCGCTCCATCCGCGTCCGCGGCGCCCGCGAGCACAATCTCCGCGCTGTCGACGTCGAGATTCCGCGCGAGCAATTGATCGTCGTCACCGGTCTTTCCGGATCTGGAAAGTCCTCTCTCGCCTTTGACACGATCTTCGCCGAGGGGCAGCGGAAGTACATGGAGTCGCTCTCCGCGTATGCGCGGCAATTCCTGGAGCAGCTCCAGAAGCCGGATGTCGAGGAGATCGAGGGTCTCGCCCCCACCATCGCCATCGAGCAGCGTTCCTCGGGCCACAACCCGCGCTCGACGGTCGCCACCAGCACCGAGATCTACGACTACCTGCGCCTGCTCTTCGCGCGCTGCGCCCAGCCGACGTGCTGGGCGCCGGTGAAGACGACCAAGTCCGGACAAGTGAAGTCGCGCTGCGGGCGCCCGATCGAAGCCGCCAGCGCCTCGCAGATCGTGGACGCGGTCGCCGCCCTGGACGAGGGCTCGCGGCTGATGGTCCTCGCCCCCGTCATCCGCGGGCGGAAGGGCTTCCACCGGGAGGTCGGGGAGAACCTTCAGAAAAACGGCTTCATCCGCGCGCGCGTCGACGGAGACATCGTCGATCTCCGGGAAGCGCTCAAGGACTCGGCCAACGAGAATCCCTTCGACCTGGGCCGTTATGAGCGTCACTCGATCGAGGCGGTGGTCGACCGGATCGTCCTGAAGCCTGACGCCCGCCAGCGCCTCGCCGACTCCATCGAGACGGCGCTCAAGGTCGGCGATGGCGTCGTCGTGATCACCGTCGAAGAAGATGGGAAGTGGACGGATCGCGTCTATTCCGAATCGCACTCCTGCGCTGTTCATCCTGAATGCGCCATCGAGGAGATCGAGCCGCGGCTCTTCTCCTTCAACTCGCCCTTCGGCGCCTGCCCGGAGTGCGAGGGCATCGGCAACCTCATGGAGTTCGACGAGGAGTTGATCCTCCCGGACGAATCGCTGTCGCTCGGCGCGGGCGCCGTCGCCGCGTGGGCGAAGAACGGGCCCGTTAAGGCGTGGTTCAATCGTCGGCTTCGTCGCTTCTGCCGCAAGTTCGGCATCTCCTTCAATCAACCCGTCAAGAGCTTCTCGCCCGACATCCGGCGCATCCTGATCCACGGGACGACGGAGGAGGACGCTGACGAATACGGCGCGACCTTCCAGGGCGTCGCGCCGAACATCAAGCAATGGTGGGGCACGACGGACAACCCGGGCGTCAAGGAATGGCTCTCCGGCTTCATGTCGCAGAAACCCTGCCCGATGTGCCAGAGCGATCGTCTCCGGCTCGAGGCGCTTGCCGTCTTCATCGAGACGAAGGCGAAGCTTCCGAAGGAGATCGCGGGCGACCGCGCGCAGAAGCACGGGCTCACCAGCGACCGCGCCCGCTTCAACATCGCCGACTTCACCCGCCTCTCGATCGAGCAGGCGCGGGATGTGATCGACGGCGTGATTCTCGACGCCGAGCGCCGGCGCATCGCCGAGCCGATTCTGCGCGAGATCAAGAGCCGCCTGGGGTTTCTGGGCTCCGTGGGGCTCGACTATCTCTCGCTCTCGCGGAAGACGGGCACGCTCTCCGGCGGCGAGGCGCAGCGCATCCGCCTGGCGACGCAGGTCGGCTCGGGGCTCGTGGGCGCCTGCTACGTCCTCGACGAGCCCACCATCGGCCTCCACCAGCGCGACAACGACCGCCTGATCGCCGCGCTGCGCCATCTCACCGACATAGGCAACACCGTCATCGTCGTCGAGCACGACGAGGACATGATCCGCTCCGCCGATCACATCGTGGACATGGGTCCGGGCCCCGGCGTCCACGGCGGGCGCGTCGTGGCGCAGGGGACTGTCGAGGAGGTCTCCGCGAATCCCGAGTCGCTGACGGGCCAATATCTGTCCCGCGCGCGCACGATCGAGCTCCCCGAGCGGCGGCGCACGCTGAGCGAGAAGACGAGCGTGATCGTCAAGGGCGCGCGCCAGCACAACCTGAAGTCCATCGACGTGGCGCTCCCGCTCGGCGGGTTCCTCTGCGTGACGGGCGTCTCAGGTTCGGGGAAATCGACGCTGGTGAACGACATTCTCCTCCGCGCGGCGCGCCAACGTCTCACCAGCGCGCGCGCGCAGCCGGGCGCTCACACACGCGTCAACGGACTGCATCGCATCGACCGCGTCATCGAGGTGGACCAGTCCCCCATCGGGCGCACGCCCAGGTCGAACCCCGCCACGTACACCGGGCTCTTCGACGAGGTCCGCAAAGTCTTCACGAAGACGAAGGAGGCGAAGATTCGCGGCTACCAGCCCGGGCGCTTCTCCTTCAACGTCAAGGGCGGACGCTGCGAGGCATGCCAGGGGCAGGGCGTCAAGAAGATCGAGATGCATTTCCTGCCGGACGTCTTCGTCGAATGCGAGGTGTGCGCCGGCGCGCGATACAACCGCGAGACGCTGGAGGTGACGTATCGCGGGCGCTCGATCGCGGACGTCCTGCGCATGACGGTCGAGGACGCCTGCGACTTCTTCGAGAACCACCCGCGCATTCGTCGCTGGCTGGCCTGTCTGCGCGACGTCGGGCTCGACTATCTCGAGCTGGGCCAGCCCTCGACGACGCTCTCGGGCGGCGAGGCCCAGCGCGTCAAGCTCGCCACCGAGCTCGGGAAAGGCGCCGGGCTCCAGACCTCCAGCGAGCACACGCTCTACATCCTCGACGAGCCCACGACGGGTCTGCATTTTGAGGACATCCGCAAGCTGCTGGACGTCATGAATCGCCTCGCCGACCAAGGCAACACGCTCGTCGTCATCGAGCACAACCTCGACATCATCAAGTGCGCCGACTGGCTCATCGACCTCGGTCCCGAGGGCGGCGACGCGGGAGGCGACCTCGTCGCGTCCGGGACGCCCGAGCGGGTCGCCGCGGTCGCCGCCTCCCACACCGGGCGCTATCTCAAGCCGCTGCTCAAGCGGCCCGCCCGCTCGACGCGGAAGAAGGCGGGATGAGCGGGTCGCCTTCCAACGCCGCCGATCTTTCCGCCGAGTGCCGCCGGCGCGTGCAGGCCGCGCCGGGGCGTCCCGCCGAGATCGATGCATCCGAGCTCGTCCGCATCGATCGGGACGATCCACGCGCACCGCTTCTGCTCGACATCCGCCCCGAGGACGAGCGGGCGGCCGAGGGCGCCATCCCCGGCACACGCGTCATCCCGCTCGATCGACTGGCGCAGGATTTCAGAGCGGACGATCCCGACTGCCCCGTCGTCGCCTATTGCCGAAAGGGGGTCCGCTCGCTCGACGCCGCGCGGATCCTCCGCGCGATCGGGGTGAACTACCCGCTCTCGCTGAGGGGCGGCGTCACGGGCTGGCGAGCGGCCGGTGGAGAACTGGTCTGAAGGGTTGATCCCCGCGCTGAGCGGCGGGTGCGTGTGGATCGAGTCGCGCCGTCGCCTCCGCTCCCGGGCGCATGCGGCGGTGTGCCGCTCAGCTCACGATCGAGCCCGGCGGCATCTCGCGCATGGGCGTGAGCAGGACGACGCTCCGCTCTCCCTCGCCTCCATCCTTCGAGGCGTCGCTCGCGGCCAGCAGCATGCCCCGGCTCTCCTCACCGCGGATCGTCCGCGGGGCCAGATTCGCCACGATGACGATGTGCCTGCCGACGAGGTCGGCCGGCTCGTAGTGGCCCTTGATGCCGGCGCAGACCTGGCGAGGCTCGCCGGAGCCGTCGTCGAGCTGGAGCTTGAGGAGGCGGTCGGCGTTGGGATGGTCCTCCGCCTCGAGGATTTTCGCGACCCGCAGGTCCACCTTGGTGAAGTCCTCGAACGAGATCTGCGGTTTCGCCTCGGCCACGCCGTCGCTCCTTTCTCGCTGGTCGATCGGACTCGAACCGCTCAGTCTACTCCCTCGACCAGCTCTTGGAGACGCGCCGAGCCCCCTGCCGATACCCTCCGAGCCGTCATCCATCGCGCACGGAGGCCCCGCTTGATGCTGTCCCCAACTCGACTCCCGCTCCGCGCTCTCGCCACGTTGATCCTGACCGCCGCATTCGCGCACGCCCAGCCTCTCAACGGCCGCATCCAGGGCCTGCTCTTCGACGCACGCCTCCAGGAAGCCCAGGTCGGCGTCCGGATCATCGACGCTGGGACGGGCCATCCCCTCGCCTCGCTCGATGACGAGCGATCCTTCATTCCCGCCTCCAACATGAAGGCGCTGACCAGCGCCGCCGCCCTCGCGGTCCTGGGCGCCGAGCACGTCTTCGAGACGCGCCTCCGGCTCTCCGGCAGCACCCTGTACATCGAGGGCGTTGGCGATCCCGCCTTCGCGGACCCCGAACTGCTGCGCGAGATGGATCTCTCCGTCGAGGATTTCGTGGGAGCGTGGGCCGACGCCGCCATCGCCGCCGCCGAGCAGGCGGGCGTGAGCCTCTCCGAGATCGTCGTCGACGACCGCATCTTCGACGATGAGGCCGTCCATCCTTCCTGGCCGCGGGACCAACTCAACCGCTGGTACTGCGCGCAGGTCACGGGCCTGGTCTTCCACGCCAACGTGATCAACGTCTACGTCTCCCCCACGCGCCGCGGCATGAGCCCCGTTGTGCGCACGGAGCCGGAAGCTGTCTGGCTTCCCGTCGAGAACCGGGCACGCACGGTCTCGAAGGGCCCGAATCGCATCTGGGTCGCCCGACGACTCGGGACGAACGACATGACGCTCCACGGGCAGGTCTCGCGCACCGCGGAGGAGCCCATCGAGGTCGCGGTGCATGACATGCCGCAGATCTTCGCCCGCCTGCTCGCCGACGCCATCCACGACCGCAGCGGACGCCGTCCCCGCGTCCGCCCGCCTGCGTCGGAGGAGTTTGCTCCGGAGGACGCCGAGACGGTCGCGATCGTGCGCACGCCGATCGACGTCATCCTGCGGCGCAGCAACGTGGATTCACACAATCTCTACGCCGAGTGCCTCATCAAGACGCTGGGCGCCGCCATCACGGGGCAGGCCGGGTCCTGGAGCGCGGGTGGGGCCGTCCTGCGGATGATCGTCGAGCAGAACCTGGGCCCGCGCTTCGCGGCCGATCTCGTCGTAGCCGACGGCTCGGGGATGTCGCGCGAGAACCGGGTGACGCCCCGCCTGATGGTGGCGTGGCTGCGGGCCGTCGCGTCGGAGCCCCGCATCGCGGACGCCTTTCTGGCGAGCCTTCCCGTCGCGCGGGAGTCGGGCACGCTCCGCAGGCGTTTCCGCGAGGAGAGCCCGGATTTCGTCGTGCAGGCCAAGACGGGGTACCTGAACGCCGTCTCGACGCTCTCGGGCTACATCACCGATCCCGAGACGGGGCGGCGGCTGGTCTTCTCGATTCTCGTGAACGACATCCCGGCGTCACTGCCCGTCCGGCGTGTGAAGCAGTTCCAGGAGGAGGTGGTTCTGCTCGCGGAGGAATGGCTGGAGCAGGACCTCGCCGAGTCGGCGCAGGCGCGGGTGAAGGAGGAGTGAGGGCGCCACTCGCTCAGGCCACAGCGCCCGGGACCTCGCCGTCGAGGATCGGATTACCGGCGGCTTGGGCACTGCCGGCGCTGACAAAACTCCTTTTCACCAGCCACAGGGCCAACATCAACAGCGCGACGTTCCGAGCAAGACTCAATCGATTGGACGCTTGGACATCTTCCGGAAGCGGCCCAGGGGACGCTCCGCCGAGACAAGCGCAGGGCGGGGCGTTCGGATCCAGAACCAGCTTCACCATGACACCGGTCAGGAGAAGCATCGCCCCGAGCGCGGCAATCGAGGTCGCCCTGGGCCACCGCCATGCAAGGAGCAGCCCAGCGAGCGCCGTCTCAAGGAGAACAACCGCCGCCACGATTCCAAAGAGCGCGTCATCCGACAATTCAACCGCCAGGACAGATTCGACGGACGGATACAAGGCGCTGGGGTCGAGCGCTTTTGCGTACCCTGCGATCAGGAACACGCCGCCGAGAGCGGTCGCCACTGCTCGCTGCACGAATACGCCATTGAACACGTGTCACAATCCTCCTTCAATAATGCACGTTGGCGGCTATAGAAGGCGCGTTGACGGTCGAAGCCTTACGAAAGTGCCAGTCGCCGGTTGCTGGGTCGAGGTAACACACGACATTGGTCGGCCGCCACTTCCCCGTTGCGCTCTCATATGCGAACGAGGCAAACACCGTCGGCACGTATCCGTGCGCATCTTGAACATCCGACATCGAGACCGGGGGCTTCCAATGGGAGAACCAGCCTGCGACGGAGAAGCCAATCCACCGCTCCATCTCCGCCTGCGTATAAAAGAAGACTTCGGCCATATACCCTTCGATGCCCTGACTCTCCAGAAATCGAAGTCGCCGTCCGTACTCGGCGGTCGATAGGGCGATTGGCCGCATATCGCCGTTTTCTGCTTTGAGGACTGCTTCGAAGACAAGCTCGAAACGCCTTGCCGCATCAATGCCCTCCGGAAGAGGGACGCCTTCAAGGGCTTCGAGCACTCTCTGACTCCGATCCCAAATCTGCGGCTCATCTCGAGGCTCGTAGCCACGCGCACGCATCCATGCGGCGTATGCATCGCCCTCCGCTTTATGCAGAAGAGTGATCCACTGCGCAAGCATGTCGGCAAGCGCCTTCTTCTCATCCGACGTCGGCTCAAACAGGCGAAGACTCGGCGGCAACTGCTCGGGCAACCCGGGAGGCGGGCCCGCTGGAGACTCGACGAAGAAAGCGCTGATCTCGGAGGCGGCGTCCGGGTTGATCTGAACCGGCGCCGTCGATTCCAGATCCGCCGCGAGCAGACGAGCGACCCTAGAGGCGTCCGCACCGCCGCGTGTCGGGCCCGGCCGATTCAGCCAAAGGACGAATGCGCCCGCCCCGACCAGCGCGGCGATGCCCGCAACAACCGCAAGCCTTCGATTTCCGTCGGTCATGTGACTCACCTCGACAAGGGGACAGAGTCACTCGCAGTCGAAACAATTTTGACCCTGAACCGTGCAAGGGTTGGAAGAGCAGTTCACGTTCCCGTGGCACATCGTCGTTGAGCCGCTATCGCAGCACGCGCGTGGAGGACCCAACACACTGAATGCTCCGCAAGGCGAGCAGCACCGCTTTAACTCTGACTCTCCACCTCCGCCGCCATCATCGAGCGGCGGACAGTCCGGGTCGGGCAGGCAGCCGTCTTCACAGCACGCCTGCGCCACGGGCACAGCGATAAAGCCGATGACCGCTACGAACGAAACCAGCGCCAACACGTCGAACGCCTTGTGGAACACGCGAATCATGTCGTCCTCCTGTCTCAAAAACGCCAAACGACGCCGCCTGCCAACCATAAACCAGATTACCCCCCCCCCCACTTTTCAAGACCCAAAATGCCAAATTTGCGCAGGTTCGCAGGATGTCCGGGTTGCCCACGCCGTGCGGGCGTGGGACCATTATCCCGGGCTTGCGTGGAAAGGAGTATGCGCCATGAGACCGACCGCTCGCGGCGTGACGATGATCGAGATCCTCGTCGCCATCTTCGTCGTCGGCGTGCTCTTCTCGATCATCCTTCCGGCGCTCCGGCAGGTGAGGGCGTCCGCACATCTCACGACGGTGGTGGCGCATCAACGGGACGTGTCGCTGGTCCTCCGGAAGTACGCCCACGACCATCGCGACCAGTTTCCGTATTATGGAATTCCCGGCACCTGGCGGGCGCCGTTGGTTCTCGACGGGTATCCCCTGCCGGATTTTTACTGGGACCAGGCAAGGCACTGGGGCGCGTATCTGACGGAGATCGGCTACGACGCGACCGCCTCGATGATCTCCCCGCCCAGATATGAGCCTCTGATCGATGAAGGCAACATAAAGCCGGAGCACGCCTTCGGCTCCAGCGACAGGATGACCTGGACAGCTCTGGCGTCTCCCCGCTACTGGGGCGAGCCACCCGAGCAGGATGTCCGGCTCCACACGCCGCAGCGTTGGTCGATCGTGAGACATCCCACGAGGAAGGGCGTGCTCCGACGATTTGCCGGGCGCGAGCCCGTTTGGCCGTATGACGGTCAGACCCCGTTCTCGGTGACCTTTGCCGACGGCCACGTCGGGCTGCATCGGGGGCATGAGTTTCGGGAGACGGTCGGCGTCATCGGCGCGCCGCAGGGCGCCTGGGTGCTCACAACGCGCGATGGACTGCTGGGGCGAGATATCTGAGTCGCGGTGATTCCCCTGCCCGATCAGCAGGCCCGATCCTTGCGCTTGAACGTGGGAAGTTCCGGCGCCGCCCGACGCGAGGGGCCGTCGGGGGCGGCGGACGCTTGACGGCGCGTTGATCGGCCGCGATCGTACATGGTACCCAGGAGGCCACGAGATGCCGACCGACCGATCCGCTGCGAAGCGGGAGCCGTCAAACGGGCGACGTTCCGGCGTGACGTGTTCTTTTCGTCGATGCTTTCGGCGAGGCGCCGTCACGCTCGGCTCGCTCTTTCTTCTCCTACTGCTCGTGTACGCGTTCGAGTTCGCGCGATTCAACTTCACCGAGCCGACCATCGCGCGCGACTACGCCGCGGAGCACGACTTCGAGATTGAAAAGATCCCCGAAGAGGATCGCGCGTGGCCGGTGTATCGAGAGGCGATGCTCAGGCTGCATCCGCTGTCCCTCGAAGCCGCCCGCGCCCTCGCGCGGCTTCCCGAGCAGTACGACCATCCGGATGTCGTCGCCTATCTCGCGGACAATCAAGCGCTGCTCGATCTTTTCCGCGAGGCCGCGTCGCGGGCAGTGGTCGGTTTTCCCTGGACTCAACCGATCGACGAGGAGCTCTCCGTTGCGCTCGAGCTTCCGGCGACGCCTTCCGAGGGCCCCGTGCAGTTCCGGCTTCCGTCCAGACATCTCGGCGCGATGCAGAGAGGCGCGCAGTTGCTGAGCGCAGACATGCGAATCGCCGTCGATGAGGGGGATGGAGCGCGTGCGGCTGGAAATATCACGGCGCTGCTCGGCATGGCGACGCACACATGGCTGCGGCCTCGCCTGCAAGAGACGCTCTTCTCCGTCTCCTCCTTCGCCGGCGCGGCGCGACAGATCGGAGAGGCTTTGCACAAGCGTCCGGAGATTTTTTCCGACGCCGAGCTCGCGACGTTCGCCGACCGCTTTCTCGAGGCCGAGTTCGACTTCCTGCCCCTTCTCGAGACCGAGCGGATCTTCTTTCTGGACGCCGCGCAGCGCGCCTTCTCCGACGATGGGCAGGGCGACGGACTTCTGATCGGCGCGGAAGAAGAGACATCGCCAGTCTCGAGCTACAGACGCGGCGGGCTTGAAGTCTGGATCAACCGATTCTTCGGCCCCGTTCGCCGCCATCTCATCGCATCCCGCAAGGAGCACGTCGAACTGTACGAGGAGTTGCTTGGGGAGCTGAAGGAGCAGGCGTCCCTCCCGCTCTCGGAGCAGCTCCGTCTCGAACGGGATCCGGTGCTGGATCGACTCAAACAACTCGCCTACGAGAGGAAGCACCCATTCATTCTCGCGTCATTCCCGCCTGGTTTGCGCGTGCTGAAGTTTGAGGGTCGGCTGCATACTGAGCGGGACGCCATTATCGCCGCGATCGCGCTCGAGCGTTTCCGGCGCGAGCGTGGGTCGTATCCAAAGTCTCTGGCGGAGCTCGCGCCGGCGTTTCTCGATGAGATCCCCGTGGATCGCTTCGACGACAAGCCGCTGCGGTACGAGATCCGAAATGGGCGACCATTCCTCTACTCCGTCGGAACGGACCAGGACGACGACGGAGGCGCGCCGGCGCGGGATGGCTCGGGAGAAATCGCCCTTCACCCGCAGTCCCGCCCGACGGACGGCGACTGGATCATCTATCCGCCGGACTCGCTGCTGAATCCGGAGGACTCGCGGTGAAGCGCGGGGCTTCGCGGCGCGCCCGCTCGGGACATGCGCTCGGCTTCTCGCTCCTGGCGTTCGTCATCTTCTACGCGTGGGAATTCATCCACTTCAACTTTGCGGAGCCGACGATCGCGCGGGACTACGTCGCGGAACACAACGAGAAGATCGAGGAGATTCCGCAGGAGGATCGGGCATGGCCGCTGTATCGGGAGGCGATCATTGCGATGCACCCGATCGAGCATGAAGTGCGGATGTCGATTCACGCCGAGCCAGGCGATTCGGAGTGGCGCACGCTTGTCGAGTTCATCGATCGACGCCAAGAGGCTCTGGAACTGTTCCGGGAAGCGTCAAAGCGCAGGGTTCTTGATGTTCCGTGGGAAGCTGACATCGCGCTGCTCATGGAGATCGGGCATGACCACAGGATTCCGAAACAAGCCAAGCGCATTCCGCAGGTCGTGGAGGTTGCGAGCTGGTATTCCACCGACTTCACGCGAGCTTCGCGTCTGCTGGACGCGGAAATCAGGCTCGCCGTCTTGCGCGACGAGCCAGGACGCGCCACCGCGAACATCGCTGCTCTGATCCGAATGGGCGCGCATGAGCGTGTCGCTGAGATCCTGCTGGATGCTTTTATCGATCAAGTGATCTCGCACCTCGGCATCCGCGCGCTGCTCAGGGTGCAATACCGTGATCCCGATTTCTTCGACGATGAGCAACTGCGCCGACTCACGTCGGTTCTGGCGGCATCCGACGGGGACCCGCGTCCTGCGCTGGCCGGCGAGCGGATGATTGTTGACGATCTGATCCAGCGCGCCTTTTCTGACGATGGAAATGGAGATGGCTCCGTGCTGGCTGCTGGGCACGAGTTCTTCGATGAGCTTGGCGAGGAGCCGCGTCTATCCGTCCTCGATCGACTGCTCGCGCCGTTCCGGCGCCGCATGATCGCGAGCCGAGCGGAGCAGATACGCCGGCTCGATGAGATCATCGATGAGCATCAGCACCGAGGAGCACTCCCCCTTTGGGAGTCGCTCAACCTCGATGAGCTGCCCGAATCCCCGGAAGATCAGCCGCGGATCTTTTGGCTCATCGACCTTGCCCTGCCCGTTTACGAGCGGTACCTCAATGGAACGGAGATCCTTCGGCAAAAGCGAGATGTCGCAATCGCCGTCCTCGCCCTCGAGCTTTACAAGCGGCAGAAGGGCTCGTATCCCGACTCGCTCGCTGAGCTTGTTCCTGATTTCCTCGCCGAGGCTCCGGTCGACCGATTCGACGGTCAGCCGCTTCGCTACGAGGTGCGCAACGGGGCGCCGTTTCTCTACTCGGTCGGGACGAATCAGATCGACGACGGCGGTGTGCCGGCCTTCAAGCCCGATGGAAGCCTGCTGAACCATCCATCAAAGCGCAAGATCGAAGGCGATTGGATCCTGTTCCCGCCGGATCGGTTGCTGTATCCGCAGGAGAAATCTGACGCCTTCAAGGGCGATCGGGAGGAGTGAACGAGGTCACTCCCCCACTTCCACCAGCGCCGTCTCCACCCCCTCCCCCGCCTCCAGGCACGCGGACGCGCTGCACGCCTGCGCGCGATACGCCAGACGGATCTCGATCGACCCGCCGACAGGCGCTGACTCCCCGACTTCCAGCCGCACGCGAATCGAGACGGCGCCCTCGTACACCGGGATCGCGCCCTCGGCGAAATCGGCTTCGAGTTGTGTCGGCTCGGGATAATCGATGTCCAGGACGCGCACGTCGCTTTCGGTGCGCACGTCGACGGCAGTGGGGATCAGCCCCGCGCGCGCCTTGGCGGCGTTGATGTGCCAGCCGTTGGCGATCTGGAGGCGCAGGATGATCTCGAACGGTTCGCCCGGGCGCACGCGATCGGGGCCTTCGGCCGAGACGGACACATTCGAAAGCGAGTCCGTCGCGCCGATCTCCGGACCGTCCCCGCCGATCTCCTGCAAGCCGACTTCGGGCATGGGCGCCTCCATCGCCAAACGGCGTGAGGCGGCATGGGACAGATGGAGCATCGCCCGCCCGGCGCGTTGCATCATCCCGGAGAAGACGGCCATCGTCTCGTCGGCGCGATGCAGCCACATGTCCTCGCCCGTCGCCTCGTATAGATCCAGGAGGGCGTGGACGGCGATGGCGTTGCCCGAGGGAGTGGCCGAGTCCATGGGGCTCTTCGTGCGCGCGATGGCGTATGGATCGTCCGCGTTCAGGAAGTAGGCGGCGTGCTCGTCGTCCCAGAAGCGTTCGTGCATGGCGTCCAGCAGATCGGCGGCGGCTGTGCGCCACTTTTCGTCGCTGGCGGCGCGGTGCAGCTCGAGGAGCCCGCGGGCGAGCATGGCGTAGTCCTCCTGGAAGGCCTCGATCTCAGTCTCGCCGCGCCGCGAGATGCGCCAAAGCCCGCCGTCCTCTCGTCGCAGCGTCGAGAGCGCGAACTCGGCCGCGCGCTCGACGGCGCGAATCGCGTCTTCGTCGGTGAGAATGCGGGCGGCGCGGGCCATCCCCTGGATCATGAGCCCGTTCCAGCCGGCGATCACCTTGTCGTCGAGGCGGGGCTGATCGCGCTCGAGTCGGCGCTCGAGCAGCTTTTCGCGCACCGGCGCCAGACGCTCCAGCAGCTCGTCCACGGAGACGCCGACGCGCTCCGCCGCCTCGTCGTAATCGCCTCGCACGCAAACGGCGCCTCCCTCCGGATGCTTGTGCCCGGGCATCTCGGGGACTGGCGCCAGCTCGAAGACGGCGAAGAAGAGGGCCGCCTCCTGCTCGCTCAGGACGTCGCGAACCTCGTGCTCCGTCCAGACGAACGTTCCGCCTTCGATCTCGTTCGTCTCAGCGTCGATCGCCGAAAAGAAGGCGCCCTCCTCGCTCGCGAACTCGCGCTGAACGAATCGCAGGATATCGCGCGCCGCCCAGGCGAAGATCGCCTCGCCCGTGCGCTCGTGCGCCAGGGCGTAGGCCGACGCCAGTTGCGCTTGGTTGTAGAGCATCTTCTCGAAGTGCGGGACCTTCCACTGCCCGTCCGTTGAGTAGCGGTGGAAGCCGCCTCCGATCTGGTCGTAGACGCCGCCTGCGACCATCTCGCGCAGCGTGTGCAGGCCCGCCTCGATGAGTCGTTCATCGCCGGCCTCGAAAATGAAGGGATAAATAAATCCCTGCGGGAACTTCGGCGCCATGCCGAAGCCGCCGTCGGTGGGGTCGTAGGACTCCAGCAGCCCCTGCGCTGCGTCGCGGACCAGCGTCTCCGTCAGCGGCGCTCGCCCGAACTCCTCGGAACGGTCGCCGAGCCCTGCACGGATCGCCTGCGCGAACTTCGCGGCGTGATCACTCACCTTCTCGCGTTCGTTCGTCCAGGCCCCGTGCATCCCCTCGAGCACGCGCGGGAAGCCGGGGCGGGCGGCGGTGTCCTCGGGCGGGAAGTACGTCCCGGCGTAGAAGGGCTCGAGGTCGGGCGTGAGGAAGACGTTGTTGGGCCAGCCGCCCTGGCCCGTCGCGAGCTGCGCGGCCGTCATGTAGATCTCGTCGATGTCGGGGCGCTGCTCGCGATCGACCTTGATGTTGATGAACCACTTGTTCATCAGCGCGGCAATCTGTTCGTTCTCGAAGACCTGCCGCTCCATGACGTGGCACCAGTAGCACGTCGAGTAGCCGACGCTGAGCAGGATCGGCTTCTGCTCGCGACGGGCGGCCTCGATGGCCTCCTCGCCCCACTCGCGCCAGTCGACGGGGTTGTGCGCGTGTTGGAGGAGGTAGGGGCTGGAGCTCTCCGCCAGACGGTTCGTGTGCCGTGCCTTCACGCTCGCCTCCTGCCCTCTCGGGAATGGCCGCCCGCCTGATCGCGCCCGGCGTCCGGGACCATAAGCCGTCGCCCGGGGCCCGAAGGCGCTCGTTCTGGCGCGGATCCGCCGCCGGCGCCGATGATCATTTCCGGACCGCGTTACACTGGCACCCTATGCAGACCGCACGGAAGCGTCCCAAGGCGGCGGAGACCGCCATGAGCATGACCACTCGCCCCAGCCCGTCGCCCGCCGGCGCCGATCGGCCCCACCAGCGCCGAATCGCCTTCATGAACCAGAAGGGCGGCGTCGGCAAGACCACCACCACCGTGAACCTCGCCGCCGCGCTGGCTGAGCAGGGGCGACGCGTCCTCCTGATCGACCTCGATCCGCAGGCTCACGCGACCTTGCACCTGGGCATCGACCCCGGAGCCCTCGACGCCAGCGTGTACGACCTTCTGCTCGATGAAGACATCGCCCCGGCTGAGGCGCTGCTCCACGCCCGTCCCAACCTCGCCCTGCTTCCGGCTGAGGTGAACCTGGCGGCGGCGGAGAATGAGCTCGTCGAGACCCCGGGGCGACGCCACCGCATTCGCCGGATTCTCGACGAGCTGGGGTCCGCGTACGACATCGCGCTGCTCGACTGCCCACCCTCTTTGGGCCTGCTGACGCTCAATGCGCTGGCGGCGGCCCGCGAGGTGGTCGTGCCCATGCAATCCCATTTCCTCGCGTTGCAGGGGCTCGGCAAGCTTCTCGAGACGGTTCAGCTCGTCGCGGCCGACCTGAACCCCGATCTGCGGGTGGCGGGCGTGATCCTGTGCATGCATGACGAGAACACGAACCACGCCCGAGAGGTCGTCGCCGATCTCGAGCAGTTCTTCGAGGCGGCGCGCGCGCAGGAGTCAACGCCCTGGTCCAACGCTCGCGTCTTCCGCCCCGGCGTCCGCCGCAACATCAAGCTCGCGGAATGCCCCTCCTTCGGGCAGACCGTCTTCGAGTACGACTCCTCCTGTGCCGGAGCGTCGGATTACAGAGCGCTCGCCGCCGCCCTTGCGGATGAGACTGTCTTCGAGAAGGAAGGCGGGCCGGCGCCGTCGGAAAACGCCGCCCCCTCAGAAGAAGACGAATCGGCCCCGGAAATCCGGACGGTCCGGGATCGCGTCTCCGCATGACCCTCCCAACAATCCGCTGATGCTTCTGAGCCGTCGCCTCTTTTCTCTCGCCGCGCGTCTGACGTTCGCCGCCTATGCGCTCGCCCTGGTGGTCGGGACGCACTGGCCCCGGCTCGATCTCCATGACGCGCCTCTCCAGGCATCGGACAAGGTGCTCCACTTCGTCGCGTTCTTCTTCTGGACGGTCTTCCTCACCGCCGCAGCTTTTTTCGGACCGGCGCTGAGCAGGCGGAACCGACTCCGCGCCGCCGCCATCGCGGCCATCTATGCCCCGCTGGATGAGTTGACGCAGGCGATCCCGGGAGTCAACCGAGCTGTCTCCGCCCTGGACCTGGCGGCCAACTTGGGCGGGGTGGCCGTCGCGGCGCTGCTGCTGGCGCTGACGGCCCGTCTGGCGCGATCGTCCGGATAACCGGCACGATCGCCGGATCTTTGCAAGAGGCGTCGCGTCGGCAGGTTATCGCCACCGCGGGGCGCAAAAAATGCCAGGGGGGCGCTCGTTTCTCAGGCTTGTGTGTTGACCGCCTGCCGCTCCCGTGGTATCTGTGTCTCTGCATCAGGATTCGTTCGACCGACCGCACATCGGTCGCACGGGAGAATTGGAGTCAGTCAGCCTCAAGAAGGCTCAGCACAGGGATCAGTGCGGAATCACCGCACGAGGAGAGATCAACATGAATATTGGAATTCGCCGTCATGGCGCCGGGGCCGCGCTCATCATCGCGCTCGCCGCGGGAACGGCCCACGCGGGCGCCGGGGACGTTGTCGACCTTGTCTCGACCGGAACGCCCAGCATCTTCGGCGTGGCCGATCGCGCCAACCTGACCAGTGAGGGCATCGCCACGAACCTGATCCAGCGGTTCGTCATCCCCTCCGCCTCGGAAATCACGCAGATCTCGTTCTTCGGCTCGGCTGACAACGTCGATCTGTACCTGACGGATCTCGTCGGGTCGTCGGCCTCTGAGGTGGACAACGTGCTGTGGTCGTCGAACGGCGTCACCACGGAGGGCGGCAAGGCCTGGCGCGACATCAGCGTCTCCGGCCTGACGCTGGACGCCGGCACGTATCACCTCGTGATGGCCTCCGACTCGGCTACGGGCGGTCTCTGGTCGCGCAGCACGCGAGTCGAGCCGTTCGGGCTCAACACCGGAGCGCGAGGCGACGCGACCTATACGAAGAGCACGCCCCAGCAGTCCATCGCCACGCTCAACTACGACTTCAAAGAGAGCGAGAACCTCGGTTTCGCCATCCGCGTGCAGGGACGCGACGCTGCGATCCCCGCTCCCGGCATGCTCACCATCGCCGGCATGGGCGGCCTGCTTGCAGCCCGCCGTCGTCGCCGCTGAGGTGGTGTCGGCACCGCTGAGCCGGTAGACGGAACCCAATTGGCGCGACACGCCCGTCGGCTCCTTCGGCCTCTCCCGAAGGAGCCGACGCTCCATTTTTGACTCCATACAGGGCCGGCGCGCGTACACCGGAGCGCGGCGGCGAGCCGATATCCTCCGCCGGTGCCCGCTCCCGCCGATCAATCTCCCCCAAGCGACAACCAGCCGGCGCCGATCGGTTTCATCGCCGCCGCGCGCACTGTCGCCTCGGTCACCGTGGTGTCGCGGATCGCCGGGCTGACGCGGGACGCCGTCTGCTCCCGCGCTTTCGGCGCCGGCGCGGTGTGGTCAGCCTTCACGATCGCCTTCCTCATCCCCAACCTCTTCCGTCGTCTCTTCGGGGAAGGCGCCCTGGCGGCGGCCTTCGTTCCCGAGTATGCCCGCCTCCTGAATCGCGATCCCGCCCTCGCGGCCCGCTTCGCCGCGGCCTGCGTCGCGGGGCTCGTCCTCCTCCTCGCCCTGATCACGCTGGTCGGAGAGCTGCTGCTCTTCGCCCTTCTTGTCACGCCTCTGGAGGAGGCGGGCGGCCTCACCATCCGGCTCACGATGGTGATGCTGCCCTTCATGCCCCTTGTCTGCGCCACCGCGCTGCTGGGCGGCATGCTACAGACCCATGGGACGTTCGGTCCCACCGCCGCCGCGCCGATCATCCTGAATCTGAGCATCATCGCCGCCGCGGCGATCACGGCCCTCGCCCTTGACGCCCCTCTTGAGACCGCCGCAATGGCCGTCGCGGGGGCGGTGGTTCTCGCCGGGGCGCTGCAACTCGCGTGGTCGCTGCTCGCTCTGCGCGGCAAGGTCGCCTGGCGGCGTCCTGCCGCGGATGTCCGTCCCGCCGTGCGCCGGCTGCTGGTCCGCATGGCGCCCGTCGCGCTCGGACTCGGCGCCTTCCAGCTCAACACACTGCTGGACGGCCTGATCGCCGGCTGGCCCGTGCTCCTGGGAGACACCATTCGTGTGCCGCCCTTCGCCCGGGTCGCATATCCCCTCGATGAGGCGGCGGCTTCCATCCTCTTCTTCGCCCAGCGGCTCTTTCAATTCCCTCTGGGCGTGCTCGGGCTGGCCCTCGCCACCGCCATTTATCCGACCCTCGCCCGTCATGCGGAGGCCCCCGCCGCTTTCAGCGAAACCCTCGCCCGGGGCCTGAGGCTGGCTCTTTTCCTGGGGATTCCCGCCGCCGCGGGGCTGGCCCTTGTCCGTGACGATCTCGCGGTGGTCATTTTTCAGGGAGCGCGATTCACGCCGGATGACGCGTCACGCGTCGCCGACGTCCTCCTCGCCTACACCCCCGCCATCCCGGCCTACTTTCTCATCCACCTGCTCACCCGGGCGTGCTTTGCGCGTGACAACCGCCGCCTGCCCATTATGGTCGGCTTCACGGGCGTCGGGATCAACCTGGCGGCGAATGTCGGGTTGATCTGGTTCTTCGCCGAAGTCGGGCTGGCCATGGCGACCTCCCTTAGCGCCCTGCTTCAGGTGGCTCTGCTGCTTCGCCTGGGCCCCCGCCGCCTCGAGACGGGCCCTCTTCTTCGCCCGCTCCTCGGACCCGCCTCCTTCGCTGCGGTGTCAACCCTGGGGATGATCGCAGTCTTGGCGCTGTTGCTCTCGCTCGCTCCGGAGGTCGATCCGACGTCATGGACCGCGCGGCTCATTCGGCTGCTGGTCGTCGTCGCCATCGGAGCGCTGCTGTACGCCGCCGCGGCGCGCCTCGCTCGGCGCGAGGAGCTTCAGTGGCTGCTGGCGCGCGCGAAAAGACCCCACGACTCGGCGTCGTGAGGCCCTCTCCTCGCTGAGACTCGATCTGTTCTCACGCCATCCGGCGGCGCCGGCGGACGCCGAGGATCCCGAGGCCCGCCAGCGTCATGCCCGCCGCGCTGGGAAGCGGAATCACCTCTCCGACCGGGGCGCCCGGAACGAAGTCCGAACCCGCCCCCTCCTCGATTCCCCGGATTCGCACCAGAAAATCAGCCATGTTCTTGCCATTCGGGTCTGAGATGAAGTCCAGCGCGGAGAAGCTGGCGATGTCTGGGTGGCTGATCTCGAAGACCCAGGTCCCGGTGGCGCCGGGTCCGACTCCCGCGCTCGGATTTCCGCTGCCGTTGAAGTTGTTCGCCGACAGGCCGGACCCGGCCTCGAACTGCCCAAACGGCCCGGCGCCGAATGGAGCATTCATCTCGACGAAGCTCGCGGGCGCGGAAGACTGCTGCGCAGAACCGACGCCATCCTGACCCCGGACGTTGAAGGCGACGCCCGTGATGAATCCGGACGAGGTGGTGTTCGTGAGCGCCACCGTCAGAAGGGTCATCGAGGCTGTCTCGCTCAGAGTCAAAGAGCCTGTGAAGGATCCGAGGGCTTCCGTGCTGAAGGCGCTATCGGACTCGATGTCCACGGAAAGCGGAGCGACGGCCGCCATCGCAGACCCGCCGAAGCCCATCGCCGTCAGGCCCGCGATCGCCGCCGCCATTCGTCGAACGCTGCGTGTCCCCTGACCCATTTGTGTTCTCCTGCTCGCACTCTGGGCAGCATCGCATGACCTTCTCGGACTTGCGAGTCCAAAAGGTGAGTCCGCAAGCCTTCCCGAAAACTCACCCAAGCATAGGAAAGATGCCTCCTATCCCCCGAGAGGCCAGTGGCGACCGACGATTTCGCGACAAATCGTCGCCATCCCACTTCGCTCGAGCCTTGTCGCCCAACCTTCGACGACCGATAGGATAATGCCGCGCTCGTCTCCCTCGTGGAGCGCGGGGACGGGCGTCAGGTCGCCCGAGTGATGGAAAGGACGCCATGCTCCAGCCAGATCAAGCCAGAATCCGCTCATTCCGGGTCGTTCCAGCCCTTCCTGAGCCGCTGACGCCCCTCCTGGAGATCGCCCACAACTTCTGGTGGACGTGGCGGCCCGAAGCCGCCTCGCTCTTCCGCCGCCTCGACCGCGAGCTGTGGCGAACGACGGGTCACAACCCGGTGAAACTCCTGGGACGGGTCTCACAGGACGTGCTGGATCGAGCCGCGGCCGATCCGTCGTACCTCCATGCCCTCTCCCACACACAAGCCCACCTGCGCGCCCATCTCGAGAGCGCTGCCTGGTTTCAGCGCACGTTCCCGCATCTTGTGGACGGCGTGGCGGAGCCGACCCATCCCGACGCCTGCTCGATCGCGTACTTCTCAGCGGAGTTCGGCCTCGCCGAATGCTTTCAGATCTATTCGGGCGGGCTGGGCTGCCTCTCGGGGGACCACTTGAAGTCGGCGTCCGAACTGGGCGTGCCGCTCATTGGCGTCGGGCTGCTCTATCGATGCGGATATTTTCACCAGTATCTGAACGCCGAGGGCTGGCAGCAGGAGACGTATCCGGACATTGATTTCCCGAACCAGCCGATCCAGCGGGCGCTCGACACGGAGACTGGTCGCCCCGTGCAGATCACGGTCGAGCTCCCGGGTCGGGATGTCGTCGCCGCGGTCTGGCGAGCCAGCGTGGGGCGCGTTCCTCTCTTCCTTTTGGACACCAATCTGCCCGAGAACGAACCCGAGGATCGGGACATCACGCGCAACCTCTATGGCGGCGACATCGAGACGCGCATTCGGCAGGAGATGATCCTGGGAATCGGCGGCGTGCGCGCACTTGAGCGGATGGGCTACAAGCCGACTGTGTACCACCTCAATGAGGGCCACTCGGCCTTCCTGGCGCTGGAGCGGATCCGCATGATCCGCGAATCGAGCGGCGTCAAGTTCGACGAAGCGCGCGAAGCCGCCGCCGGGCAGAACATCTTCACAACGCACACGCCCGTTCCCGCCGGCATCGACCGCTTCGCGCCCGAGCTGATCGATCGCTATCTGACGCCGATGCGCGAGGCGCTCGGACTGGATCGCGACACCTTTTTCGCCCTGGGGCGCGAGAACGTTTTCGATCCGAAGGAGTTCTTCTCGATGGCGGTTCTCGCCATCCGAACGTCGCGTTTTTGCAACGGCGTGAGTCGTCTGCATGGCCATGTCAGTCGATCGATGTGGAAGCACATCTGGCCGGGTCTTCCGGAGGGAGAGGCGCCCATCGGACACATCACCAACGGCGTCCACGCGCGCACGTGGATCGCTCCGGATCTCATGGCCCTCTTTGACCGCTATCTGGGCTCCGGTTGGAGCGACGATCCGTCGGACCACTCCGTGTGGCAGCGGGTCGCGGACATTCCGGACGAGGATCTGTGGCGCGTGAGGGAGCGGATGCGGGAGGACATGATCGCGTGGATCCAGCGGCGCATCCGCGCGCAGCTCGCCCACCGCGGCGCGGGGCCGGATGAGATCGACGCCGCCGCGGGCGCGCTCGATCCCCGCGCTCTGACTGTCGGCTTCGCGCGCCGGTTCGCCACCTACAAGCGCGGCTCGCTGCTCCTGCACGATCGTGAGCGCCTGATGCGGCTGCTGGAGAGCGACGATCGCCCCATTCAGTTTCTCATCGCCGGAAAGGCCCATCCCGCCGACGCGGCGGGCAAGGAGTACATTCGCGAGCTTGTCAGCTTCTCGCACCAGGGCGGGCGATCGCTGCGCGTGGTCTTCCTCGAGGATTACGACATCGCGGTGGGTCGCAAGCTCGTCCGCGGCTGCGATGTCTGGCTCAACACGCCGCGTCGCGGGCTCGAGGCCTCCGGGACGTCGGGCATGAAGGCCGCGATGAACGGCTGCGTGAACCTCTCGATCCTCGATGGATGGTGGGACGAGGCGTACGAGCCCTCACTGGGATTCGCAATCGGGCGCGGCGAGACCTACGCCGATCACGCGCAGGCCGACGCCGTCGAATCGCGCGCGCTCTACGACCTGCTCGAGCGCCAGATCCTCCCCGAGTTCTATGATCGCTCCCTCTCGGGAGCGCCGCGCAAGTGGCTGGAGCGCGTGAAACGATCGATTCGCAAGCTGGCGCCCCAGTTCAACACCAACCGGATGGTCGCGGAGTACGCGGAGCGTTACTACCTGCCCGCCCATGAGGCGGGCGGGCGCCTCCACGCCGACCGGCTCGCGGAGGCGCGGCAGCTCGCCGCCCACATCAGCCGCCTGCGCCGGCACTGGCCCGAAATCCTCGTCGAGTCGGCCGAGGCGCCGGTCTCATCGCCCGTGCCGGTGCGCACGCCGGTGTCGGTCACCGCCACCGTGCGGCTGGGAGCGCTCTCGCCCGATGAGGTGACCGTTCAGCTCTACCACGGAGAGGTCACCAGCGCCGGCGCGCTCGTCGAGGGGACCGCCGTCAATCTCCGCCACCAGACGGATCTCGGAGGCGGGCGCCACGTATTCGTCGGGGAGTTCCAGCCCGGATCCTCAGGGCGCTGCGGCTACGCGGTGCGCGTTTTGCCCCGTGACGAACACTTCGTGCATCCCTACGTCCCCGGATTGATCGCCTGGCAGACAGACGAACACGTCAGATCGCCCGCCATGCAGCGCGACGGCCACGCCTCCACCGTTGCACGCTAACCTCCGCTCGATGGTCGATCACGACAGGCCGCGCGTGGAGCTCTATACCGACGGCGCCTGCTCCGGGAATCCGGGGCCGGGCGGCTGGGCGTACATCCTCAAGCATCCGGCCTCCGGATCAGAGAGGGAGGCGTTCGGCGGCGAGGAGCACACCACGAATAACCGCATGGAGCTCATCGCCGTCGTCGAAGGGCTCCGCGCGTTGACGAAGCCCTCCTGCGTCGATCTCTACTCCGACTCGCTGTATGTGCTCAAGGGCCTCCGCGAGTGGCTCGCCCAGTGGAAGGCCCGCGGCTGGCGGACCGCCTCCAAGAAGGCAGTCAAGAATGAAGATCTCTGGCGCGCTCTCGACGAACTGATCGCGAAGCACGAACTCGATTTCCACTGGATCAAGGGGCATTCCGAGCATCCGGAAAATGAGCGAGCCGATCGTCTGGCCGTCGCGGCTCGAGAGGCCGTTGTGAAATCACCCCCTCCGACAGACCTTGGCGCGCCGTGATATGGGGCCTGGGGGGCGGCCCTCGCGGATGAACGTGTCGAAGGGTCCCGGAAGCGGTCTTCCCGACCGCTACAGCCGCTTCCCCTCCGCGCTTTTCGCCCGCTCCGCCTCGTCGGCTTTGGGGAGGAGGCCGATGTGGGGCGCATGAAGCGGTCCGTCGTCATCAAGCGTGGCCTTCTTCTCCTGGCGGTCTGCCTCGCGGCGTGGCAACTGCCCACGATCATCGAGCAGGCGCTGGTGGTTCAGGAGCGTTTTCGTTCGGGAGTCGCCGCAGGCGAGCCGGGCGCCTCGCTTCCTACGCCTCCGCCGAAGCGTGCCGGGGAGCGGAAGATGGTCGTGATCTCTCCCTCGGGCGAGCGGCTCAGTCCCGATGAGCGCGAGAAGCTGCGGAAGGCGGCGGAAGCGGCGGCGCCGATGCGCGTGGGGCGCGCGCGGATTGACGATCCACCGGAGCTCAGCGACCCCACGTCCCAGCTCGATGAAATGCTCAAGGACGCCGTCGAACGGATGCCGGAAGGACCGGCTCGCGATCAGAAATGATCGGGGCGCAGGGCGGCGCAAATGCTTATTCCAGCCCGAGCCTCCGGCGTTTCGCTTCCCACTCGCGGATCTCCCGCTTGTTCTCGCTCTGGATGTCCGATCGCCCGGCGCGCAGCGCTTCGATCTCCAGACGGGTCAGCCGCATCGCGCTCAGCTCGTAGTCCTCGAACGCTTCGATCGTCAGCGGCGTGATGCGCCGCAGCATCTCGAACATCGCGTTCGCGTACTCGCGGATCTCCTGCTGAGCGTGCGGATCCATTCGCAGCGAGAGGAAGCGAAGCGTGTTGTGCAGGTCGCATTTCCAGTACCACTCGGTGTAGATGCTTTGGGGAAGGCCGATCCGGGCCAACTCGCGCGCCACGCCGCGCTCGGTGAGCTCCAGGTACTTCCTGTGGCGCGACTCCGCGTCGTCCAGATAGTCGAGGAACTCCTGCGCGGTCTCGATGTCGATCGGCTCCTCACCCCCCTGCCGGTTCGTTCCCGACTGCTTCCGAACCGACTCGCTGGAGGGTCGGTAGAACCGGTCCGGCACAACGGAATAGCGCGCCGAATACTCGTTGACGTTCGCGGTGCGATGCCGGATCCACTGGCGGGCGACGAAGATGGGCATCGCGCAGTGGAACTTGAGCTCGACCATCTCGAAGGGCGTCGTGTGCCGATGGCGCATCAGGTAGCGGATCAGACCGCGATCCTCATTCACGCGCTTCGTGCCCTGCCCGTAGGAGACGCGCGCCGCCTGCACGATCGCCGCATCGGCGGTCTGCCCCTCGGGGACCAGCCGCGGCATGACGTCCACAAGGGCGACGAGGCCGTGTTCGTGGATGCGCGCTTCCCAGCGGGCGGCGCCTTCCATCACGTCGATCAGGGGCGTCTCAGGCTGTCTCGGCTCGAACGTCACGTCGGTCGTCTCAGAGGCGGCATGGGGCATGTCGGGAGCGTCGCGCGAAGCAGGCCCCTCGGGATCGATCGGACATTTCCTCCACAGTTGACAGGAATCGACGGCTTCCGACGACCGACCCTCTCCCGGCGAGAGGGGCTCTGGAGAGATCCCTTCAGTCGTCGGATGCTGTCGCTTTCAGCAGTGTGCTGGGCAGGAACAGCGACAGCAGCCCTGAGAAGGCCATCAGAGTGGCGATGAAGTAGAAGCCCGCGCTCAGGCCGAAGAGATGCAGGAGACGCTCTCCCACATACGGGGACGCCGCCGCGACGGCCCACCCGCATCCCATCAACAGCGCTCCCACGGCGCCCGTCCACCCGGGCAGCATCCGCTGGGCCAGGGCCAGCGACGCGGGAATCACGCCGAAATATCCGACCGCGGCCAGCGACGCCGCCGCGAGCATGCCGAATCGCCCGAGCTCCGGCATCAGCACGATGACCGGCGCCGCGAGAAGGCCCGAGACGACCATGGGCAGCTTCTCCCCGCCCGGTCGGATCAGCCTTCCGATCAGGATCGCGGAGATCGCCATCCCGAGCTGGGAGGCCGAGATGAGATCGCCCGCGACGGAAGAGGCGACGTTGGGATCCGCCCGGCGAGCCTTCGCCCACTCTTTGAAGAGGTAAAAGAGACCGATGTTCGAGAAGTAGCGACAGGAGTTGGCGACGAAGAGAATCGCCACCGTGCGCACGCGGGCGACCTGCTCGGCGCGGGGGCGGCGCACCGGCTGCGTCGGCTTGGACAGCGCTGAGACGTTTCGGTGTGGCACGCGCGCCGTCGCGATCCACAGGGCCGTGGCGGCGAGGAGCCCAGGGAGCGCCATCAGGGCGAGCCAGGGCATCCCCAGGGCCATGTTGAGGCGTGTCGCGATCAGCGGACCCATGACGCCGCCCGCCATTCCAAAGGCGAAGAAGACCGACAGGCCGAAGGAGCGTCCCGATCGTCCGGCGCGCCCGCCTTTCCATGTCCCCGCTCCGAGCTGGCCCGCCAGAGCGGAGGCGATGGGGTGGAAGACGCCAACCCCCGCCATGCCGATGAACTGGAGGGCGATCAGCTCCCGGAAGCTCGAGGCGAAGCCGATCATGGAGATGCCGATCGCCGCCAGCGCCAGCCCGAGCGGGGCGAACAGGCGGGTGTCGAGGCGGTCGCCGATCCAGGCGAAGAGCGGCTGGGCGAGCCCGGAGACGACAGGGTTCAGCGCGAAGAGCGTCGCCGCCTGGGTGTCGGTCAACGTCAGCTTCGCTTGCAGAGCGTTCGCCAGCGAGAAGATGAAAGTGGGATACAGGTCGACGACGGTGTGCGAGACCGTCAGCGTCCAGTAGCGCGCCGCCACGCGGGGCGCCGCCTGGCGCTCGATGGCGCGCTGGCTCTCCTCCAACCCGGGCCGCGGGGGCGCCGCGTCGGGAGAAGGATCGCTTGTCAATATCGCTTCCGGACTCTCCTCACGCACGGCAGGAGGATAGGAGGGTCCACCCTCAGGCGTGCGACGCCCGCGCGCGCCGTTTGGAGAACAGACGCTCCAGCCCGGCGCTCGACACGAAGGACGCCGCGAAGAGTGTCCCGCCAACCATCAGGAAAAAGAGCGAGAACCCCGCGACCGTCCACGTCCAGCCCAGCGGCTCGAAGCCGCCCTCGCCCTCCGGCGCCCTCGGCGGGCGCGGCGCTCCGGCGGTCGGCTGGAGCGCCTGTTTCGGAGTCACCTGCATCGCGGCCGCGTACTGCCACGTCGCCGGCTCGAGCGCCTTGAAAGTCGACTGCGACCGGCGGATCCGGTCCTCACCCGACTCGAGCTCGAGGAAGATGTACCGCCACGCGCCCTTCGCTCCAGGATCGAAGCCCGGCTCCACGGAGCGAGCCACGATCACGAGCTTGTAGGCGCCGCGTCCCTCGGCGATAAGCTCATCCGGATGCTCACCCCCTTCCACCCGGACCATCTGAATCGCATGCAGCCAATCGTTGTGGCGAAGGAGCTCGGGGAGTCGCTCATCCTCGACGCCGGAGACGGGAATCGTCTGCACATCGTCGCTCCAGCGGATGCGCACCATCGGCCCCTGCTGCGCGCTGACGTTTTCGATCTCGACCTCGCGATCGGCGAAGGTGAACAACTGGTCGTAGATGCGGTCGACGTACCAGTAGGCCCGAGGCCCCTCCTCAGCCCGCTTCGCGAGACGAGTCGCCATCGCCGGGACGGAGATGATCAGCCCCAGAGTCGACAGCGCGACGAGCGCGAGCCCCAGAATGCGCATGGTCGCAGGCTTCACCGCGTCAACGCTCCTCCGCTGCGTCGCCGGCGCCGGCGGGCGCCTCCTCCTCCGGATTGCCATGCTCGGCCTCTGCGGCTTCGTGCGCCTTGGCCACGATGTCCGGCTCGACATAATCCCCGCGCGTGGGATCGACGATGGTCCGCGTTCCGAGATCGATGATCGTGAAGATCATGAAGGTGCCGGCGGCGAGAAGCGTGAAGAGCAGGACAACCGCGTTGAACTTGTTGTCCCAGTGAAGGTGCATGAAGAAGCCGACGACGAATGCGGATTTCAGGGTGGCGATCGCAAGCGCGATGATGATGTTGCCCGCTGTTCCGACGTCGATCTCCTGCGCGGTGTAGACCGTCAGGGCGGTCAGTCCCAGCAGGATGACGAGCGTGCCGGCGAGAATCTGCCACGGCGCGACGTGGGGATGAACATCGCCCTCGTGATGCTCCACGTGCGCGGCGGTCCGGGTCGGGGGCAGGTACGGGTTTGATTCGTGCTGACTCATGGGCGGCGCTCCGTCTCGCTCATCACGGCGCAAGGTAGAGAAGCGGGAAGAGGAAGATCCAGATCAGATCGACGAGGTGCCAGAAGAGCCCGGTGTTTTCGAGCGCCGTGAAGTGGCGCGGTCCGAAATGCCCCTTCTGCGTGCGCCACAGGCACCAGCCCAGCAGCAACGCCCCGACGAGCACGTGCGATCCATGGATGGCGGTGGCGACCCAGTACACGGCGAGGAAGATCGGCTCATAGGCGAACTCGCCGTGGGTGTACGAGTAGTTGACGCCGGGCAACTCGCCCTTGACGTACTTCGGCCAATACTCCCATCCCAGCTTGATGACGAGGAACGCCAGCCCGCAGAGGATGGTGATGAACAGATTGATCTTCGCCCAGAACTGCTGGTTGAGCTGCACGTTCCGGATCGCCATCGCCACTGTGAAGGAGGAGAGGAGCAGGACGCCCGTGTTGATCGCTCCGATCTCCCAGCTCAGGAAATGGCGGGAGGCGTGGTGGAACGATTCGTAGTGCAGCATCTTGAAGACGGCGTAGGCGCAGAACATGCCGCTGAAGAGCAGAAGCTCAGTCGCCAGAAAGAGCCACATGCCGAGCTTGGCGGCGTCGTACTCATCCTGATTGTTGCGCCAGTGCGGCTGGTGCTTGTAGCGCTTCCAGTAGGTCTGGCCATTCTTTGGCGCCGGCCACTCGGCGGGCTGATTGCCTGAATTGCTGCTCATGGTCCGAAGCGCTCCCGCGAGAGGTCAGTGCATGGACTTGCCGGGCGCGATCGTGTCCGACTGCCGCGGCTCGGGGAGCGGGAAGTCCTTCGGATCGCAGTGCGGCGGAACGACGTCGTCGAAGTCGTAGGGGCCGTGATGGACGACGGGCTCATGATGGAAGTTGTGCTCGATCGGGGGCGAGTCGGTCGTCCACTCCAGCGTCAGGCCGCCCCAGGGGTTCGGCGGGGCCTTCGGGCCCGCGACGAGCGACTGGATGAAGACGCCCAGGTGCACGAAGAAGCCGACGGCGAGGATCCATGAGCCGATCGTGCTCACCTGGTGCCACAGGTGGTAATCGTCAACGTACGTCGCGTAGCGGCGCGGCATGCCGTCGGCGCCCATCAGGAACTGCGAGAAGAAGGTGACGTTGAAGCCGATGAAGACGAGCGCGAAGCCCAGCAGCGCCCATCGCTCGTTGTACATCTTGCCGAACATCTTGGGCCACCAATGATGCAGGCCGCCCATCAGCGCGATCCCGGTGCCGCCCATCATCACGTAGTGGAAGTGGGCGACGATGAAGTACGTGTCGTGTAGATAGAGGTCGGTGGCGAGCGCGCCGAGGAAGATGCCGGTCAGGCCGCCGATGGAGAACGTGAACAGGAATCCCAGCGCGTACGCCATGGGCGTGTTGATCGCGATGGACCCCTTGTACAGGGTCGCCACCCAGTTGAAGACCTTGATCGCCGAGGGGATGGCGACGAGGAACGTCAGGAACGAGAAGATGGCGCTGATCAGCTCGCCCTGGGAGGTGAACATGTGGTGCCCCCAGACGATGAAGCTGATCGCCGCGATGCCCAGCGAGGAGAAGGCGATGGCCCGGTAGCCGAAGACCTTCTTGCGCGAGTGGACACCGATGAGCTCGCTCATGATGCCCATGCCGGGCAGGATCATGATGTACACCGCGGGGTGCGAATAGAACCAGAAGAAGTGCTGATACAGCACGGGGTCGCCGCCCAGTGCGGGATCGAAGATTCCGACCTGGAAGAGCCGCTCAATCGTCAGCAGCAGGACGGTGATGCCGAGCACCGGGGTCGCGAGGACCTGGATGATGCTTGTCGCATAGATCGCCCAGACGAAGAGCGGCATGTCGAACCAGCCCATACCCGGGGCTCGGAGCTTGTGAACCGTCACGACGAAGTTCAGCCCCGTGAAGATGGACGAGAAGCCCAGGATGAAGACGCCCAGGGTCATGAAGATGACGCGCCAGTGCTCCTCATCGCCCTGGAGGCTGTAGGGCGTGTAGAAGGTCCAGCCCGTATCGACGCCGCCCAGGATGATTGAGATGAGCGAGAAGACGGCGCCAAAGACGTAGATGTACCACGAGGTCAGATTGAGGCGAGGGAACGCGACGTCCTTGGCGCCGAGCTGGAGCGGCAGAAAGAAATTCCCAAGCGCCGCCGGGATTGCGGGGATGATGAAGAGGAAGACCATGATCGCGCCGTGGAGCGTGAAGAGCCGGTTGTAGAGATCGGGCTGGAAGATCTGCCCTGTGACCTCGCCCGTGTCGAGCGTGCGCGTCGGCTCGAAGAGCTCGAGACGAACCAGCAGCGCGAAGACCCCGCCCAGAAAGAAGGCGAAGAGCGTCGCGAAGAGATACATGACGCCGATCTTCTTGTGGTCGATCGTGGTCATCCAGTCCCAGATGACGGTGAACAGGCCGCCCTTCGGCTTCAGATAGCTCACGTCGTGGTGGTCATCGTGGGCGTGACCGTTTCCATTTCCCGTTGTCGTGATGGTGCTCATGGTGTCGCTCGAATCGTCGGGGACGTCTCAGGCGTCGGAGAAGTTCCTCACTCGGCGTCGGTCTGTTCGGCGTCCTGCTCCTCGCCCTCCGCGGGGGCCTCCCCCTTTTCCTCGGGCGTCATCGCTGCGCGGCCGGCTTCAGAGAGAGACTTGATGTAGGCGATGAGGCCGCTCAACTCCTTGTCCGTGAGCTGGCCCTGGTAACTGTTCATCTGATTTGGATAGCCCTGCACGATCTTGGCCGCGGGCACCAGAATCGACTCGCGCAGGTAGTTCTCGTCGGCGGTGATCTCCTGGACGGAGCCGTCCGGGAGGACGACATTCTCCCTCTTTCCGTAAAGGTCCAGCCAGGTGGGCCCGGTGTTCTGCGATCCGTCGATGGAGTGGCAGGAGTTGCAGGCCTTTGTCACGTACAGGATTTTTCCGAGCTCGACCGGCGGGAGATTGTCGGCCACCTTGTTGTCCTGCTTCCACTGGAGATAGTCCGAAGGCGACAAGACCTTCAGCAGGGCGCCCATCTGAGAGTGGCCCTCGCCGCAGTACTCTGCGCAGAAGAGATAGTGCTCCTCACCCGCCGTCATCGGCTCGAACCACATCGTGGTGTATCGCATGGGGAAGACGTCGAGCTTCTTCCGAAAATCCGGGACGAAGAGAGAATGGATCACATCCTGGCTGCTCATGATGAGCTTGATGGGCCGCCCCGCGGGAATCGCGAAGATGGGCACGTCCTTGTCGGCGATCGATCGCGTCTGAAGGCCCGTGGCGCCATTGTCGTATGTGAAGCTCCAGTTCCACATCTGGGCCGAAACGTCAATCTCCTCCGCCGTCGCGGGCGCGACATGCACCTTCATGTAGAGATCGAAGCCCCAGAAGAAGATCACGATCAGGATGATCAGCGGGATGATCGACCACGCCAGTTCGAGCGGCGTGTTGTGCGAGGCGCTGCGCTGCTGTGGCACGCCCGGGCGGCGACGATATTTCACGACGAAGTAGGCCGAGAGCCCCATGAGGAGCACGAAGAAGAAGACGCATATCCAGAAGATGAACCAGAACAACAGGTCCACGTCGGCGGCGAGGCTGGACGCGTCGCGATGAAGGCCGACGCCCAGGCGATTCGAGGTCGCGGGCGCTGCGGCGAGCGAGGCGAAGCTGGCGTGCAGGAATGACATCTCTGGATCAGGCCTCTGTGGCGACGCTCGCGAGCCGCGCTCCCGCGGGGGCCCGAGGCGGCGTCGGGTTCGAGTTCAAAGATGAGACTCTCGCGGCGGGCGGCGTCATCCGCTTCGCCTTTCGCGCCGTTGAGACGAAGAGCCAGGCGAGGAAGCTGCCCAGGAGCAGCACGGTCGCGAGCGCCGCGATCTGCATCACGCGGAAGGCGTTCACGCTCCAGGCGCCCGTCGTCGGATCGTAGTGGTAGCAGAAGAGGATGACGCGATCGAAGGCGTTTCCGATCTCGCCCTTGGCCGCGTCGAGGAGGGCCAGGCGAAGCTGCTTCGCCGGATACTCCACGCCGTAGAGATAGTTCGAGACGACTCCGTCTGGCGACAAGATGACAATGGCCGCTGGATGGGAAAATTCGCCTGACTCGGGGAGGAACTTGTAGGTGTAGCCCACCGAGTCGGCGAGAGCGCGGGCGTTGCGGGCGCTCGCCGTGAAGAAGGCCCACGCCTGCTCCGGCGGGCCCTGCGTCTTGCGGATCCCGGCGAGCATCGCGGCCTGTTGGGCGGCGGCCTGGGAGGTCGTGTCGGTGTGGTCGAAGGAGACCGCCAGGGCGCGATAGTCCTTTCCCAGCACGAAGCCAAGTTCGTTGAAGGCCGCCTGCGCCCGGTTGAAGACGAGCGTGCACAGCAGCGGGCAGTCGTAGTAGCCCAGGATCAGCACGACCGGGCGGCGTCCGTCGAAGTAGTCGCCGAGCTTGGCGGTGTTGCCCTGGGCGTCGAGGAACTTCAGATCGAGCGGAACCTCGGCCCCGCGCTGCTCGATCACATCCACGCCCTGCATGTCCTCCGGAAGCCCTTTCGAGAGAATCTGAGCGCGTGCGCTCGACACCACGAAGATGACCGCCAGCAACGCCGCGAGCGCAGCGTGGACCCGCGGCGGCACAGTGCGGAGCGGGATGGCGTGTCGTTTCATAGTCATATGAATCAATCGGGTCAGGGGGAAGCCTCAGAGGTGTAATCGCGAATCACGGAGCGCATCGCCGCGTCGATCGGGATGCTGACGACATTCTGTTCAGCGTCCACCCACTCATAGCCCCGAAGCTGGGCCTCCCAGCGGGCCCGCGCCTCGATCGCCTCCTGGTCCATCGGCGACCGCTCCACCTTGCGAACGTGCTCGGCGCGATGCACCTGGAAGAAGTACACCGCCACCGCCCCCATCGTGAAGAGCAGAACCAGAAAGGAGACGAGCCCCACGATCGCAATCGCCCCTGGCGTCGTCTGGCCGTGAGCGTGCTGCGGCGCGGCCTCTCCCGCATGGTCATGCCACGGATCGTCAGCGATGGGCGAATGATCGGCGTCGACCCATTCCTCAGGATGTTCGGGTGCGTGCGGCTCCATCACGGTTTCCTTCGAGGCGACTGTCTGGCGGGATTCATTCTTGGCAGGCAGCAACCGGATGTCACGGGGCGTCGGCAAGACGCCTGCTTATCGGACGTCGAACTCTGTTTGAGGCGATCACACATAATTCTTGTGGGCCAGCGACTCATCGAGTCGCGGATCCCGCTTGGGAATCAGCGGAGTCGAGGCCACCACCGACGCCACCAATGCGGCAAAGAGGAGGACGGGCCCGAGCACGCCGGGGAGATCCGCGATCGAGAAGAAGACCCGCTCGTAGGTCTCGGGGTCGTAGACGTTGGGGCGAACAACCCAGAAGATGTCGAGGATGTGGAAGGCCAGAACCCAGATCGAGGCGAACCACAGGAGCGGGATGGATCGGCGGGCGGGTCTCGGCATCAGGAAGAGGAAGGGCAAAACGAACCGCCCCGCGCCCAGAACCACGCTGACCCACTCGAAGGGGCCCTGCCTGCGGACCCAGAACCAGCTCGTCTCCTCGGGGATGTTCGCGTACCAGATGAGGAAGTACTGGCTGAAGCCGATGTACGCCCAGAAGACGGTGAATCCGAAGAGCAGCTTGGCGAGATCGTGGAAATGCTCGACGGTGACCACCCCCTCGAGCTTGCCTGCACGCCGCAGGATCAGCAGCACCAGCGTGGCGAGCGCCACCGCCGAGCCGAGGGAGCCGGCGAAGAAGTAGACGCCGAACATCGTCGAGAACCAGTGATAGTCGAGGCTCATCTGCCAGTCGAAGGCGGCGAAGGCGGCGGTGAGGGCAAGAAGGATGATGCCGTAGCTGGAGCGGCGGCGCGCCCTGGCCATCAGCCGTTTGTCGCCGGTCTCGTCGTTGCGACGCGAGAAGCGAGAGAGGCTCACGCCAAGCCAGAGCCATGCGGCGAAGTACACCGCCGCTCGAGCCAGGAAGAAGGGCGTGTTGAGGAACGGCTCTTTGTGCTCGAAGACGACGTCGCCCGCGACATACTCCGGCTTCATCCACTTCCAGAGCGGCCCGAAGAACGAGCTCAGAAGGAAGATGGCGACGAACATGGCGGCGAAGAAGATCAGGATCCGCGGCGCGAAGAGATTCTCGAACTGCCGGCGGACGGAGATCACCCATCCCGCGTTGACCTGATGGAACGCCATGACCATCGCCATGGCGCCCAAGGCGGGCATCAGCGCCGCGTTGAAGCCCGTATGCAGCGCCGCGAGCCCCACCTTCCGCGCCAGCGCATCGCTGGAGAGCGCGATCATCAGGATGGCCAGCGCCGTCGCCGCCGCGCCCAGCGCTCCGAGCGCCAACACGACGAACTTGCCCGCGCTCGAGCCGAAGGAGATGTTCGCGGGCTCGAGGAGCGTCCTGCGATCCGGCGTGTGGCCGTTGTGACCGTTGTGACCATTGGCGCTCACGAGCCGCCCTCCTGAGGACTGTCCGTCTGGTTTGAGTCAGAGGATTGCGTGGAGCCGGGGCGCGACTGCTCGAGCCGCTGGCGAGCGGACTCGGGAACCTCCTCGACCGACACACCGCGCGCCCGTTGCAGCGAGCGAAGATACGCCACGACCGCCCAAGCCTCCTCGACATCGATCCGCTCCGCGTACGCCGGCATCTTCAGCGCGGGCTGCTGCCCCGGCAGGTTGGCCACCCCGTTGCGAATGGTGTGGAAGATGTATCCGTCCTGCCCCTTCTCGCCGCCCGGCTGATACTGCGGATCGTGGAAGTTGGGAAGAGGATACGACCACTGCCGCCCGACGAGTCCGTTTCCCTCGCCCGTTCCGCCGTGGCAGACGGCGCAGTAGATCTCGAAGTTCTTCTTGCCGAGCTCCAGGAAGCGACGCATCGCCGCCTCGCTGATCGGCCGGCCCTCCTCGAAGCCCAGCGCCTTGTGGATCGGGATCCGCTGGAGATACTCGCCTTCGGCGTTGACGCCTCGGACGAGCTCGTCGTCGATTCTCAGGAACTGCCGCCGCTCCAGCGCGATCTGGCGGCGGAACGCCTCCCGCTCCTGTTCGGAAGATCCGAAGGCGAGCGCATAGCGCTTGCCGAAGGCGACCGTGCCCTCTACCGGCTGGCGCGCCGTGCGCCCATCCGCGAAGAAGCTCGACTCGGCCTGCGACTCGTACTTGGGCTGGTCGTCGAGGCTTGGGAAGAACTGGCGCGGGGGCTTCTGCGTCCGGTCGCCCCGGCAGCCGGCGAGCAGCGACGCCGCCAGGCAGAGAGAGAAAACGGCAAGCGCCCGGAGGATCGTGGTGTTTGTGCGTCGCACTGCGATCAGTCCTCCACCAGATCGAGGTTGTAGCCGCCCGCCCGCTCGAGCAGCGCGCGGGTCTCGGAGGGGTCGAAGCTCGGATCCGCCGCCTCCACCGCGATGACGAACCGATCGTCGCTCACGCGGAGGAATCGATCCTTCTTGAGAAGCGGGTGGTAGAGCATCGGAAGCTTGTTCAGCGCGAGCATGCCGAGCAGCGCGCCGAAGGAGGCGAAGAGCACGCCCAACTCGAAGGTGATGGGCATGAACTGCTCCCACGCAAAGAAGGGCTTGCCGTCGACGATGATCTCGTAGTCGACGGCGCTGGTCCACCACTGGAGAAGCATGCCGCCGCCGGCGCCGAAGAGAGCCCCCGCGCCGGTGATCCAGCCCACGTTGCTGGGCGGCAGCCCCATCGCCTCGTCCATCCCGTGGATCGGGAACGGAGAGTAGACGTCCCACTTGCGATAGCCGGCGTCGCGCATCATCTCCGCGGCGTGCGTGATTGCGGCCGGGGACTCGAACTCCGCCATAACGCCCCAAACGGGCTCGCCGGACTCGGTGGTGTACTGGGGGACTCGGTTCGCGGCCATCTCAGGCGCCCTCCCCGTTCTTGGCAGGCGACTCGCCGTCGCCGTGTCCGTTTTCGTGCGGCCCGTGATGGCCATGCGGGTCGGCCTGCGGCATGACGTTCTTGACCTCCGACAGCGCGAGCATCGGAAGGAACCGCATGAAGAGCAGGAAGAGCGTCATGAAGATGCCCAGGCTGCCGATGAAGGTCCAGATGTCGACATAGGTGGGCGAGTAGTAGCCCCACGCGGAGGGCATGAAGTCGTTGGAGAGCGTCGAGACGATCACGAAGCGCTCGAACCACATGCCGATGTTCACAAAGATCGTGATGATGAAGATGAACCAGGGGGTCGTTCGGGCCCACTTGAACCAGAAGACCTGCGGGCTGATCACGTTGCAGGTGACCATCGCGAAGTACGCCCACCAGTAGGGCCCGAGAGAGCGGATGATGAACGCCTCAGCCTCGTAGTTGGCCGCTGAGTACCAGGCGATGAAGAACTCCATCGCGTAGGCGAATCCGACCATCGTGCCCGTGACCGTGATGATCTTGCACATGTTCTCGAGGGTGCGCGCGGTCACGAAGTCCTTCATGCCCGGATAGAGCTCGCGCGCCGGGATCAGCAGCGTCAGCACCATCGCGAAGCCGGAGAAGATGGCCCCCGCGACGAAGTACGGCGGGAAGATCGTGGTGTGCCATCCCGGGACGATCGAGACCGCGAAGTCGAAGGACACGACCGAGTGGACGGAGAGCACCAGCGGCGTCGCGATGCCGGCGAGGAGAATGTACGCCTTCTCGTAGTTCTGCCAGCCCCGGAAGCTGAAGCGCCAGCCAAGAGACAGGATCCCGTAGGCGATCGCGCTGATCCGACCAACCGCCAGCTCGATCGGCCCGTACGCCGCCTTCATGTTGATTCGCTTCACCGCGCGGTCGCGCAGCGTCGCCAGGTCGGGGATCATCCCCATGTACCAGAACAGCAGCGAGACGGTGAAATAGGTGCCCACCGCGAAGACGTCCCACAGCAGCGGCGAACGGAAGTTCGGCCAGATCACGTTGGAGTTCGGAAGCGGGAACAGGAACCAGGCGAACCAGATGCGCCCCACGTGAATCCCGGGAAACGTGCCTGCACAGATGACGGCGAAGATCGTCATCGCCTCCGCGAAGCGATTGATGCTCGTCCGCCACTTCTGCTTGAAAATCGCCAGGATGGCGGAGATCAGCGTCCCCGCGTGGCCGATGCCGACCCACCACACAAAGTTCACAATCGCCCAGCCCCACCCCACGGGATTGTTCAAGCCCCAAACGCCGACGCCCGTGATGATCAGGTAGATGATCATCAAGGTGCCCACCCCCGCGATCAGCGAGGAGATTCCGAAGGCGGGGAGCCAGAACCGCGGCGGCTTGTTCTCCACCCACCCGCAGATCGTCTCCGTCACGGAGTGAAAGTCGCGATCGCCCAGCACCAGCGGCGGACGGCTGGCGGGATCGGCGGTGATCGTTCCGTCGATCGTCTCCGGATCGATCCGCCGCTCCGTCTGACCGTTCGGGCGGACCGCTCCCTGGGCCATGGCCTGGTCGGGGCTGGTCGAGCTCATGCGGATCCTCCAAGCCGGAGAGCCGTCTGTGCGGCGCGGGCGGGCGTGGGCAGCACGGGCAGACTCATGACATGGCCTTCGTCGTGATGTTCCTCGGTCGCGTGATCATCCTCGTGCCCCCCCCCGTGATGAAGCGCATCCGGATCGATGACGGGCGCCCGGAGGCGCGGATTCGGATTGCGGAGGCGCATCAGGTACGTCGTGCGCGGACGGGTGTTGAGATAGTCGAGCACCCCGTACGCCACAGCGCTGTCGCGCAGCTTGCGCACCTGGCTGTTCGGATCGAGAATGTCGCCGAAGACGATGGCGCCCGTGGGGCACGCCTGCTGACACGCCGTCTGCACAAAGCCATCGGGCATGTTCTCCAAGTCCATGAGCTTCATCTCCACCCGGCTCTCGTTGATCCGCTGAATGCAGAACGTGCACTTCTCCATCACGCCGCGCTCGCGAACGGTGACGTCCGGGTTGTAGCCGAGCGTCTGAAGCTCACCCTTGCCCTCGTCGATCCGCTCCCGCAGCCGCGGCGGCACGAGCTGCTCGTTCTCCGGCTCCATCCAGTCCGGCAGAGCCGTGTCGCCGTTCAGGCGCTTTGTCGCGTAGTCGAAGTAGTTGAACCGGCGCACCTTGTACGGGCAGTTGTTGGAGCAGTAGCGCGTGCCGATGCAGCGGTTGTACGCCATCTCGTTCAGCCCCTCGCGCCCGTGCGCGGTGGCGTTGACGGGGCACACCGTCTCGCACGGCGCATTCTCGCAGTGCATGCAGGGCACGGGCATGACGAGCACGTCCGGATCAGCGAAGGTGCGGCCGCCCGTGTAGGGCCCCGCCTCCGTCGTCAGGTCGTCGACGCTGAAGCCCTCCTCCTGCTCCGGATCAGCCGAGCCGTAGTAGCGGTCGACGCGGATCCAGTGCATCTCGCGTCCGTTCAGAGTCTCCGTCTTGCCGACCACCGGGATGTTGTTCTCCGCCTGACACGCGATCGTGCACGCGCCGCAGCCCGAGCATGCGTTCAGATCAATCGACATCCCCCACTGTGGACGCTCGTCGTAGCGGTGCTCCTGCTGCGTGATGATGCCGGAGTAGGCGTCGATATTGGCCGGCGTGTGGCTCTCGTTGCCGAAGCGGGCAGCGAAGTTGAGCGATCTCGAACGCCCGTAGGCGTCTTTCGTTTCCAGGGGCTCCCCCCCGTGCTTGGCGAAGGCCGGAAGATCCGCCTCGCGCAGAATGTCGCGCCCTTCGAGCGTCCAGTGATCCTGAACACTGGCGATCTCCGTGCGCCCGGAGGCCGCCTCCACCGAGACGCCCATCGCCCGGCGCATCGCGCCCGTCGTCCGAAGCGGATAGACGTCGACGCCGACGCCCTCGCCTATTCGTCCCGACCTGCGACGCCCGTAGCCGAGCTCGAGGACCACGGTGTCGTCGGGCAAACCGGGCTGGCGGAAGACCGGGATCTCGATCGTGCGCTCGCCCCGCGTCACGGCGACATGCTTGCCGTCAATGGTCCCGAGGCGCTGCGCCGTCGCCGGGCTGAGCAGCGCGACGTTGTCCCAGGTGATCTTCGTGATCGGGTCGGGCAGCTCCTGGCGCCAGCCGTTGTTGGCGTAGCGACCGTCCCACATGGTGAAGCTCGGCGTGAAGACCACTTCGAGTCCCGACGCCTCGTCTCGCTCATCCAGCGCGCCGACCGCCCGCGCCACCGCGCCGCGGTCGACGCTCGGGCGGCGCGCCGGGCTCGATGCGTTGGGCGCCAGACCGTCGTGCAGGATCCGCCTCCACTGATCCTCGAACGCCTCGCCCGAAGGCCCGAGGGCGCTTCGCCACGTCGCACGGACGATCTCATAAGGATCGCGCGTCTCGGAGTTGATGAGCATCGCCAGCAGCTCGAGATCGCAGCGACTCGGCGGGACGCCGCCCGGGGCGTACCCGATCGGAGCGATCAGCGGCTGGACGACGCTGCGCGTCCCATCCCAGTCCACGACGTCGCCCCAGTTTTCGAGGAAATGTGAGCGGTTGAGCCGCCAGGTCGAGGCGTCCGCCGTCTCGTCGAGATGCAGGCCCAGGTGAATCGTCGTCGGCACGGAGTCGTACTTGGCCGCGAAGTCGAGATCCGCCGGGGCGTCATACACCGGGTTGCAGCCGATGACGACGAGCGTGTCGACTGCGCCGGCGTTGATCCGCTGCGCCAGCGTCCGGATCGACTCGAGCGATGACGCGGCCGCGTCGCCTTCCAGCGGGATGTAGGAGACCGTCTGGCCGACCGCGCCGATCGCCTGATTCACCGCCGCCGCCAGCGCGTGGGCCGCGGGCGGGAGGCTCGCTCCGACCACCACGACGGACTCGCCCGCATGCTCGATCAGGTCGTCCGCGACGGCGTCGATCCATTCGGGATCGATCGCGAGCTCCTCGCCTGCACTGCCGAAGGCGGCGAGGGCGCTCGCGAGCGTTCCGGACTGACCGCGTTTCTGCATGATCGCTCTTGCGAGCGCCCCGAGATACGCGCCGACCTGGGAGGGCTTCAGTCGCAGGCGATGGTCCGCGGCGCCGCCCGTCATCGTCATCATCGACTCGACGGCGTACAGACGACACATCTCGTCTTCCGGGTTGGCGACATGCCGGCGAGCGCCGAAGCCGCGCGCGTCGCGCAAAGCGCTGCCCTCCGTGCAGCCGGAGATCACATCGCGCTCGAGCGCGAGGATGACCTTCGCCTTCTCGAGCGTCAGATGCTCCCGGTGGGGACGTCCGAACGCGATCCGCGCGCCCTCGCGCGCATGCTCATTGTCGATCGCCTCGTAGGGCAGCCACCGCGCCTCGGGCCAGCGATCGAGCACCATGTCGCGCATCCGGTCGCGCGACGGGCTCATCGCCTTCTCGACCAGAAAGGCCAGCCCGCGCCCCCGGCTCTGATCAAACTTGCGAAAGTGCTCGAGGGCGAACTGCTCGAACTGCTCCCATCCCTCCGGACGACGATCGCCATTGACCCGGCGCGACGGCGGCTCAAGCCGATCCGGGTCGTACAGATCGAGAATGGACGCCTGCGCCTGCACGCTGCTGCGCCCGTTGTTGCCCGGATGCAGGGGGTTGCCCTCGATTTTCGTCGGACGCCCGGCGTGGGTCTCAACAAGCAGGCCTTCGGCGCCGCCGCCGGAAAGCGGCATCGCCGTGGCGTAGAACGTCGGCTTGCCGTGGACCACATCCTCCGGCTTGCGGTTATATGGGATAATCTTGTGTTCGGGGCGTCGGCATCCCGGCGCCGCGGCGACGCCCGCCAGCGCCAGCGACGCAGCCATCACGCGCAGAAAATCGCGCCGCGACGGATCGCTCAGTTCGGAGGCGTGGGCCGGAAACTCGCGCTCGAGAAATTCGCGGAACTCGGGCGTGTCCGCAAGATCGTCCATGCTGCGCCAGAACGCTTTGCCGGTGGCGGCGCTCCGATCGCGCGGGCGGCGCGGCTTCTCCGCCGGCTCCTTCGCGACGCTCGATGGACACTGCTTGGCGTTGCTCATCGGAAAGGGCTCATTCCTGGGGCCCGCCGCGCCCTCGGGCGGCGACGGTCGATTCTGACTCAGTAGTGACAGGCGCCGCAATGCTGCGGCGGCGCGTTGCGCAGCCGCTCGGCGAGCTGCATGCCGCGCGATTTCTGATTGGGCTCGGAGAGAAGCTGCTCGACGCGCCGCAAGTCGGTGATGCGCACAGGATCGTCCGGATTCAGCACGCCGTCGACATCCACAAGGTGCGCCTCCGGCGCCCGGTGACACTCCAGACACCAGCCCATCGACAGCGGCTCCGACTGATACACCACCGGCATCTGATCGATCCGCTTGTGGCACGAATAGCAACTTACCCCCGCGTTGACATGCACCGCGTGATTGAAATGCGCGTAGTCGGGCAGCTTGTGGATGCGATCCCACTCGATCGCCTCGCCGGACGCGTACGCCGTCCGAAGCGTCTTCAAGTGCTCGTTCTCCCAATGGGCCGAGGGGCTCTGGCCGTCGGGACTGATCGCCTTCGCCAGATAACCGCCCAGCTCATCCGCCACCGTGTGGCAGTTCATGCACGTCTCAGGCGACGGCACGTTCGCGTGCTTCGACTCCTCGACGTTCGAATGGCAGTACCGGCAGTCCATGCCGAGCTGCCCGGCGTGGATCTGGTGGCTGAACGCGATCGGCTGCGTGGGCTGGTAGCCGACTTCCCAGTACTTCGGCGTGAAGTAGTACCAGACGCCCGCCACGATCAGGATCAGCGCCCCGAAGGAAATCGCGCCGAGAACGGGCGGCAACTGGTTCGTCCACTTCGGAAAGATTGTCGACACGTGCGGCTCGCCTCGCGTGGTCTGAGTCGATGGGTCCGCCGGACCACGCTCTCCGCGCTCCCGGCCTTGTCCGAGTCGGAATCCAAATCAATTGGCGCCGACGGATCACGCCACGGGCGAGCCCGGGACGCAGGACGGCGTTGCTGCGAGACAGTACTCATTGCGATCTCACGCGCCACTGTCAACCCCACCCCGCGCACACACCGTAATCGAAACCGAGTCTCACAGACAAAGACATCCCCTTCTCTCCGTTCCGGACGCCGCTTCTTTCGGGTCCTAGTCTTGCGAGACCGCAATCCTTCCCACACGCCATGATGGAGGCGTCAACCCGTGGACACCGCGCCCAACTCAGCCAGCGGGGCCAACGTCCCCCCCACCGCCGGGCTCCTCCCAGCCGCCATTACGGGGGGCTTTGGGACAACCGTCGCCATGTGGACGCTCGGGTATGTGCTCCACCTCCCGGGCATGATGGCTCCTCCTCCCGTGGCTGCGGTCCTGATCGCAGCCGCGTTCGTCGCTGGCGTTGTGTGGACCGCCCGCGCGGGCGTCGGGCTTGCGGGGTGGAAGGTGGGACTCGCGGCCGGCGCGTTCGCGGGCGTGCTCAATCTGCTCGTCCTCGGCGGGCTCCTTGTGGAGGAGGGGGCGACCAACCGCGCCCGCCCCGGGGCGCCGCTGCTCGTCACTGGCTGGCTGGCGTTCTCCGCGCTGCTCGGCGCCGGCGCGGGGGCGCTGGGCGCACGGATGAGGAAGAAGGAAGCGCCGGGCCTGACGTCCCAGGCGTGGCTCGGGCGCTTCGCCGTCATCGCCGCCGTCGCCGTCGTTCCGCTCGTCGCCATCGGCGGCGTGGTGACCAGCACGGAGACGGGCATGGCCGTCCCCGACTGGCCCAACACCTACGGCTCGAACATGTTTCTCTATCCGCTGAGCCGAATGACGGGCGACATCTACCTCGAGCACACCCATCGCCTCTTCGGCGCCCTCGTCGGCCTCACCACGATGACGCTGATGATCTTCACGCTTCGGGTGGATAAGCGCGGCGTCGCGCGAGGCGCCGTCATCGCCGCCTTCGCCCTGGTCGTCGCCCAGGGCGTTCTGGGCGGGCAGCGCGTCGTTCTCGATCATCGGCCCCTCGCTGTCGTTCATGGGGTTACAGGGCAGGCCTTCCTTGCCTTCATGATCGCTCTGGCGGCGCTGCTCAGCGAGCGCTGGCGGCGCGCGCCGGCGGCCGAGCCGCTGCCCGGCGGCGGGCTCCAGCGCGGGCTGGGTTGGGCGCTCCTCATCGCGCTCATCCTTCAGCTCGCCCTCGGCGCGGTGGCGCGGCACTTCGAGGGACGCCCGGGGGCCCTTCACGCGCTGATCACGCACGCTTTCTTCTCGCTCGCACCCTTCGGACTCGCGCTCGCGTTGGGCATGCGCACCAAGGCGGCGTTGGGGCGCGATCGCCTCTTCAAGCGTCTCGGGAGCGGGCTGACGCACACGGTCTCGCTTCAGATGCTGCTGGGTGTCGCCGCGATCTGGGCGGTGTTGGCCCATCTGGAGAGCGATCCCGTGGTCGAGGTCGCCCTCGCCACCGCCCATCAGGCCAACGGCGCGCTCGTCCTCGCGCTGGCGACGCTCACGCTCGCCTGGTCGATCCGCCTGACCAGGCCCGCCATCGAGACAGCGCAGCAGATGTCCTGAGCGATGCCCTGCCCTACTCCGGAGCTCCGCCGCTCAGGTCGTACACCCACTGATCGACCGCGCGGTCGTAGTCAAAGATCTCGCTCTCATCGAAGAACAGATCCAGCTCCCGCTCCGCGGACTCCGGGCTGTCTGACCCGTGGATCAGGTTGAACGAGTTGCTGACCCCATAGTCGCCGCGGATCGTCCCGGGCTCCGCTTTGGACCCGAAGGTCGCGCCCATCATCTTCCGCGAGATCTCGATGGCCCCGACACCGCGCAGAGCCAGCACCAGAACGGGCGAGCCGGTCATGAAGCGGACGAGCCCGTCGTAGAACGGCTTGCCCTTGTGAGCCTCGTAGTGCCGCTCCGCGAGATGCTGGCTGATCTTCATGAACTTCGCGCCGACGACCTGAAGCCCCTTCCGCTCGAAGCGGGTCAGAATCTCCCCCGTCAGGCCGCGTTGAACCGCGTCCGGCTTGAAAATGATGAGCGTTGTCTCCACGTCTGCTCCTCCGATGCGCTGCGACTGAGTTCCGGAACGGGCGGAGAGCATAACGGGCGCGGGCGGCCTCCGGGGGCGGGGCGAGGGCGGATGGCAGGGCGTTTGCTCCGGTCCGGGCGGATTCATCCCGAAGGAGGCCCGCCATGCGCGTTCCCGAAATCTCCAACACCCTGATTCAACTCCAACCGAGCTCCCAGCGTCCTCAGCCCGGACCGCCCGCCAAAGCGGACGGGCCCGCCCGCGTCGGCGAGCGCGCCCTCGACACCTTCGAGCCCTCGCGATCCCAGGCGCCGCGCCCCGCCGACGCGCAACCTTCGACAGTCGCGAGCGCAATCTCCGCCGCTGAGGCGCAGCCGCTCTACACCGCCGCCGACCGCGACGCCCTGCTCGAGCGATGGGGCGCCCGCAGCGGCGACGAATCCTTCGATGGTCAGTACGACCTCAACGGCGACGGAGTGATCAGCGCCCCCGACCTTGCCCGACTTCTCGGGGCCATGAGCGGACCGCGGCAGAATGGTTCGGCTGGCGAGCCCATGCCCTTCGAGGTGAGCAAGGCCGCCATTCTCGACGCATGGGGCGCCCGCGAGGGCGAAGACGGCTTCGATGCGCGGCTCGACCTCGACGGAGACGGCGTCATCGGATCCTCCGATCTGGCGAGCCTGCTGGGAGGCCAGCAGGTCGAAGGGCCGCCCACGGCGCGCGGCGACGAGCAGCCCTCCGGGACAGGCCCGGTGGACCGTGCCGCCATCCTCGACGCATGGGGCGCTCGGGAGGGCGATGCGCGCTACGACCCATCGCTTGATCTGGACAGCGACGGCGTGATCGGCGCCTCCGATCTCGCGGAGACGCTCGGCCGCTATCGCGATGAGTCCGGCGCGGAAACCGACCCACCCGGGCCGTCCGCTGAGGAGCAGCGCCGCGCCGCGATCGACGAACTGTTGCGCTCCTGGGGCGCCCGCTTCGGACAGAGCGGGTTCAACCCGCAGCATGATCTCAACGGGGACAACGTCATCGGCGCCGCCGATCTGGCGAATCTGCTCGGCTCACTCGCCCGATAAGCCGGTCGAGGGCGAAATCGCTCAGCCTCTTCGAGCCTGCTAGGCTCTTTGCATGGCGAAATCACGGACGGCCAGCGATCGGTCACGGAAGACCGGTCCGCGACATTCCAAGCGGACCACCTCGCGCGCGAAGAACGCCCCCAAGTCGGAGGGGACGGGCGGGCAGGGCGCGGGCGAACCTCTCACCGCGGAGTCGCTCGCATCGCGGCAGCGCGAGATCTCCGTCTCTGAATTCTTCGCGAAAAACCGCCATCTCCTCGGCTTCGACAACCCGCGCAAGGCAGTGCTCACCACCGTCAAGGAGGCGGTCGACAACGCCCTCGACGCGTGCGAAGAGTCTGGCATCCTCCCTGAGATCCACGTCGAAATCGAGCATCTTCCCCAGATTGACGAGGGCCGCTACCGCGTCACCATTCAGGACAACGGACCGGGCATCGTCCGCAAGCAGATCGACAACATCTTCGGCAAGCTCCTCTACGGCTCGAAGTTCCATCGTCTCAAGATGTCGCGCGGCCAGCAGGGCATCGGCATCTCCGCAGCCGGCATGTACGGGCTGATGACGACCGGCAAGCCGATGATCATCGTCACACGCCCCGGCCCTCGGAAGAAGGCGCATCACGTCGAGCTCGCGATGGACACGCGCAAGAACCGCCCCGTCGTCTCCATGGACGTCGAGACGGACGATTTTCCGGCAGGGACCGGAACGCGGGTCACCATCGAGCTCGAAGGCAAGTACAGCCGGGGGCGCACCAGCGTCGACGAGTACCTCGAGCAGACCGCGATCGCCAATCCGCACGCCCGGATCACCTATAAACCGCCAGCCAAAGAAGCGGAGGAAGACGAAGCCCTCCTCGGTCGCAGCGACTCCGCCCCGAGCGAGCTCGACGCTCTGACGCGCACGACGAAGGTCGGAAGCACGATCGTCTTCCCGCGCACCGTGGAGGAGCTTCCGCCCGAGCCGATCGAGATCAAGCCCCATCCGCGGGGCGTCGAGCTCGGCACGCTCATGCAAATGCTCAAGCACACCGAGCACAAGCAACTTGGCGGCTTCCTGACGAATGAGTTCAGTCGCATCAGCCAGACTGTCTCGAAGAAGCTCGCGGAGAAGGCGGGGCTGACGCCGCGCACCTGGACGAACTCGATGGGCCACGCTGAGGCCGAAGCGCTCTTCAAGGCGATGCAGACGACGAAGTTCATGGCGCCCCCCATGAACTGCCTCGCGCCGATCGGCACGAAGCAGATCCTCGCCGGACTGCTCAAGGGCGTCCGCGCCGAGTTCTACACCGCCTCGACGCGCCCCGCCGCCGTCTACCGCGGGAACCCCTTCCAGATCGAGGTCGGCGTCGCCTTCGGGGGCGATCTGCCGAGCGATCAACTGGCGCGGGTCATCCGTTTCGCCAACCGCGTGCCGCTGCTGTATCAGCAGTCCGCGTGCGCGCTGTACAAGGCGGTCGTCGAGACGAACTGGCGCAACTACGGGCTGAGTCAGAGTCGCGGCGCGCTGCCGGAGGCGCCGCTGATCGTCATGATCCACATGGCGAGCGTCTGGGCGCCCTTCACCAGCGAGTCCAAGGAGGCGATCGCCGATTACGACGAGATCCGCAAGGAGATGCGGCTCGCGCTTCAGGAATGCGGACGCAAGCTCGCGACGTACGTCCGCAAGCGCCAGCGCATCAAGCGCGAAGGCCAGCGGCGGGACATCTTCGAGCGGTACATCGGCGAGGTCGCCCGCGCCCTGCACGCGATCGATCCGGAAATCGACCCCTCGAAGGTGCGCGAACATCTCGAAAAGGTCGCGCGCTCGCGCACCGCCATCGCCGATCAGCAGGCCGAAGACAACCCTCTCCAGGAGGCAGACCCATTCCGCGCCTTCGCGAAGGACGAGGACACCGTCGTCGTCGACGTCGGCGCCGCGGATGGCGACTCAACCAGCTCCGGCGCTGCGGACGACGCGGCGTCGCCCGCCGGCTCCCGGCGCACGAAGAAGAAACGCCGTCGGCGCCGAAGCCAGGGCGGCGATGGGCGCAAGAAGACCGACAACGGAGACAGCGAACAGCTCTTCTGAGTGAAGGACGGCGCGTTCCCATGGCCAGGAAGAAGCGAAAGAAAAAGCGTTCGAGCGGCCCCTCGCCGTCTCCCACGCGCAAGAAGCGCGGCGCCAAGTCGTCCGCCGCCGGCTCGAGCCGCCCCGCGAAGAAGAAGCGTCGACGCCGCAAGACCGCGACGACCCGCGGCGAGACGGGCGAGCGGCTGCTGTCGCTGGCTTCACGCGTCGCTCAGCAGGCGGAGAAAGGGCGCGATCCGTGGGTGGACATCCCCACGCGCTCGCTCTCCAACGTCGCCTTCAATGCGCGCTCGCGCATCATCGAGATGGGGGACAACACCCAGCGCCGCAGCTTCTTCAACCTTGGTCAGGCCAAGAAGTTCATGCAGACCATGCTCGTCGCCTCCGGCTGCTCCGAGCTCGTCCGCCAGGAGAAGACGACCTCCATTCGTGATCTCTTCTATCACTGCAAGCACTCCATCGAGGGGACGAAGGAGAATACCTTCGACGAGCAGAACGAGTCCGACGTGATCATCGAGGATCTCGAGGTCGCCCTGATGAGCCTGCGGGAGGAGCTGGGGCTCTTCGCCGAGCCGAAGGGCGCCATGGTCGGCCCCATGACCATCACCGACAAGGGCGACACCATCGACCTCGCCCGCATGGGCTCGGGCGGCTACGCCGTCCCCTCGATCGTCGAGGCCGACATCATCCAGTTCGGCAGGCACTCCGCGGAGTTCGTCCTGCTCATCGAGAAGGGCGCCGTCTGGCGCCGTTTCAACGAGGACCGCTTCTGGGAGAAGCACAACTGCATGATCGTCCACGGCGGGGGGCAGCCGCCCCGGGGCGTTCGACGGCTGCTCTGGCGACTGCACAGGGAGTTGAGTCTGCCCGTCTTCGTCCTCGTGGACAACGACCCCTGGGGCTACTACATCTACTCCGTCATCAAGCAGGGATCGATCAACCTCGCGTTCGAGAGCCAGCGTATGGCGATCCCCGAGGCGAAGTTCATCGGCATGTCGAGCTTCGACGCCGAGACCTTCAACCTCCCTCCCGAGGTGACCATCCGCGTGAACGAGCAGGACGTCCGGCGGGCCCGGGAGATCAAGCAGTATCCGTGGTTCGCGAAGAAGAAAGCCTGGCAGCGGGAGATCGACCACATGCTTCGGCGCGGCGTCAAGCTCGAGCTGGAGGCCCTCTCCAGCAAGGACTTTTCCTTCATCACCGAGTCCTATTTGCCTCGCAAGCTCGAAACCCGGGACTTTCTGGATTGAACAAACAGAGCGTTTCGGGGATTATCGTTCGTTCCGCCTTCCCCGATACGGGAGCAAGATGCCTTGAAGACCCAGCCTGAGCAAACCGGAAACCCGCAGCCTCTCCAGCCCAGCGCCCGCGCCCGCGCCAAGCACGAGCGTCCGCGCACCGCCATCATCGCTGACGACGAGCCGCTCATCAGCGTCGCCCTCCGCTCCGAGCTCGAATCGCTGGACGTCGAAGTGGTCGGCGTGGCGGAGAACGGCGAGGAGGCCCTGCGCCTGGCGATCGAGCACGAGCCCGACGTCGCCTTCCTGGACATCCGCATGCCCACCTGCGACGGCGTGACCGCGGCCTCACGCATCTGGAGTGAGACCAGTGTTCCATCCATCATGATCTCGGCCTTCAGTGAGCCCGACGGCGCCTCCGACTGGGCCGCCGCGGGCGTGTTTGGGTACCTGTTGAAGCCCATCGATCGCGAGAGCCTGCGCGTCACGCTCGCCGTCGCATGGTCCCGGTTTCGGGACACCGCCCACAGCCACCGCCGGATCGAGCAGCTTGAGACCAACATCGCCGGGCGGCGCATCGTCGAGCAGGCGAAGTGGCATCTCGTCGAGCAGATGGGGCTCACCGAGCCGGAGGCCCATTCCGGCCTCCAGAAGTTGGCGCGCAGCCGGCGCAGCCAGTTGGCGGACGTCGCTCGGGACGTCCTGGAAGGGCGCGTCGAGTTCCCGCGCGCCTGACTCCGGGGCGGCTCCATCCCAGGCCGCGGATCCCGCAGATTTCCTATCTTTACAGGGTGAAACCCCCAAGGCGAGCATTCTGGAGGTCGTGGAGGGTGTTCCCGCTCCGGACCCGCATCGATTTCACAAGACCCGCGCGCAGGTGGCTGTTGTCAGAGCCGACTCGTGGTACGCTACGTCCGCTTCGGGCGCGTCCACGACGGGTCCGAGGCGGTGGGCCAAGTGAAAACGCCCGGGCGTTTCGGACGGAATCCTCCCGGAGTTTCGTCCGTCGCGCGCCGGCTCAACGCGGGCCGATCCGGAAGGTTGCAGCCGCCGACATGTGGAGGAGGCGTCGGCGACTCCCGGAGGATCGGCCCGCTTCTTTTTTCCACTCGCCACGGAGACATTGATGCTGTCCGCTGCGCAGATCTTCGGCGCGCCCAGGGCGCTGGTCGGCATGATTCATCTTGACGCGCTGCCAGGAACGCCACACAGCAAGCGCGTCCCGCGCGAGATCGTCGAGCACGCTGTCGGAGAGGCGCGCACACTCGTCGACCTTGGGTTCGACGCGCTCATCATCGAGAACATGGGCGATCGCCCCTACCTGATGCGCGAGGTCGGGCCCGAAATCATCGCCACGATGACGGCCGCGCTCACGGCGATCCGGCGCGAGATCGCGGACGTACCGATCGGCGTGCAAGTCCTCGCCGGCGCGAACAGGGCGGCGCTGGCCGTCGCGCAGGCGGGCGGCGGATCTTTCATCCGGGCGGAGGGATTCGTCTTCGCGTCCGTCGCGGACGAGGGGCTCATGCGGGATGCGGACGCCGGCGCGCTGCTGCGCGAGCGAAAGCGCATCGGAGCGGAGCATGTTGCGATCCTCGCTGACGTCAAGAAGAAGCACGCGAGCCACGCCATCACCGCGGATGTCTCGATCGCAGAGATGGCCGTCGCCGCTGAGTTTTTTCTCGCCGACGGCGTCATCGTCACGGGCCGCGCCACCGCTCAACCCGTCGACGAGGCGGATCTCGAGACCGTGCGGGCCACCACAAAGCTGCCCATTGGCGTGGGCTCAGGCGTCGAGCCCGATACCGTCGAGCGGCTCCTCCGCAGCGCGGACGCGCTGATTGTCGGCTCGTCGCTCAAGCGGGACGGCCTCTGGAGCAACCCGATCGACCCGGAGCGTGCGCGCGCCATTGCGGAAGCCGCGAAGAACGTGCGCTGAAGCCTTACGGAATCCCCGCCGGCGCGCCGCCCTTACGCGGATCGGACGCCGCGCCATACCCGTCTCCCTGGCGCAGAATGAGTTGGACGACGCCGACATCCTGCACGCTGCCCAGGTTGTGCCCCCTCGACTCCAGCTCCGCGTGCAGGCGTGAGAGCCGCTGGACGCGATCCATCATGCTCTGAAGTTGCTGGATGGCGCTGACCTCGCCCGGGTCCGCGTCGGGTTGAAGCTCCGGCTCCAGCGCCAGGATGTTCGGGAACCACTGGTGATGCACGCGCGGCGCCGCCACCGCCGCCTCCGCATCCATCTCGAACTCCAGCGCATTGAGCAGCGCTTGCGCGACTCCCGTGATGATCCGGGGACCGCCCGAGGCGCCTGTGATGGCGATCGCGCGCTTGTTCTCGTCCGTGATGATGATCGGCGACATGCTCGAGAGCGGCCTCTTTCCGGGCCCGGGCAGGTTCGCGTCGGATTGAACCAAACCGAAGGCGTTGACCTGACCGCGGCGCGTCGTGAAGTCGTCCATCTCGTTGTTCAGGAAGAAGTCGTACGGCTCAACGCAGATCCGCGAGCCGAAGGCGAGATTGATCGTCTCGGTGCAGGCGACCGCCATGCCGCCCTTGTCGACGACGCAGAAATGGCTCGTGCCCGCATCGTCCGGAGGCGGCGCCACGACGCCGTAGTCCTCGATCGGACGAGTCGCGGTCATGTTGATCATCGACGCTGCCCGAGCATGTCGCTCTTCGTCGCCCATCTGCTCGAACGCGCGCGACACCGGCGCCGGATCCTCGCGGTCCGGCTCCGCCAGCCAGCGCGCCCGATCCGCAAATGCGTGTTTGAAGGCTTCGGTCAGCAGATGCAGGTACGCCGCCGTGTTATGGCCAAGCTCCTTCAGCGACTTGCCCGACCGCTCCTCCCACGCCTCGAGGATCCCGAGAATCTCGACGACGGCCACGCCGCTCGAAGGCGGGCGGATCGTGAGGATCGACCATCCGTTGCTCAGAGTCTCGATGAACTGGCTCACATAGGGCTCGTAGGCGCGCAGGTCCTGCGGCGTCATGATTCCATCCGCCTCGCGCACGGCGCGCACGATCGCCTCCGCCACGTCCCCCTTGTAGAACCCGTCGGCGCCCTTCTCCGCGATGAGCCGCAGCACGCGCGCCTGCCCGGGGAGCTTGAGGATGTCGCCTTCCTGGATCTCGCCGCGCTTCAGGAAGTGGTTCCACAGCCGCGCGTGCGTGCGCTGCCGCTCCAGCTCCTCCTCGAACCACGCCGCCATCTCCCGCGCGACGCCGACATAGTGCGCATCGACGGGATACCCCTCCTCAGCGAGGCGGATCGCGGGCGCGAGCACCTCCTCGAGTTCGAGGGCGCCGAACGCCTCATGCATGCTGAGCAGCCCGCCCACCGTCCCGGGCGTTCCGACGGCGAGCCCTGTCCGCTTGCTGGCGTCCGGGGCGTCGATCTTCTCGAAGGTGTCGGGACGCATCGCCATCGGCGCCGTCTCGCGATAATTCATCCCCGCGACAAACGCCACGCAGCCGCTCTCCGGCGGCTTTCCATCCGGCCCTGGCTTGCACGGACCCTGCACCAGCATGAATCCGCCGCCGCCGATGCCGCAGGAGTACGGACGCACGACGGAGAGCGCAAAGGAGGTCGCCACGGCCGCGTCCACCGCGTTGCCGCCCTTCTCCAGCGTCTCCTTGCCCGCGGCCGAAGCGAGCGGATGATCCGCCGCGACGACGCCGCCGGTGTACACCCGCCCGCCCTGTGCATGGGTCGGCGCGAGCGGAAGAAGCAGGCACGCGAGCGTGACGGCGAACAGCGAGCGCGTGGTGCGCATGGCGAGTTCCTTTCAATGCGGCTTCCAGCGTCTATCGGGAGCAATCCTACCCGTGAACGGGCGCCGCGCGGTAGTCTCCCCGCCCCGCAACCAAGACGCTCAGGAGGCGCTATGCGTTCCCATCGGCTCATCTCGCTGCTCGCGCTCTGCACGATCGCCCCCCTCACCCTCGCCCAGGGCGAGCCCGTCGGCGGTGGGCATGAGCGGCGCCTCCTGCCCGCCCGCCGCGCTTCGCACAGCTCGTATGAGAGCAGGCTGCTCGCCTCGGCGAGCCCCGAGTCGATCCGCCGCTTTCACGACCTCGCCGCCTCCGAGCCCCATCGCGCTGGCACGCCCGGGGATTGGCGCACGATCGAAGCGATCGCCGGCGAGTTCGAATCGATGGGGCTCGAAGTCGAGATCGAGGAGTTCTGGGCCTATCTCTCCGAACCCGTCTCCGGGCTCGTCGAGATCGTCGCGCCGGAACGAGTCGAGCTGCCCGTGCAGGAGCGCTCCGTGGAAGGTGATCCCTTCGTCACGGCGGACAAAGTCTCGATCGGATTCAACGCATACTCCGCCAGCGGGGACGCCACGGGGCCCATCGTGTACGCCAACTACGGTCGCAAGGACGATTTCGAGCGCCTGAAGACTCTGGGCATCGATGTCGAAGGCGCCATTGTGATCGCGCGCTATGGCGGCAACTTCCGCGGCTACAAGGCGAAGTTCGCGGAGGAGTCGGGCGCCATCGGGCTCATCATCTACTCCGATCCCGAGGATGTCGGCTTCGCGCAGGGGCTCGTCTATCCGGAGGGCGGCTACGCGAACGAGTGGTACATCCAGCGCGGCTCGATCCTGACGCTCCCGCACGTGGGCGATCCGCTCACGCCGGGCGTCTTCGCATCGAAGGACGCCCAGCGAATCGATCCCGACACGCTCGCGTTCCCGAAGATTCCCGTGCAGCCCATCGGCTACGGCGCGGCGGAGAAGATCCTCTCGCGCATGACGGGCCCGCCCGTCCCAAGTGGCGACGAGCCGAGCGCCTCCTGGCAGGGCGGGCTCCCCTTCACCTATCGCCTCACGGGAGGCGACGAGCTTCACGTTCGGATTGCAGTCGAACAGAATCGGTCTCTTGTGCGCACCGCCAACGTCGTCGCACGCCTCCCCGGCGCCCGTCTGCCCGAGCAGGAGATCATCGTCGGGGGCCATCACGACGCCTGGGAGTACGGCGCCCAGGACCCCGCGGCGGGCCTCGTCGTCGTGCTCGAGACGGCGCGCGTCTTCGCCGAAGCCGCTCGCGAGGGCCAACGTCCCGATCGGACGCTGGTCTTCGCGGCGTGGGGCGCGGAGGAGCACGGCATCATCGGATCCGTCGAGCATGTCGAGCGCCGCGAAGAGCGTCTGCGCGAGGGCGGCGTCGCCTATCTCAATCTCGACGCCGCCGTCTTCGGCATGAATCTCCGAGCCTCCGCCTCTCCCGCCCTCCAGGCGCTGATCGACGAGGCGGTGCGCGATGTCGACGGATCGGCCGACGGCGATCGGCGCCGTCCCCCGCTTCAGTTCGGGCTCATCGGCGGCGGATCCGATCATGTGGGCTTCATCGCCCGCTGCGGGATCGCCGCCGCCAACCTGGGCCTCTACGGCGCCGAGGGCGTCGCCTACCACTCCGCCTATGACAATCTGCACTGGTACCGCCAGGCGATGGACGACGACTACACGCCCCATGGGCGCCTCACGCGCATCGTCTCCCTCATCGGCGCGCGGCTTGCGTCGAGCGATCTGCTCCCGATGGATCCCGCCGCGCCCTTCGAGTCCGCTCAGCGGCTGCTGGACTCCATCGAATCGCGCGCGCGCTCCGAGAGCTTTGCAGTGGATCTCGCTCCCCTGCGCGCCAGAGCCGAACGCGTGGCGGAGACGGCGGCGGACGTGCGCGATCGCGCTCGCCTCGCCGTCGCGACTGGTCAGCTCGACCGCCCCACGCTGGACCGCCTGAACCGCCTGCTGCTGGCCCTTGACCGCGTCTGGCTCTCGCGCGAGGGTCTCCCCGATCGAACGTGGTATCGCAATCTCTACAGCGCGCCGGATGAGTTCTCCGGATACGCCGCGTCAGCCCTTCCTGGGCTGGACGCCGCCATCAACCGGCGCGACGACGCCCTCGCGGAGTCGGCGGTTTCCGAGTACGAGCGCGTCGTCGAGGACGCCGCACAGATCCTCGCCGCGATGAACGCCCTGGTGGGAGACTGATCCATGCCGTCCTTCGTCACGCATCTGGAGTCCGCCATCGACGGAACTCGCCTCGAGGCGCGCACGCTCCAGACGACTCACGCCGGCAGGCCGCTCTGGGTGCGCTACGACCTCGACGCCATCCGCTCCAGCGTTGCCCGCTCCGAGCTCGCCGTTCGCCCTCCATCGATGTGGCGCTATCGCGAATTGCTTCCGTTCGAGGAGCCTGAGCATCTCGTCACGCTGGGCGAGGCGACAACCCCCCTGCTTCCCTGCCCGCGGCTCGGAGAGCGGCTCGGGCTCTCGCAACTCTTCATCAAGGATGAGTCGCGCCTGCCGACCGGCTCCTTCAAAGCCCGCGGCATGACGATGGCCGTCACCATGGCCAAGTCCCTGGGCGTGAAACGCTTTGCGGTTCCGACTGCCGGCAACGCGGGGGGCGCGCTCGCGGCCTACGCGGCGCGCGCCGGACTCCCGGCGGTGATCCTCATGCCCGAGGATACGCCCGTGGTGAACCGCTACGAGGCCGCGCTGCACGGCGCCGCCGCCTTCCTCGTCGACGGCCTCATCAACGACTGCGGGCGCCTCGTGAAGGAAGGTGTGGATCGCTTCGGCTGGTTCAACGTCAGCACGCTCGCCGAGCCCTACCGCATCGAGGGCAAGAAGACGATGGGTCTCGAGCTCGCGGAGCAGATGGAGTGGCGTCTGCCGCACGCCGTCTTCTACCCCACCGGCGGCGGCACGGGCCTCATCGGGATGCACAAGGCCTTCCACGAACTCGACGCCATCGATTGGCTCGAGACCGACCGCAAACCGAAGCTCTTCTCCTGCCAATCTTCGGGATGCGCTCCCATCGCGGACGCCTTCACGAATGGCGAGCGCTTCTCGAAGCCGCCGGAGGATCCGCACACGATCGCCTCCGGTCTGCGCGTGCCCACGCCGCTAGGCGACTTCATGATCCTCGACGCCGTCCGCGAGTCGGGCGGCGCGGCGGTCGCTGTTGATGAAGACGCGCTCGACCACTGGATGCGCCTGACGTGCGCACTGGAGGGGATCTCCCTCTGTCCGGAGTCGGCGGCGTGCGTCGGCGCCGCATTGGAGGCGGTGAAGGAGGGGACGATCGATGCGGATGAGCCCGTCGTGATTTTCAACACGGGCGCGGCGCAGAAATACATCGAGGCGATCGAGACGGATCTTCCGCGCCTGTCGAAGGAGGACGTGGACTGGGGAAGCGTCGAGGCGGCGCTGGATCGTCGCGACTAACTCGCGGCCGCCAGGGGCTCTTCGCCTCGCAGCCGCCTTGCGATGTCCAGGAGCAGGCGGCGGTCGCGCGAGACCAGCAGATGCGCGAAGGTCAGCGGCGGCGTGTGGGCCCAGAGCAGGCCGTGGCCCTCCGGGCGCGTCCGGTCCAGCCCCACCCAGAGATCGCGCGTCCGCCCGTAGCAGATGAGCTCGTAATCCCGCTCGGGCAGCCGCTCGTCGAGCCGCCTCAGGAACTCCGATCCCGGCTTCATTTGGCGGGCCGCCTTGTCCATGCGAACGTATTTCGCCAGACAGGCGCCCCGATGCGGCGTCGCCAGTGTGAAGAGGCGGCGCATCTTCAATCGGTGGCCGTGCTCTCGCGCGAACTCCTCCGTCGCCGCGAGTCGCGACGCGAGCCCGCCCATGGAGACGGCGACGACGTCGATCTCGCGCGTCTCGCCGCCCTCCGCCTCGCCCCACAGCGCGTCGACGCGCTGCGCGATCCGCTTCGCGGCCTCCTCGATCGTGTGCGCATCAGGAAAGGCAAGCGCGCCGATGCGATCGTCCTCCGCGCCTGTGAGCTCGAGGAACCGCGCCCGTGTGCCGTTCGGGAGATGCCAGTGCGCCCGCCAGCCGCCGACGCACAGCAGAGGCCGCTCGAGGGACGCCGCATGCGCGCGCATCCGCTTCCATTCCTCGCTGATGAACTTCGGGTCGAGATCCAGAGGGGCCGCGCCAGAGGACGTCCCCTGCGCCGAAGGCTTGTACACGATCAACTGGCGCCTTCGACGGTGAGCGACGTGATGCGATCCACCTCGCCCCGCGCGATCTTCGCCTCGCCCGAGCCCAGCTCACCGATTGGATCGGGCGGCACGATCTCGACCTTTTTCTGGCCCAGCGTGACCTCGCCCGACTCCACGCGCTCCTGGAAGCCACGGCATTCCGTGAGCAAACGGTCGAGGATCTCCTCCTCGGGCACGTTCGCCACCTTTTCGCCCTGAACGTAGATAATGCCGCGCCGGTCGCCCGCGAAGACGGCGACATCCGCCCCCTCCGCCTCGCCCGGGCCGTTCACGATGCAGCCCATCACCGCGACCTTCATCGGCACTCGGATCTCATCCTTCAGGACGTTGCGCACATCCTGCACGAGCGTAAACAGATCGACCTGAATCCGCCCGCACGTCGGACAGGCGATCAGATCAACGCCCTGCCGCTCCCGCAGCCCGAGCGACCAGCACAGCTCGAGCCCATCCTCGACCTCATGGATCGGATCGCTGGCGTAGGAGATCCTGAGGGTGTCGCCGATGCCGTTGCACAGCAGCGCCGACAGCGCCGCGACGGAGCGGATCCGCCCCGACTCCGCCGTGCCCGCGTGCGTGACGCCCAGATGCAACGGATAATCAAAGCGCTCGCTGATCTCGGTGTAAACATCCACGACGAACGCCGCGTCCATCGACTTGGCGCTGATGACCACGTCGTGGAAGTCGCGCTCCGCGAAGATCTCGAGATACTCTTCGAGCTTGGCGATCATCAGCGCCAGCAGATGCCCCTGCCGCCGTCCTGAGAAGAACTTGCCCAGCTCCTCCTTGCGCTTCTGCTTGTCCTTCCGCTCGACGATCGAGCCCTCATTCACACCCACGCGAATCGGAAGCCCCTTCTCCTTGCAGGCGTCGATGACCTCGTTCACCTGCGCCCGATCGGAGATATTGCCCGGATTGAGCCGGATCTTGTGCACGCCCGACTCGACCGCCTCCAGCGCCCGCTGGAAGTGGAAGTGCACGTCCGCCACGATCGGAACCTGCACCTGCGGGATGATCTCCGCCAGCGCCTCCGTGTCCTTCCGCTGGGGCACCGCCACGCGGACGACGTCCGCCCCCGCGGCCGCGAGCTTGTTGATCTCGGCGACGCAGGCGTCAACGTCATGCGTGTAGCCGGCCGTCATCGTCTGCACCACGACGGGCGCGGGCTCGGTGGGGCGGCCGTTCTTGTCAGGCAGTCCGCCTCCGATCCTGACGCGCCCCACCCGATCGTCGCCCAGGACGACCTGACGGGTCGGCCTCCGCTCTTTCATGCCGATGCTCATGCGGCGAATCGTAAACGACCCCCGCGGAGCGGACCATCCGGGGATGATCGCGGGCGGCTGGCGCCGATTTTTGCGGGCGGACGTCAAGTCCCCATGCGTCGGGACCGATGCCAGATTCCGGACCTTCCGGCGAAGATCCGCCACCCTGTCCGGAGAACGACCATGCGGCTGTCTCACGAGCGTCGCCGTCACGAGCGGTATGTCCTGCCGCCCATGTACTCCCCCGTCGCCGTCCGAACGCTCGATCGCGACGAATACGAGTGGGAAGGACACGCCTACGACATCTCCGAGGGGGGCGTCCGCTTTGAGCTGGACCGCCCCGTGGCGCCGGGAACCCAGGTCGCCTTGCGGATCGATCTGGGACCCACCTCCTCCGAGCGGAGCACCGAGCGTCGGAGCGTCTTCGTCTTCGCCAATGTGGTCTGGATGATGGAGGAGGACGCCCCGGGCCCGACGCGTCACGCCGCCGTCTTCTCCCGCTTTGCGCGTGAGGGCGACGAGGAGGCCCTCCGCGAGCGTCTGACCACGGGCCGCTACGCCCGCGCCGCCTGAGCCGCCCGCTTATCACCAGCCCTCGGCCCGCCGGGCGATCGCCTCCGCCACCGCCCCTGCCGGAAGATCCTCGTCGATGACGAGATCGGCCAGCGATTGGTACAGCGGGTCTCGCTGCGAAAAGACGACATCGATCTCATCCAGCGGATCCGCGCCCGTCAGGCTGGGTCGATCCGCCCCCGCGCCCCCCGCCTCCCGGAGCCGCTTCCACAGGACCGCCGGCGGAAACCGCAGGTAGACCGTGATCGCCGAGCCCGCCTCACGAGCGCCCTGGAGCAGCTCGGCGGCCCGCGGCGCCGTCGGCGTGCCGCCGCCAAGGGCGATGATCTGATTTCGCTGAGTCAGCAGCCGCTCGAGCGTCGCCGCCTCCGCCCGCCGAAAAGCCGCCTCGCCGTGCGCGCGCCAGGCGTCGGCGACGGTGGACTCCCCCAACTCGGCGGGGGCGAGATCATCCGTGTCGTGGAAGCGTCGCCCGAGCGACTCCGCGAGCAGCCGCCCCACCGTGCTTTTGCCCGAGCCGCGCAAGCCCAGAAGAAGGATGTTCGCGTCGGTGGTCATGCGCCGAATGGAAGGCGGCGGCGCGCCTCCGCGGCGAGCGGTTGTTCTTCCGGCGGAGTGCGCCGCTGGGCGCGCCGGAACGCCTCTTCTGAGACGAGCAACGCCACGGGATGGGCGCCAATCCGCCTCGCCATCGTCCGCACCACCGCCCGTTGCTCGCGCGGCAGCCCACTCATCCGAGCCAGTCGGCGCGCGGCGCGATCCTCCAGCGTCTGCGGGCGTCGACGGCGCCACAGCAGCGTCAGCCCGATGAGGAGCAACGCCGGCAGGAGCGGATGCGCCAACCCGTCGCCTGTCGGCGGCGGCGCATTCACCCCGGCGCCCGTCGGCTCCTGCACGAGCCACACGGCCTCAGGCTGCTCGAAGCGGTCAGGCATGGAGCGCCGCTCCCTTCTCGCGCGCTCCGCCCGCCCAGTCATCGCGCATCCGCGCCAGCAGCCGGCGCGCGCAGCGTTTGGCGCGTTCGCGCACGGGCGCTTCGGCATCCGAGCGGGCCAGGTCCGCGACGATGTGCGCATGATCGCCGCCGCCCACCCGCTCCGCCACCCACAGCGCCGAGACGCGATGCCCCGGGCGATCATCGCGCAGCATCGCGGCGAGCTGCTCTCCGCCCGCTTCGATCTCCCGCTTGAGCATCGCTCGCACCGCGTTGGCGCGCGCGCGGGCGGTCTCATCGCGCACCGCCTCGATGATCGGCTCCAAGGATTCGAGCCAGGCGCCCATCGCCTCGATGGCGCTGGCGCGGACGCGTCCATCCGAATGCGCGCGGGCCTCGACCAGCGCCGCACGCGCGGCGTCGGTCTCCACGCCGCCCAATGCTCGGACCGCCGTCGCGACGAGCCGCGCGTCCTCGCCGCCCGTCATGGCGATCAACTCCTCTTCAAGCTCATCGCAGACGGCGAGGCGTCGCGCCAGCGCCACGCCGCGCAGCCGACGATCAGGCGGCTCCTCTGATGAGATGACGCGTCGCAGACCCGCGACCAGCGCCTCTCGATCCTGCATGAGCAGACGGCGCGCGCCCAGCGGCGGCGTGAGCCCGTGCGGGTCATCCAGCCAGCTCCACGGATCTCGATCGCGCTGCTCACGCGTGGCGAGCGCCGCCAGATCGGGCGTCTCTCTCCGCGCCAGGCGCGACCAGAAGACAGGGCCCGGCGCGTTCGAGCCGCCGACGAGCGCCCGCGCCGCCGTCCGCGCGACGTCGGGCGATGGATCGAAGGCGAAATCCTGTGTCAGCCCGGCGGCCGCATCGTGCTTGTGGGCCGCGTCCGCCGCCAGAGCCGCCGCCGCCCAGCGGACGCGGGGAGAAAGGTCGACCAGCAGCGCCTCGAGCCGACGGGAGCGTCGGGGCTCCTTCAGCGCAAGCAGGGCCATCCAGCGGGGCGTCGACCGCCGCGCGCCCTCATCGAGCGACGCCAGGCGAGCCGGCTCGGGCAAAGCGCGCCAGGGACGCGCCGCGCGACGGATCTCACGCAAGCGCGTGGGGACGAGCAAACGATGCCATTCCCGCAGACCCGCCGCATGCTCGCAGTCGTCCGCGGGCTGGAGCAGACGATCGAGCGCCGCGGCGGAGACCAGCGGATGGTTGAGGAGCCGGATGCAGCGCGCGCGTCCATCAGCCCCCGACGAGCGCCGAACCGCCGCACGGAGCGCTAGATGCGCGGGCTGATCTTTTTCCTCAAGAAATCCTGCCAGATGCGGACCGGGCGTCTCCATCAGGAGCGCCGCCGCGTCCATCACGCCGCGCCGGCGATGCTCGGGAAAGGCGCGCGCGGCAGAGGCCAGCGCCTCATCCAGCGCCGCCCGGCTGTCGTTCGACAGTTCGGCGGTTCGCGCGATCGACAGCATCGCCGCCTCCGCCCGCTCGGCGACGCCGGCGCGCCGGTCGCCGATCAGCGCCGGAAGAAGGCGAAGAGTCTCGGGCGCCGGCGCGTCCGCGATGATCGCGCCCGCGGCGATCCGCTCGGAAGCGTCGGGCGAGCCGGCGAGCGTCGACGCGAGCTCCGCGAGCCGTGTTGCCAGAATCGAGCGGGCGACCGCGCGGAGGTCGTCCGGGAGGCGGTCCCAGCTCTGCGCCAACGCCAGCGCGGGGTCCGGAGCCGGCTGGAAGAGGGAGATTCGCCGGAGAACGGTCCAGCGCGACAGGCGTGCTCGCAGACGTTGGATGAGGGACGGAGGGCTCGCGCACAGATCCAGCAACATGGCGGCCAGCTCGCGCCGCTCGCTCGGGGAGGCGTGAGGAAGTGTCCGGACGATGGCGGCGACATGCAGACGGCGGCTCAGGCGCTTCAGATTCGGGAATCCGGCGGCAGGCGAGGGAATCGTTTGGCTGTCTGCGGAGGGCATGAAGAGCGTTCGCGTGCGGCGTTCCCGTATTCGGGAGGACTCAGGCTCGGATGTCCCGGGCGAAAATGGGGGCTAACCACCCAAACCACTAGGGCTTGTAGCTTCCCGGGTGTTGAGCGCAAAAAGTGCCACTGGATATTTCGGACTTTTCCTTTGCGTTGGGACAGTGAAACCGGAAAATCCAGCTTGTCGTACGAGCAGTGGCGAATAGAGTCTTCGCCCTCCAGTGCGACCGCGTGGTTGCCCTTTCCGCTCTCCTCCTCCCGGAAAGTCTTCTCGATGACAGCTCCTCTCAAATCTGCCAATCTTCAGGCCTATCGGCTGATCCTGTATCGGCGCGCCCTGCATCCCGAGCTCTTCACCATCAAAGGGCGGAGATCCTTCCGCCACGGCGAATACGAGTTCGAGGGATGGGTCATGGGCGGCGCCCACATGATGCGATTCCAGCATGACGGGCTCTGCGCGACCGAACTGGTCACGCCCCAGGATTCGGGCCTGCCCGAACGGGGCCTTGTCGCCGCCCTCCCTTGCGCCGGCGAGAAGGACCACGAGCAGCCCTTCAGCCAGCGCGTGAACTATCTGACGACGGTCCAAACCGAGACCCTCCCCGAGAACCTCTACAAGGCCACCTATCGCGAGCTGGTGGACTTTGCGGAGGAGAGCGAGGCGGAGGCTTTCCTCTGGAAGGATGGCGAGGGCGGCCTGTGCGCCTCGATCCTCGACGTCCAGCGCTTCCGCAAGGAAGTCCACGCCCAGAGCTACCACCTGCATGCTCAAGGCGGCCTCGTCCTGCGGACGCAGACGATCTTCGAGCACAAGTAGATAGAGCGCGGACGTCCAGCGTCAGTCCGTTTGAGGCGGCGTCGGCGGCCCGGGCGCGATCGATCTGGGGCGGGGCGGCGCGGATGCCGATACCATCGTCGATCCCGATCCGCCCCTCCGCGCTTCGCAGGCGGCGGCGCGGGACACCGGCTCGGAGAAGCCGCCAATCGGATCGAATGAGCGACGGAGCGACATGAGCGACTCAGGCGCCTCGGCCTCCGCGGGGACGCGGAACTACAAGAAGACGCTGAACCTCCCGAAGACCAGCTTCCCCATGCGGGCGAACCTCGTTCAGAACGAGCCCGCCAGCAGGAAGCGATGGGAGCAGCGGGGTCTGTACGCCCGCCTGCGCGAGCGGCGCGCGGGGGCGGAGCGGTTCACCTTCCATGACGGCCCTCCCTACGCCAACGCCGCGATCCACATGGGGCACCTGCTCAACAAGGTGCTCAAGGACTTTGTGGTTCGCTCCCAGAGCATGGGCGGGCGGGACTGCCCCTACATCCCGGGCTGGGACTGCCACGGGCTCCCCATCGAGCACATCGTCATGAGCCGGCTGATCGAGAGCGGGAAGATCGAGAAGCTCGATACGCTCGATGAGGAGAAGCGTCGCCTCGCAATTCGCAGCGAGTGCGAGAAGCATGCGCGCAAGTCCATCAACTTGCAGACCGAGCAGATGAAGCGCCTGCTCACCCTCGCCGACTACGACGCGCCGTACCTCACGATGGACCCGTCGTATGAATCATGCACGCTGGAGGTCTTCGCGCGGCTGATCGAGCAGGGCCTTGTGTATCGCGCGCTCAAGAGTGTGCACTGGTCGCTCGCCAACGAGACAGCTCTCGCCGACGCGGAGCTCGAGTACTACGAACGCGAGGATCCATCGATCTACGTTGAGTTCGAGGCGGCGGACCGCAGCGCCGTCAGGGCGGCGTTCGGGCTCGACGAGAGCGAGCTCAACCGCACGCCGACCCTGATGATCTGGACCACGACGCCCTGGACCATTCCCGCGAATGTCGCCATCGCCGTCCATCCGAAGCTCGAGTACGCGCTCATTGATCAGGACGGCTCGTTGACCATCGTCGCCGCTGACGCGCTCTCCAACGTCGTCCAGGCGGCGAAGACCGAGGCGGGACGCGTCATCGCGAAGACGACGGGCGAGAGGTTGATCGGCCTGCGCTATCGCCATCCCTTCGTGGACACGGAGGCGCTCGCCGCGCGCTTCGAGGGGGCGCCGGCGATCCATCGCGTCGTTCCGGCGGAGTACGTCACGCTCGAAACCGGAACCGGGCTGGTCCACACCGCGCCGGGCCATGGCGCCGACGACTATCAGACGGGCCTCAAGGAGGGGCTGCCCGTTTACTGCCCCGTCCTCGAGGATGGGCGGTACGACGAGACCGTGCCCGAGTGGATCCAGGGCCAACGGATCTGGGACGCCAACCCGACCATCGTCAAGAAGCTCCGCGAGAGCGGACACATGTTCTTCGACACCGTCATCTCCCACTCCTATCCGCACGATTGGCGGGGCAAGAGCCCGGTCATCTTCCGCGCCACGGAGCAGTGGTTCGTGGCCGTCGACGGCGCCAGAACGGAATCAGGCAAGACGTTGCGCGAGATGGCCCTCGAGGGCGCCCAGCGGGTCAGCTTCATCCCGGAGTGGGGGCGCAATCGCATGCGCGGCATGCTCGAGAGCCGCCCCGACTGGTGCATCAGCCGCCAGCGGGCTTGGGGCCTGCCGATTCCCGCCTTTTTCGACTCTGAGGGGCGGCCCCTGCTGACCGCCGCGAGCGTGCGCGCCGTGGCGCTGCGCATCGCGGAGGCGGGCTCGGACGCGTGGTTCCGCGAGCCGGCGGCGGACCTGCTCCGCCACTACGACCCGTCCAGCGACCCGGAGAAACCCGATTGGCTGACGGAGGTTCGCGGACTCGAGAAGGGACGCGATATCTTCGACGTCTGGTTCGAGTCCGGGTCGAGCTGGAACGGCGCGCTGCGCGCCCGCTCGGACGGCGGGGATTTCCCGGCGGATCTCTACCTGGAAGGCTCGGATCAGCACCGCGGCTGGTTCCAGCTCTCGATGCTCTGCGCTCTGGGCGCCATGGGCGAGGCGCCCTTCCGCGCGCTGCTCACGCACGGCTTCATCGTCGACAAGCACGGGCGGAAGATGAGCAAGTCGCTCGGGAACACGATCAACGTCGAGGATCTGCTTCGCGATTTCGGCGCCGACGTGTGCCGATGGTGGGTCTCGAGCCTCGCGTTTGAGAACGACATCAAGGTGGATCTCGAGTTCATCCGGAGCGCGGGTGAGTCGTACCGGAAGGTCCGCAACACGCTCCGGTTCATGCTGAGCAATCTGCACGATTTCGACCCGGAGCGGGACGCCGTCGACATCCGAAGCGTCGACCACAGGTCTCTGGAGGCGTGGGCGCTGGCGGAGCAGGATCGCGTCAGCGCGCGCGTGCGGGCGGCCTACCAGCGCTTCGACTACCGCGCGGCGCACATCGCCCTGTACAACTTCTGCAATGAGACGCTCAGCTCGATCTACCTCGCCGCGGTGAAGGATCGTCTCTACTGCGACGCTCCGGAGAGCCCGCGCCGCCGGCGGACGCAGACGACGCTGTGGCGTCTGTGCGATGGTCTGTGCCGACTGCTCGCCCCCCTGCTGCCGCACACCGCCGACGAGGCCTTTCGGGAGCTGCGCGCCGGCGAGGGAGATCCCTGCGTGCACGAGGAAACCTTCCCCGATCCCTTCGAGGTCGAGGCGGATCCGGGTTGGCAGGCGGTCATGGAGGCGCGCGATCTGTCGATGACGGCTCTGGAGCAGAGCAAGGCGTCGGGCGGACCGGAGAACCCGCTCGATTGTGAACTCACAATGCCCGATCCCAAGGGCGCCCTCGACCGCTTCGATCCCGTGGATCTGGCGGATCTGCTGGGCGTCAGCCGGGTGCGGATCGACGCCTCGGCGGAGCGCGTGGGCGTGGCGGACCTACGAGGCGAGCCGCGCTGCGAAAGATCCTGGAAGCGGGACGGGACGGTGAAGGAGCGGTCGGATGGCGGGATGCTGAGCGATCGGGACGCAGCGGCGGTGGGAGTCGGCTGAGGAGGATCTGACGAGATGACAGAGACAGCGGCGTCAACCGAGGCGGACCGCAGCATCGCCCGGGGCGTGCTGGCGGAATCGGACGACAAGCGGATCGTTCTTGCCATCCCGGGAACGGACTATCGGCTGGAGCTCGCGCTCTCCGGCGCTCTGGGCTCTCGGGTGGGTGACAAGATCGCCGGGACGATCCGAGCGCAGGCGAGGCGGATCGACGTGGTGAAATCTGGCGGACTGTTCATCGACCCGGTCTTCGGACGCCCGCGCAATGTGCAGGGGCGAATCATTGAGGTGGATACGAACGGCAACACGCTCACCGTCAACGCGGGCGCGCCGATCGTCGTCAAGCCGAGCCCGCGACAGAAAGCGGCCGATTTCCGTCCGGCGCAGCTCGTGCACTTCGCGGCCGAGCCCGGCGCCACCTTCACGCCCGTGCTCTGATGCGGCGAACGGCTGAGCGATGAAGCCGGAGTCCATCGCCACGCGCCTCGGATTCGAGTACGAAGCCAGAGCGCCGCGCGCCTTCAACGCGACGTGGAGCTTTCTGCCCGAGGTGAAGCGCGGCGGCGGCACGCGCCATGTCATGAGCGGCCGCATCGAGGAAGACCGGTCCTTCACCATCTTCGAGCACACGTATGTGATGAACACGGGGCAGGTCGTCATTCCCGTCCCGCACGTCGTCTACGCCCTGGAAACGCCCCTGTGGCCCCGAACGAGCGTGACGCCGCGCGGCCTCCTCGGGCGCCTCATGCTGCGGCTGGGCCGTCCCTCGGGACTGCTGCTCGACGAGGACCGGTTCAACAGCGCCCTCGTGGTGCGCACGCAGGACGAGCCCTTCGCCGCAAGCCTGCTGACGATCGACGTGCAGCGCTTTCTCTTGACCAAGACGCGCGCCGTCGCGTGGAGATTCGACAACGGATGGGCGTGCCTCATCTACGATGGCAAAATGCGCCCCGACCGGATCGAACGCTCGATCGAGCGCGTCTCCGAGCTCTGGCGTCTGATCCCGGAGGAACTGAAAACGTGGGAATCAGCCCGAGCGGCGACGGAGACGAGATGAGGCGCTCTGCGGCCTGGCCGCTCAACTGAGCGGCTCGGACATCGTGCCCATCAGGCGGCGTCTCGCCCGGCGTGAATCGCTGGACGAGCCTCGCATGTGGCACCGCAGCCCCGCCAGCCCATCGAAGTCGGAGCTGATTCGATCACGCCCCGGATCCACGGCGCAGTGGTTGGCGTCCGCTGGTCCGGGTTGGCGCCGCGGGTCTCGACGCGCGGCCCCACTGTTTCGCTCATCCTGCGCTCGCATGGCGGCTCCTTTCTCTCGCAGCCCTCATCGTCATTATTATCTGACGTCGAGGGGGAGGGAATCAGAATCCCCGCGGTTCAGCGCCGATTGGTTTGAATCGGGAAGCGGCCCTGCGAAAGCCTCGCCCTCAGGCGAGCCGATCGAGCGCCGCGTCGGCCTCCCTCACTGCGGCGCAGAAGGCTCGGATGCGGGCCGGATCCTTCACCCCGCGCTCCTTCTCCACACCCGAGGAGACATCGACGGCGTAGGGCCTGACGGCGCGGATCGCCTCGCCAACGTTCTCCGTCGTGAGGCCGCCGGCGAGGATGATGGGCTTGGCGGCGGCGTGAGCGGCGTCGGCGAGGGCGCTCCACTCGAACGCCTCGCCCCGCCCGCCCTCGGAGCCATCGACGAGGATCGCATCGATCTCCTCGAACTCCGACCAGTAGCGAAGCGACGCTTCGATGGTGTCGGCGTCGAACCGGACGGCCTTGATCAGACGGGCGCCGCAGGCGCGCACGAGCTCCGCGTCCTCGTCGCCATGGAGCTGGGAGAAGTCGGCGGGGCAGGCTCGCTCGATCTGCCCGTAATGCTCCGGCGAGGCGTTCACCGTCAGCCCGACGCTCGCGACGAAGGGCGGCAGATCTCGGAGGATCTCCCACGCCGCGGCGGGCTTGATGTAGCGCGGCGAGCGCTCATGGAAGACGAACCCGACGGCGTCGGCGCCCGACTCGACCGCGGCCATGGCGTCCTCGCGGGTCCCGACGCCGCAGATCTTGACTCTCGTCCGGATCATGATGGCTCCTCCTGCCCTTCGCCGATTTCGCTCAGCAGCGCGTCGGCGAGGCTGCGCTGCTTGGAGTCGCGGAGCTCGGGGCGAGCCTCCGCGAGCAGATCACGGGCCCGATCAAGGTCGGGGATGTACCTGGTGTGGATGAGTCCCAGCATGAGCCGAACGCCCGGGGCCTCCGCGTCGCGCGGATGGGAGCGGAGGAAGAGCTCATACGCCATTCGGGCCGCGTCGAACTCGCGTCGCTGGAAGAGATGATTGGCGACCTCGATCTGCGCCGCGCGACTGAGCGCGGCCTCCTCCCGCTCCCGCAGCAACTCGAGATAGGCGTCGGCGGCGGCGTCAAGGTCCCCGGAGGCGTGGAGCCGGCCAATCTCCGCCCGCCGGCGGGAGAGCTCCTCGTCCTCCGTCTCCCGCCGGGCACGCGCGCGCCTGCCACGCCCGGGCGGACGCCCCGCCCAGGGATCGGCGCCCTTCGATGTGAGCTCCTTGAACTGCCGACGACGGCGCGCCTGTTTACCCAAGGAGAAGAGATCGTACGACTCGCCCGAGAGCGCGCCCGTAGCGAGCAGCGCGAAGGCGACCGCGGCGCCGAAGCCGTATCCGCCCAGGTGCGCGACGTAGGCCACCCCGGAGTTCGGCGTCAGGCTGTTCAGGAACAGATCCTTCGCGATGGCGAATCCGATGAACCAGGCGGCGGGAACGTCGAAGATCCCGAAGATGAAGATGAGCGTGCGGACCAGAGTCTTGGGAAAGAGGATCAGATACGCCCCCGTCACGGCGGCGATCGCGCCGGAAGCCCCCACGACTGGCGCCGGCTCCGCGGCCAGATGCGCCAGCCCCGCGGCCGCCCCGCCGGCGAGGTAGAAGAGGACGTACCCGATCCGCCCGAATCGATCTTCCACGTTCGGCCCGAAGACGAACAGAAAAAGCATGTTGAAAAGCAGGTGCAGAAAGCCCGCGTGCAGGAAAGCGTAGGTGACCAGCTCCCATGGCGCGAATCCGACGCGCGAGAGCGCCAGGGATGAGAAGAGCTCGTCGTGGGCGCCCGGCGCGAAGGCGCGCAGCGCCACGTCGCCGATGTAGATCACCACGTTGGCGCCGATCAGCCAGTGGTTGATCACCGTCGGGCGCTTCAGGGGGCGGTCTGTGCCGAGAGGAATGAACATCGTGAGGGGAGCGCTCCGCGTTAGATCGTAGCGGGGTTGAGAGCGCGGCCCTCGACGACGACGCGCTCGATCAGACGGCAGGACCAGTTGTAGATGAGCCTCCCGATCAGATGCTCGTCGACCCATGTCTCGGAGACGCGCAGCGTCAGGAAATCGGCGGGGGCCCCCGCCGTCAGCTTCGCGGCCTCCGGCATCGCCAGCGCCTCGGCGTTTCCGCGCGTGATCAGCCGCCACGCCTCCTGCGGGCTCGGGACGTGCGCCTTCGGGGCGATGGTCATCCGGCGGATCTTCGCCGTCTCGATCATCGCCCGAGCCACGCGGGGCATGGCGATGTCGGGGCCGGCTGCGACGTCGGAGCCGAGCGCGAGGCGAACGCCCGCGGCGCGGGCGGCGTCGAGATCGAAGAGCCCGGACTGGAGAAACGTGTTCGCCGCGGGACAGTGGACGACGACGGACTCCCGCTCACGGATCAGGGCCCACTGAACTTCCGAGAGATGCACGCAGTGAGCGAGCAGCGTGTGCGGCGTGAGCAGTCCGAAGCGGTCGTAGACGGCGGTGTAATGGGGGTCGTCCGGAAAGAGCTCGGAGACGACGCGACATTCCTCCAGCGACTCGGCGAGATGGGTCTGGACGAAAAGACGTTCATTCCGGGCGGCCCGCTCCTTCACGAGCCAACCGATCTCCGCCAGCAACTCCTCGGAGCAGGCGATGGCGAAGCGCGGATTGACGGAGGCCTCGCCCCGCCCGAGCGCCTCGACGGGCGTGGGCAAAGCGGGCGAAGTGGGCGTGGTCGCGCCGGCGCGCTGGCGATCCTCGCGCGTCAACGCGTCGGGCGCGCTTCGATCCATGGCGACGCGTCCTGCGAGGAAGCGGGGCCGCGCCGGCAAGCCCCGACCGGTCGCGAGCGCGCGCAGGGACTCGGCGGAGGTTTCGGCGTCGCTGGTGAGATATCCCGCGAAGGCGAGCGTGCCCTGACGGAGCATGCGACGGACCGCGGTCCACGTCATGTGGCGCGCGCCGCCGCGGGCCCACCATGTCTCGGCGGGAAAGACGACGCGCTCCAGCCAGGGGAGGAGCTCGAGGCCATCGCAGCCGACGCTGTCGATCTGCGGGAGATGGAGATGGGCGTCGACGAAGCCCGGCGCAATCAGGCGCCCGGGCGAGAAGGAGAGCGTCTCCTCGTCCGCTTCGGCGCGTGGCGCGGGGCCCTCGCCGATCCGTTCGATCCGCGTCCCAACGACGCGCACCCATCCCCGGCGCGGCGGAACTTCGGGATCGGCGAGGAGAAGACCTTCAACCAGCATGGCGGGTGTGAGCGTAGCGAGGCAGGCGTGGTTTGCCGGGTCCGAACGCGAGTCGTATATTCTTTCTCGCCGCCGGCGGTCCGGAAGCTCCGCGCCGGGGGTCGGGGCGTCATCGTCGACGCTCGCCTTCGGAACCGCACACAGGATCGAGCCCACGATGAGCACCGCCGCCAAGGGTCTGGAAGGGGTTGTCGCCGCCGAAACGAAACTGTCGTTCATCGACGGCGAGAAGGGCGTCCTCGAATACGTCGGCATCGCGATCGACGAGCTGGCCCGTCATTCCAGTTTCGAGGAGACCGTCTTCCTCCTCTGGAACCAGCGCCTGCCGAAGAAGCAGGAGCTTTCCGACTTCGCCCAGGAGATCCGCTCCAACTACGCGCTCTCCGAGGCGATGCTCGATGAGATCAGCCGCCTCCCGAAGTCCGCGCAGCCGATGCACGTTCTGCGAACGATGGTCTCGCGACTGGCGCTGGAGGACGCGGAGCCCAACACGACAGATCCGGAGCAGGTCCAGCGCAAGGCGGTGAACATTCTGGCGAAGGCGCCGACGATCGTGGCGGCGTTTGATCGCGTCCGACGCGGCGAGTCTCCTGTCGCGCCGGATTCCTCATTCTCCTTCGCCGCCAACTTTCTGCACATGCTCAACGGCGAGAAGCCGACGGAGACCATGGAGCGCGCGTTCGACGTGTGCATGATCCTGCACGCCGATCACGGCCTGAACGCCTCGACGTTCACCTCCCGCGTCATTGTCTCGACGCTCAGCGACATCTATTCCGTCATCACCGGCGCCATCGGCGCCCTGCGCGGGCCGCTCCACGGCGGCGCCAACGAGGGTGTGATGATGATGCTGAATGAGATCCCGAGCGTGGAGGAGGTCGAGCCCTTTGTCATGCGCAAGCTGGAGAAGAAGGAGCGCATCATGGGATTCGGCCATCGCGTCTACAAAGCGTACGATCCGCGCGCCACCTATCTCAAGACTCTCGCCGGACAGCTCGCCAAGGACACCGGCAATGACGAGCTCTACGCGAAGAGCCATCGCGTCGAAGAGATCATGAACCGCGAGGTCGCGAGCAAGGGCATCTTCCCCAACGTCGATTTCTACTCCGCGACGACATACCACTGCATCGGACTGAAGCTCGATCTCTTCACGCCCATGTTCGCCCTCAGCCGCAACGCCGGCTGGGCCGGCCACGCCATCGAGCAGCTTCACGCGAACCGGCTCATCCGCCCCAAGGCGGAGTACGTCGGGCCGCACGGCGTCTCGTACACTCCGATCGACCAGCGCTGAGCAGCCCCGGCGGAGGCGACTCACCGCCCGAGCGTTTCGAAAATCTCCGCGAGGATCTCCGAGGCGGTCTGCTCGCTCCGCGCCGGCGAGGTGTTCACCGACACGAGCGTCTCCCCGCCCCGACGCTCCGCGATCACCCGCACCTTGGACGCCAGAAGGCGGGCGAGCCCGCGCGACGGCGTCTTGCCGACGACGACGCCGCGATCCGCAGTCGCCCGCTCCGCGAGAATGACATAGCCCCTCCGGCTCAGCGACCGCTCGGCCGCGGAGGCCACGGCGCCCACGTCCGCGTCGATGGCCGCGCGGAGGCCGGCGGGCGTGCGCGTCGCCTGGTGGACCGTCTGCTCCAGATCCACCCGGCTCGGCGCGCAGGCGGCGAGGGCGCCAATGAGCGCCGCAAGCGCCGTCATGGCGAGCGTCCGTCGGATTCGGGTGGATCGAGCCATTGCGACATATCCAGATCGTCCTCCGCGAGCCTGCCGCTCCATTCCCGCAGCGCCTCCTCGATGAGCGGGTCGGGCTCGAGCCGCTCGGGCTCGTCGCGAGGCTGGATGGGTTCGGATGGACCAGGCGGCTGCCCTGTCCCATGGGATGGATCCGGCGGGCGCCCTGCGCGGGCGGCGCCAGCGAGATCGTGGAGGCCGAAGTGGCGGAGCCAGTGATCGACTTCACGAGGCGTCAGGGGGACGTCCGGCTTGGCGGGGGCGGCGCCTGGGCGAGGGTCATCCAGCTCCGCGCCCAGACGTCTGAGGAACGCCTCGCTGCTGAGCCATCGAGCCCGGCGCTTCCGAGCCGCCTGGCGAAGCCGCCGATCGGAGGAGACGACGGTGATCCGGCGCGGGGCGGAGGACTGCTCGAGACTTCGTTCGATGAGCGAGTCGGCGTCCCGCCCCGCCCCAGCAAAGACCAGGCGGACATCCCCCTCGCAGGCGTCGGCGTCCTCGATGCGGTTGGGACCGTCGCAGACGAGGTGGGCGCCGGCGCGAGCCAGACGGGAGCCACGGACCAGCCGCAGGAGCCCCAGGGGGCCGACGCCGGCGAGGCGGGTCGGGAGGACTCCGGTGACATGGAGAACGTTGTAGGTGTCGATCAGGAGCATGGCCGCGCCTCGCGAGCGGGGATGGACGGTGTGCGGTAGGGTAGGAGGCCGCCCGTTTGCCTTCGGGCGGCGCTTTGGCCATACTTCCGCCCCTCGCGAGAGGCCGAGCAGGACCCGTCCCCGGAAGCTTTCAACCGCAAGTAAGGAAATCAGGCGCATGGCGATTCGGATTCGATCCCGCGGCGGAGAGAGCGTCGAGCAGATGATGCGGCGCTTCAAGAAGCTGTGTGAGAAGGAAGGGCTCACGAAGGACATCAAGCGCAAGCAGTACTTCGAGAAGCCCTCTGAGCGCCGTCGTCGGGAGATGCGCAAGGGCGAGAAGCGCCGCGAGAAGACCGGTCACTGATCGGAGGTTGGATGACGCAGGGGCCCGCCGACTTGTTGGGCGGGAAGGGCCCTTCGGCGTTTCCGGGGTGTGACAATCGGAAGAGGATGGATCGGTCGGGGGCGCGATCCCGGCATCGTGGCGCCGCGAGTGGCGCCCGACCGCAGCGCGATCGCAACCGCCGCCTCGCCGCGTGGGGCGATGGACGGATGAACACAGACAGCTACAGGAGATGGATCCCGTGATCACGGAGACGCTCGTCACGCTCGGAGCGATCGGAGACCTTCCCGCCCTTTACTGGATTGCGCCGGTGGGCGCCCTCGCCGCGCTGGCGATGGCCTTCATCTTCTCCCGGAGCGTGCTTACGCGCTCCGAAGGGGATTCGGAGATGGTGCGCATCGCGGAGGCGGTGCGCGCCGGCGCGATGGCGTACCTGAGACGGCAGTACAAGGTCGTGGCGGTCGTCTTCGTCGCGTTGGTCGTCGCGCTGGCGCTGATGGCGGTCTTCGGGCTTCAGCAATGGTTCACGGTCCTGGGCGTTCCCGTCGCGGGCACGCTCTCAGGCCTCTGCGGCTGGTTCGGGATGCGGATGGCGACCCTGGCGTCTGCGCGCACGACCCACGCCGCGAAGGAGTCGCTGGACGACGCCCTGACGATCGCCTTCCGCTCCGGCGCCGTGATGGGGCTCGTGGTCGTCGGCTTTGCGCTGCTCGATGTCTCCATGTGGTTCCTGGTTCTCAACTCGCTCGGCGAGTCGCTGGGCCTGACGGGCGGCCTGCCGGAGTTCACGACGCTGATGCTCTCGTTTGGAATGGGCGCCTCGACGCAGGCGCTCTTCGCCCGCGTGGGCGGCGGCATCTATACGAAGGCGGCGGACGTCGGCGCGGACCTCGTCGGCAAAGTCGAGGCGGGCATCCCCGAGGACGACGCGCGCAACCCCGCCACCATCGCGGACAACGTGGGCGACAACGTCGGCGACGTCGCCGGCATGGGCGCCGACTTGTACGAGTCCTATTACGGGTCGATTCTGGCTACGATGGCGCTCGGGGCGGCGGCGGCTGTCTCGATGGGCGGGCTGGGCGCGACGGAGCTGGCGATGCGCCTCGCCGCGGCGCCGGTGATGCTCGCGGGCGTGGGCATCCTCTGCTCGATCATGGGCATCTTCGCGGTGCGCGCGAAGGAGGGCGCCTCCTTCGCCACGCTGCTCAAGACGCTGCATCGCGGCGTTTATGTCGCGTCGGGGCTGATTCTGATCGCGGCGCTCGCGTTCGCCTTCTTCAACAGCGACGACGCGGCGGTGAACTGGTACGGGGTCTTCGGCTCGATCGCCTCGGGCCTTGTGGCGGGGCTCGTCATCGCCAACGCCACCGAGTACTACACGTCCTACGAGCACCCGCCGACGCAGCGAATCAGCCGCCAGGCGATCACGGGCCCGGCGACGGTCATCATCTCGGGAATCGCGGAGGGAATGAAGTCGACCTGGGCGCCGCTGCTGACCGTCGTCATCGCGATCATCGCTGCCTTCACGTTCGCCGGGGGCACGGATAACTTCCTGCTGGGCCTCTACGGCGTAGGCATCGCGGCCGTCGGCATGCTGGCGACGCTCGGCATCACACTCGCCACGGACGCCTACGGCCCGATCGCGGACAACGCGGGAGGCAACGCGGAGATGACGGGTCAGCCGCCCGAAGTGCGCGAGCGCACCGACATGCTCGACTCGCTCGGCAACACGACCGCCGCGACGGGCAAGGGCTTCGCCATCGGCTCGGCCGCCCTGACCGCCCTCGCGCTGTTCGCAGCCTATCTCCAGGTGGTCCAGACACAGTTAATGACGCAGGGGGAGGATTACGCCCGGAGCTTCGAGTACGCGGAGGTGGACCCCGGGCTGCGCGAGGGCCCTCATGTGATCTGGGAGGGCCACGGACGGATGGCGCTGGTCATTCCGGCCTCTGAGGAGGGCGGCGAGGCGACCTACGACGCCGCCATCGCCGACCCGGGCCGCCAGAGCTTCGATCTCGACACGCTGGGTCTGAAGCCCGGGGCCGTCATCGAGGTCCGCCGCGCCTCCGACGGCTCGTCAGCGCGGGAGGCGATTCTCGACTCGAAAGTTCTGGTCGTTGGCGCCGGCGAGACCGCGGCGCGGGGTGAGGACGATCGGCTCGAGTCGGATGAGGGCGCGCATCTGCTGGAGTTCGAAGTGCTCCGCGTCTCGCAATCGACGATCGAGGATGTGCTGAGGTTCTACAACGTGACGTTCATGAACCCCCGGGCGCTGGGCGGTGTGTTCATCGGCGTCCTGCTCGCTTTTCTGTTCTGCGCGATGACAATGGACGCTGTCGGCCGCGCCGCCAACAGCATGATGACCGAGTGCCGGCGCCAGTTCGGCAAGATGCGGGAGGCGTTCCGCGCTCAGGGCATGAACGATGAGCAGATCGCCGATCCGATGAGCTGGCCCAAGACGATCGAGTTCGAGGGCACGACCTATCCGGATTACGCCCGCTGCGTGACCATCTCCACCGCCGGCGCGCAAAAGGAGATGATCGTTCCCGCGCTGCTGGCGATCATCGTTCCCATCGCGGTCGGCCTTGTCCTGGACGTGCCCGGGGTCGTCGGCATGCTCGCGGGCGGGCTGACCTCCGGCTTCGCCGTCGCCATTTTCATGGCGAACGCCGGCGGCGCCTGGGATAACGCCAAGAAGCTCATCGAGTCGTTCGGACGCATCACCGCGAATGAGCTTCTCGACGACCCGCAGGCGCGGGCGCAGGTCCCGGAGCAGATTCGCGCCGACATCGAGACCCGAGCGCACGAGATGCGCGCCTCGGGCCGCGGTGAAGACTACGTCTACGGCAAGGGCTCCGATGATCACAAGGCGACGGTCGTCGGCGACACCGTCGGCGATCCCTTCAAGGACACCTCGGGGCCCTCGCTCAACATTCTTATCAAGCTCATCTCCATCGTCTCGGTGGTCTTTGCGGGGCTCATCGTCCGCTACGGGCCGTATGTGGGCGACCTGCTCGGTCTGAACTGACGCCAGGGGCGGCTCGGGCTGAGGAGAGGAAGCCGGCATGGCGCGGTCGCTTCTCAATCTGATCTTTGCGCTGGGGCCGAGGCTGGCGGCGCACGAGGCCCGTCGCGCCCTCCGCGAAGCGCTTTATGAGCGCGACGCGTGGCATCATCCCCGCGAAAGGAGCGACGCGGAATGCGTGGTCATCGGAGGCTGCGGCCGCAGCGGAACGACGCTTCTGCGCGAGATGCTCTCCCGACATCCGAGCATCGCCTGCGGTCCGGAGTCCGGGGTCCTTTGCAGCTTTCCGAACCCCAAGCGGCTCGCCACGACATGGGACATGGAGCGGAGTGAAATCGAGCGCATGATCGCCGGCGCCTCCTCCGTGGTCGGCTTCGCGGAGCGCTTCTTCGGTGAATACGCCCGGAGGCAGGGCAAGGCGCGATGGGGCGACAAGACGCCGGGGAACGTCAGACAGTTCGGCCGGCTGCTGGCGCTCTTCCCGAAAGGACGATTCATCCACGTCCTTCGCGACGGGCGCGACGTCGCGTGCTCCCTGCGGACGCATCCCCGCCAGACGATCCGAAAGGGCGAGGTGATCGAACGACGCATCTCGAAGCCGATCGAGCCCGGCGTCCGGCTCTGGCTCAAGGACGCCGGCGCCGGACTGGCGCTGCGGGGACATCCTCGCGTCATCGAGGTGCGCTACGAGGATCTCGTCGAAGAGCCCGAGCGGACATGCCGCGCGATGTGCGACTTCCTGGAGGAAGAGTTCCACCCGGCGATGCTGGAGGGAGGGGCGTCTCGGGGCGAGACCGGCCGGCTGCTCAACAATCCGAACGCCGGGGACGCCGTCTCCCCCCGGAGCAGAGAGCGGTGGCGACGCGACATGAGCCCCGATGATCGCCGACGCTTCCACGCGATCGCGGGGGAGCTCCTGGTGGCCGCCGGATACGCGGAGGATGACTCCTGGATCGAGGTAGCGCCATCGGGGTCGGACCGCTGAAAGGCGAGCCCATTCGTGCTAGCCTTTGTTCGTGTCGGCGGACCCATCGGAAACGGCCATCTCGACCACCAGCGCTGAGCGCCAGGCGAAGGCGCGTCAACTGGCGATCGGCGTGGCGCGCGCACTGGATGAGACGAAGTGCGAGGACGTTCTCGTGCTCGATGTCCGTCGCCTCAGCCAGGTCACGGACTTTCTGGTCATCGCTTCGGGAACGAGCGAGCGACAGCTCGGCGCCGCGGCCGCGAAGGCGATGGAGGCCGGCGAGGAGATGGAAGAAAAATCCTTCGGCGGCGCGAAGGAGCGCTCCTCAACGTGGGTTGTGCTGGATTTCATCGACGTCGTGGTCCACGTCTTCGAGCCCGAGACCCGCGCGCTGTACGACCTGGAGATGCTCTGGGGGGAGGCCCCCACGATCGACTGGACCGACGGACGACCGCCGCGGCGCGCCGGCTCGCCCAATCGTCCGGCTTCGCATGAGTGACGCCCCTGTCATCCCGGCGCGAGACTGACTCATGGCCCGCGGCGTCTCGCTCGCCAACAAGTGTCAGCTCCTTTTCGGAGCGGCGATCATTCTGATCATCGCCGCCAGCCTCTCGGCGCCGTGGGTGCTCGTCGGCTCCATCGCCGACCGTGCGCAAATCGAGGCCTCGCGTCAGATCGCGGAGCTCTGGCCCCTGCTGCCTGCGGAGACGATCGAGCTGACGGAGGCGGGATCCGAGCGAGCGGAGCCCGAGCCAGCCGCGCCCGGCGTGCGGATCTGGCGGCTCCCGGGGGCTCGCGCGGCGCAGGCGGCGGAGCGCCGCGATTTCGTCGGCGTGACGACGCGGCGTTTTCTCGATGATGTCGGGGAGAATGAGTCGGCGGAGACGGTGCAGCTCGACGGCGCCCGCCAGCATCGGTACGCGCGGGCGTTCCGCACATCGGAGGGAGACATCCAGGAAATCATCTTCGTGACGCGCACCTCGCAGAGCGCGGCGGGGCAGGTGTTTCTCAACCGGGTGTACCTGCTCACGGCGGGACTCGTCGCCGGCGCGCTGGCGACGCTGGTCTTCTACCTCATCACGACGCGGCTCATCCTGAGCCCCGTCCGCCAACTCAAGGAGACGGCCGAGCGTGTGCAGGAAGGCGGCGCCAACGTCCGGGCCGAGATCACGACCGGCGACGAGTTCGAGCAGCTCGCGGACGCCTTCAACCGGATGCTCGAGACGCTCGAGGCGAACGAGGAGGATCTACGGCGCATCAACGCCTCCCTGGATCTGCGCGTCGCCGAGCTGGCGGAGCGCAACACCGCGCTGGACGCCGCCGCTCAGCTCAAGGGGGAGTTCCTGGCCAACGTCTCGCATGAGCTGCGGACGCCGCTGAACTCGATCATCGGGTTCGCTGAGCTGTTGGAGGAGATCGCGCGCAATGAGCAGGCCGCCGGCGGCACGCTGCTGGATGAATCACAGTACGCCAAACGCCGCCGGTATCTCCAGAACATCGTCATGGCGGGTCGATCGCTGCTGGAGATGATCAACGAGCTTCTCGAGATGGCGCGCATCGAGGCGGGCAAGATCGACCTGCACGTCGAGTCGATGAACGTCGTCGAGGCGTGCTCAGGCCTGCTCGGGCTTATCCGCCCGCAGGCCGATCGCGCCGGCGTGAAGCTGGCTCTGGAAACGCCCGGTGTCGATCCGAAGCGCCCTCGCCGGTCGGTGGAGGAGGGCGCCTGGGAGATCATCGAGACTGATCCGCAGAAGTTTCAGCAGATCATCTTCAACTTCCTCTCCAACGCAGTGAAGTTCACGCCCGATGGCGGAACCGTCACGCTTCGCGTCGAGCGGCTGAGCGGCGGCGACGACGACGAGGCGATTCGCGTCAGCGTCCTCGACACGGGCCCCGGCATCGCCCCGGAGGATCAGGAGAAGATCTTCGAGAAATTCACACAACTCGATCAGAGCCACACGCGCTCCCACGCGGGAACCGGCCTCGGACTCGCGATCTGCCGGGAGCTGACGCGCATGCTTCAGGGACGTCTCCAACTCGTCTCCGAGGTCGGGCGCGGCTCGATGTTCAGCCTGATCGCGCCGCGGAGGCTCGACCCGGATCGCCCCCAGGAGGCGAGCCCGCGCGCCGGCGCGAACCGCGTCGGCGTCGAGGCCGACGGCGCCGACCACTCGGCCTGACTCTTACTTCACGCCGACGACGTTGATCTTGCCCTTCGAGCGTCCACTCCCAACCGGCCCGGGGCCGAAGCCGACGCGCGCCCGCTTGCCCCAACTCTGACTGAGCAACTCATTATCCGCGCGATTGACGGTCCCATCCCCGTTCAGATCGCCATGGTAGAGCGTGGCGTTCTTCTTGCCCCAGTTGCCGAGCAGCCAGGCGCGATCCTTGGCGTCGACGACGCCGTCCATGTTCAGATCGGCGGGGAGCCGCACCTTCGACATGTCGAAGGGCGTCTCCGGGGTCGAGCCCATGACCCGACGGATCGCCTCGGAGGCGCGTCGCGTCACAGTCAACGGGATGAAGCCGCTTCTGTGCGCTGTGGCGACGTGTTGGAGCAGCTCCCTCCCGGACATCCGCGAGATCCAGGACCGCCCGTAGATGTAGTGCACTTCCGTCAGCTTCGGGTTCAGGCTGATATTGCCGTTGGGCATGCGCACGTTGTTGTGCCAATAGGTCTTGGTGGCCATGTAGGGCGCCCGGTTCAGCAGCTCAAAGTCGGGCGACTTCGGGCCTGACTTCGGGATGGGCTCGCCGCCGATGCGCAGACCCTCGAAATCCGGGTTCTGCGTCAGACGGAGGAAATTCCTCCAGTCAACAGCGGCGTCGAACCAGTACTCCTTCACGCCGACGTCCATCCATGGCTTGACGTTGTGGTAGACGACGCACCGATCCGCCTCGCTCGAAGGGTCGGGGTGGCGCGCCCGCTCCCGCCCGGCGCATTGCTCCACGCGCTCCGGCGTCATGCACAGGCTGCACGGATCTGCGATGCGGTAGCCCGAATAGACTCCGACGCTCGTCTCCGGATGCGCGCGAATCCATTCGCCCAGATGCCGCTTGATCTGCTCCCGTTTCTCCTCGCTCATCGGCCACCACTGGGAGGAGGGCATGAGAGGCTGCCCGTCAAGCTGTCCCGCAGGCAGCCAGATGAGCATCCGCCGCCATCCCAGCGCGTGCGCCTCATCAAGGATGCCGATGAGGAAATCGAGCGCGTCCATTCGGCCGTTGTTGTGGTATTCGGCCTGGAGCCCGGAGTTTCCAAGCCGACCATCGTCGTCCTCGTCATACCATTTCCCATTCAACCACAGCGAGACGCCGAAGATCGGGCGCCGATCGGGCTCGAACGCGCCGGGCTCCGGGAGACCCGTCGGCCACTCGCTCACCTCGTCGCACCCCAGCGGCAGGCACGGGATCTGCTCCTCGCCCGACGCCGAATCTGCCGGCGCCTCCTCGCGCGCCGCCGGCTGAGAGGCCGCGCTTAAGAGGCATCCACACAAGCTCAGCGCCACAAAGCTGCCGAACGCCGTCACCGCAGATCGCCTGGCCATCAGATGCCTCCTTGCCGCGCCGCTCCGGATCTCCGCCCCCGTCCGCGCGTCTGCTCGAAGTATCGGCCACATGACATCGGTCCCTCAGGTCGTTCGGCGGCTCGGGCGACATGGTGGGGCGAAACCCCCGATGCGGACGCGGCAGCGCTGCGCCAGCCCCTCCTCCCGTTTGCGGAAAGGCCGGTACACTTCTCTTCGCGCGTCCGTTTCCGAGTCTAGGACCACCCGCTGCATGAACACCGCCAGCACCGCCGCAACGCTGAATCCCCTCCGCGAGCTCACGGAGGAGTTCCTCGGCATCGAGAAGCAGCTCCGCCTGGGCGGCGGCGTCAAGGCCATCGAGCGCCAGCACAAGAAGAACCGCCTCACCGCCCGCGAGCGGGTGGATCGGCTGCTCGACGACCCGTCCGCATTCACGGAGTTCGGTTTGTGGGCGGCGTACGGGATGTACGAGCAGTATGGCGGCGCTCCCGCGGCCGGGGTTGTCACCGGGGTTGGCGCCGTCAGCGGGCGGCGTTCGATGATCATCGCCAACGACGCGACGGTGAAGGCTGGCGCCTTCTTCCCGATGACGTGCAAGAAGATCATCCGCGCCCAGATGATCGCCCACCGTGCGCGTCTGCCGCTGATCTACCTCGTCGACTCCGCGGGCGTCTTCCTGCCGCTCCAGGAGGATGTCTTCCCGGACACCGACGACTTCGGGCGCATCTTCCGCAACAACGCCGTCATCTCCGCCGACGGCGTCCCGCAACTCTCCGCGATTATGGGCTTTTGCGTCGCCGGCGGCGGCTACCTGCCCGTGCTCTGCGATTCGCTGCTCATGACGGAAGGTTCGGGGCTCTACCTCGCCGGTCCGGCGCTCGTGAAGGCGGCCATCGGGCAGGATGTCGAGCACGAGGAGCTGGGCGGCGCCGAGATGCACGCGCAGATCTCGGGAACCATCGACTTCCGCGAGAAGGACGACGAGGCCTGCCTCAAGCGCCTGCGCTCACTGATGGAGGGTGAGATGGGCGTGGCGCCCGTCGGCGATCCCCCCCAATCACCGCGCGATCCCGAGCGGGCGCCGGACGATGTCTACAGCGTCGTCAAGGCGCGCCAGGGCGAGCAGTACGACATCGTCGATCTCCTTCGCTGCGTCGTCGATGCGGAATCGTTCGATGAATACAAAGCTGAGTACGGCCGCTCCATCGTCTGCGGCTATGCGCACATCGGCGGCTGGCCCTGCGGCATTGTCGCGAACCAGCGCAAGCTCGTGCCCAAGAAGATGCCCGGAGGCAAGGCGGGGCCGTCGAGCGCCACGCAGATGCCCGGCGTGATCTACGACGACTCCGCCGACAAGTCCGCCCGCTTCATCATGGACTGCAACCAGCGGAAGATCCCGATCGTCTTCGTCCACGACACAACGGGCTTCATGGTGGGGCGCGACAGCGAGCAGGGCGGGATCATCCGTGCCGGGGCGAAGATGGTGAACGCGATGAGCAACTGCGTGGTCCCGAAGATCGCGTTGCTCGTCGGCGGGTCCTACGGCGCGGGCAACTACGCGATGTGCGGGCGCGCCTTCGACCCCTTCCTGACCTACGCGTGGCCCAGCGCGAAGTGCGCCGTGATGGGCGCCAAGCAGGCGACGGGCGTGCTCGCGATGATCGAGGAGCAGTCGCGGCAGCGCAAGGGAGAGGAGATCGATCCCGAGACGCACGAGCAGATCCTGCAGGCCGTGGAAGCGTCCTACAACGAGCAGCAGGACATCCGCCACGGCGCCGCCCGCGGCTGGCTCGACCGCATCATCCAGCCCCACGAGACCCGGCGAGAGCTGACCGCCGCCCTGGCGATGGCCCGCGACTGGCCGCTGGATCGGGAGTTCAAGACGGGGGTGTTGCAGACGTGAGCCTCACGCCGCATCCAGCACGCGATTGATCAGCGCGTTCACGAACGCGAAGCGCGAGCCCTGGAAGGCGCCCTCCGACGACTTGACCGCCTCGCGCCGCGTCGTCTCCAGCTTGCCGGCGATGGCGCGGATCTGCTCCGGCGCCGCGTCCGCCCAGCGCTCGCACGTCGCCTGGATCTTCTCCAGCTCCTCGTGGTCGAGCCAGACGGCGCCGCAGGAGCCGCACTTGTCGACGAAGATGGACGTGTCCCCCGCGTAGTTGATGACATTCATTGCGCCGCCGCAGAGCGGGCAGTCGAGCTGCCGCTGGTTCTCATCGATCGACACGCCGAAGACGGGGTCGCGGCTCTGCGCGAAGGCCTCGAATTCTGATCCGAAGCGCTCGTGGCGCGTGGCCACGACGTGCTGGAGTTGTTCCGGGCCAATGAGTTCGCCGCCCGAGACCTCATCTGTGTAGATCGTCACGCCCTCGTACGTCACGGCGCGGAGGGGGGCGTCGCTGACGGGGCTCCGAAAGATCTGTTTGCTTCTCGCGGGCGGGTTCATCTCGCTCCTCCATCTCGCATCGCGCGGCCGATGCTCCCGGCCTTCTGCGCCACCGGGTCGGGGGGCGTCATCGGCGCTCCGCGTCCATCCCTCCGCTGGAAATCCGCGCCTGCGCGCGCCGCGCCGCCTGCATCACTCGACTGAGCCGAACGCCCCGCCCAGCCCCGCGCTGACGCGGGCCCCGAGCGGGCGTTCTCGGACACGCCCTGTGTACAATCGCTCCCCATGGCCGAGCGTGTGAGACTCACCGACGTCGCCCCGCGCGACGGACTCCAGAACGAAGCGGGCGTCATCGAGACGGACCGTAAGCTCCGCCTGATCGAACTGATCGCAGAGACGGGCGTCGATGAGATCGAGGCGACCTCCTTCGTCTCGCCCAAGTGGGTTCCGCAGCTCGCCGATGCATCGGAGTTGATGGAGGCGCTGCGGAACCGGCTGCAAGCGTGGAAAGACCAGTCAGAACCCTCTCCCCCCGGGAGAGGGCAGGGTGAGGGGAACGAGAGCGACCGGTGGCGCGCGCGTCCGCACGATTCTCGATCTCCGTCCGCAACCGAGCGGGCGCGTGAGCTGCGTCGGCGTGAGACCCATCCTGAGAGAAGGCTTTGGAGCGCACTGCGCAGCCGGCGGTTCCTCGATCTGAAATTCCACCGTCAACAGCCGATTGGTCCGTTCGTTGTGGACTTCTTCTGCGAGGCGCTGCGTCTCGTGATCGAGCTTGACGGGCGCTCGCACGAGGGCGAAGCGGCACCGGCGAGCGATCAGCACAGGCAGGCATGGCTGGAGTCCCAGGGCCTGCGGGTCGTGCGGTTCACGAACGACGATGTGATGCAGAATCTTGACGCTGTGTTGCGCTCGCTTCAGCGAGTGGTGGACGAGAGCAGCATTGATAGTGAGGGGAGGCCCCTCACCCCAGCCCTCTCCCGGGGGGAGAGGGGGCTGGAGATCTCCGTGCTGGTCCCGAACGACAAGGGCTTCGAGCGCGCCGCCCGCTTCCACACGCCCGAGTTTCCCCTCAAGATCGCCGTCTTCACCGCCGCCTCCGAGACCTTCAGTCAGCGGAACACAAACGCGACGATTGATGAGACGATCGAGCGCTTCCGCGCGTTCGTTCCGCGCGCCCTCGACATGGGCATGGCCGTGCGCATGTATATCTCCTGCGCGATCAAATGCCCATTCGAGGGCGACGTGGCGTCGGAGCAGGTGCGGAGCGTCTGTGATCGTCTGCTCGATCTCGCCGGCGACGACGCGGTCCGGACCGGCAAGGCGGAACTGGATCTGGGCGACACCATCGGCGCCGGAACGAGCGACTCAGTCGCCGCCCTGATCGACCAGTTCGATCGTCACGAGCGCACGCGCCTGGTCCTGCATCTGCACGATACATTCGGCCGCGCGCCCGAATGCGTGCGCACGGGGCTGGAGATGGGCGTTCGCTCTTTCGACGGCTCGGCGGCGGGTCTCGGCGGCTGCCCCTACGCGGGGACGAAGGAAAAACCGGCGCCGGGGAACATCGCGATGTCGACGCTTGTGCGCACGATCGAGGATGCAGGCTACAAGACGTCGATCAATCACGAAGCGCTCGAAAAGGCCTCCGCCTTCGCGCGGCGGATCGTGGACGAGGCGCGGGCCGAGGAAGCGGGCGCCGGATCGTGATCCGAGTCGAGCGCATAACCCGTGAGGGACCGGAGGGGGACGTGCGTCTGGCGCTGGTCCTGCTTGACCGGCGTGAGAAGAAGAACGCGCTCACCCCCGACATGCTCGAGAACATCCGGGAGGCCGCCGATACGATCCATGAGGAGCGCAAGCAGCCCGGCGCCCTCGTTCTCGCGGGCGAGGGAGACGTCTTCTGCGCCGGCTTCGATCTCTCGCTGTGCCGCGATGACGACCTTGCGAGCAGCGCCCTGCTCACGAGGCTGTCGCACGCCGTGCGCACGCTGCGGCGGATGCCGATTCCTGTCGTCGTCGCCGCCCACGGCGCCGCGATCGCTGGCGGCTGCGCCCTGCTGGGAGGCGGAGATGTCGTCGTGACCAACACGGAAGCGAAGCTGGGCTACCCGGTCGTCCGCCTCGGCGTCTCCCCCGCGGTGACGGCGCCCTTCCTGACGCTCGGATTCGGGCACGGACGCGCGCGGGAGCGCCTGCTTGATCCGGAGTTGATCTCCGGCGGCGAGGCGCGTCGCATCGGTCTCGCCCACGAATGTGTCGAGGGACGGGAGGACGTCCGCGAACGCGCCCTCGAGATCGCGACCAGCCTCGGCGCCAAGCCGAGGTTCGCCGTCGCGTCGACCAAGCGCTGGATGGCGGAGATCGAGGGAGTCGAAGTCGACGACGCGATCGACTCGGCGCTGGCGGCCTCGCTTGAACTGGCCGGTGGGGACGAGGAACGGACCCGACTCGCCGCAATGTGGAGGAAGTGAAGGCATGTCCGAACTGGCCGGGATCTCGCGAGACGGCGCCGTCGCCACGCTCACCTTGAATCGTCCCGACGCGCGCAACGCGCTGTCGATCGATTTGCTCGAAGCGCTGCATGCGCGGGCCGATGAATTGCGCGATGACTCGGAATCGCAGGTGTGCGTCATCACGGGAGAAGGGAAGGCGTTCTGCGCGGGGATGGATCTAAAACGCGCCCTGGACGAGCCGGGCGCCCCCGCGCGGCTGCTCTCATCCATCGCAGAGCTCTCGCTCAAGCTCCGCGCGCTGCCGATGGCGACGATCGCGAAGGTCAACGGCGCCGCGATCGGCGGCGGTTGCGGGCTCATGTGCGTCTGCGATTTCGCCATCTCCCACCACGACGCGAAGCTCGGGTTTCCTGAGGTCGATCTGGGGGTGTGCCCGGCCGTCGTGGCGCCGTGGCTGGCGCTGCGGATCGGCGGCGGGCCGGCGCGACGCCTCCTCCTCGAGGGGGGGCTGCTCTCGGGGGATGACGCCTTCGAGCGGGGCCTGCTCTCGAGCGTGGTCGAGCGCACGGAGCTCGACGCAGCCACCGAAGCGCTGGCGGAGCGGCTTCAGGCGGCGGGCCCCCTCGCCCTGCGGCGGACGAAGCGGCATCTCAACGAGCTGGATGGCGAGCGGACGGCGGAGCTCGTGCGCCGCGGGGCGGTGATCTCGGCAGAGGTCGTGGAGGGGGCCGAAGCCCAGGGGCGGCTCCGCGCGGTGTTCGCACGGAAGTAGACGCTAACCGGCGGGCACGGGACGCCGACCTGCCCAGTTGACCTCCCAGCTTGACATCTCGTGCGTCGCCCTTGCCGCTCTCCTATACTGGATCGGCGGCGTCGAACGCGTTCTGAAGGGAGCACGCTCGGGCCCTCGGGTGGTCCCGATTCTCTCTCCCGGCACGCTTCGGGACGACCCCCTTGAACACCGTCCATGTCGCGTGAAGCGGCTGGCTCACGGAGGCGGAATGCAGCACCGGCCTTTGCCATTGGAGCGCGACGACCGAGACGGCGGCGCCATCGTCACCCTGACGCTGGAGCAGCCCGATCGCCCCGTCGTAGTGCTCGATCAGGCCCTGCTCGTTCGTCTCGAGGCGACGCTGGATCTGATCCAAAAGGACATCGGCGAGGCGCTGCGCGGGCTCGTCATCGCGTCCGGCTCGGAGCGCGTCTTTGTGGCCGGCGCCGACCTTCGCGAAATAGACAATCTGACCGATGAGCAGTTGGACGAATATCTAGCGCTGGGCCAGCGCCTTTTCAGGAGAATCGCCGCGCTGCCCTGCGCGAGCGTCGCCGCAATCAATGGCGCCGCTCTGGGAGGCGGGCTCGAGCTTGCAATGCACTGCGATGTGCTGCTGGGGGTCGATCCCGGCGAAGGCGGCAAGCCCTATCAGGTGGGTCTCCCGGAGGCTTCGCTCGGACTCTGCCCGGGCTGGGGCGGAACGAATCTTCTCCCGGCGCGGATCGAGCCCGACGTGGCCATTCAGTTGACGGCGGCCGGCAAGCCGATGGATCAGGCCGATGCGCGCCGGCGCGGTCTGATCGCGGAGCTTCTTCCGGATCAGGACGCTCTCATGCGCGCGGCGCGCGACGCCGCCGCGGAGCCGAAGCCCGAGCGCTCACACCCGCAGGAGCCCGTCTGCATCGCGCAGGAGGATCGGCGCGCCGCCGCCGCCGACGCCCTTCAGCGCGTCGAAGGCGACCTCCCCGATACGGAGGCCGCGAGAGCGGTCGCTCGATGTGTCCGACGGGGCGCTGAGAGCGGCTACGCTTCGGCGCTCGAGCTCGAGCGGCGGGAGTTGATCCGCCTGCGATCCACGGACGAGTCGAGAGAGAAGTTGAAGGCGTTCTTCGAACGGAGCGGCAGAAAGTGAACCACTGATCCCGCGGGCTCGTCGCCAGCGCGACGAAAGCCGGCGGATCCATTGCAAGGTCGATCGATGCCTGGACTCAAAGACCTGAAGAAGATCTCCGCGCAAGACAGGAAGATGATCGAGGACGCTGAGACGATGCTCGGCCCCGAGCCCAGCGAGATGGGTTTCGTGAAGAATCTCTTCTGGGGACGGGTGCGCGAGGAGATCGTCTTCCCATACCCATCGTCGGATCCTGAGGAGACCGCCCGCTGCGACCAGCTTCTGGCGGCGCTGGATGACTACCTGAACAACGAGCACCCCGCGGTTCAGATCGATCAGGATCAGGAGATCCCGCGCTGGGTCATCGAGAAGCTTTTCGATCTCGGCGTGATGGGCATGACGATCCCGCGCGAGTACGGAGGGCTGGGACTCGGCATCACCAGCTACAACCGGATCCTCGAGCGCATCGGCCGCTCCTGCGCCTCGACGGCGGTGCTCGTCTCGGCGCACCAGTCGATCGGCTGCAAGGCGGTGATGCTCTTCGGGACGGAGGAGCAGAGGAACCGCTGGCTTCCAAAGCTCGCCACAGAGTGGGTCAGCGCTTTCTGCCTGTCGGAGCCGAATGTCGGCTGCGACGCGGGCGGTCAGGAGACGCGCGTCGAGGTCAGCGAGGACGGCTCGCACTACATCCTAAATGGCGAGAAGAAGTGGGCCACCTCGGGCGCCATCAGCGGCCTCTTCACCGTGATGGCCAAGCACAAGCTCAAGGATGAGAGGACCGGCAAGGAAGTTGACAAGGTCAGCGCCGTCGTCTGCACGCCCGACATGGAGGGCGTGAACATCTATCAGAAGAACCGCAGCAAGTGCGGCATCCGCGGCACCTGGCAGGCGCGCATCAAGCTTGAGAATGTGAAGGTCCCTCGCGAGAATCTGCTCCACAAGGAGGGCAAGGGGCTCAACGTCGCCCTCACCTGTCTCAACTTCGGCCGCTGCACCCTTTCCGCGGGCATGCTCGGCTCGGCGCGGGGCGTCATGGATCAGGCGACCAAATGGTCGCAAACGCGCTATCAGTTCGGTCGTCCGCTCGCTGCGTTCGAGCTCGTCCGCGCGAAGGTCGCCCACATGGCGGCCCTGACCTACGCCATGGACGCCGTGCTCTACATGACCACAGGCATGCTCGATCGACATGACGACGACATCATGCTCGAGACCGCCATCTGCAAGGTCTTCTGCTCGGAGATGGGATGGCGGGTCGTCAACGATGGCGTCCAGATCATGGGCGGCGAGTCGTACATGACGGAGAACGAGGTCGAGCGCGCCTTCCGCGACTCCCGGATCAACCTGATCGTCGAAGGCGCCAACGAGGTCATGCAGTCCTTTGTCTTCGCCTACGGCGGCAAGCAGCTCGCCGAGCAGATGCTGAAGATTCAGGACGCCGTGGGCTGGGACGCGGACGAGCCGCTGGGGGCCAATATCGCCCGAATCCTGAAGAGCTCATTCAACACGACGGTGATGAGCCGCGCCATCCCGCTCGGCGCCGAGGTCTTCCTGGGCCTCAAGCCCGCCGCCCCGCGCATCGGCAGGCTCCACGGCGCCCTCGCGAACCATGCGGATCAATTCTCCCAGCTCGTCCGCGAGCACGCCCATCACTTCAAGCTCGCGTCCAAGCGCGAGATGGAGGAGATCATCAACCGGCAGTGCATGCAGGCGCGTCTGGCCGACAACGCGATGTGGCTCCACGCGATGGCGTGCGTGCTCTCCAAGCTGGATCGCCAGCTCCGCTCCGGCGAGGACGGCCCCGAGTTCGAGCGCGACCGCGCCGCCGCAGAGCACTTCCTCGACATCGCCTCCCACGCCATTCGGCGGAACATTCTCGACCTCACCGACAACACCGACGAGACCATGCGTAGGGCCGCGGAGGCCGCGCTGAAGCATAACGACACACTTCCCAACGACCGCTTCGCAATTCCCGAGTCCTCTCCTGTCGCCAAGGGCGCGGGTCGGGAGCTCCCGCAGGAGCACATCAAGCAGTTCCCCGGCGACGGGGAGCCCTACGTTCCCGCCGGCGCGGCCGGCTGATCTCGCGCTTCTTCGACAACCCTCCTGCGATCAGCCGCCGGAGGACTGGACGACACCCGAGAACCCGGCGCTATGAGGCGCCGTCGCGACACGGAGAGAATCATGTTCGACGCGATCACCGAGCGAGGCCACGAACTGGTGGCGATGTGCCACGACCGAGAAACCGGCGCCCGCGCCATCATCGCCATCCATAACTCCACCATGGGGCGTTCGACTGAGAACCCCTATGGAGTCTCGCTCGGGGGCACGCGTCGCCGCTACTACGTCGACGCCGCCAAGCGCTACGGCGTCTCGGAGGATGAGGCGGCGCTCGACGACGTGCTCCGTCTCTCCGAGGGGATGACCTACAAGTCCGCCGCGGCTGATTTGCCGCTGGGCGGCGCCAAGTCGGTCATCCTGCTTCCATCTCGCGAGGCTGCGAGGCGCCCGACGGAGGCGGAGGCCCGGGCTGTCGGTCGCTTCGTCGATCGTTTGCATGGGCAGTACATCGCGGCGGAGGACATGAACGTCGATGAGCAGTACATCGACTGGATGGCCCGCGAGACCTCCTTCGTCACGGGCGGCAAGACGAAGGCGTCGGGGGGCGATCCATCCCCGTGGACGGCGCAGGGCACGATCAACGGCATCAAAGGCGGCCTCCGCTACGCCAGGGGCGATGCCTCCCTTCAGGGCGTCGTCATCGCCATCCAGGGGCTCGGAGCGCTCGGTTACAAGACGGCGCGCATTGCGCATGGAGAGGGCGCCAGCCTCATCGTCGCGGACATGCGCCAGGAGGCCGTTGACAAGGCCGTCGCCGAGTTCGGCGCCACGCCCGCCGATCCGAACGAAATCACCACAACCGGATGCGACGTCCTCTGCCCCTGCGCTATCGGGCAGGTGATCAACAATGACACGATCGACAAGCTCCAGTGCGAGATTATCGCGCCGGGCGCGAACAACGTCCTCGCCGACGCGGCGGTGCATGGCCCCGCGCTCAAGCAGAAGGGGATCGTCTACTGCCCCGATTTCATTGTGAACGCCGGCGGCGTCATTCGCCTGGGGGGCCTCTGGGCGGGCCTCACGGAGAACGAGGTCGACGAGCGTGTCGCCCGCATCGAGCAGACGGTCTTCGAGATCCTGAAGAAGGGCGAGTCGATGAGCTCGACGCATGACGCCGCCATTGAGTTCGCCCGCCAGCGCATCGCGCAGGGGCCCTCGCCCAGGAAGCAGAATAAGCCGGCCGCGACCGCCGCGGCGCCGGGCGCCTGAGACAAGAACCGGAACGACGGACGGAGAACACGATGCCGCGGAAGACGGTCTATCGAGCGACGATCGACCACCTCCAGATCCTCGACGAGAACGGCAAGCTCGACGAGAAGCTCAATCGGGGCGGCCTGAAGGATGATCAGGCCAAGCAGCTCTATGAGCATCTCGTGGTCTGCCGCGAGCTGGACGAAGTCGCCTTCAAGCTCCAGCGCTCCGGGCGCATGGGCACCTACCCGCAGAACAAGGGGCAGGAGGCCGCCGGCGCGGTCGCGCTCGCCGCGACCAAGCAGGATTGGATGGTCCCCTGCTACCGCGAGAACGCCGCGCTCTTCTGGCATGGGCTGCCCATGGAGAAGATCCTGCTGCACTGGATGGGCGATGAGCGCGGCAACGAGATCCCCAAGGGCCTGCGCGTCCTGCCGATCTCGATCCCCATCGGCACGCACATGCTCCACGCCACGGGCATCGCCTGGGCGATGAAGCTCGCGGGCGAGGACTCCGTCGCCTTCACCTTCTTCGGCGACGGCGCCACCAGCGAGGGCGATTTCCATGAGGCGATGAACTTCGCCTGCACGCTGAAATTGCCAATCGTCTTCATTTGTCAGAACAACCAGTGGGCGATCTCCGTCCCCCGCGAGAAACAGACCGCCTCCGAGACCTTCGCGCAGAAAGGCCTCGCCTACGGCGCCAACGTGATCCAGGTCGATGGCAACGACGTCTTCGCCGTCTACAAGGCGACGAAAGACGCCCGCGCCAAGGCGCGGAAGGACGGCAAGCCGACGCTCATCGAGACGCTCACCTACCGCCTGGGCGATCACACCACGGCCGACGATGCGCGCCGCTACCGCGACGCGTCCGAGCTCGAGGCGTGGGTGAAGAAGGATCCGCTGATCCGACTCCGCGCCTATCTCGAATCGAAGGGACTCTGGGACGACCAGGCCCAGGACGCGCTCGCGGCGAAGGCGAAGGAGACCGTCCAGACCGTCGTGAAGAACGCCGAATCCATCGCCCAGCCCGACAAGACGGACATCTTCAACCACACCTTCGAAGACCTTCCGCCGCAGCTCATCCAACAGCGCGACACCATGCAAACGCATTCGCTGGGGCAGCGACCCGAGCAGGAAACCCTTCAGCGTCCCGCAGGTCTGACCGCCTGAAGACCGACTTTCCCGGAGCCCGAAGACACAGCCATGGCCAATCTCACACTTGTTCAGGCGATCAACCTCGCGCTCGCGCAGGAGATGGAGGCGGACGAGCGCGTCATTCTTCTCGGAGAGGACATCGGCAAGAACGGCGGCGTCTTCCGCGTCACCGAGGGCCTCCAGCAGCGCTTTGGCGAGGATCGCGTCGTCGACACGCCCCTCGCCGAGTCCGGCATCATGGGCTCGGCCATCGGCCTCGCCATGGCGGGCATGCGCCCCGTCCCGGAGATTCAGTTCGAGGGCTTCATGGGGCCCGGGTACGACCAGCTCGTGCATCACGGCGGGCGCTACCGCACGCGCTCGCGCAGCTCCATCAGCGTGCCTCTGACCGTCCGCGTCCCCGTGGGCGGAGGCATCCACGCGCCCGAGCTGCACTCCGACTCGCCCGAGGCGGTCTACGCACACCATCCCGGCGTCAAGATCGTCATGCCCTCGACCCCCTACGACGCGAAGGGCCTGCTCATCTCCGCCATCCGCGACCCCGATCCGGTCATCTACTTCGAGCCCAAGCGCATCTACCGCGCCTTCCGCGAGGAGGTTCCGGAGGATGAGTACACGATCCCGATCGGCAAGGCCAAGGTCGTCGAGGAGGGAACGGATCTCACCGTCGTCACCTGGGGCGCCACTGTCATGCAGTGCCTCGACGCGATGGATCAGCTCCCGGACGATCTCTCCGTCGAGTTGATCGACCTCCGCTCCGTCTACCCCTACGACGAGGACGTGATCTGCGAGTCGGTCGAGAAGACCGGCCGCTGCGTCGTCGTCCATGAAGCCGCCCGCACCGCCGGCATGGGCGCCGAGATCGCAACCACTATCCAGGAGCGCTGCTTCCTGCACCTGCGGGCGCCCGTCCAGCGCGTCACCGGATTCGACACCGTCATGCCCTATTACAAGCTCGAGCTCGACTACCTTCCCGAGGCCGAGCGGATCGCCGCGGGCGTGCGAGCCTGCGCCGCGTATTGAGCTCGCCCAGCTTCTCCCGCTGAATCAGTATCATTGTCGGCCCGCCGAAAGAGCCGCCCGAGCCCATCGACCCGACCAGACCCGACGACGAGCCCGACCCATGGCCCACGCCAAATCCACCGATCCCAACGTCTTCATCCTGCCCGATCTCGGAGAGGGCGTCCACGAAGCCGAACTCATCAAGTGGCGCGTCTCCCCCGGCGACACCGTCGCCGAGCACGACATCCTCGCTGAAATGGAGACGGACAAGGCTCTCGTCGAGGTCCCCTCTCCGCGCGCGGGCGTCATCCAGACGCTCCACGGCCAGGAGGGCGAGATCCTCAAGGTCGGCGAGCCGCTCGTGACCTACCAGGGTGGATCGGGCGAGGCCGAGCAGCCCCGCGCCGAGCAGGCCGCCGCCACCGCGACCAGCGAGGAGCGGGGTGGGCGGCAGGCGGCGAAGGCGGATCCGCAGCCGGCGCTCTCCGCCTCGGGGGCGGCGGAGGAGGAGCGCGAAGACGCCGGCACGGTCGTCGGCAATCTCTCCGCAGGGGCCGGGGTCTCTCACTCCGAGGGCAGGGCGCTCGCGACGCCCGCCGTGCGCCGTCTGGCGCGCGATCTGGGCGTCGATATCGACCGCGTGCCCGGCTCCGGCATCGCGGGGCGCGTCACCGAGCGGGACGTCCGCGCCGCCGCGGGCGGCGGCAACGGTCAGGCGGCGCCGCAGCCGAAGGCCGCTCCGCAGGGTCAGCCCGCCGGCGCCCCGTCGGTTGCGACGGAGGCGACGGTCGCCGATGAGAACGCCGCGGCGGCGCTCGCCACGCGTGTGGCGGCCTCCGCGCCGGTCCCCGCCACCCCCGGCGCCGAGCGGATCCCCTTCCGCGGAACGCGACGCACCATCGCGGGCCGCCTGCGCCAGTCGATCGACACCGCCGTCCATTTCACCGTCATGGACGAGGCGGAGGTCTCCGCCCTTGACGCCGTCCGCAAGCGCACGGCTGCCTCCTCGGGCGAGAAGCTCTCGTATCTTCCCTTCGTCATCTCCGCGCTGTGCCGGGCGGTGAAGAAGTTCCCCGCCCTGAACGCCACCGTCGATGACCCGAACGAGCAGATCGTCCGGCACAAGACGGTCCATATGGGCATCGCGACGGACACCGAGCACGGCCTCAACGTCCCAGTGATCCCGGACGCGGACACGCTTGGCGTTCTCGAGCTGGGTCGGGCGATCGCCGAGCTGGCCCGCCAGGCGCGCGAGCGCAGCATCCCGCGCGACCGGCTGATGGGCTCGACGATCACGATCAGCAACGTGGGCTCCTACGCCGGCCGCTTCGCCACACCCGTGATCAACTATCCGGAGGTGGCGATCCTCGCCGTCGGTCGGGTCCACGAGGGGGTTGTGGCGGAGAACGGCGCCATTCGAGTCGGCAAGCTGCTGCCGCTCTCCTTCGCCTGCGACCACCGCGTGGTGGATGGCGCCGAAGGCGCGCGCTGTCTGGCGCACCTTATCGATCTCCTGAGCAAGCCCGAAGAGCTGCTGACCCCGGCCCGCGCCTGAGCGCGCTGGAGGCGGCGCGGTCGATCGCGCTCCGCGCGCCGTGCTACGATGTCCGCTTCACACTCGGGACGCATTACGGAGATCGAGGCACGATGAGTTGGATCCGCGTCGCGGACGCACTGCAAGCCGAGCCGGGCCGGCGCGCCACGCTCAAGGGATGGGTCCGCACCCGTCGGGACTCGAAGGCGGGGCTCTCCTTCATCGCCCTCACCGATGGCTCCTGCTTCGACACCTTCCAGATCGTCGCGCCCAGGGATCTGCCCAACTACGAGGAAGAAGTCCTCCACCTCACCAGCGGCTGCGCAATCGAGGCGGAGGGCGAAGTCGTCGAATCGCAGGGCAAGGGGCAGCGACTCGAGCTCAAGGCGAACGCCCTCCGCGTCGTCGGCTGGGTCGACGATCCCGACACCTACCCCATCGCGCAGAAACGCCACACGTTCGAATATCTCCGAGAGGTCGCCCATCTGCGGCCGCGCACCAACACCTTCGGCGCCGTCGCCCGTGTCCGCCACACCCTCGCGAAGGCGACGCACGACTTCTTCGACGAGCGCGGCTTCTACTGGATTCACACGCCCATCATCACGGGATCCGACTGCGAGGGCGCGGGAGAGCTCTTCCGCGTCTCCACGCTCGATCTGCTGAACATTCCGCGCACCGCCGAGCAAGCGGTTGACTTCGCGGAGGATTTCTTTGGCAAGGAGGCGCATCTCACAGTCTCGGGGCAGCTCAACGTCGAGGCGTACTGCTGCGCCCTGACAAACGTCTACACCTTCGGGCCGACCTTCCGCGCCGAGAACTCCAACACCAGCCGCCATCTCGCCGAGTTCTGGATGATCGAGCCCGAGATGGCCTTCGCCGACCTGTCGCGAAACGCTGACATCGCTGAGGACTTCATCAAGCATCTGCTCCGCGCTGTCCTCGACCAGCGCGCTGACGACATGGCCTTCTTCAACGAGCGCATCGAGAAGGGCATCCTCGAGACGCTCCACCACGTCGCCGAGTCGCCCTTCGAGCGCATCAGCTACACCGAGGCGATCGACCTGCTCAAGAAGTCAGGCGAGAAGTTCGAGTACCCCGTCGAATGGGGGCGCGATCTCCAGTCCGAGCACGAGCGCTGCCTGACCGAGCGGCTCATCAAGCGCCCGACGATCGTCACGGACTATCCCAAGACCATCAAAGCCTTCTACATGCGGCTCAACGACGACGAGAGGACCGTCGCGGCGATGGACGTTCTGGCCCCGCGCATCGGCGAGATCATCGGCGGCTCCCAGCGCGAGGAGCGGCTCGACGTTCTGGATCGGCGCATCGACGAGATGGGCCTGCCGAAGGAGAACTACTGGTGGTACCGGGATCTTCGCCGCTTCGGCACGGTCCCGCACGCCGGATTCGGGCTCGGCTTCGAGCGGCTTATCCAGTTCGTCACGGGCATGGGGAACATCCGCGATGTGATCCCCTTCCCCCGCGCGCCCAAATCCGCGGAGTTCTGATCCCCCATCAGCGCTGCTCGGAGGCGCTCTCGATTAGCGCCGCCTCCGACGGGAGGTCCGGCGAGACGCCCAGGTACGCCAGCGTCCGCTCGACGATTCGCCGCACGACCGGACCCGCCGTCCAACTTCCATAGTGACGGTTGCGCCGCACCCACGCCGGGCCCGGATCATCCACCACCACGAGCGCCACGATCCGCGGCTCGTCCACGGGCGCTCCCGCGATGAAACTGGCGACGTACTGCCGATCGAGATAGCCCCGCCGGTCCGGACGCGGCGCCTGCGCCGTCCCCGACTTGCCGAACATCGAGTAGCTCGGCGTCGCGTCGAGCAGACCCGCGCGGCCCGCGCGCTCGTCCATCGTCGCCGCGACGCGCTCGAGCGCCGAGCGCGTCGCCAGAGCCACCCATGCCGGCAGCACGCGATGCACCACGCCCGCGGGCGGGTCCTCCATCGCCGTCAGCCGGATCGCCGCCAGCGTTCCCGCGTCCCGCCCCGAGCGCGCGAAGGCGCAGAAGGCGCGCGCGATCTGCAAGGGCGTCACCGCCACCTCGTAGCCGAAGGCGACGCTCGTGTGCGTGTACTTGCTCCAGGCTTTCAGACTTGTGACAAGCCCCGCCGCCTCGCCCGCCAGACCGACGCCGGTCTTCCGTCCGAAGCCGAATCGCAGGATCGACTCGCGCGCCTGTTGAGGCGTCATCCGCTCGACGCCCTTCGCCATCCCGATGTTCGAGGAATGCACGAGCACGTCGCGCCACGTCTGCTCGTCGAGCTTGACGACATCCTCGATCATCCGTCCGTAGTCCGTCCGCCAACGCCCTCCCTCTGTATCGAAGATCTCTTCAGGCGTCGCGAGCCCCCGCTCGGTGACGCTCGCCCACATGAACGCCTTGAACGTCGAGCCGGGCTCGTAGACGTCCTCCACGCAGCGATTGCGCGCCCGCGCCGGGTGGATCCGCCCCGCCGCTCTGTCCTCAACGAACTGAAACCGCACGCGCTCCCGCTCCCGCCGCGCTTCCAGGAGCCGCTCGCGCGTGAACGCGACGGCGTCCTCCGGCGCGCGCGTCAGGTCCGCCATCGCCAGAATCTCGCCCGTCGCCGGATCAAGCAGGACGCAGCGGACGCCCTGGGCGTCCAACTCCTCGACCGCCCGCTCCAGCTCCTCCCGGACGATCTCCTGAATCGCCAGATCCACGCTCAGCCGCACATCCTCCCCCACCTTGTCCGGAATCAGGCTCCCCGCCTCGATCCACAGTCCCGCGCCGCGCGCATCATGCACATACGCCAGCCGCCCCGGCTCCGCCGCCAAACGATCCTCCAACGCCAGCTCCGCCCCAAGGAGCCCCTCGTGATCGACGCCGACCTTGCCGACCAGCGCCGCGGCGCTGCTCGCCGTCGACCGCCGCACGCTGCGCTTCTCCAGATGCACGCCCGGGATGCCGAGCGCCTCGACCGCACTGGCGATCCCCTCAGGAAGCGAACGCCCGATCGAAACGTACCGGATGAGCGGGCGCCCCTCAGCCGCGCGGCGCTCGTTGCGCGCCTGACGTAAAACGATGCGCTCGCCGACCGCCGAGACATCGAGGCCCATCGTCTCCGCCAGCTCCCGGATCGCGGGAGCGGAAGGAGTGGGGAAAACGACGGGATCGACGAAGACGCGCCGCCCCACACGCGTTCCCGCAAGAAGTCGCCCGCGCCGATCCAGCAAATCGCCCCGCCTCACCCACTGCTCGCGGACCAGCTCGTGGTCGCTCATGTGCGCCGCCAGACGCTCCCCCGGCGCCATCTGAAGCTGGGCCACCCGCCCGATCACGACGAGGAAAACAATGAGCGTCAGGCCGATGACGCCGCCGCCGACCGCCGCGATGCGCGCGCCCCCGATGACGGACGCCCCCTGCCAGCTCATCCCGTCCCTTCATCCGCGGGGACCATGACTCGTTGAAGGGATCCCGCGCGCGTCGCCCGCCGACGATACGGAGCGCACCACTCGAAGCGCACCGGCGCCAGCTCCTCCCCGCGCGCCTCCTCGATCGCCGCGATGAGGCGCTGGATGTCCCGAGGCGTCAGACGCTCGGCGATGGCGAGTCGCAGCTTGCTCAGCGCCTCCTCCTTCGTTTCGAGCCGCTCGTGCAGAGCCGCCATCTCATGAGCTGCCTGCACCCGTTGCTGGCGCACCGACAGCAGCGAGGCGCCCGTCGCGGCGGCGGCGATGGCGAGAAAGACGATCTTGACGATCACAGGCGCGCTCCCGAAGACTAGGCCCCACTCGCCGACTCGATCAGCGAGGAAGCTTCAGCGCCGTCCCTACCGGAACGCGATCCGGATCCTCCAGCTCGTTCAACCGCGCGATCTCGCGCCAACGCCTCGCCGAGCCGAGTTCGCGCTGCGCGATCTCGCCCAACGTGTCCCCCTTCTGAACGATGTACGCCCGCCCCGCCTCCGACTCCCGTGACGTGCCCGCTTCATCCGACTGCGTAACCTCCGCTCGCTCTTCCCGCGCCAGCGCCCGCTTGCCCAGCAGCACGTCCCCGGGCGGGATCCGCAGCGTTGTCCCAGCCCGCACCACGCCGTCCGGACCGATGACGTCCTTGTTGAACGCCGCAAGTCTCTCGTGCAGCCGCCCGTCGCCATACCGCCGCTCCGCGATCGACCACAGCGATTCACCCCTGGCCACAGTGTGCCTGGCGATGGGCCCCGCGTAGGGATTGGGCTGCTCGACACGCCCCATCTCGATCACGGGCACGGCGTCGCGCTGCGCCGCCGCCGGCGCCGATCGCAGTCCCTCACCCAGGTGTCCCACCGTCCGCCGCACACCGGCGAGGGTGTCCGAGAGAGCCTGCCCCCCGCTCTCCGCCGGCTCCGGCTCCGCCGCCGGGGCGGGCGTCCTCCGGCTCAGTTGCGTCTCCAGGTTCGGCTCGATCGGCTGCCCCCGACGCGGCTCGATATCGGGCAGCGCTGTCCGAATCGCCGGCGCCTCCTCCTCCGCCGCAGGTTCCAGCTCCGCGTGCATCGCCGTTGAGAAGTGGTCCGAGACCACCACGCCCACGACCAGCACCAGGGCGAATCCGATCAGTAGCGCCAACTTCTGCTCTCTGCTCATGCCCACGGCGTCCCTGCCTCGAGCCAGCGTCGACGAAGCTCCACGTCGCCGACGAACGATCTTTTCTTCGGCGATCCGCATCCTGCGAGTCGCCACGCCTCCCCCCGCGCCTCCCCCGCAACTCCCATCAGCCGCCGCCCTCCCCGCCACCGGACAGGCGGATGACCCGCAGCTTGGCCGACCGCGAGCGAGGATTGCGCGCCTGCTCTTCCTCGCTCGCCGTCACGGGCTTGCGAGTCAGGCCGATGGCCAGCGAACGCTCGATGAGGTCAGCGAACGCCCGCTTCGCCAGGCGGTCCTCGAGCGAGTGGAACGAGATGACGCCGATCCGCGCGCCGGACGCCAGCCATCCGCCCTCGCCTCCGCCGATGGCCGCCACGCTCGCTGTTCTTCGCACGGATTCAAGCAAGGACGTCAGGCTCCCGAGCTCGTCATTGACCGCGATCCGAAGCGCCTGGAACGTCCTCGTCGCCGGATCGATCCGCGACTGGCCGGGTCGCGAACGGACCGCAGAGCGCACGATTGACGCCAGCCGGCCCGTGGTTTCGATCGGCCTCTCCGCTCGGGAGGCGACAATTTTTCGGGCCACACGCCTCGCCATGCGCTCCTCACCGAAATCGCGGATGATCTCCGCCAGCTCCTCCTCGTCAGCGGTGTTGACGAGCTCCGCCGCCGTCAGCGGTCCCTCCGGGTCGAGCCGCATGTCCAGCGGCCCCTCCCTGCGAAAGGACAGCCCCCGCTCGGGATCCTCGACCTGACTGGAGGCGAACCCCAGATCCGCGAGAACGACATCCGCCGACCATCCTCGCTCCGCCAGCTTGCGGGGCGCCTCCGCGAAGTTGCCCCGCAGCGTCTCGACCATCGCCTCCGATGACGCCCGCACGCGCGCCGCCGCCCGCTCGAGATGCCCCGGATCAAGATCGTTCAGGATCACCCGCCCGCTCGCCCCCACGCGCGCCGCCAGCAGCGCTCCATGCCCGCCCAGCCCGGCCGTGCAGTCCAGTATCGTCCCCCCGGGACGCGGGTCGAGCAACTCGACCACCTCCCGCGCCAGGACCGGTTCGTGCGCCCGCTCGCCAGCCTCCATCCGCCCACGGTACCCATCCCGGGCTAATCGCGCCGATACAGCGGGCATGAGACCCTTACGCCACCTGCGCCCCGTACTCCCCTTGCTGCTCGCCCCAGCTTTGCTGGCGATCGGAGGCTGCCTGCCCAGCCGCTTCGTCGTCGACGTCGCTCCCGCACGTCCCGAGCTAACGGAGACCGTTGTCCTCGCCGACGACGACGCGGGCCCTTTCTCCGCCAAGGTCGCGCTGATCCACGTGACGGGCCTGATCGCAGACGCCCGCACGCCGGGGCTGCTCGGAGCGGGACCCAATCCCGTCGATGAGTTCGTCGCGCGGCTCGAGAAAGCGGAAAGCGACAGCTCCATACGCGCCATCGTCGTCCGCATCAACTCGCCGGGCGGGACCGTCACCGGCTCCGACATCATGGCCGACGAGCTCGAGCAGTTTCGGGAGCGGACGGACAAGCCCGTCGTCGCGGCGCTGGGGGAGGTCGCCGCTTCGGGCGGGTACTACGTCGCCTGCGCCGCCGACGCAATCATCGCCGAGCCAACCACGATCACCGCCTCGATCGGCGTCATCATCCAGACGTTCAACGTCTCGGAGACGCTTGATCTCGTCGGCGTGCGCGCCCGGGCCGTCACATCCGCACCCAACAAAGACATCGCGAACCCGTTCGAGTCGCCCGTGGAGGAGCACTACGCACTGCTCCAGGGACTGGTCGACGAGTTCTATGAGAACTTCCGCGGCCATGTGCTCGACAATCGCCCGGACTTCGACGCCACCGCTCATGCGGAGCTGCTCGACGGGCGCGTCATCACCGGCGCGCGCGCCGCGGAGGTCGGTCTCGTGGACGAAAGGGGCGGACTGCGCGACGCCTTTGAGCGCGCCAAATCGCTCTCAGGTCTCGCCGCCGCCCGCCTTGTCGTCTACCACCCGGGCGGCGTCGCCCCGCGCTCCGCCTATGCGCTCGCCGATCCACCCGACCCGCGCGCCGAGGCTGCGCAGCCGGCGATCAACCTGCTGAACATCGATCTCCGCGGCGCTCCGCTGACGCCCGGCTTCTACTACCTCTGGTCGCCGTCGCTGCCCTGACTCCGTCAGCTCCCGGGCCAGCCCTCGAAGACGAAACGGCCGTCCTTCGAGAAGACCTCGTCATCCGCCTCGATCGTCCCGCCCTGGCGCAGGTTGCACACCATGTCCCAGTGCAGCGAGCTCTCGTTCGAGTTGCCCGATTCGGGATAGCCCGCGCCGACCGCCAGATGGAAAGTCCCGCCGATTTTCTCGTCGAAGAGCGTGTTTCGCGACGGCGCCTCGATCGAATAGTTCGTGCCGATGGCGATCTCACCCATCGTGCGCGCGCCATCGTCCTGATCGAGCATCTGAATCAGAAAGTCCTCGCCCTTGCGCGCGCTCGCGTCGACGACCTTCCCGCCCCTGAACTCGAGACGCACGCCCTCGACCTCGCGCCCGTTGTGCACCGCGGGATAGTTGAAGTTGACGACGCCCTCACCCCCCTGCGGGCCCGTGAAGACCTCGCCGTCGGGGAAGTTGTTGTCGCCGAAGCAGTTGATCCACGTGCCGCCGTCGACCTCCACCTCCAGATCCGTCGCGCCTTTCGAGACGTCCATCGAGCCGTCCGTTCCCGGCACGCGGAAGCGCAGCGACTTCCTCTCCTGAAGCCACTCCCGCGCGCGCTCCTGCGTCGCCTTCACGCGCTCCCACGCCGCGACGGGATCCTCCCGATCGAGCATGCCCGCCTTGAAGACGAAGTCCTCGTACTCATCGAGGCTCATTTCCGCGTCCTGCGCCGCGGCGTGGGTGGGCGCCTGCGTGAGCACCCAGCGCAGGTCCTTCCTGGCGATGCGCTCCAGGAAGGTCATGAGAATCGGCTTGCGCGCCGCCGACAGCAGCCGCTGCCGCTCCGCCGGGACGCGCGAAGCGCTCCGCGTGTTCCTCTGCGCGATGAACCTGATGAAGACGTCGACGGTCTCCACCTCATGCTTCGCGATGGGGTTGAGGAAGGACAGTTGCTCCTCCGTCCCGTGGGACAGCAGCGAATCGCGCAGATCTTCGCTGGTGACCGTCCAGTAGGGATGCCCGCCCGCCTCCAAGACTCGCTCGTACGTCGCCTTCACCAGCGGCAGGGCCACCGGATCGCCCGTGATCGCCACCACGTCCCCGGGCTGCACCCGCGTCGAGAACCGCACCAGGACGTCCGCCAGCTTTGCATGTCGTGGATCGCGCATGGGAACAGCGTACCGATCTCATCGCCATCCGCGCCGCCCGGCGTTCTCAAACCGATTCCTCGAGCTCACGCGCCAGCTCCTCCGCCAGCCCCGCTTTTACGGCGTCCATCGACGGAGACTCATCCCCCAGCTCGCGCTCCAGACTCGTCACGGGCCGCCCCGCAAGCCCGCACGGGACGATCAGGCTGAAATGCTCGAGATTCGTCGTGACGTTCAGCGCCAGCCCGTGCATCGTGACCCAACGCTTCACGCGCACGCCCATTGCGCAAATCTTCGCGCCTCCGCCGATCCCTCCCGCATTGGTCTCGCCGTCGGCGCAGGCGTCGGCCGCCTGCTCCTCGCCTCCGCCGACCCACACGCCCGTCGCGCAAACGTCTCGATGGGCGCGCACGCCGAAGGCGCCGCACGTCGCGATCACCGCGCGCTCCAGCAGCCGCATGTAGTCATGCAGCCCCAGCCCCGCCTGGCCGCCAACCCGCTTCAGGTCGATGATGGGATAGCCCACGAGCTGGCCCGGGCCGTGGTAGGTGATGTCGCCGCCGCGATCGGTCTCGGCCACCGTCACGCCATGCGTCGCGAGCAGCTCGGGCGTCGCCAGCAGGTGCTTCCGAGCGTCCGGGCGCCTGCTCACGGTGATCACCGGATCGTGCTCCAGCAGCAGGAGCGTCCCGAGGGGCGAATCGGCCTCCTCGCGCCGCTCGATCTGCCGGTTCACGCGATCGAGTTGGATCTGGTACGCCTCCTGGTAGGCGATCCGGCCCAGATCCTCGACAAGCAGACGCCCTGCCCGCCACGCGGAGGGTGGCGAGCCTGTCTGTCGTTCATCCGGGGCGCGCGAAGCGGTCTTCATCACGTTTGAGCATAGGTGGCCTGGGCGCGGCTCACCGCTGCCGGGAACCCGGGGCGCCACTGCGAACTTGGAGGAACCCGCGCTCGACCCCCAGCGAACACCCCAGTTGAGGAGAGAGAGCCGGCGGCCGCCCTCCCCCCGGGGGAGTCGCATCCCCCGAACCCCTCGCCGTCGGCCGCGGCGCGTCGGGCCTCCGAGCGGTTTCATCGCTCGCCGGCCGCGCGCCGTTTGGATCCCGATTCGTCAACTCAGCGCGCCGCCCGCCGGGCGACCAGCACGCGCGGATGCCCCTCCAGATCGCGCTCGATGCGGACGTTCTCCAGCAGGGGATTCTCCCGGGCGATGGCGCGCGCCGCGTCGGCAGTGGAGGCGGCGATCTCGACCAGCAGCAAGCCGCCGGTGCGGAGCCGCTCGGGCCCCTGCTCGATGAGCGGGCGCACGAACCGCAGGCCATCCGGACCGGCGCGGAGCGCGCGCTCGGGCTCATAGTCCTTGACGTTGCGCGGGACCGCCTCCCACTCGTCATCGGGGATGTAGGGTGGATTGGCGACGAGATAATGCAGGTCGCGCCCGAGCGGATGGGCGCGGAGCGGCTCGAGAAGATCGCCCGCGACGAGCTCGAGCCGATCGAGCGTGTGATGACGCTCGGCGTTCAGTCGGGCGACCTCCAGGGCGTCCTCCGAGAGGTCCACCGCGAGAGCGCGCGCCTGCGGCAGGTTCCTGAGGAGGGCAATGACGATCGCGCCGGAGCCGGCGCCGATGTCGGCGATGGTCGCCCGATCGAAGCCCGGCTCGGAGCGCGCGTGCTGGAGGACGAGCTCGACGAGGGTCTCCGTGCTGGGGCGTGGGATCAGAACGCGCTGGTCGACATGGAAGGGCAGCGAGAAGAACCACGCCTCGCCGACGAGATACTGCACGGGCTCGTGCGCCAGCGCCCGGGCGGTGAGATCGCGCAGCGTCTGGCGCTCCAGCGGGGACGCGGGGCGATCGACGTCCATGTAGAGGCGCAGTCGCTCGCAGCCGAGAACATGCGCGACCAGAAGCTCCGCGAAGAGGCGCGGGCTGTCGAGCTCTTCCTTCCGGAAGGCGTTGGTGAGCCAGTCGAGCAGCTCGCGGGTCGTCCACGTTCTCTCACCGCCCTGCGAACGGGACGCGGGCGCGCTCACGCGACATCCTCGCAGGTTCCCTTCAGGGCCTTGCGCGCCTCGTCCACGAGGCGCGCCGCCTGGAAGGGCTTGAAGAGCACGCAGGAGAGGCCCTCCTGGCTAGCGCGGACCACGGAGTGATGCGGATCGTAGCCGAAGCCGGTCATGAGAATCACCGGCAGGTCGGCGTCGACGCGCTTCGCAGCCGAGAAGACCTCGTAGCCATTGCGATCCGGCATCATGATGTCGGAGATGACCAGATCGAAGCGCTCGCCGTTGCGGCGCGCCGCCTCCAGTTGATCGAGGGCCGCGGCGCCGGTGTCGGCGAGGACGACCCGACACCCGCGCTGCTGGAGCACCTCCCGAATCGTTTCGCGGATCGAGGTCTCGTCATCCACGACCAGCACCCGCTTGGACTCAAAGAGGGGCTCCCTGCGCTCCTCGCGCAGCAGCTTGTCTGCGCCGAGGATCGTGCGCGGGCCGCGTGCCACGTCGCGTATGCGCTTGCGGATCGCCTCGACGTCCCCCAGAACGCGGTCGATGTGCCGAGCGAACTCAGGGTCCGACGCGGCCTGACGCCGCAGCCATTCCGCCTCCGACGCGAGATCCTCCAGCGGCTCGGCGACTTCTCCCTCCACGCGCCCCGAGACAGCCTCGTTCGTCGACCAGCGCTCGAGCACGAGCAGATCGAGAATATGCAGCGCGATCGCCACATAGCGAGCGAGGATCTCCGCGCAGATGCGGTCCTGCTCGCTGAAGGCGTCCGGCGCCTCCGATTCGAAGTTGATGACCCCGATGACCTGATTGTCGAGCAGCAGCGGCGTCGTTAGTGAAGAACGCGCTCCTTCGAGCCCGGAGACGTACAGCGAATCCTTCGCGACATCGCGACAGAGGTACGATTGGCCCGTCGACGCCACGTGACCCATGATCCCCTGCCCATCCGCCGCGGCCTCGAGACGGATCTCAGAAGCCTCCCGCGGCAATCCGACGGACATGACGACCTCGAGCTTGCCCGTCTTCTCGTCGCGGACCCGCACGGAGAAATGGTCGAAGCGCAGCAGCCGCCGCACCACCTTGACGATCTTCTCCTCCAGCAGCGTCAGGCGCTCCGCTGCGTTCAGCCCACGCACGGATTCGGGATCGAGGCGAATCAACTCGCGCCCAGCGCGATCCACCGCTTCGATCGTCTGTCGCGCCCGGTGCGACTCGGTGATGTCCCACACCACCGCGACCACCGCGCCGGGCGGAATCCGCTGCTCATTCGACGCCGCCGCCGGGGCCTCCACCGGAGCCGACGCCGCCGGGGCGATCGTGATCTCCAGATGCCGCTGCTCGCCGCTCTCCTCCACGTCCACCTGCAAGCTCAGGCGCCGAGCGCCCGATGTGGTGAACTGATGCGCCGCCTCCGAGCACCTCGCGACGATCGCCCGTCGCGTTGGCTCGGGGAATCCGTTGAAGCGCTCGTCCGACCAGAGCAGCTCGCCCTCCGCCGAGACAAGGCAGACCCCCTCCCCGATCGCCCGCAGAAGGGAGGCCATCCGAGGATCGCCGAAGCCGACGCCCAGTGTGATCAGATCCGCTGGGGAGGTGAGCACCGCGATGGTCTCGGCCCCCTCCATCTCCTCACCGAGCCGCTCCGGAGGGACGGTGACGAACTCGTACTCCTCCCCGACGAAAGCGCCCAGCGCATCCGCAGGCAGGGAGGCCCCGCCAAGCAGCAGGAGTTTCTTCTTGGGCTGGCTCTTGGACATCTCAGCCCGACGCTGCGCGAACGCCGCGAGGTCGATCTCTCTCCCCGATGCGTTTCGGGGCTTCCAGGTGCAGTCTACGGCGGCTGATGGGACGGCTCAAAGACTTCCTCGGGTGAATCGAAGTGGGATTCGTCATGACATCGGTCGATCCCGCCCGACTACTGTTGCTGCAATGATCGAGGTTCGCTCGGTGCACAGGCGGTTCGGCGGGGTGGAGGCGGTCCGCGGCGTGACGTTCCGCGCCGAGCAGGGGCAGGTGGTCGGGCTGCTGGGGCCGAACGGGGCGGGCAAGACCACAACCATCCGGATCATCACCGGCTACCTCCCCCCCACCTCGGGTCGCGTGCTGGTGGACGGGCTGGATTCGGTGGACGACACCCGAGCCGTGCGGCGGCGGCTTGGCTATCTCCCCGAGACGACGCCCCTTTACCCCGAGATGCGGGTGCGAGACTACCTGCACCATCGCGGGCGACTGTATGGGCTTCGAAGGCTAGAGCGGGCGGCGGCGGTGGAGCGGGCGGTGCAGCGCTGCTGGCTGACGGAGGTCCGGACCCGCCGGAGCGGCGAGCTCAGCAAGGGCTATCGCCAGCGGGTGGGGCTGGCGGCGGCGATGCTGCACGACCCGCCGGCGCTGATTCTCGACGAGCCGACGAGCGGGCTGGACCCCGCGCAGATCGTCGAGATGCGCTCGCTCGTGCGCGAGCTGGGGGCGGACAAGACGATGCTGGTCAGCTCGCACATCCTGCCGGAGGTGGAGGCGACCTGCGATCGGGTCGTGATGATCGCGCGCGGGCGGGTGCGGGCGGATGGGACGCTCGAAGAGCTCTCGAGAGGGCGGCGCGGGCGGGCGCCCATCCACATGGAGATCCACCGCACGGGCGACGCGGAGACAACGGCGGCGCCGCTCCGCGCCGTCGCGGGCGACTCACGGATCCGCGTCGAGAAGATCGAGGGCGATGACCAATGGATCCGCGTCATCGTCGAGCCGCCCGAATCGGCGGGCGATCTCCGCGAGGCGCTGGCCCGCGCGGCCCAGGAGGCTGGCCTGCTGGTGCGCGAACTGCGCCGCGACGCGGTCTCGCTGGAGCAGCTTTTCATCGAGCTCACGTCCGACCCGGCGCCAACAGAGCCCGCGCCGGATTCCGCAGCGGAGCGCGCCGCGTGAGCGCGGCGCTTGCGATCGCGGGACGCGAACTGGCGTCGTATTACCGGCGCGTCGGCGGCTGGGCGCTGCTGGCGCTGTTCCTGCTGTTGACGGGAATCTTCTTCGGCGTCGGGACCATCCAGCCCGGCGAGCCCGCATCGATGCGCGCCTTCTTCACCGTCGCCGATCGGCTGGCGGTCGTGATCGCTCCGGCCATCTCGATGCGCCTGATCGCCGAGGAGCTGCGCACGGGAACGATCGAGACGCTGATGACGGCGCCCGTCTCCGACTGGGAAGTCGTCTTCGGCAAGTGGCTGGGCGGGCTCTCTTTCTACGCGACGCTCCTGGCGCCGACGGTGGTCTACGCTCTTGTGCTCGAGGGGCTGGCGTCGCCCGACTGGGGCGCCATCGCCGCGGGCTATCTCGGGCTGCTGCTCGTCGGATCTCTCTACATCTCTATAGGGCTCGCTTTTTCCGCGGCGACGTCGAACCAGCTTGTCGCGTTGCTCGGAACGCTGTTCTTTCTCGCGCTGGCGCGGATCGGACCCGTCCTCGGCGCGGCCCAGCTCGGCCCGCCCCTCGATCAGTGGCTGTATGGTCTCTCGATCGATGTCCGCATCATGGACTTCGCCAAGGGCGTGCTGGACACAGGGCATGCGATCTTCTTCCTGGGCCTCTCAGCCTGGTTCGTGGTGGTGGCGGTGGTCATCGTGGAGTCGAGACGATGGCGATAAGCGGCAAAGCAGAAGGCGGCGCGACGGTCCGGCGCGCGAAGTACGGCGCCTCCACGGCCCTGCTGCTCTTCGCGGTCACAGCGGCGGCGGCGCTGGCGATCACCCTCGGCACGGCGTACGCGCTGCGGATCGACATGACGATGGCGGGCGCCCAGCGCCTCTCCGAACGCACGACGCGGCTGCTTCGCTCGCTCGAGGAGCCGCACGAGATCATCGTCGTGCTCGATCCGCCCGCGGGCGGCGGCGCCGCAGCGCTGGACGCGAGCATCCGCCGGCGCGTCTTCGACATGCTCCGTGAGTTCGACCGCTCCTCCGACCTCGTCCGCTTCAGCGCTCTCAGCGCGGTCTCTCGCGCCGATCGGGAATCATTCGAGGGCCTCATCGAGCGGCTGGTGCAACTCTCCGCCTCCTCCGTCGATGCCAACGCCCAAGCCGCGGCGGCGCTGCTGGAGGCCGCCGACGCCTTGTCAGGTGGACTCGAGCCCCTCGCGGAGCGGCTGCACGACGTGGCGGACATCGAGGGCGTCGAGCAGGCGGCGGCGCTTCGGCAGTCGGCGGGCGTCGTCCGCGCCTGGAGCGCTGAGGCGTCGCGCCTCGCCGAGTCGATCGATCGAGAGGCGCTCGCCCCCCTGCGCGCTGAAACGCTCATCGCCATCGACCAGGCGCGCCGCGAGGCGCTGCGGCCCACCGCTCGCATGGGCGAGCAGCTCGTCGCCCTTGCGCAATCCCTCGAGCAGATCGCCGCCGCGGGCGGCGATGCGGCCCAGACCGCCGCTCAGACGGCCGCCCGTCAGGCGCGGACGCTGGGCGAGCAGGCGGTCAGCAGCGCTGACGCCCTCGAGCGGCTCGAAGCTCCGCAGGCGCTGGCGGTGACTCGCACACTCGAGGCGGGGCCGGCGGTGGTGATCGTCTCGCCAAGCGGCGCCACGGCGGTGCGGTTCTCCGCGCTCTTTCCAAGCGCCGCGACGCTGGAGGCGGCGGGCGCTGGGATCGCGAGCGTCCGCTTCGTGGGCGAGGAGCTCATCGCCACGGCCTTGGCGTCGCTCGTGAGCGTGCGCAATCCCATTGTGATCCTGGTCCACGGGCTCGGGCAGCGCGTGCTCGACGCCTCGGGCGACCCCGCGACAAGCGACGCCCGACGCGTCCTCGCCGGCTTCCTCGACCGCAACCGCCTCCGCGGCGTGGACGTGCTCGAATGGCCCGCGACGATCGAAGACAATCCCCCCTCCGTCGCGGAGGTTGATCCGGAGAGCGGGCGCCCCGTCGTCTACGTGACGCTCGGGGCCGCGGCGCTCACGCCTCAGGGAGCGGAGCGCGTCGGCGCGCTGTCGAAGGTCGTGCGGCGGCTTGTCGAAGCGGGCGAGCCGACGCTCATCAGTGTGGAGCCCTCCCAGCTTCCGACGGTCGGCGAGCCGGATCCCATGACCGCGTTTCTCGAGGAGGAGCTGGGGGTCCGCGTTCTCTCGGGCTCGCCGCTGCTGCATCGGGAGAGCGCGCCCGGCGGTCCCGTCGTAACGCCCGCCACGGAGATCGCCGGCGGCGAGGCGGGGCATCCCATCGGCGAGGCGCTCTCGGGGCTGCGGACGATGCTGGGATGGGCGGTCCCCATCGAGCTCGTCGACGAAGCCCCGGCGCAGACATGGCCCCTTCTCATCGCCCGGGACGAGGGTGAATCCTGGGCTGAGTCGGAATGGGTCCGCTTCCGCAGCCTCTCCGCGACGCAGCGGTCGACGCTCTCGAATCCGCCTCGGCCCGACCCACAGTTCGACGATGTGGACGCCCCCTGGATCGTCGCCGCGGCGGCTCAGCGACGCCCTCCCGGCGCGAAGGCGCCCGAGCGCTTCGTGGTCGTCGGCTCCAACGGCTGGTTCTTCGACGAGTTCACCATGCCGGCCCAGCGCGTCGAGGGGCGGATCGTGGCGAGCCACCCCGGGAACATCGAGCTCTACGAGGCGTCGCTGTACTGGCTGGCGGGGCTGGATGAGCTGATCGCCCCCAGCGCGCGTTCGCTGGAGATCTCGCGGATCGGCGCCCTCAGCGAAGGCGAAGCGGCGGCCCTTCGGTGGGCCATTGCGGCGGGATTGCCCGCTCTGGTCATCATGACGGCGGCGGCGTGGCGGATCGCACGGGGCTGAAGGCAGGAGCATCGTCATGTCAAGACAGGCGCTGGTGATCTCGCTCGTTCTGGTGATCGCTTTGTCGATCATCGCCATCGCGACGCTGCTGAGCGGCGGTCGCGGCGCCGCGCCCGCCGCGGCGGGCGAGCCGCTGCTGGAGCTCGAGCCGGCGCGCATCGCGGCGATCGCCGTCGATCACGGAGAGGGGCGCGGCGTCGAAGTAATCGAACGGACGCATGAGGGCGGCTGGCGCTTGCGCATCGCCCGCCCCGGCAAGGAGGATCTCATCTGGCCCGCGCAGCCCTCGCGCGTGCGGGCGCTGCTCAGCGTCCTCAGGAGGATGCGCGCTGAGGCCGCGCCTGACGAAGCCGCGGAGCCACCGCCCGAGACCGAAGCCGGTGATCGCGATGCCTTGACAGTGCGGCTCGCGCAGGAGGGCGGCGCCGAGACCACGCTGCGCTTCCGCGGCGCTGCGATCGGGGGCGTCCGTCTGGCGACGGTCGGCGGGGAGCGCTCGGGGTATGTCGACGACTCGATCTACCAGGCGTTCACGAATCCGGGGCCGCGCGGATGGCGCGACACGTCGGCGATGCCCGGCTTCGGAGCGGACGTCTCGCGCCTGATCATCGAATCCCAGGATCGGCGGGTCTTTCTCGATCGCGCGGGACGCCGTTGGGTGATCCGGGAGCCGGCGCCGGCCCGCGCGAGCGAGGAAACGGTCCAGGAGGCCATCGGCTCGATCGCCGAGTTCACGATCCGCCAGTTCATCGATGATCGAACGGGTCTCAGCGAAGAAGACCTCGGCTTCGATCGCCCTCTCGTCCGGATCATCGCGGAGACGGATCAGCGGCGCGTCGATGACGAGGGAGACGTGTTCGTCGAAACCGAAACGCGCTCGCTGGTCATCGGCGCCCTCGCCGACCTCGAAGGCGACGAGCTCTACGCCCGCTCCAGCGGGGGCGAGACCGTTTTCGTGATCGGCGCCGCTCCCCTTTCGACACTGCCCGTCGATCCATCGCGGTACCTTGACGCCACGGCGACGGACCAACTCCCCGAGGACATCGCGGGGCTGCGCCTCGCGAGCGCCGGCGGGGATCGCTCCTTCGAACGCACAGCCGATGGCTGGATGAGCGATGCAGAAGGATCGCTGGAGCGCGCGAACAGCGAGGAAGTCGAATCGACGCTCGTCTTTCTCTCATCGACGAAATCCGAAGCGACGACGTACGTCGACACTCCACTCGAGCCGCGCGCGCAACTGACGCTCCTCGACTTCGACGGCAATCCGGCGACGGAGCTGGATCTGGGCGTCGTGGATGGATCGCTGGCGATTGAGCGCATCGACATCATCGGCGCCGAGCAGCGCGTTCGACGCGTCTATCCCCCGGGGGCCATCCCTTCGCCGCTTCGGCGGGCGGTGGGTCTTGGCGACAAGGCGTCATCAGGATAAGCCGAGAACCGCATCCGCCTCGCGCGCAAGAGCGCGCCAGGCGCGATCGACGTGCGACTCATCGGTCGAAGGCGCCCCGACGGCGAGGCGGATGACGAAGCGCTCCCGAGACGGATCGGAGGGATCCGGCAGCGTCGTGTGCGTGAGCAGCGCTTCGCCCGAGGCGTTGACGCGCTCGAAGAGGGTGCGCGTCGGCTCATCTCCGCGTCGCAGACGGAAGCAGACGAGCGAGGCGCTGCGCGGCGCCGCGAGCTCGAATCGCTCGTCCTCGCGCACACACCGCTCGAATCGCCTCGCCAGCTCGACTCCACGACGAACGTGCGCGCGCAGCCCTTCAAGTCCGTAATGGCGCATGACGAACCACAGCTTCAGCGCGCGGAATCGACGCCCAAGCGGGATCTGCCAGTCGCGATAGTCGATGACGCCGCCCGACTCCGACGCCCGGTTGCGCAGATACTCGGGCGTGATGGACAGAGCCTTGACCAGCGTGGGCGTATCCGCCGTCCAGAGCGCCGAGCAATCGAAGTTCGTCAGCAGCCACTTGTGCGGATTGAAGTTGAACGAGTGGGCGAGCTCAACTCCGTCGATCAGCCCGCGATGCTCCGGGCAGACGCACATCGCCCCGGCGTACGCCGCGTCGACGTGCAGCCACAGCCCCTCGCGCACGCAAATCTCACCGATCGGACGGACGGGGTCCACCGCCGTCGATGACGTCGTCCCCACCGTCGCGCACACGAACAATGGATGGCGCCCGCTGGCGCGATCCGCCTCGATCGCGCGCGCCAGCGACGTCGGATCCATCGCGAACGCCCCATCAACCTCCACGAGACGCACGCCCTCCCGTCCCAACCCGCTGATCATCGCGGCCTTTGTCACAGAGGAATGCGCCTGACTGGAGGCGTAGACCACTGGCGACGCCGCGCCTTCGCCGCCACGGGCGCGCGCCGCGAGCAGGGCGACGAGAACCGCCTCGCTCGCCGTCCCCTGAATCACGCCGCCTCCCGTCTCGCTGCGGGAGGTGAAACGCTCCGGCAGCCCGAGCGCCTCCGCCAGCCAGTCGAGCATGCGCGTCTCCACCTCCGTGCAGGCGGGGCTCGTCGACCACAGCATCCCCTGGACCCCAAGCCCGGCCGAGAGCATCTCTGCGAGGATCGCGGGGCCGCTCGCGTTGGCCGGGAAGTAGCCGAAGAAGCGGCCCGACTGCCAGTGGGTGATCCCGGGAAGGATGATGCGATCCAGATCCGCCAGCGCGGCTTCCAGCGACTCCCCCCGCTCAGGCGGAGACTCGGGGAGCATGTTGGCGACGTCGCCGGGGCGCACGTCGGATGCGGGCGGGAGATCGCGGACACGCTCCATGTAGGCGGCGATCCAGTCGACCACCTGACGCCCGAGGCGTCGGAACTCCTCCGGGCTCATGTGCTGCGGGGACGCCGTGGCGGCGTTGGACGTGGTGGCGGAGGCGTTCCCGTTGCAGGGGCTCAACGGCGTCGACGCTCAGCCTGCTGACGCTGAAGATCGCGAAGCTGCTCCTCGACCTGGCGGAACCACTCGCGCGTGAACGGCGGGGTGCCGTAAGTCCTGAGCGACGGCGCGCGGGACACCCAGCCGCGGATCTCCCCCAGGAAGCGGCGAGCGCGGCTCACCTGTCCGGCTTCAAGGGCCACCTGCATCTTTCCGAGCAGCTCCTGCGTCTCGACCTGCGCGCGTTCGACGTTCTCGCGGAACCGCTGCATATAGCGATCCGACTCGGGGCACACCTCGACCCATTCCTCGTAGCCGAGCAGGCTCGCGAGCTCATCCTTGGTGTCCGCCAGTCCGCGCGCGAACTTGTACTTCACGGCGTCGAGCGCGTTGAACGTGAGAATGACGTTCTCAGTCGAGACAATGTACTGGCCTTCGAGATCGTTCCGCCACCTGGGGACGCCGTTCTCATCGATGTCGACGGATAGATCCGTCCCGATCTGCATCGCCTTCAGGACGAGCGGATCATGGCGACCCCGCTTGGAGAGCTCCTCGCCAAGCGCCAGCACGCGCTCGAGCCCTTCGCCTTCAATCGCCTTGGCGGTGCCGCCGCCACCTTGGCGAAAAGCGACCGCGGCGCCGAAGTTGCCCTCCTTCATGAAGACAATCTCTTCACAGGTCGCGGCCGTCATCGCGGCGGCTGAGATCGCCGATTCAATCCACGCGACCACGCGATAGTTGGGCTTGATCGTCTTGTGGATGGCGTTCGAGAGAGGCTCAACTTCCGAGAGTGCGCCGCCGCCCGAGTTGATGCGAAGCACCACTACGTCGACGTCGCAATCCTCGAGCCGATCCACCGACTCCCGAAGCGCGTTGGCGTTCATCAGCGGTCCGACCATGCCCTCGAGCGTGATGAAGGCCAGTCGCGCCGCCCCCGCCGCCGCGCGCGGCGCGGGATCGGGACGCCCCTCGCCCGGGCGCGCCGGACGATCGGCGGGCGCATCGTCCGCCGCCTCCTCCTCATCCGCGCCCTCGCGCTCGATGGAGGAGATGTCCGAGCGGAGAATGAGCCGCGTGTGCTCGATGTCGCCGACCTGAACGACGAGAAAGATGAAGTCCGCTCCCTCGCGCGCGATCTCGCCTTCGAGAACGGTTCCGTCCTTCAGGCGGACGGTGTCCGCGATCGCGCTTGTCGAAGCGAGCACGGCGACGGCGGCGAGAATGAGCGTGATCGTCCGAAGGAATCTGGTCATGTCTTGGTGCACCTCGTGGCGTTCGTAATTTCGCGAAGCGATTAGCGGCGGTTGCGCCGGCGCTCACGCTGTGTGAGCTCCCGCAACGCCAGCCGCAGCTGCTCCAGACGAATGTCAATCTGCGCCCGCTGCTGCCCGCCCGGATCGAGCACTTCCGCGTACCGCTCCAGCAGGCTCCGAAGCTCGCGCAGGCTCCGCATCATCTGCCCGATTTCGCGCCGGTCGCGACCGCGCCCGAGCTCCTCCATGCGATCCTGAAGCCGGCGGATCTGATCAATGGCGTTCGCGACGTCCTCACGCCAGTCGGAGAGGATCGTCTTCGAGCGCCCCTTCTCGATCACATAATCGCGCCCCACGCCCAGCTCGTAGACGAGGTCCTCGACGCGATCGATCGTCCCCTGCGATACGCGAAGCTTGCGAGCGAGCTCCGCGTCCAGATTCAGCACATCGTCGCCGCCGAAGACGGAGTCATCCTCGTTCTTTCCATCCCCATCGTCGGTCAACAGGATCCACCCCTCCCCATCGCTCGGACGCGGCTCCCACTGGATATAGCGCGGCTTGCCGCCCTCGAGCTTGAAGAAGAGCCAGGCCGGCGTGCGCGCCATCGCCGTGATCAGAACCGGGTCGTAGCCGCCCTTGATCGCCATGCCTTCCGCGTGCCCGATCGCCGCGGAGATCAGCTTCTCGTTCACGTCCGTATCGCTGGTGTCGATCTCACCGATCGAGGCGAGGCCGCCCATTTGCCCTTCGCTGGTGAAATAGATCTCCGGAGAAACAAAGGGCAACAGCCCCGCGCCGCCGACAGCCTCCTCGATCCAGAAGACCACCCGCCGCCCCTCGCGATAGACCGCGTTCTCAAAGATCGGGCCGAGCTCCTCGGCGACGAAGACGCCCGGCAGTCCGCCGACGCTGCGGGCGTCGAGCTTTGCAATGATCACCTCGGGGTCATGCTCCGCCGCGTCGTCGAAGAGCTCCTGAAGCGGTGTGCGGGAGATCGGCGTCTCCTGAGGAAACCCCTGAAGACCCTCCTCCCCGATCAGGATGCCGTTGATCTCCATCAGGTAGACGACAGTCCCGCCCTCACGGCGCTCGGGCTCTTCGCGCTCGCGCCGCCTGGGGCGGCGGTCTTCAACGGGGGCGTCCGCGCTCGCCTGCTCAGGCTCGATGACCCCGCGCTGGATCTCGAGGATGTCCGTCTTGTTGTAGGTCGTCCGGGCGGAGATCCCGGCGACCACGACGATCATCTCGATCTCGCTCTCCGTCTCGTCGACGATCTTGCCCTCGACGATCTTGCCGCTGCGCAGGACGACGCGATCCGTCGCTTGGACCTCCTGCTGAGCGGAGTCATCCGCGAGCGCGACGGGCGCCACGGGCGTCAGAGACGCCGTGGCGAAGGCCAGAGCCAGCAAGGCGAGAAGTAGACGAAAAGCTCCGTGATTCCGCATGGGCGTTCCTCACTGCGGGTGGAAAAAGACGATCCAGCGTTGTCCGATCCGAGCGCGCAAAATGGCTGCCTCGGATTATACGGGGCCGTCCATCCCCGGTTCTGATCCATTCCGGAAGGCTCCGCCCCGCCGCCGCCCGATCGGCGGGGGTCAATCGGCCCGCAGGCGATGAACCAGTCGCTCTGCGTCCTCGCGCGTGCGCACCTGATCCTCGAGTTGAGCGTCGTACAGCGTCTCCAGAAGGCGCCCAATCTCCGGGCCCGGGGGCACGCCGAGGCGGAGCAGGTCGTCCCCGCTGAGCAGCGGCGCCGGCGACAGCCCGGAGATGGTGGAGACGAGTTCCGCCAGGCGCCGATCGATGGCGTCGGCGATCCCCGGGCGGCGGGCGCGCACGATCCGCAGCGCCGGCGGAAACCACGCCTCGCCCGCGAGCCGCTTCTGTCGAGCGACGGTCAGCCCGTGCCAGTCTCGCTCAAGCGTGGCGATCCCCCCCAGCAGATCCGCCAGAAGCCGCCGCTCCTCGTTGGTCAGACACAGCGCGTCGCGCAGCGCGGAAATGAGTCGGGCAGCGCGCGATTCAATCGCCTCCAGCCCGACTCTCTCCTTCTCGGGGGCCAGACAGTCCAGCGCCCACGCGGTGAGCGACTCCGTAAAGCGGGCGTCTCTTGGCAGCGCTTCGAGGGTGGGCAGCGCCGCGGCGTCGGCGCCCTCGGGCATCCAGCGGTTCGTGAGCAGCGCCGGCTCGACGAGACGGAGCTCGAACATCAGCGACGCCGCCCGAGCGCGCGCCGGGTGCTCGAGCATCCGGCGCATCTCATGCCCGATGCGCTCAGGCGAGACGCCCACAAGTTCGCCCGCGTGGCGACGGATGGCCCGCGCGGTCTCGGGCTCGATCTCGAAACCGAAGCGGGCCGAGAACCGAACGGCGCGCAGCGCGCGCAGATCATCCTCCGAGAGGCGGCGATCCGGATCGCCCACGGCGCGGATCAGGCGGGCGCGCAGGTCGTCCAGCCCGCCGACGAAATCGATGACCTCTCCCTGCACACCGAAGGGCGGCCCCTCCGCCCTGTCAAAATGCGTCGCCGCCGGCGCCAGTGGATCCAGGAAAAGCGCGTTGATCGTGAAGTCGCGCCGTCGCGCGTCGCTCGGCGCGTCGGCGAAGCGGACGTCGTCCGGGCGTCGCCGATCGGAGTACTCACCCTCCTCTCGGAACGTCGCCACCTCGACGGTGACGCCCGAGCGCGTCACCAGCAGCACCCCGAACGAGACGCCAACTTCGTTCACACGCTGAAAAAGGCCGCGGACCTGATCCGGCGTGGCGTCGGTGGCCACGTCGTAGTCCTGCGGATGCTCGCCAAGCAGCTCATCGCGCACGCAGCCGCCCGCGAGATAGGCGACATGGCCCGCGTCGCGGAGCGTGCGGACGATCTCAACCGCGACTTGCCGGGCTCTGGCTGAGGAGGGCATGGGAAAGCGAATCGAAAGGGCGTTGGCGCAGGATACCGCCGCCCGCCTCAGACGGAGCGGACGGCGCAAGCGTGTTCCAGGCGTTGTGAAGGGGGAAAGTGGGCCGTACTGGACTCGAACCAGTGACCTCTCGCACGTCAAGCGAACGCTCTAGCCAACTGAGCTAACGGCCCATCCGGCCCCTTCGGGCGGCGGGGCGAGGAGTATACCCGCGTCAACTTCCCTCGCCAGAGGGCGAGCCCTCGGACTCGTCCCCGGATCCCTCCCGCGTCTCCTGCGAGCGGGCCGCGGCGGCGTTGGTCTGGAGAATGGCGCGGGGATCGTCCTCCCGATTGGTGTGGAAGATGATCGACGCCGGCCTCCCCGCCGCCTCCCACGCAGCGCGTGTCCACTGCAAGGAGATCTCACGCGCCGGCCCGCGCTCGCGCAGCGACTCGATATCGGGAATCGCCTCGGGCGTGACGCGGAGGATCCGGATCGGCTTGTCATCCAGCGAGCGCAGCGTGATCGTGAGCCGCTCCTGCGCTTCAGGATCCAGCGCAGGCGGATCGAGAGCCAGCGCCGGCACGGAGTGGATCGACACGTCCACACGCACCGCCTCCTCGAATCCCTCGACCACGACATACAGCGGGCGCGTCTGCGTCCCGAGCGCGAATGGCGCGGTGTAGCGCACCCGCGCTTCATGGGATTCCCCCGCCGCCAGGGCGACGCCGTCCGCCCGTCCGCTCAGACACGGACAACTGCTCGCCAGCCCGCGGATGACGAGCGGCTCCTCGCCAACATTGACCAGCTCGATGGAAGACCGCGCGTCGGATCTGCGCACAGTGCGGCCCATGTCCAGACTCGCGGGCCGCACCCGGATCGGGGGAGCGCCGGGGGATGGCGGCTCGCGCGGCGGCGCCTCCTCGACGGACGAGGCTTCGGACGAGGGTTCAGGCGAGCCACGCTCGACCACCGTCTGCTGAGCAGGTTCTCGGTCCTTCGGGGCCTCATCCTGACCGCAGCCGGCGACGAGTGCAGCGAGAACCATCAGTGTGGCCGAAGAGAGGAGTCCGCGCGAGCGGAGCCGCCCTCTTTCGCCATCTTCACATGCGCTGGTCTGAGGGAGGTGCGTCATCGGTTTTCTCGCAACGGAGGGATCCGTCAACAGTATCGTCGATCCTGAGGGTTCAGCGCGGCGGTGCGCGCCGGCCCGATCGGCGGGTTTCGTCCAAGGAGAGAGCAGTCGTGAGAAGCGGAATGATCTGGATGCTCGCCCTCACGGGCGGGAGCGTGCTCGCCCTCGGCGCGCCGGAGAAGGCCTGGAGCGCCTCCGACGGCGCTTCTGAGCAGGCGGCGGCGGACACAGAATCGCCCGCCGGGGCCCCGGCATGGGACTCATACCACAACTTCGCAGACGTCGAGCAGCGGCTCCTCGATCTGTCGGAGCGGGCGCCCGAGCTGGTGCGGATCTGGACGATCGGTGTCTCCGCGGGGGGCGAGATCATCCATGTGGCGCGCGTGGCCGGCGCGGGGGACGTCCCGCCCGAGGAGCGCCCCGCGGTGTTCGTCGGAGCGAATATCGTCGGCCACCACAACGCCGGAACGGAGGCGGCGCTGCATCTGCTGATGACATTGATCGACCGGGCGGGCGAGGAGTCGATTCGCTCCCTCTTGCGCGAGCGGACGTTCTACATCGCGCCGGCGCTCAACCCCGACGCCCATGACGCGATGTTCACGACGCCGCGTCAGCGGCGCGTAGGCAACGCGATGGCGATCGATCGCGATCGCGACGGCTTCGAGCAGGAGGATCCCGCGAACGATCTCGATGGCGACGGGCGGATCACCGTGATGCGGATCCCCGATCCCGAGGGCGCCTACATCCCGGACGCGGCCGACGAGCGCGTGATGGCGCCCGCTGACAAGATGAAGGGCCAGCGCGGGCGCTACCGCCTGGTCAGCGAGGGAATCGACGACGACGGCGACGGGCGGTTCAACGAAGACGGCGTCGGAGGCGTCGCCCCGAACATGAACTTTGCGCACAACTTCCCCTTCCCCGACCCCGAGGCCGGGCCGTGGTCCTCCTACGCCCCCGAGACTCGGGCGATCCTCGATTTCGTGCTGGATCGCCGGAACATCGCCGTCGCGATCATCTACGGGCCAGCGAACAACCTGCTGAGCCCCCCGCGCGGCTCGGGCTCCTCGGGCGATCTGGGCTCGATGGAATTCGAGCTTCCCACGAACATGGCGAACTTTCTGGGGCTGGATCCCGACCGGAAGTACACGCTCGACGAGGTCTGGGAGGTGGCCCAGGACCTTCCCTTCGTGGTGCAGAACAACATCTCGAAGGAGCAGCTTGTGCAGTTCATCGGCGTCGGTCCCGCGACGGCGCCGAACAGCGAGGATCTCGAGTTCCTCGACAAACTCGCCGAGGCGTACAAGGAGCGCCTCGAGGAGGCTGGATTCGACCCGAAGCGTCAAGCGGAGCAGTACGACGACGGCGGGCTGACGCCCTGGCTGTATTACCAGGCGGGGATCATGGCGCTCGAGCTTGATGTCTGGGGGCCGCCAAAACCGGAGAAGGAGGCGGCGGAGGATGACGACGACCGCCTCACGATCGCCAAGCTCCAGGAGATGACGAGCGAGGAGTTCGCCGAGCTCAGCGATGCGACGCTCGAGGAGTTCACGGAGCGCATGGAGCTGCCCGCCCAGTTCACGCCCGAGGCGATCAAGCAGCGCGTCGAGCAGGGGATGATGCAGCCCGAGCAGATGGCCCAGATGTTGCGCCGCTCCGGGAAGACGGACGAGGAGCCGGGCGAGGGCAGCGCCAACCCGCGCGTCGTGCGCGCGCGCGACCTGCTCGCCTGGGTCGACGCCAACGCTCCCGAGCTGTTCACGGAGTGGACGCCCGTCACGCTCCCCGACGGAACGGAGGCCGAGGTCGGCGGGGTCGATCCGTTCGCCGCCATCGCGCCGACCGATCCAATCCTTGCGCAGGCGGTCGAAGTCCATACAGAGACGGCGCTCGAGATCGCGCAGAAGCTTGCGGAGGTCTCAATTGTCTCGCTGGAGAGCGAGGCCATCGGCGGCGGGCTGCATCGCGTGAAGGTGGTGGCGCGCAACGATGGATTCCTGCCGACGGGAACGCGCCTCAGCGTGCGCGCCCGGACGCACATCCCTCCCCGGCTCGAGATCGAGCCCGGAGAGGGCGTCACGCTCATCAACAGCGCGCCGTGGCAGACCACCGAGCGGATCGCGGAAGGCGTGTTCAAAACGGAATGGCTCGTGCGGGCGCGAGAGGGCGCCCAGGCGGGCGTGCGACTGGTGACGGAGAACGCCGGCTCGGATGAGCGGACGATCCGCTTCGAGGAGGAAGGCTGAGATGAAGAGTTTGCAGATGATCCGCTCCCTGGCCGCCCTGGCGACGCTGACCTCGGCCATCGCGCAGGCCGGTCAGCCGCTCGAGCCCGTTGGCGAGCCGCCCGACCCGCATTTCAACCGGCTCTATCACCAGGATGAGATCGACGCGATGCTCGCCGACTACGCCGAGGCGTACCCGCAGTGGGTGTCGCTGGAGTCCATCGGCAAGAGCCTGGGCGGTCGCGACATGTGGCTGCTGACGATCAATAACCCGGCGACGGGGGCCGACACTTCAAAGCCCGGGATGTACGTCGACGGCGCGATCCACGCCAACGAAGCCCAGGCGACGGAGACCACGCTCTACATCATCGATTACATGCTCAAGAACTACGGCAAGCTCGATCGTGTGACGGAGCTCATGGACCGCGCCGCGTTCTATTTCGTGCCGACGGTCAGCCCGGATAGCCGGGCCCGCTGGTTCGACGAGCCTTCAACTCCCAACTTCCCGCGGACCGTCGAGTACTCGGTCGACGACGATCGCGACGGGCGGCTCGACGAGGACGGCTACGACGATCTCGACGGCGATGGCGAAATCACCCAGATGCGCAAACGCGTTCCGCTGGGCGAAGGGACGCACAAGCTCCATCCTGACGATCCCCGCCTGCTCGTCCGCGTGCAGGGGGAAGAGCTCGGCGATTACGTTCTGCTCGGCAGCGAGGGCGTCGACAACGATGGCGACGGACGCGTGAATGAGGATGTGCTGGGCTATATCGACCCCAACCGCACATGGGGCTACGCCTGGATGCCGCGCTATGTGCAGTCGGGAACGACGCAGTATCCCCTTCAGATCCCAGAGACCCGCTCGATCGCGATGTGGGCGATGACCAAGCCCAACATCGCCGCAGCGCAGTCCTTTCACAACACGGGCCGAATGATCCTTCGCGGCCCCGGCGCCAAGAGTGAGACGCCATTCCCTCCGCAGGACATCCAGGTCTACGACTTCCTGGGCGAAGAGGGGGAGAAGATGCTCCCGGGCTACAACTACTGGGTCATCTGGGAGGATCTGTACACCGTCTACGGTGGGACCGTGAACCACTTCTACGGCATCCACGGCGCCATCTCCTTCACCAACGAGCTCTACGGCCCCGAGCAGGACTTCGACGGCGACGGCTCCGTCAGCGACGAAGAGCGCATGAAGTTCAATGACGAGCTCGCGCTTGGCCGCATGTACTCGGAATGGACCGAGGTCGAGCATCCGCAGTACGGAACGATCGAGGTCGGCGGCTATAAGCACGACACGATCCGCGTGCCCGAGGGATGGATGCTGGAGGAGGAATGCCACCGCAACGCGGCCTTCGTCCTTTTCCACGCCCGTCATCTCCCCAGGATCTCCTTCCGCGGCGTCGAGACCGAGCGGCTCGGGGACGGCCTGTGGCGCGTCCGGCCCACGATCCTGAATGAGCGAGCCATCCCCACCGTCACCGCTTGGGCGGCTCGGAACAAGCTGCATCGCATGGACATCGCGGCCCTCGAGGGAGCGGAGGTCGTCACCAGCGGCGTGGTCCGCAATCCGTGGATGGACAACGTCTCGGAGCAGCGCGATCGTCCCGAGCGGCTGATGGTCTCCGGCGTCGGCGGCTTCGACACCGCCAAGCTCGAGTTCATCGTCGAAGCGGACGAAGGCGATGAGATCGCCATCCGCTACAACAGTCTCAAGGCCGGCGTCATCGAGACCACCGCCACGCTGCGCGACTGACCCAAGCGCACCGTCAGATCGACTCCATCAGCGCTCCCGCGACCGCGTCGGCGAAGAGCGCGCCGGTGTCGGTCAGCCGCCAGCGTCCCGAGTCTCGCACAAGCCGCCCGCGATCCTCCTCCGCGCTGGCGGCGGATGTAAGCGCATCGGCCCGTCCGAGGCGCTCCGCCCAGACGAGCAGCGCCGCCGCGTCCAGTCCTTCCGCCAGGCGGATCCCCATCATGAGCCGCTCGCCCAGAGCGCGGCGCGGATCGGGAGGCTCGTGATCGACGATGGGGCTCCGCCCCCGCGCATTCACCCCGCGCAGCCAGGCGCCCAGACGCGGCGCGTTCTTCCAGCGATGCCCCGACGGCGGGTCATCCGGCGCCTCCGTCGCCAGCAGCAGATGGCCCGACGCAGAGGGCCCCGCCGCGAGCCACGAGGCGCTGCGCCAGTAGACGAGGTTGTGGCGCGACGCGGCGCGCGGCGTCGGCGTGGAAGGGGGCTCGTCCGGCGCGCGCCGCGCGTAGTTGCTGATCTCGTAACGCGTGAAGCCGGCGTCGGCCAGCCGCTCGCGAGCGAGCAGGTGCATCTCGACCTCCAGCTCCTCCGACGCCGCCTCGAACTCGCCGCGCTTCAGGCGCGCGGTCATGGCGGTGTTCGGCTCGTAGGTGAGGGCGTACGCCGAGAGATGCTCGAGCCCGCGATCGATCTCGAGCGCGCGCTCGAGATCCGCCTCCCATTCGGCGATCGTCTGGCCGGGGATGGCGTAGATGAGATCGAGGCTGCGGCGCTCGATGCCCGCGTCCGCCGCGAGGCGCAGGGCGCGCCCGACGCTCTCCGGATCGTGCCATCGCTCGAGGGTCCCGAGGAGGCGGGGATGGAAGGACTGCGCTCCAACGCTGAGGCGGTTGACTTCGCCGGCGCGGAGTGCGGCGAAGAGCTCGGCGGAGGCGGTCTCGGGATTGCATTCGACGGTGAACTCGCCCGCCCCCTGCGTGATGGGCGACAGATCGAAGAAGGAGCGGAGCGCGCCGAGGAGCGACTCCCAGAGATCCACCCGCAGCAGCGTGGGCGTCCCGCCCCCGACGAAGATCGTCTCGAGCCGGGGCGGCTCACCGGCAGGTCCGAAAGCGCGCCTCGCGCCGGAAAGGGTCTCCAACTCACGGATCAGCGCCTGGGTAAAGGCGTCCTGACGATCCTGCGTGTCGACGAAGGAGTAAAAGTCGCAGTAGTGGCACTTGTGGAAGCAGAATGGAATGTGGATGTACAGGGAGCGCGCCGGCGCCAGACGATCGGAAAGCGGATCGCCGCGTGAAAACGTTTGCCCGCGCAGGGTCAGGGAGGTAGTCTGAACCATCAAGACCGGCCCCTCCGGGCTCACTCGGCGGCCCCGCAGCGGAGCCGCCTCGGGGGCGTCATCGTCCGGAACATCCGGGCGGCGCGACGCGAATCGTAGGTCGGGCGGCCAATGCCGCCCGCGTGCTCACCGCTGGAAAGGCGCTGCGTTGAATCTCACCCTGGTTTTCCTCAAGGACGACGGCGCCCGCCGGGATCTTCCCGTCAAGGGTGACGATGTCGTGCTCGGACGCGGCGAACAGGCGGATCTCCGCATCCCGCTGCCGGTCGTCTCCCGTCGGCATTGCCGCATCCGCAGCGAGGACGACGCCATCCTCGTCGAAGACCTGGGCTCCAGCAACGGCACCTTCATCAACGGCGAGAAGCTCACGCAGGAGACGCCCCTCACGCCGGGCGATCGTCTGACGCTCGGCTCCATCACGCTCACCGCCGTGATCGACGGCGAGCCGAAGGAGATCGAGCCGCCCATTCGCCAGTTGGAGCAGTCCAAGGAGTCGGGCGCGCCCGACGATACGGACCCGGAGGATCTTCGTGGAGCGGACGCCGGCGACAGCGACAGCGACGACGAAATCGCCGATCTGATCGCGCAAGCCGCCAACGACGAGAGCAGCGTCTTCGACTTCGACATCGACCTCGAAGACGATTCCAAGAGCTGATCGCCCCGCCTGCGCGTCAGGTCGTCGTCTCCCCGCCCGCCTGATCTCCCCCGGCGGTCTCCTCCTCAACCGGCTGCGGCTGGCGCGGCGGCTCCTTCTTCTGCGGAATCCGGATGTTCGCGCCGCAGCCCCGGCAACGGACCGTCCGCCCGCGCGCCGTCACCGGCACCGCCAGCACGCGGCGGCAGACCAGATTGGGGCACATCACTCGGATGGTTTCTTCGCTCATGAGTCGCGGCCTCGAGTCCGGGCTTGGTCAAAGGGGCGCTCATCTCATCGGCGATCGGCGCCGCCGCGCTCACCGCCGGCGCCTCCCGCGAGGCTTCCGGGCTCTCAAATCCGCTACGCTTCCGGATCGCGTCAACCTTCCGACGCCCTGCGAACGCGAGGAACCCCCATGAACGAGGGAAACGCATCTCCCAAGCGGTCCGAGAACGGCCCGCGCTGCGCCGCGGTCGTCGGACTCCAATGGGGCGATGAAGGCAAGGGAAAGATCGTCGATCTCCTGACGCCCGGGCACGCGGCGGCGGTGCGCTACAACGGCGGCGCCAATGCGGGCCACTCCGTGGTGTTCCAGGGGACCCGATACGCGCTGCACCTGATCCCCTCCGGAATCTTCCGGCAGGGCGTTCTTGCGGTGATCGGCAACGGCGTCGTGGTGGACCCCGAGGCGCTCGTGACGGAGCTGGACGCGCTGACGGAGCAGGGCGTCGACGCGAGCGGACTGCGGCTTTCCAGTCGGGCGCATGTCGTGCTCCCCAAGCACAAGGCGGAGGACGCCGCGCGGGAGGAGGCCCTCTCGGGTGATGGCGAGACGGAGAGGGACCGATCCATCGGCACGACTCTTCGAGGCATCGGCCCCGCCTATGCGGACAAGGTGCAGCGCGGGACCGCGATCCGCGTCGCCGACCTGCTCCGCCCCGACGCCATGCGCCGCCGACTGGATCTGGCGGCCCGCCTGGCCACAACGGCGCCCAAGACCGACGACGCCGCCACGGTGGAGCGCCTCGCGGCCCTTGGCGAGCGGCTGCGGCCATTCATCACCGACACCTTCTATCTCCTGCACGATCTGCTCGAGCAGGGCGAGCCGCTGCTCTTCGAGGGCGCCAACGGCACACTCCTCGACGTCGATCACGGAACGTACCCCTTCGTCACCTCGTCCAACTGCTCCATTCTGGGCGTCGGGCCCGGCTCGGGCGTAAGCGAGCGAAACCTCGGACGCGTCGTCGGCATCGCCAAGGCGTACTGCACGCGAGTCGGCGGGGGGCCCTTCCCGACGGAGTTGCACGACGATGCCGGGGAGCGCATCCGCGAGCGAGGACGCGAATACGGCACAACGACCGGCCGCCCCCGACGATGCGGCTGGCTCGATCTGGTCGCGCTGCGCTATGCGTGCATGCTCAACGGCTGCACGGAGATCGCCCTTACGCTGCTCGACGTGCTCGCGGGATTCGATGAGATCCTGCTCTGCGAGGCGTACGAGGTCGACGGCGGGCGGACGGACCGCTTCATTCCCGATGCGCGCGGGCTCGCGGAGGCCAAGCCGATCTACCGCGCTGTCGACGGCTTCTCCGAGGAGATCACCGCCGCCTCCTCGGAAAGCGCCCTGCCGGACAACGCTCGCCGCCTCATCGAGGTCATCGAGCGCTTCGTGCGCACGCCAGTCCGACTCGTCAGCGTCGGTCCAGACCGCGAGCAGACCATCGAGCGCCGCTGACGCTCAGCAACCGCCCCAGCCGCCGAGCAGCAGCGCCAAGTCGCTTGCGTTCACCTCTCCATCGCCGTTGAGATCAGCCGCGCAGGGACCGGAGCACACGCCCCACCCGCCCAGCGCCAACGCCAGATCCGACGCATTGACCGCGCCGTCGCCGTTGAGATCCGCGGCGCACCCCGCCTTGACCGTGAATCGATAGTCGTACCCGAAGAAGGTCGGGTCATCGAGCTCGACCAGCGGCGAGCCATCCACCTCATCGCAGCGCAGCGCCCCAGCCCCCGATCGAACCGGAAGAACCCGGTGCTCCAGCGCCGGATCGAATGAGTCGCCGGGCAGCGGATGTATCTCGACATCGCGCGGATCCGTCTGCGTGAACACGAAATCGGAGGTGACATCGACCCACTCCTCCGAGCTCCCCCGCGGACGGCTCTCGACCATCACCGGCGCTCCGGACTCCCACTTCACGGGGCCGTAATGGCGGAGAATCACGGGCCCCTCGCTGTCGCCCACCCCGAGATGCGGCGGCGCGCAAGCGGGCTTATGCAGGCGAAACGCCGCCTTGCCCACGCTCCCGCCGCCCACCTGCGCGGGCGTCTCGGGATACAGCGCATTCGACAGGACGATCTGCTCCGGATCGCCGTCCTCGCCGATCTTGATCGGATCCGTCCACGCCGCTCCGACGTTCGAGCCGTTGATGATGATCTGCGAGCGCAACCCACCCGTCGGCAGGACGATCTCAGCGATGCCCCACGAGAAGTTGTCATCGAAGCGGACGTCGGCCTCGAGCGGCCCGTCCAGGTAGATTCCCGGATCCTGAACCGAGCCCGTGAACGACTTCGTGTGCAGCGAGCCCGTGAAGACGCCCGATCCATCGAGGGAGGCGATCGTCTCGAACCGCCCGAGATAGCCGCCCGGAAACCCCGGGTTCTCGTATGTGGCAGTGTCGACGTGCGCGTGAATCTCCGACGCGCGGAGATTCTTGATGTTGCCGCTGACGTTGATCGCCACCGGCGCCTCGACGGTTCCGATCACCCCGTCCACCAGCATCGTCTGGATGCCGCCCTCCGGGGCGTCGATGTCGCCCACATGATCGCCGCGGACGATGAGGCTGATGATGTTCGTCCGCCCGCCGAAGGGTCGCGGCAGCATTCGGATATCGCCCGTGACATCGCCCCCGACGATCGCATCGACGATGACGGTGATATCCGTGTCGCCCAGATCGCGCCGGATGCGCATCTTCTCGAGCCAGATGTCCTGGATCGTCCCATCGGTGCGCTCGATGCGATCGATGTCCCGGATGTTCCCGAGCCCGCCCCCTCCGATCCGAAGCTTCGTGACCTGCCCCGGGTTCTCGGCCTGCACCTCGATGAGCTGGATGTCGTCATTCCCGTCGCCGTCGATCCAGAACGTGGTCGGCCCGGTTGAGTCGATGGATCGCAGGCGGACGACCCACTTGCCCGTCTCCGAATCCTCCTGGTTCTTGAGAATCTGCCCGCGATCGGTCTGCACCACGATGGCGGCGCGGGCGTCGACCGTCAGGATGGCGGATCCCAGCAGCGCGACGGCGGCGCCGAACGGACGGATGCGCATGACTCTCTCCTCTCACTCCCTGCCCATGCAGCATGACCCGAGGGGGGAGAGGGTCAAACGTCCTGTCGTGAAGTGATCGCAAGTCGCGAGAGGTCCGGGAACAACGCCTCCATCCAACCGCCCTACTCCTGTTTCGCCGCCGCCAGCAGCGCCAGCCACTCCGCGTTGCCACCGCCCTTCTTCGATCCGCCGCGCCTGCCGCCGGCGATCGGGGAGCGCGTGACTCCGAGAACCTCGACGCTCAGCCCGGGGAGATCGGCGAGCGTCTCGCGCAGAAACGCCTCCGCCTCCTCCTCGGGCAACACGCCTCCTTCGAGCAGATCGCCCCGCCCCCGGTCCGAAGCCTCGTAGTGCGGCTTGATCAGCGTCACGATCCGCCCTTGCGTCTTCATCCACCGCAGCGCCGCGGGGACCGCCAGGCGCTGCGGCGTCCAGCCCAGATCGACGACCACGAGATCCACACCGCCCTCGGGCGGCGCCGCATGCAGCGCGTTGGTGCGCTCCCGCACAACCACGCGATCGTCGGTCCGGAGCCTGTAGTCGAGTTGTCCGTACGCCGTATCGACGGCGTGCACGCGCGCCGCGCCGCGCTGAAGCAGGCAGTCGGTGAAACCGCCGGCGCTGCATCCGAAATCAGCGCAGACGAGGCCGCGGACATCGAGCTCGAAGGCGTCGAGCGCGTGCGCGAGCTTGAGGCCGCCCCGTCCGACGAAATCGCGCTGATTCCGATCCTTCGTCACAACGATCCACCCAAGGCGCCGCCTCCGGCGTCAGAAATCCTGCGCCTCCGCGTCGCTCCCGATCCCCACCACCGAGACGCCCAGCTCCTCCGCCGTCGCCAGGACCGCCGGCTTGTCGACCAGGATGACGTCCCCCGCGCCCAGCGCCAGACAACGGCAGCCCGCGGCGTGCGCGTTGCGGATGGTGCGCTCCCCGATGGTCGGCACATCCGCGCGTCGGTCGTGGTCCGGCGGCGCCCCCTTGAGCAGCACCCATCCCCCCGCTCGGCAGAGCTCGCCGGCGCGCGCGATCATCCGGTCCGTTCCCTCCGCCGCCTCCACCGCCAGAACGTCCCCCTCCCGCACCGCCATCGCCTGCCCGACGTGCAGCGACAGCGTCTGGCGAAACAGCGGCCAGCCGAAGCGGATGGCGGCGGCCTCCGACTCGCTCGGGCGGCGGCGCGTCATCACTCCGGCCTGCGCCAGGTGCTCCGGGATGTGCGTCGTCGAGTCGATCAGTTGCACTCCTCGCTCGCCAAGCTGCTCCGCGATGGCGGTCAGGATCGTCGCCGAGCGGCGATCGTGCCGCAGTCGACGGTACCAGAGAACAATCGTCGCCCAATCCGGGATCCGGCGCAGCAGCCGCAGCCGATCGTGCATCAGTCGGGCCTTGTCGACGCCGCCGACCATCACCGCCTGCTCCACGCCCAGACGCTTCAGCCGCCGAGCCCACCCGCCCAGCCGGAAAAGCCCGACCTGATGAAACCGGTCGCACTCCGCCGGCAGCCGCTCGTCGTACTGCCCCGCAAGCCCGATGGCGCGCACCTCAATTCCCCGGGCGCGCATCCCCCGGGCCACCAGCAGCGGAAGCTCTCCCGCGCCGGCGATCAGACCGATCCGTGGGCGAGCCCCCTGATCGCTCACCGCCGCGCGATCTCCCGCGCCGCCGCCTCCCCGTCCGCCACCTCCTGAGCGTCCTCCGAGGCGCGGCGCTCGGCGCGATCCAGCGCCGCCACGCCTTCCTCGGGCGTGGGCACGACCTCGAAGAGATCCTTCACCGCCGTGGTCGCGAATCCACCGTCGATCATGTGATCCATCATCCGCAGCAGCGGGTCGTAGTAGCCCTGGTCATGCTCGAAGCGCGGGTCGGGCGTGTCCAGCAGAACGATCGGCTTGTCGTGCTCGCCCAGCGCCCGTCCCACCAGAATCTCGAAGAACTCCTCCATCGTCCCGATCCCGCCCGCGAGGACGACGATCGCATCACTGCGCGACTCGAGCAGGCGCTTCCGCTCGCGCATGGTCTCGACGACGATGTTCTCGTCGTTCGCCTCGTCCATGAGCTCCTTCTCCCGAAGCCGCGTTGTGATAACGCCCGTGACACGCCCGCACGCGCCGCCTTCGACAGCACGCCCATCAACCCGATGGAGCCGCCCCCGTACACCAGCCCCCGACCCGAGCGGGCGAGCAGCGTCCCGAAGCGATGCGTCGCCTCGACGAAGATCGGATCCACCCCGGGCCGCGCCGAACAGAAAACGGCGACCTGTCGGATGCGTCCCGGCGCGGGCGGATTGGACGAGGCGGCGGTCATCGGGTCGAGCGAGTGTACCGGGCGGCGGCGGGCTCTTCCCCCGCGGGCGAAACGCCGTAGAGTGGCCGCCATGCGCGTCTCGTACGAGGACATCGTCGCCGCACGCCGCCGGATCGAACGGGGGATCGTGCGCACCCCATGCCTGCTCTCCGAGCCGCTCTCGGAGATCGCGGGCGCCCGGATCTGCGTGAAGATGGACAACCTCCAGCGCACCGGCTCTTTCAAGGAGCGTGGCGCCCGCAACGCCCTGCTCCAGCTCGACAAGCCGCAGCGCGCCCGCGGCGTCGTCGCCGCCTCCGCCGGCAATCACGCCCTCGGGCTCGCCCATCACGGGCGCCTGCTCGGCATACCCGTCACCGTGGTCATGCCCGTCACGGCGCCGCTGGTCAAGCGAGCGAACTGTGAGCACCTCGGCGCCCGCGTCCTGCTCGCCGGCGAGACCTTCAACGACGCCTACTGCAAGGCGCGCGAGCTCTCGGAGCAGCAGGGGCTCCACTACGTCCACGGCTACGACGATCCCGCGATCATCGCAGGGCAGGGCACGATGGGCCTGGAGATCCTCGAGCAGGTGGAAGAGGCGACCGGGGGTCCGCCCGACGCGATCATCGTGCCGATCGGGGGCGGTGGGCTCATCGCGGGCGTCGCGGCGGCGGTGAAGCGCCTGGCCCCGCAGACGCTGATTCTCGGCGTCGAGCCCGAGCGCGCGGCGACGTTCCACGCGGCGCGCGACGCGGGCGGGCCCGTCCATCTGGACGTCGGCAAGACCATTGCGGACGGGCTCGCCACGCCCAACGTCGGCGCCAACGCCTTCGAGACCGCGGCGCCCCTGATCGATGGTCTCGTGCTCGTGGACGAGGCGTCCATCTCCCTCGCGGTCCTGCGCTTCATCGAGCATGAGAAATCGATCGTCGAGGGCGCGGGGGCGGCGGGTCTGGCGGCGCTGCTGTCCGAAGCCGACCCCCCGCAGCCGCTGCTGGGCGGCGAGCTGCCCGATCTGGCAGGCAAGACCGTCGTCCTCCCTCTCTGCGGCGGAAACATCGATCCGCCGATGATCGGGCGCGTCATCGAGCGCGGTCTCGCGGCCGACGGACGGCTCACGCGCTTCCTCACCACCATCTCCGATCGTCCGGGCGGTCTGGCCCAGCTCGCGCAGGCGGTCGCCTCGGTCGGAGCGTCGGTGAAGGACATCGTGCACGACCGCGCCTTCGCGACGAGCGATCTGGCGTCGGTCGACGCCCACTGCATCGTCGAGACCTCGGGTCCCGAGCAGGTGCGCGAGCTCTTCAACGCGCTGGAAGCGGCGGGCTTCAGCGTGCGCATCGAACACGGACGCGCCGACAGACCCCCCTCGCCCGACGACACCGTCGCCACACCGTGACATCTCGCGCCCGGATCAGGCGGATCTTCACAGCAGCGCGATCGGATCCACATCCACCGCCGTGCGCGCATCGCTTCGCAGCAACCCCTCCCGGCGCGCCGCCGTCAGCGCCTCCTGAATCGGCCCCGCCGACGCCGCGTACAGCTCCACGGCCACCCGATGATGGTCCGCCACCCGGCTCAGCGGGCACGCGTGCGGCCCGTGCAGACGGATCGACGCGCCGGAGGCGCGCAGCGCCGCGCCGATCGCCTCCGCGTCCGCGAACGCCTTCGTATGATCGCGATCGCGCACGACGACGCGCGCCATGCGCGCGCACGGCGGGGCGCCCTGCGCGCGCCGGCGCTCCAGCTCCTGCTCTGCAAATGTGACGTAGTCGTGCGCCGCCGCCTGGCGGATCGTGGGCATCGACGGACGCAGCGTCTGGACGATCACGCGCCCGATCGACTCACGCGTCCGCCCCGCGCGCCCGGCGACCTGGCTGATGAGCTGAAACGTGCGCTCCTCGGCGCGGAAGTCGGGCAGATCGATCGCCGTGTCGGCGTTGAGAACGCCCACAAGCCCGACATTCGGAAAGTCCAGCCCCTTCGCGATCAGTTGCGTTCCAAGCAGCGCCTTCACCTCGCCCGACTCGAAGCGCGCGAAGACCGTGCGCCAGTCGACCGCCCGCCGGATCGCGTCGCTGTCGAGCCGGAGCATCGTCTCGCCCGCCGTCAGCTCGGGGATTCGTCGCGCCAGCTCCTCCTCAACGCGCTGCGTTCCCACCCCAAAGGCGGCCAGACGCGTCCCGCAGTCGGGACAGGCGGCGGGCGTCTTCTGCTCCCCGAGGCAGTGGTGGCAGCGCACGAAGCCGCCCCCCTCCTTCTTGCGGTGCAGCACGAGCGTCGAGTCGCAGTGCGCGCACGCCGCGACCCATCCGCAGCGCCCATCCGGACAGCACAGGTAGTTCGCGAACCCGCGCCGATTCAGGAGGAGAATCACTTGCCGTCCGTGCGAGAGCGTCTGCACGATCGCCCGCTCCATCGCCGGACCCACGAGGCTGATGTTCCGCTCGCGCCAGGGACGCGCCAGTCGCTCGCGCGCCAGATCGACGATCTCGACCTTCGGCAGCGAGGCGCCCGCCGGACGCTCGCGCAGCTCATGGAGGTGGAAGCGCCCGTCGAGGGCGTTCCGCCAGGACTCCAGCGAGGGCGTCGCCGAGCCCAGGATCACCGGACACCCTTCGATCTGCGCGCGCTTCACGCCGACATCCCGCGCGTGGTACCGCGGCGCCTGATCCTGCTTGTATGCGCTGTCATGCTCCTCATCGACGACGATCAATCCCAGCGGCGAGCCCGCGCCGGCGTCGAAAGGGGCGAACACCGCCGAGCGCGCGCCCACGACGACCCGCGCCGCGCCGGAGGCGATCCGACGCCACTGCTGATTCCGCTGCGCGCTGGTCAGACCGGAATGCAGCACAGCGACGCGCTCAGGGCCCAGCCGACCCTTGAAGCGAGCCGCCGTCTGCGGCGTCAGGCTGATCTCCGGAACCAGCACGATCGCGCAGCGCCCGAGGGCGAGCGTCTCCGCGATGAGTCGGAGATAGACCTCCGTCTTGCCCGAACCCGTCACGCCCCTTAGCAGATGCGCCGCAAAGCCTCCCAGCGTCGGGCGCATCCCCTCCAGAGCGCGTCGCTGATCGGGCGTCGGCTCGGGCGCCTCGACATGGGTGAGCGTCTCGCCGTCGTCCCTCGCGCGCACCTCGGAGACCTTCACCTCGCGCAGCAGACCCAGCGCGCGCAGCCGGTTGACGGGCCCCGCGTTCGCAAGCCCAAGACGGGCGGCGAGATCCCGCGCCTCGATGGGAAAGACCGACTCCGGAAGCTCCCGAACGGCCTCCCACGCCTGCGCCGTCTTTCGTGGCAGACGCACGATCGGCGCCGCGCCGCTGAGCGTCAGCATCGCGCGCTCGAAGCCGCCCGTTCCGCGTTTGACCGCCGCCGGGGCCATCGCCGCGAGCGTCACGCCCAGCGGGCAGCAGTAGTAACGGGACATCCAACGAGCCAGTTCGACGAGCCCCTCCGGCAGGCGGACATCCGTCGGCTTGAGCACCGGCTTGATGCGCGCCGGATCGAGCCCCGGCTCCGTCAGGAGCTCAATGACCACCCCCTCCGCCGGGCGATCCCGCCGCCCCAGCGGCGCCACGACGCGCTCCCCGACGGCGAGCTCGCGCATTCCGAGCGGGCGAGCATAAGTGAGGCCCTCCCCGTGCTCGAAGCTGCGCTCGATGGCGACCCGCACATAGCCCGCCGCCCGCCTCGTTCCGTCCTGGAAAAGACTCTGCTCCGTCACGAGGGCGAACCATACTTCGCCGCCGCGGAGGGGGCTCAGATGGGAGCTTCTCGATACGATCCAGCCGCATGGTCCCGTCCGGCCCCCATCCGACGAATCAGCCCCTCGCCCGTCTGGCCCTCGCCGACGGAGCCGTCTTCCGGGGCGTCGCCTTCGGCGATTCGGCGCGGGAGCATCTGGTCGCGGGCGAAGTCGTCTTCAACACCGCCATGAGCGGGTATCAGGAGGCGTTGACGGATCCCTCGTACGCCGGACAGATTCTGACGTTGACGGCCCCGATGGTCGGCGTCGTCGGGGCCAATCAGGAGGACACGGAGTCGGATCACATCCAGGTGGCGGGATTTGTGGTTCGCCGGCTTGTGCGCCGCCCTTCGAACCACCGGGCCACGCTGGATCTGCCGCTGTATCTGGCGGAATCGGGGATCCTCGGGCTGGCGGGCGTGGATACACGCGCCCTGACGCGCCGCCTGCGGGTCGAAGGGGCCATGCAGGGCGTTTTGACCAACGAGCGGGAGCGCTCGGACGATGAGTTGGTGGAGCTGGCTCGGGCCGCGCCCTCGATGGCGGGGCGGAATCTTGTCCCCGAGGTCGCCTCGGACGCCCGGATGGTGTGGACCCGCTCGATGGGCGACTGGCGCCCGCGCTACCTGCCGCCCGCTCCCTTGAAAGGACGACGGCGACGCGTCCTCGCTCTCGACTGCGGGGCGAAGTGGAACATTCTCCGCAATCTCGTCGAGCGCGGCTGCGAGGTGACGGTGGCGCCCTGGAACACGCCTGCGAGCGAGATACGCGGGGCCTTCGAGGCGAAGGAGTATGACGGGCTGTTCATCTCCAACGGACCCGGGGACCCGGCGGCGGTGCGGGAGACCATCGACGCGCTGGCGGAGCTGCTTGGGGCCCCTGCGGAGGGGACGATTCCCACATTCGGCATCTGCCTGGGCTGCCAGTTGCTGGCTCTGGCGGTGGGCGCCGAGACGTACAAGCTCAAGTTCGGGCATCGGGGGGTCAATCAGCCGGTCCTGAACCGCATGACGGGGCGGATCGAGATCACGAGCCAAAACCACGGGTTCGCGGTCCGCCCCGAGTCGCTGGAGGCGCGCGGGGCGAGGCTGACGCATGTGAACCTGAACGACCACACCGCGGCGGGCTTTTGTTTGCCGGATCGACCCGTCTTCGCGGTGCAGCATCATCCGGAGGCGAGCCCAGGGCCCCACGACGCCTCCTACCTCTTCGACTCCTTCGTGGCGATGATCGACGAGGGCAAGCCGCTCCCGGCGCTGGGCGGGCTTGGGTGAAACGCCCCACTCCGGGGGTGGATTCTGCGCCAATGGCGAAAGTCGGCGGAACCGTCTCCCGCTTGCATGCCCAATAGAGCGCCGGTATGTTCCGCCGCGTTCCCATTCCGGAAAGGGAACATCCGGATCGAGACGGAACACGCTTCGCTGATCAAGAACCTCCGAGGCCCCTTCGCTCGCGCTTGACGCGGCGCTCGAGCGAGACAGGGCGGCCGAAACCCAGCGGCTGATGCGCCGGACAGAATCCGCGCTGTCGCACATTGGTCTGGAGAACTTTCATGTCGCTGATCAAGCAATGCCTCGCGGCCCTCACGCCGGCGGCGATCGCGCTGTCTCTGCTCGTCGCGTCGCCGCACGCTCACGCGGATGCTCAGACGCTCGATGAGGCCGCCGGGTTCCTCACGGAGGGGCGGCTGGTGACGGCGAAGCGGACGCTGCTGGAGCTGGATCGCTCCCAGCTTTCGTCGGAGCAGGTGGATCGAGCGCTGGAGCTCATGATGGCGATCGATCGCCGCATGCGCTACGCCGATCCGAATGATCTGAGCCTGGAGAAGGCGGCGCTCGCCCTCGAGGAGTCGAATGTGCGCGAGGCGGAGCGGCACGCCCACGCCGTGCGTCGCGCCGACACCGCCAAGGCGGAGCAGCGGCGCGAGGCGACGCGCCTGCTCACTGAAGCCGCGAAGTTGAAGGAAGCGATGGCGCCGCTGGTCGAGCCCGCGATGATGCAGGCCGTCGACGCCTTCTCCAAGGCGCGCTACGCCGAAGCCAAGACGGCGCTGGACGCCCTGCATCGCTCGGGGGTCGAGCTCGCCCCGGCTCAGCTTCGCGAGATCGACCGCATGCGCGAGCGCATCATGGAGCTCGAGCGCTCGCGGGGCCGCCCGTTCCAGATCGAGCCGGCCTCTCTCGGCGCGCTCTCCGCCGCCGAGCGCAGCCCGGTCGTGGAGCAGGCGCAGGAGGAGCAGGATCAATCCGGCGCCCCCGAGCAACAGGACGAGCAGGAGGAGTCGGCGCAGCCCGATCGCGAGCAGGAGGAAGATCTCTTCGACCGCGCCCTGCGCTTCGACGCCCAGCGGATTCTCGCCGAGGCGGACTCCGCGTTCGAGGCGGGGCGCTATAACGAGGCCCTCCAGAAGTACCGGCAGATTCTGGGCCCCTACAGCCAGGTGATCGATGCGGACGCCCAGCAGAAGGCCGAGCGCCGGATCAGCGAGATCAACGCGCTGCTCGAGCTTTCGGGCCCGGACGCTCTCGAAGAGACGATCCGTACGCGCGAGCTGCGGGCGGAGCAGGTCCGCGCCGAGTTCGACAACCTGCTCCAGCTCGCTCGCGAAGCGCTTGAGGCGGGGGACACGGAGCAGGCCCGGACGCTTGCGGAGCAGGCTCGCCTGCGCCTCTCCGATAGCCGCGATCTCTTCTCCGAGCAGGAGGTCCAGCAGCGCCTCGATCGCCAGGGGGCGCTGGTGCAGGAGATCATCCAGACGGAAGAGCAGATCCGACAGCAGGAGGCGCTCGAGCGCGATCTGCGGCTCCAGCGCGAGGCGGAAGAGCAGCAGCGGCAGCGGCAGGTGGAGCGACAGCAGCGCATCAACGAAGCGTTGGATCGCGTGCGAGCTCTTCAGATGGAGCAGAAGTATCAGGAAGCGCTTCAAGTCGTCGAGCAGATCCTCTTCCTGGAGCCCCGGAACCCCGCGGGTCTGCTGCTGAAGGACACCCTCCAGGATGTGATCCTCTATCGCGCCTTCGACGAGACGCAGCGGGCGAAGAATCTCTCCTACGCGCGGGAGTCGAACCGCATCCAGGATTCGATGATCCTCCCCGACCAGCTCCTCGACTATCCGGCCGACTGGCCCGACATCTCCTTCCGGCGCGGCGAGCCGGCCGCCTTCGCGGAGAGCCCCGAGGACCGGCGCGTCCTGGCGGAGCTGGACTCCAAGCGCATCCCGGCCTCCTTCACGGACAACACGCTCGAGGACGTCGTCGACTTCATCGCCACGGTGACGAATCTGAACATCGACGTCGACTGGGACTCGCTCCAGGACGTCGGCGTCAGTCGCGACGAGCTGGTCACGCTCGAGCTCCAGCCCCTGCCGGCGCGCGTCGTGCTCGACCGCGTCCTCGAGAAGGTGAGCCCTGACGCGTTCTCCCGGGCGAACTGGGCCGTGAACGACGGCGTGGTCGTCATCGCGTCGGATGAGGCGCTGCGGAAGAACACTTTCATCGTGATCTACGACGTCCGCGACCTGCTTTTCCAGATTCCCTCCTTCACCGAGTTCCCTACGCTCGACCTCGACTCCGTGCTGGGTCAGGGCGAGGGCGGCGGCGAGGGCTCGATCTTCGAGGATGAGGGCGAGCAGGAGGGCGAACGCCTCGATAGGGAGGAGCTCCGCCAGCGGCTCATCGAGATCATCCAGACCAACGTCGATTTCGAAGGCTGGCGCGACAACGGCGGCGACACCGGAATCATCCAGGAGCTCAACGACAACCTGATCATCACCAACACCGCTCGGAACCACCGACAGATCAGCGGCCTGCTGCGACAACTCCGGGAGATCCGCTCGATTCAGATCTCGGTCGAGGCCCGTTTCCTCACTGTCAACCAGGACTTCTTCGAGCAGATCGGTTTCGATCTCGACGTCATCTTCAACGCGGACAACGATCAGTTCACCGACGCCCTCGCACAGCAGGAGCTCTTGCAGAACGTCATCACGCCGCAGGTCAATGACGGCCGCTCGTCCCTGCTTCCCTCCGACATCTCACCGTCATTCTTCAATCCGCGCACCACGACGGGCCGCGCCGGCTCCACCTCGGACTTCGTCGCGACCTTCGACGACCAGGGCGAGGTGACGGACATCACACTCGGCGCGCCGCGCTTCGTAGCGACCCGGCCCGACGGCTTCTCCCAGCTTCCCACGAACCAGAACAGCAACAACATCGTCTCCAGCCTGATCAACAGCCCCTTCGCCGAGGAGGTCCTCTCATTCAATCCCGCACTTCAGTTCGCCGGGACCTACCTTGACGACATTCAAGTCGACTTCCTCGTCGAGGCGACGCAGGCGGATCGCCGCAACGTGAACTTGACGGCGCCCCGCCTGACTTTCACCAACGGCAACGCCGCCAACATCTTCGTCACCACGCAGCAGGCGTTCGTCTCCGATCTGAACCCCATCGTGGGCACCAACTCCGTCGCCTTCGATCCGACGGTGGATGTGGTCTCGACCGGCTTCACGCTCGGGCTCGAAGGCGTGGTCTCGGCCGATCGCCGCTATGTGACGCTGACGATCCGCACCTCGCAGGCGGAGGTGATCGACTTCGCGGACGCGGAAGTCACCGCTCAGACCGGCGGCGGCACCGAAGCAGGCGCGCCCTCTCCTCAGGTCACATCAGCCTTCCAGTTGCCCGTTGTCGAGGTGACGTCCATCTCCACAGGCGCCACGATCCCCGATCGCGGCACCCTCCTGCTCGGCGGCCAGCGGATCTCCAACGAGGTCGAGGTCGAGTCCGGCGTGCCCGTGCTCTCCAAGCTCCCGGTCATCAACCGCTTCTTCACGAACCGCATCGAGTCCAAGCAGGAGGCGACGCTGATCATCCTCGTCAAGCCGACGATCATCATTCAGAGCGAGGAGGAGGAGAAGAACTTCCCAGGGCTCCTCGACAGTCTCGAGAACCGCTTCAACACCGACTTCTGACCACGCGCGGACCACCTCCCCCCGCCTCCCTCCGCCGCTTCCCACCGCTTCACCGAGTTCACGCCGCCAGCGCGGAGCGCGGTGTCGCTCCGTCGACGCCGGGCCAACGTGTCTTGACAGGGCGAGCGGACCTCCGGTAGCGTTCCCGATCGTCACACTCACCCAGGGAGATCCGCCTGATGGCCTCAGACGAGTCCCGGCTTCGAATCCGCAAGGAGGGCGAAGTCGTCTACATCGAGTTCATCGATCGCAACATCCTTGATGAGGCGAACATCCAGCAGATCGGCGACGAGATCGCCACGATCATCGAGGCGGAGTCGAAGCCCAAGCTGCTCGTCTCCTTCGAGCATGTCGATCATCTCTCCTCCGCAGCCCTGGGCACGCTGATCACGATCAACAATAAGGTCAAGGCCAAGGGCGGGCAGCTTCGACTGGCCAACATCGACCCGCAGATCCACGAGGTCTTCGTCATCACGAAGCTCGACCGCCTCTTCGAGATCCACGATTCTTCCGAAGAGGCCCTCGCCTCGTTCGCCTGATCGGCGCCCGCTTCCCGCCCCGGGCGCCCTCGCGGAGGGCGACGCTCTGATGCATCCGTCATCACCCAGCGACTCGCGCGGCGAGGATGAAATGGAGCCGGAGCGCGGCCGCGCCGACATCCGCGATGATCCCAACGACATCCGCGACGCCGAGGCGCCTCTTGTCGACGCCCTCCAGAGGCTCGGCTATCCCAAGACCGCCATCTTCGCCGTCCGCCTCGCCTTCGAGGAGGCGGTGACCAACGCCATCCGCCACGGCCACCGGGACTGCCCCACGGAGCCGGTGGTCGTCGAGTGGGAGGCGGCGCCGCATCAGGTGACGATGAGCGTCGAGGACCAGGGCCCCGGCTTCGATCCGCAGTCGCTGCCGGATCCGACGAGTGAGGAGAACCTCTCCAAGCCCTCGGGGCGCGGGATCATGCTCATCAACGCCTACATGACCGACGTCGCCTTCAACGAGCGCGGCAACCGCGTCGTGATGCGCTACGAGCGTCCGGATCCGGACTGATCCCCCTGCGGCTCGTCGGTCCCGTCATCGATGAGCCAACGCAGGCTGTGCACCGCGTTCTCATCCCGCGGGGCGTCGAAGCGCGCCACCTGCCCCTCTCCAGCGGGCTCGTCGAGCATGCTCCGAAACTCCTCCTCCAGCAGCCGATCGGCGGCCACGACGCGACCCTCCAGCTCCGGGTCCTCGAGCGGCTCGGGCGCCTGGAGGGTGAGTTTCGAGAGTTGCTCCTCCGCGGCGCTCATGGCCAGCCGCTCCGCCTCGTCCAGGGAGTCGGCGGTGACAAGCGCCTCGGCGTAGCCCGCCGTGGCGTAGCCGGACCAGTCCAAGCGGATGAGGCAGCGCCAGGGCGTGACGCCCAGCTCGGCGCCCTCCTCATCGAGATTGCGCCCCCGATCGACGTTCAAGCGGAGCCGCCACTGATCAATGAGCTCCTCGATGATCTCCTCGCCGGTCATGAGATCGTTCCGATCGGGCGGGGCATAGAGGACGGTCCGATGCTCGTGCAGCGAGCCATCGACGCCGACCGGCTCCTCCGTCTGCGTCAGATCGAACGCCGTGAGAATCCGCTCCACCCGCTCGCGCTGCTCCATCTCGACGCGAACGGTCACGACCTTGTGCTCATCGACGAAGACGTAGACGAAGGGATCGATGCTCATCGCCCCGAACCCGACGAGCCCATCCTCGAAGAACCACTCCGCGTGCCGCCGCAGAGGATCGGCGAAGCGGTCGAAGCCGACAGGGTCGTAGGCGATGTACGGGTCGACCTCCCGATAGGCGTCCTGACCAAGCACATCCAGGATGGGATGCACCCGCGAGGGCAGCAGGGCGAAGAGAGCCCGGCAGAGAGCCGGAAGCCGCGTGGCGCTGATCACGATGTCGAAGGCGTAGCGATCGGGCCATTCCTCCCAGTCGCCCCCCTCCTCGTCCCCGTCGGCGGGCTCGAACTCCACGGCGTACCCTGCCTTGGGGGCCGCGCGCTCGACGGGATAGGTTCCGAGCGGAAATGCGAAATCACCCATCGCGCTTCGTTGCAGGGATCGGTCGATCTCGGAATGAGCCATCTCCAACGTGGTCCACGCTCCATTCAGGGCGACACCCAGCCCCGATCCTATCCGCCCGCCCGACCGACGACCGCCCGCCTCGCCGGCGGCTCGTCGCTCACCCACGCTCGCCACCCATCCGTCGCCAATCTGGTACGGTGCCGCCCGCGCGCCGCCGCGGCGCGGCCCGCGCAAACCTGACACTTCTGGAGGCGGCGACACATGGATGCGGTCATGGACGTGCTCGATCTGCTGAACGGCGTGATCTGGCACAACTTCGTCCTCTACATCGTCCTGGGCGTGGGCGTGCTCTTCACGATCTGGTCGGGCTTCGGCCAGTACCGCGCCCTCACCCACGGAACGCAGGTCGTCCGAGGCGTCTACGACGACAAGGACGACCCCGGCGCCATCAACCACTTCCAGGCCCTCTCCGCAGCCCTCTCCGCCACCGTCGGGCTCGGCAACATCGCCGGCGTCGGCGTCGCCGTCGCCCTCGGCGGCCCGGGCGCCGTCTTCTGGATGTGGATGGTCGGCATCTTCGGCATGGCCATCAAGATGACCGAAGTCACCCTCTCCATGCTCTATCGCAACACGGAGGATCCCGACAATCCGCACGGCGGCCCCATGTTCGTCGCCCACAAAGCCTTCGCCGAGCGAGGGCTGCCGACGGTCGGCAAGCTCGTCGGGGGAATCTTCGTCGTGACACTGCTCGTCTCGACGATCACGGGCGGCAACATGTTCCAGGCATGGTCCGTCGGCGAGATCACGGAAAACTACTTCCAGGTTCCCTCGATCTTCTCCGGGATCATTCTCGCGGTGCTCGTCGGGCTCGTGATCATCGGGGGCATCAAGCGCATCGGCGCCGTCGCGGGCCGCATCGTGCCTCTCATGTGCGCTATCTACCTCCTCGCGGCGATCGTGGTGCTGCTCATGAACATCGACGCGATCCCGGGACTGCTGCGCGACATCGTCGTCGAGGCGTTCACGCCGTCGCAGGCCTCCGGCGCCTTCATGGGCGGAACCGCCGGCTACGCCCTGCTCTGGGGCATGAAGCGCGCCCTCTTCTCCTCCGAAGCGGGCCAGGGCTCCTCGCCCATCGCACACTCCGCCGCCAAGACCGACGAGCCCGTTCGCGAGGGCGTCGTCGCCGGGCTCGAGCCCTTCATCGACACCATCGTCGTCTGCACGCTCACCGCGCTGGTCATCCTCTCCACCGGCGCCTTCGACCGTGGACACGAAGCCACACTTCCCGAGGACGCACCGGCCCGCATCGTCGCCGTCGACGCCGACAACGACGGCCAGCAGGATGTCGACAACGGTGGCACGCCGCTCTGGACCGTCGAGACCCCGCGCGTCCCCGCGCGGGATCAGGACGCGGCTGACATTTCGGGCCGCTGGAAGGGCGGCGAGGACGTCTTCATCATCGTCGAGGTCCCCGACAACCCGGATGTGGAAGGCGAGGAGAACATCAATCCCAACACGGGAACCAATCTCTATCGCATCGGCGGCCTGCTCAGCGCCCGCGAGTCGGAGACCAACGGCGTGCGGGCCATTCGCGACGTGGAATGGAGAACGATCGCCGCCCACGCCAAGCCCGTCTTCCAAAACGGCGGCGAGCGCCGGCTCTACGTCGACTACCCGGGCCCGTCGCTCACGGGGCACGCCTTCGACCGCGCGATCCCCGGGCTCGGCATGTATCTCGTGACGCTCGCCGCGTGGCTCTTTGCGCTCTCGACGGCGATCTCATGGTCCTATTACGGTGAACAGGGCGTGGTCTATCTCTTCGGAGAGCGGGTCATCATGCCCTACAAGTTCATCTACTGCCTGGTCATCGTGGTCGCCGCGTCAGGGTTCATCAGGACCGACGCCCAGCTCGACGCCTTCACCGCCCTCGGCACGGGCGTGATGCTCTGGGCCAACATCCCGATCATGGTCATCTTCGGCGCTATCGCCATGAAGGCGTATCACGAGTATTTCCGTCGCCTGAAGTCCGGTGAGATGGAAGGCCCGCACAAGGCGCCCGAGGTCACCGATATCGTCGAAGGCCACGACGTGGAGTGACGCCCGGCGCCCTGCGAAGCGGCGCCCCGCGCCGGCACGCCCGATGTGGGATCTCCGCGCCATCCTCGACGCCGCGGCGGCCGCCCTCGCCGAGGAAGCGCGCCAGCGAGATCTCGAGCAGTCGCCGCGCGGACTCGACGCGCTCGATGAGCTCGCCCTGCATCCGCTCATCGCAGAGGGGCTCCGGCGCGCCGGCTTCGGGGTCCATCCCGAGCAGCGCTACCCGGGCCATCGCGCGCGTCCGCGCCGCTCGGAGGGCGACCGCTGCGATCTCGTTCTCACGCCCGCGCCGCAGGATCATCTGCTCGATCCGCTGGCGTCGGACACGCTCTTCGGAGATCGCGGCGTCCATCCGGCTGACGCCTGCTGGATCGAGATCAAGGCGGCGCATCAGCACGCGCTCATCGACGGCGCCATCGCCCCCGGCCCCTGGTCCTCGCAACTGCTCACCGCCGCGACCGCCGATGTGCGCAAGCTCGCCCGCGACCCGATGATCGTCTCCGCCGGCGCGCTGCTTGTCCTCTTCGCGGAAGACGCCCGCCTCGCCGAGCACGATCTCTTCGCGTGGCTGCACCGCTGCCTCGACAAGGCGCTGCCTGTCGCGTCCCCCCTGCTCACCTGGTTCCCCATCTCCGATCGACTCGGCAACCGCTGCTGCATGACGGCGCTGGTGCGCATCCTGGCGGGCCGCCACGAAAAAAACGCCCGCCGGAGCGGGCGTTGATTCGAGCGATGAAGGTCCCGGCGCTTAGCGGAAGATGAGCGCCCGCGGCATGGTCAGGAGCACCGGCTCCTCGCGCAGTTGCCACATCGCAGAGAGCGAGTCCCGCACGCCGGGCCACGCCCGCGGCCCGACGATCTCCTTCAGCGCTTCCGCGGCGTCCTGAAGCGCCGAGCCCCCGCCGGCGCGGGCCATGCCGAAGCCGCCGAAGAGGTTCTCGAGGGCCTCCGCCAGACTCTTCGGACGCGGGAAGGAAAGGACGTCGTATCGCCCCTCGCGCAGACCCAGCGAGGCCGCCATGTCGGTGACCGCGTGATTGAGCCCGCCGACGCGGTCCGCCATGCGCAGCTCGACGGCGCGCCGACCCGCAAACAGCCGACCCTCCGCCGTCTCGCTGATGTCGATGCTCTTGCGCCCCTGCCGCACGCGCGACACGAACAGCTCATACGTTTCCTTCATCCGCCCGCGGATCAGCTCCCGCTCGCGATCATCCCAGCGATCGACGGTGCTGAAGAGGCCCGCCCGCGGCCCGCGCACGCGCGGAACCACGTTGGCGCGGATCGAGTTGTACAGCCCGCCCATTGTGTACTTGCCGCCCACGACCCCGATTGACCCGACGACGCTCGATGGATTGACGTAGATGCGATCGCCCGCCACCGCGATGTAGTAACCGCCCGACGCCGCCATCGACCCCACGCTCACCCACACCGGCTTCTGCTCCGCCACGCGCCGAAGGCCGAGCCAGATCGACTCGCTGGCGATCGCGCTGCCCCCCGGCGAATCGATGCGAACCACGACGCCCCGGATCAGATCATTCTCCTCAATCTCCGCCAGCGCCTCCCGGATCGTGAGCGATCCGACGCTCGTTTGACCGAAGAGACCGCCCTCCGCTGATTCACCGTCCACGATGGCGCCGTCGATGTGAACGAGCGCCAGCGTGTCGCGCGTGATCGGCCGCGCCGCAGGCTCCGTCAGCGCCTGCATCAGCGCGAACGGATTGCTCATATCGACCGCCGCCTTCTCCTCCGGACCGAGGTCGAAGGCGAACTCAAGACCGCCCAGCTTTCGCTCCAGATATCCCTCGAGCTCCAGACGATCCAGCGAGGCGTCCACGAGATCCGCCTTCACCGCGTCCTCGGGGCTCATGAGCCACGCCTCCTCCATCACGCGGTCAAGCTCCGCATCGGTGAAGCCGCGCCCCTTCTTGATGATCGAGCGCATCGCGCCGTACATCCCGTCGAGCAGGCCCGAGATGTTCTGATCCCACGCGTCGCTCGGCTCGCTCCGGCCCATCGGCTCCGAGGCGCCCTTGTACTTGCCGACCTGCACGAAGTCCGCCTTGACCCCGAACATCGAAAGCGTGTCAGCGAGGAACATCTCCTCCATGTACAGCCCCGGCAGGCTCACCGCCCCGCCCTTTTGAACCAGCGCTTCGTCGGCGTAGGCGCCGAGGAGGATCTCGTTCGGGCCGTAGATCTCCGTGAAGAGATACACCTTCTTCCCGGATCGCTTGACCGACTCGATGGCCGATCCCAGCTCCTCGACCTGAGCCGTATTCATCGTCGGCTCGCGCAGACGGATCACCAGCGCGCTCAGGTCGTCCCGATCCGCCGCGGATTCGAATATCTGCACCACCTCCCGAAGCGTCTTCGGCGCGTCGGCGGCGAAGGCGGCGAAGGGCGCCGGCTTCTCCAGCGGCGCACCCTCGATCTCGACCCAGCCGACCTTCGACTGCGCGAACGCCGCAGCGCTCATCGCGAGTGAGACGATCCCGACTCCAAACATCCGTCCGATCGCGCAAGTGCGCATGAGCTCCGACTCCTTCTTCTCGATGGCGATGCTTCCGCCGACAACTCCCCGCACTTATTCCGAGTGGCGGACGATAGGTTGCGGCGCGGGCGCCGTCCCTCGCCTTTCGACACGATCCCCCCCGCTCCTGAGGCGCTGCGCGCCGGAACCGCGTCTCACTCGTAGCCGAGCTCCGCCAGATCCTCCTCATCCAGCCCGAAGTGATGCCCGATTTCATGGAGCAGCGTGATCCGGATCTCCGCGCGGACCGCCTCCTCCCCCGCCTCCCAACCGCCCGCCAGATCCAGAATTCCGTTCCGGAAGAGTTGGATGTGATCCGGCAGCGCCGCCGCGTCCTCGACGGATTTCTCCGTCATCGCGATCCCCGTGTAGACCCCGCAGAGCAGCTCCTCCTCCTCCATTCCCATCTCCCGCAAAAGCTCTTCCGACGGGCGATCCTCCACCACCAGCGGCGCCTCCTCGAGCAGATCGTGCACGCGCTCCGGCAGCGCCGCCAACTCCTCCTCCAGGATCGCATCGAATCGATTGCGCTCCGCGTCAGTCATCCGTCCCGCTCCATCGCCCCAACCAGCTCCCTGATCGTGCGCGCCCCCTGACGACTCACCCACTGCTCGAGCCCGCGCGCCACACGCCCCGGCGCGCGCGGATCCACAAACAGCGCCGTGCCCATCTGCACCGCGCTCGCGCCGGCGAGGATCATCTCCGCCGCGTCCTCCCAGTCCATCACGCCCCCGATCCCGATCACCGGGGCGCCTCGCTCCTTCGCGACCTGCGTGTGAACGAGATGCACAAGCCGCACCGCGACCGCGTGCGCCGCGGGCCCGCTCAGCCCGCCCGTCACGTTCGCCAGACGCGGGCGCCTCGTCTTCACGTCAATCGCCATCGCCGAAATCGTGTTTGCGACGCACAGACCGTCCGCGCCCGCATCCAGCGCCGCGCCTGCCAGATCCACGATCGATGCGCCCGCGCCGCCGGACGTCGTCGGCGGCAGCTTCACCAGCAGCGGCTTCGTCTTCAGCGCCGCCCGCGCCGCGCGCACCACCTCCGCCAGCAGATCCGCGGAGTCGCCGAACTGCGTCCCGCTGTGCACGTTCGGACAGGAGACGTTCAGCTCAACCCCAGCCAGCGCCTCGATCCCTTCCCACATCTCCGAGACCGCGGCGTACTCCTCCACCGTCGAGCCCGCGACCGATCCGAACACCCTCGCCGGGCAGGAGGCGATCCGCGCGGCGTATTCATCGCGGAAGCGCTCCATTCCCACATTGGCGAGTCCGATCGCGTTGAGCATGCCGCGACGGGTTTCGATGATCCGCCACGTCGGATGCCCCTCGCGCGGCTCGCCCGTGATGGACTTGCTCACCACCCCGCCGACCCGCGACAGATCGAGCGCGTCGGCCATCTCGTCGACATATCCCGCCGTTCCCGCGGCCAGGAGAACGGGATTCCTGAGCGGGACCCCCGCGATCTCCACACTCACCGGGCTCGGCGCATCATCCGGCATGCGATCACTCTACGAACATCCCTTCGCCTACACTGGGCTGAAGCGACCCCGAGACCCCAAACGCGGACCCGCAACCATGGATATTCAGCAGCGCATCGCCCAGTTCGAGAACATGACCCAGGCCGACCCGGACAACGACATGGCCTGGTTCTCCCTTGCCGGCGCCTACGCCCAGGCGGAGCGCCACGAGGAGGCCGCCGCCGCCTATCGACGCTCCATCGAGCTCAACCCGGACATGAGCAAGGCCTACCAGCTCGCCGGCAAGGCTCTCATCGACGCTGGCAAGCCCGAAGAGGCCGCGGAGTTGCTGACCACCGGCTACGGCGAGGCCGCCAAGCGCGGCGACCGCATGCCGCAGAAGGCGATGGGCGAGTTGCTGGAGTCGCTCGGCAAGCCCGTTCCGCAGGTCGAGTCCGCCGCCGCGGAGACGGCCGCGCCGGAGGGCGCCTTCGTCTGCGCCCGGACGGGGCGTCCGGGAACCCAGCTTCCATCGCCTCCCTTCAAGGGCCCGCTGGGCGAGTGGATCCACCAGAACATCGCCGCCGAGACCTGGCGCGCGTGGATCGAGCAGGGCACGAAGGTCATCAACGAGCTGCGGCTCGACTTCTCGCGCGATGAGGATCAGGCCTCCTACGACCAGCACATGCGCGAGTTCCTGGGCATCGACGAGGAGCTGCTCCGCAAGATCGAGAGCGGCGCCGACCAGACCCAGACGGCCTGAGGGCGCGGGCTCCTCCCGATCCTTCGAGTGATCGACCTCCGCTCGCCGATGCCGGATGGAGCTCGAGGCGGGAAACGCTCACGGAGATCACCATGACCCTCCGCATCCTCATCGCCGCCGCCGCCGGCGCGTTTCTCGCATGGCTGATCACCTTCGCCGTCTACGAATCGACCAGGCCCATCACGCTCCCCGCAGTGGCCAGTCCTCTCGAGAGCGTCAGCCCCGCCCCGCAGCGCCCCGCTCCGGAGCGCTCCACTGTCGGGGCGGCGCACATGGGGCCGCACCCGCTCGTCGGCGTCTGGCGGGAGGCGGGAACGAGCCGCCCCGTCTACCGCGTGGGGACGCTGCCCTTCTCCGAAACGCCCGTGGTCGCCCCGGCCTCCGGCTCGGATGTGCTCATCGGCCCCACGCGTGTCGACGGCGCCCGCCTCGCCTTCGCGCAGACGCTCCGCCTCAAGGACGCCGAAGGAAACGTGCTGGGCGTCTTCGTGGTCGAGGCTGAGGCGCGGATCGATCCGGACGACGAGGATGCGCTGCTGGTGACGCTGCGCCGCGCCGGATCCGATCGCGCGCACGAGATCCGCTTCATCCGCGATCGCTCGGCGCGCGCCGCAGCGCTCGAGCCCGAGGCTACTTGAGCAGCCCGCGCCGGCGCAGCGTCTGCATCGCCAGCGTCTCCACGTCCATGTCCGTCTTCGCGACCAGGTGCGTCATCTCGCGCGCCCGGCAGTACTGATCCAGATCATCGCAGTACTGTTGCAATCGCTCCCGATAGGCGGCGATGAGCCCGCTGGTGACCGTCACCTCCGCCGCTCGCCCCGTCTCGATGTCGACCAGGCGCAGATCCCCCGCCACGCCGCGTCCGCGCGCCCCGCTCAGCCCCTCGTCCGGCTCGCTCGCGGGGTCGATCTCTCCGGGCGAGAGCGTCTGGATGCAGTACGTGTCGAATCCGCGCGCGCCGGCGAGGAGCTTCAGGCCGTCCTCGTAACCGCCCGGAATGAAGAAGTCGCTCAGAACCACGGTCACCCCCTTGCCAGCGCGCGTCAGCGCGACGGCGCGCATAGCGCTCGCGAAGTCCGCCTTCTCTCCCGCCGCTCGATCGTCGGGCCACGCCTCCTCCATCAGGAATTGACCCAGCGCGCGCACGTTCTGACGCCCTCGGCGCTCCCCGAAGCGCGCCAGCCGATCGCCTCCGAAAACGGTCGCCGCGACGCGGTTGCGCTTCGCGAGCCCGATGTACCCGAGCGTCATCGCCAGCCGCTGCGCGAAGGCGCCTTTCATGGGAGCGCCCGCGAGCATGCTCGCGGACGCGTCCACGACGACGTGCAGCGAGAGATCCTCCTCCTCGAGGAAGATCTTGGTGAAGAGACGCTCGAGGCGGGCGTAGATCTTCCAGTCGATCCGGCGCAGATCGTCCCCGCGCACGTAGGGCCGATAATCCTCGAACTCGACGGATTGCCCCCGCTTCTTCGACCGCCGCTCGCCCGGGAGTTTGCCGGCGAAGACCTTGCGGCTCAGGACGTCCAGCTTGTCCAGCCTCGCCATCAGGCGGGGGCCGATGAGCTCCTCGACCGTCTCGGGCCGTCTTCCGCTTCCTCTGACCAGCAACGCGTCGCTCCGCCGATGGAAGAAATGGACCCGCACGCGCGCGGGCCGGCCCGAAACCGTAGCATCGCACACGCGTCCACTCATTCGCTCGCCCTCACGAACGGAGACGCCCACGGATGCGGACCACTCGAATCCTCGCCTGCCTGCTCGCCCTCCACCTCCCGGCGCACGCCCTCGCCCAAGCCAACCCCGAGCCGCCGGCCGATCGGTCCCCCGCCGACCTCCGCGCCGAGAACGACCGCCTCCGCGAGCGACTCGCGGAGCTCGAGACGGAGCTTGCCGAATCCCGCCGGCGCATCGCCCGCCTCGAGGATCTCGTCCGCTCGCTCCGGCGCGAGCTGGCGGAAGCGGACGTCGCCGACCGTGCCGCCGACGGGCCCGCTGGGCCGACCCCCGCGCCGGAATCCCAGGCAGGCGGAGAGAGCCGCTTGGAGGATCCAACCGCCGATTCCGCGGCCCCGATCCCGGACGATCCCTACGCCGCCCCCGACGCCCTCCAGCGCCGCCTGACGCTCGAGCTGGCCAACGAGTTCGCCGCCGCGCCGCCAACGGAGCAGCGCGACCTCAACCGCTATCTCGCCGATCTGCGGCGCTGGGCCCGCATTGCCTCGCAAACCTATCGCGCCCCCGTCGATTGGCTCGTGCAGATCGTCGATCGCCCTTCCCCGACCGAGCCGCCCGCGCCCCCGCCGCCGCCCATTGCGATCGTTCAGATCATTGAGCAAGAGACGGGGCGAACCATCGGCGAGCCCTTCCCTTTGACGTTGGGCCCGCGCGAGCTAGCGCGTCTGAACGAGAACCGCGAGCAGGAGGCGTGGATCCTCTCAGGCGTGATCGCCGCCGCGCCGGTCGTCAACCCCGAGCGCCGGGACCAGGGCCTCTTCAACACCCCGCCGCTGCTCGGGCCCTATGTCGAGTTCGGGTACGACTTCAGCGTCCGCGCCCTGCGCCCCGCCGAGCCCTCGGCGACGGTCTCCGCGCCCAACTGACCGTCGAAGCCGCCCGCGCGATCAGCCCGCGCTCTCGTCGACATATTCCCAGACCGTCACCGGGATCTCGCGGACGCCCCACATGCGCGCAATCTCATGCGTGGGGAAGAGCAGGTCCAGGCGATTCCCCTTGATCGCCCCGCCGCGATCGAGCACGGGAACCACCCGCCCGTCGTCATAGCCCGGGACGCTGATCATCGAACCGAAGGGCAGGAGGCGCGTGTCCGCCGCCGCCAGCTTCATGCCGTTGGTCCAGATGGATTTGTTGCTGGCGGTCACGCCGTCCGCCCACTTGCCGCAGGAGCGATGGTCGGGCGAGTAAGCGGTCACCTTCATCATGATCGTGCGCGCGGGGCGCACCGCCCGTCCGCCGAACCACCTGATCTCTCCCTCCCGGATCTCCCCCGCAACGCGCTCTTCATCAGCCCCCTCGACATTGTCCTCCACCGCCGGCGCCCGCTCCGCCATCGCCGCCACCGACGCGACGAGCTGCGCATCCATCGCGCTGCGCGCGTCAGGCCCCGCCATCGCGCTGGACTCGATCGCCGCCAGCGCCGGCGCCTGCTGCGCCTCCTTCGCCGCGATGGCCGATCCCACCGTCGCCGCCGCCAGCGCGCCGAACAACAACCCCTCCATCGCGCGCTTCGTCACACGCTGCGCCAAGCCGATCTTCATATGCTCGCCTCTCATCTTCATTTGTCCGGCGAACACTCCGACGCCCACGCTCCCACCAGCGCGGGCGCCATTCGCCTCGCGCTGAAGATACCCGCCCTCCGACGCGCTGCGAGCCTGATCCCGCGACGCGCGATCACCTGTATCGATGGTGACGACTGCAACGGCCGAAAACCACCCCGACTCAACCGAGAACACGAATTCGGACCCTTTTCCGAATCCCGCCGCCGGTAAATCAGGGATTCCGGCTCCGCAACGCCCGCCGGGGAGCCAAATCCGCGTCTCAGGCGGCCCCCTGACGCTCGCCGATCCGCTCGACCATCGACATGGCCCGAAACTCCTCGACGTCCTCCGAGTCCAGCAGGCCCGCCTCCCGCCCCACCGCGTTGGCGGTCGCGAGAGCCAGCCCCTCGCGCAGAGCCTCCTCCCAGTCGCCGGTCTTCGTCCACACCCCCAGCAGACCCGCCAGCAGCCCCTCCGCCGAGCCGACGGTGCTGACGATCCGCCCCGGATGGACGCTGGTGCGTCCGATCAGCCCCACCTCGGTCCCCACGAGGATCGCCCCCTCCGCCCCGCGCGTCGCCAGCACGTAGTCGATGTGCCCCCCCGCCGCGCGCGTCAATGAGCGCGCCGCCTCGATGAGCCGCTCCTCCGTATCCACGGGCTTATCCGCGAAATCGCCTAGCGCCTCCGCGCCGATCCGCAGCATCCACAGATCCCGCCCGCGCAGCGCCCGCAACGCCTCGCCCCGCGTGTCGATCACCACCCGCGCCCCCTGCTTCGCGCAGCGTCCAACCATGCGCTCGAACTGACCCGCCTCCAGCCCCTGCGGCAACGCGCCGCCGAAGAGCATCACCGTCCCTTCGTGCGCCAGCATCGAGAGCTTGCTGCCGATGCGCCGGACATCATCCTCCGTCACGCGAAAGCCCACGTCGCGCAGATGCGTCTCCGTGTCGTTGAGCGGATCGACGATGGTGATGTTGTCCCGCGAGCGCGCGCGGACGACGAGGAACTGCACCACCACCTTCCCCTTCCCGACGCGCTCCAGCATCTCCTCGAACATGCCCAGCTCTTGCTGCCCAACGAACCCCGTCGCGATCGAACGCACGCCGATATGCGCCAGCGCACGCGAAACGGTGATCCCCCGCCCCGTCGGGAACCACGCCACCAGCCGACCATTGACGCGATCCCCCACCTTGAACCCCGGCGCCTCGATCACACGATCCACGGCCGGGTTGAGCGTCACCGTCACGATCCGCGGGCCATCCATCCCCCTACCGTACCGCGCCGCATCCCCTTCCCTCCGGGAGCCGAAGACGCCGCCGATGCCGACTCGCCGCCTGCCCATCCACGCGCTCCGCGCCGCGCCCGTCCTCGCCCTGCTCTCGCTCGCCGGGATCCTCGCATTCGCCGAGCCCACGACGACCACCACCAACGACGAATTCCTCCCCATCCCCGAGCATGCCGACCTCGAAGGCGATCCCGCAGCGGGCCGCCACTACCTCCTCCACGGCGACTACATCGGCTCCGGCATTCCCCTCCCCGCCTGGCGCCTGCTGACGGCGGGGGCGCCGCAGTCGGACCCGCCGCTTCTCGAACGCGAGGGCGCGGAGGACATCCCCCACGACATGAACCGCTTCCGCACGCCCGAGGGCGTCGACGTCGTCTCCGGCGTCAACTGCCTGGGCTGCCACGCCTCCATGCTCCGAGGCCAGCTCGTCATCGGCATGGGCAACTCCCTCTCCGACTGGACCGGCGCGAAGCAGGGCCCCATCGGACCACTCAAGGCGCTCGCCGCCCTCGCGTTCGCCGAGGGCTCGCCCGAGCGCGTCGTCTTCGACCGCTTCCTGCGGGGCTCTTCGGCGCTGGAGGGCCGCATCGAGACGCCCTTCCGAGGAGTCAACCCCGCCTTCCGCATCGAGGAAATCGCCGCGTCGCACCGGACTCCGGCCGACCTCTCCTGGTCAAAGTCGCCCGTCTTCCAGCCGCTCGATCGCGTCGTCCCCTCCGACGTGCCACCCTGGTGGCATCTCAGAAAGAAGGACGCGCTCTACTACAACGGCATGGGCCGCGGCGACTTCGCCCGCCTGATCCAGCAGATCACCGTCTTCGGCATCGAGGACGCCGAAGACGCCGCGCGCATCGAGCCCCACATGCGCGACCTGCTCGCCTACATCGAGACCATCGAGCCGCCGAAGTATCCCGCCCCCATCGACCGCGCCCTCGCCGCCCGCGGCCGCGCGGTCTTCGAGAACAACTGCGCCTCCTGCCACGGGACCTACAGCGGAGACGGGGGCGGCGAAGACGAGACCTACCCGAACAAGCTGATCCCCGTGGAAAAGGTCGGGACCGACCCGCTCTACGCGCAATCCCTCCGCGACACGCCCCTCGTCGACTGGTTCAACGAATCCTGGTTCGCGACGGCGAAAAACGACGCCCCCTCCGACGCCGCGTACGTCGAGCCCGAACTGGCCTACATCGCCCCGCCGCTCGACGGCGTCTGGTGCACCGCGCCCTACCTGCACAACGCCAGCGTCCCCACACTGGAAGCCCTCCTCGACAGCAGCAAACGCCCCACCCGCTGGCGCCGCACCTTCGACTCACATGACTACGACCTCGAAGCCCTCGGCTGGAACCACACCATCCCCCCCACGGACGCCCCACCCGACCCGAAGACCTACGACACAACACTCCCGGGCTACTCGAACCAAGGGCACACCTACGGCGACGAACTCAGCGAGGAGGAGCGGCGGGCGGTTTTGGAGTATTTGAAGGGGGTGTGAACAGGTGGGGACGCGTTCCCGCTTGTCCTTCAACGCGCTCAAGGCCGTAATCAGTCGCGAGTTACGCCGCGAGCCGCCAGCGCACGAGTCTAAAGCAGCAATCACCCTCGCTCGTGATCCACCAAGCCTTTGAGCGAAGCCCATCGATCGCCGCTCGCGCCGGCTTATCGTCATCAAGGCCGAGCTTTCGCTCAATTTCTTCAATCGAGACATGACCATTGCTCCGGAGCATTCGAAGAACACTGGCCTGGCGTGAACCCGGCCTCGGCTCAATGGGAACGCGCGGAGGCAAGGGGTTCGTCGGCTCCCCCAAGCTGGCAAGAAGAGGGTTGTCTGCCGGCATCGGCGCCTCGCCCTGATCGCGCCGTCGACGCGCCGCCTGGACGGAGTTGTGGTTCAAGTTATTCATGGCACCTCGTTCTGTGCTCTGGTCATCGGCTGAGCATCCTGACGAGTCCAATCTGCCGCACGGTCCGAGAAGGCCATTACCATCCCCCCTCCATGCCCTTCCCCCCCCATGACCTCGCCTTCATCGCGCTCATCGGCCTCCTCGCGGGCCTTCTCGGCGGGCTCCTCGGCATCGGCGGCTCCGTCATCATGATCCCGGGGCTCGTCCTCCTCTTCCCCGCCAAGGCCCCCATCTGGCAGCATGTCTTCATGGCCTCCGCCATGGCCGTCAACGTCGCCGTCGCCGCCCCCGCCGCCATGCGCCACGCGCGCGAGGGCGCCGTCCGCCCCGATCTCTTCCGCATACTTCTGCCCGCCGCGGGGATCGCCATCGTCGTCGGCGTCTTCGTCTCCGACGCGCTCGATCCCATCCTCCTCCGCCGTCTCTTCGCCGTGTTCCTGCTCTACGTCGGCATCGTCGAGACGCGAAAGTTCTTCTCCAAGCAGCCCGAGTTCGTCTCAGGCGACGCGAAGGTGACCATCCCCCGCGGCGCGACCGTCGGCGGATCCATGGGCTTCGTCGCCGGGCTGCTGGGCGTCGGCGGGGGCGTCCTCGCCGTGCCGCTGGCCCAGCAGCTCTGCCGCGTGCCGCTGCGACAAGCGATCGGAGCCTCCGCCTCCGCGATGGTTCTCACGGCCTTCGTGGGCGCCGCCCTGAAGTTCTCGACGCTCCACACCCACGATCTGCGCGCTCTCGACGCCCTGCTCATCGCCCTCGCCCTCGCCCCCACCGCCATCCTGGGCTCGATCCTGGGCGCCGGGCTGACTCATCGCCTGCCGATTGACTACGTTCGCGCCGCGCTGCTGATCATCATCCTCCTCGCAGCCTGGCGCATGTCGGGGCTCTGACGAGAAGCGCGGGGGCCGGCGGGAGTTCACGTCTCGTCGGGCGCATCGCAGACGGCCGAGAGCGGATACCGAACCAGCAGATGCGCCCCGCTGCGCTCGGCGCGGTCCGACCATCGAGGGCGCAACTCGATCCAGCCGCCCAGCTCGCGCATGATCTCCCGGCTGAGCGCCAGCCCGACGCCGACGCCCGTGCGCTTGGTGGTGAAGCCGATGTCGAAGGGTCGTTCGGGCGGTCCCTTGGGCGGCCCCTTGCCGTCGTCGAGGACATCGATCTCGATCGTCGGCTCGCGTTCCGGACCCGTCGACAGCTCCGCGACGATCTCGACGGCGCCGCCCCGCTCGATCGACTCGATCGCATTGCGCACCGCGTTGGCGAGGACGGTGTAGATCGGGCCCGCCACCGCGAGGACGAGGCGGGGCGAGAAGTCAAGCTCGAGGCGGATGTTTCGCTCCTCCGCCATGGGGCGGAGCGCGTCGCAGACATGCATGACCGCGTCGATCAACGGGCGATCCTCTGACAGCGCCGCGCGAACGCGTGTGTAGGGGCTGAAGGCCGCTCGAATCACCTCCCCCATCCGCTCCAGCGAATCGGAGAGACCCGCCAGGCAGTCGTTGATATCCGTTTCGCTCGAGTGTGATGCGCTGATGGACGTGGGCAGGGCGGAGCGGGCGGCGAGGATCATGGCGCGCGTGCTCTCGAGCAGATCCTCCAGCTCATGGGCGCACTGGACGAGATGACCGGTCGCCAGATCGGCGGAGGGCGGGGCCGCGCGCGCCGTCGGAGCGCTGATCGGCGGGGTGTGGCGGCGCGGGCGGAGGGGGTCGCCGCGGTCCGGATGCGGTTCTCGGGCGTCCATGCGGACTCACTGATCGACCGTCGGCCCGCCCTCCTGAAGTGAGGTTCCGAATCGAGGGGCCGCCTCAGGCGTAGACATCGAGCTGGCGGGATCGCAGCTCGCCAGTCCCGCCGGATGCGGCGCTCGAGCCGCTGAAGGCGTCAACCGTCGGGGACGCAGCGCCGGAGGCAGGACCCGAAACGAGCAGCGCTTCGCCGCCCTCCGTCCGCTCACCCGCTTCGCTCTCTCCGCCGCGCTCCGCCTGCCGCTCGGCGGCCAGCTCCTGCCGCGCCTCGGCCTCCATGCGGCTGGCTCGGGCGGCGACGGCGCGGTCGGCGCCGGAGGGCTCGGCCGGGGCCAGCGCGGCGCGGCGGATCTGAGCGGCCTTGGTGATCGTCTCCTCGGGCGTGCGGCCCGGGGAGGTGTCGATCTGGACGTTGCCGCCGACGGCGTATCGCTGTCCGTCGGGGCCGGTCTGGAACGTGAAGTTGGGCCCGCCTCGGAAGAGCGGGCCGGCGGCGGCGCGGTGAGCGTCCTCGTGGCGGCGGACCTCTTGATCACGCTGGCGGAGCTCCTCGACCTGCTTCCGCTCCTGGTCGGTGAGCTCCGACTCCCGTGAGGAGAAGGCGGCGGAGTCGCCATCGACGTTCCGCTGGAACATCGTCCCCCGACGCTGGCCCGCCTCGATCTCCCCTCCCTGACGCGGGGCGAGCGGCTCGCGGGCCTCCGCGGGGCGCAGCCCGGGACGCGTGACGCCCCCGGACCCGGCGAACCGGGCGATGAGGGCGTTCGCCTGCGGAAACGGATTGATCGAGGAGATGGCTGACACGGGAGGACTCCCGCCCGACTATCGGATTCGGCGCCTCGGGGCCTGAGGGGATAACGTTGAGGCGGACGCTGCGGCAAAGCCGCGAGGCCCGGGAAGAAGCGGGCAACCGGCGGGGTTTTCCTGCGTACAGGCAGAGCGCGGGGGAGCCGTCGGGCGGAAACGAGCACTGGAACCCGATCGGGCGTGGTCCGGACGTCGGACGCCCGGATTCAGGAAGCGGAGAGTGAGCAGCATGACCACACTGGACAGCGACAGCACCGGCGCCCCGGTGGCGGCACACGTGACGCTCGACCCGGATCGCGAGCACGATCCGCACGAGACACGCTTCGGCAAGTTTCTTCAGGCGGCGATCAAGTTCGGAGCGTCGGACCTGCTTCTGAAGACGGGCAAATCGCCCGTCGTGCGGCTCCGCGGCTCGCTGAAGACGCTGGACACCGAGCCCATCGGACACGATGAGTTCATCAACATCGCCAAGCACATCCTGAGCGAGCCGCAGTGGGAGGATCTCCAGAAGAACGGATCGGTGGACTTCGCATACGACTACGACTCGAACAGCCGTTTCCGTGTGAACCTCTTCCAGGCGCGGGGCAAGCTCTCCGTGGCGGCCCGCCTGATCACGAGCGACATTAAAAAATTCGACGAGCTGTACCTGCCGCCCGTGATGGGGGAGATCGCGATGCAGCCGCAGGGCCTGGTGCTCCTCGCGGGCGTGACGGGCTCGGGCAAGTCGACGACGATCGCCTCAATGCTCGACTATGTCAACGAGCAGAAGTCGGTTCACATCATCACCATCGAAGATCCGATCGAGTACATCTTCGAGGACAAGAAGGCCACGATCAATCAGCGCGAGATCGGGATCGACTGCCTCGATTTCAAGATCGCCCTGCGGGCGCTCGTGCGCGAGAACCCGGACATTGTGCTTGTCGGCGAGATGCGCGACGCCGAGACGTTCGAGGCGGCGCTGCACGCCGCGGAGACGGGCCACCTCGTCTTCGGAACGATCCACGCCTCCAGCGCGACGGAGACCTTCGGCCGCATCTACGACCTCTTCCCCCCCGATGAGCGGGAGCAGGTCCGCAAGATCCTCGCGTACCAGATGCGCGCCATCGTCTACCAGAAGCTGCTTCCCACCCTGCATCAGGACATCCCGCGCATCCCGGCGTGCGAAGTCCTCCTCAATAACGGGGTCGTGCGGAAGTACATTCTGGAGGGGCGCGAGGGCGAGCTGCGGAACGTCATCCAGTCGACCGAAGCGCAGAAGAGCGGCATGATCGACTTCAACGGCGCGCTGGTGAAGCTCGTCGAGGGCGAGTACATCCACACCCGCGTCGCCATGGAGAACTCGCCCAACCAGGACGAACTGACCATGCGCCTCAAGGGGCTCGGCTGATCCTCTGGACGAGGCCCCGAACCCGGACGCTCGCCGCTCGAACGGCTACTCTGTGCGGTCTCGCCGGCGCTTCGGCCCGGCGGGCGTGGTCGCGTCCGGCGCCGGCTGGCGCCGCGACGCTGGAGAGCCGTGTGAAGAGCCGTGTGAAGAGCCGTACTGTCCGGTCAATGGGGCCGATCGATGATTGACGCACTGAGTCTCGGGGTCGAGTCGCTGGCGGTGAGCCTCGGCGGAGGCGGGGGAGGCGGCGGGGGCGCCGCCGCGAGCGGCGGAGAGGGCGGCGCGGCCCTCTGGCTCGTCTCGCCCTACAAGCCCATCCTCACCTTCATCCCCTTCGTCGCGTGGGCGTGGGTCGTCGCGACCGTCTACGACAAGGACGCCGAACGCTTCTACCTCAACCGGCGAGCCTGGAATCTCGCGCATCTCGGAGTCGGCGTCGTCGCGCTCGGGGCGGCCCTCTTCGCGCCGATCTTCTGGATCGGCTGGCCCATCATGCTCATTCTGCTCGCCGTCGATCTCGGCGTGTACGTCATCTATCGCAACAAATCCGAGAAGGTGCCGGAGCACCAGAAGTGGAGTCTGAATCTCGAGGACATCAAGAAGCGCCGCGAGCAGCGCGATGCGCAGCGGCGCCGCGCCTCCGTCTCCCTCGAATTCCGCGGGCCCAACGGCCTTATCGAGGCGCCGGAGAAGGACAGCGTCGAATACGAGCTTCGGGCTTCGGCGGAGGAGATCATCCAGGACGCCATCGCCGCTCGCGCCGGGCGCGTTGAACTGATCCCGGCCAAGGATCCGGGCACGCATCAGATTGTGTTCATCGTCGACGGCGTCAAGCAGCTCGGGAACACGATCGCCTCTCAGCAGGCCTCCGCCATCATCGACTTCTACAAGGGCGCCTCGGGGCTCGATGTCGAGGATCGCCGACGCCGCCAGCGCGCCGACCTGCGCATGGAGCGCGAGGGATCGAAGCGGACGCTGCGGATCATCACCCAGGGCGGTCAGGGCGGCCAGCGGATGACCATTCTCTTCGACCCCGAGGAGCAGGTGCAGTTCAAGCTCGAGAACCTGGGGCTTCTCGAGCCGCAGATGAAGGAGATGCAGTCGATCATCAAGGAGCGGAAGGGCGCCGTGCTGGTCTGCGCGCCCGCGATGAACGGCCGCACCAGCACGCTCTACGCCCTGGTCCGCGCCCACGACCCCTACACCTCCAACGTGCAGACGGTCGAGCGCGAAGCGCAGGCGTCGATCGAAGGCGTTCGGCACAACATTTACGACCCGATGAAGGAGTCCGGGGAGTACGCCACGCTCGCCCGCTCGATCCTGCGGCGCGATCCCGATGTCGTCGCCATCGCGGAGCTGCCCGATCCCGCCACCGCGGTCGAAGTGGCGAAGGCCGATCACGACCGCATTCGAACTTATGTCGGCGTGCCAGCGGAGGGAGCGCTCGTCGCGATCCAGGCGTTCCTGAAGGCCGTCGGCGACAATGAGTTGGCGGCGAACGCCCTCCATGGCGTGACGGCGCAGCGGCTCGTCCGCCGCCTCTGCCAGAACTGCCGCGTCGAGTATCAGCCCCAGCCGGAGTTGCTGCGCAAGCTCGGCGTCGGCGCCGACAAGGTGCAGAAGCTCTACAAGAAGGGCGGGCAGGTGCTCATCAAGAACAAGCCCGAGACCTGCCCCATGTGCGGCGGCAGCGGTTATCTCGGGCAGGAGGGCGTCTTCGAGGTTTACCGTCTGGAGCAGGAGGAGCGCGGACTCATCCGCGCCGGCGATCTGATGGGCCTTCGCGCGGCCCTGCGCAAAAAGCGGCTTCCCTCCCTTCAGGAGGCCGCGGTGTACAAGGCGGTGCAGGGCGTGACGAGCGTCGAGGAGGCGGCGCGCGTGACGAGCGGCGGGAGCCGCCCGCAGCAGAAACGCGGCGCGCCCAGCGAGAAGCCGGCCCCGGCGCAGGGGTGAGCGACCAAGGGATTCGAGGAGCGTTCGAAGATGATTCTCAACATCGCCGTCGTCGTGCTGGTGCTGTTCATCGCCTACATGTGGGCCTCGCAGGGCCTCTGGTCCGCCCTCCTGCATTTCCTGTGCACGCTCGTCGCCGGCGCGGTCGCCCTCGCCGTTTGGGAGCCCCTCACCAACTCCCTGCTCCTCGGCCTGCGTCAGGACATCTCCTGGTCCATCGGACTGATGCTGCCCTTCCTCATCACCCTGGGGCTTCTGCGCCTCGCGACCGACAAGATCATCATCGCCAATATCGATCTCGACGGCGCCAGCAACTTCATCGGCGGAGGGCTCTTCGGACTCGGCTCCGCCACCATCTCCGCCGGTCTGCTGGTGATCTCGATGGGGTTCCTGGGCCTGCCTCCGGGTTTCCTCGGACACCGATCCATCGCCTACGACACGCGCGGCAACCTCGTGCGCAGCAGCTCTCTGTGGTACCCCGCGGACATGCTCACCACAGAGCTCTACGAACGCCTCAGCCTTGCGGGATTCGGAACCGCCACGCCGCTCGCCACGCGCCATCCGAATCTGCACGAGCAGGCCAGCGTCATCCGCGCCACCTTCGACGACAGAAGCCGCACCACCATCGCCCGCAGTGATTTCCAACTCGATGGACGCTACACCGTCGAAGCCAACAGCCTCGACGAGTTGCTCAGCGACACACTCATGCTCGATGATCAGGGGCTTCCCTTCCCGCCTCAGCGGGCCGTCACCCTCGACGGAGAGCCGTATCCGCCTGACTCCATACTCCGCGGCTACGTCATGACCTTCCTCCCCGGCGCCCGCGAGAAGGGTGGGCAGGTCGTCTTCGGGCCCGGACAGCTCCGCCTGGTGGGCGTCCGCTCGAACGGCGAGGCCGCGGCCTATCACCCCATCGCCGTCGTGACGCAGGCGGCGGGGGATGAGCTCGCCTTCGGACGCTTCCGTTTCGACGCTCAGGATGTCTTCGTGGCCTCCGTCGGCGCGGCCACGGAGGCGACGATGGCCTTCGAGTTCGCCACCCCTCCCGACTTCGAGCCGCGGGATCTGCTGGTCAAGAACATCCGCGTCTCCGTCAACGACTTCTCACCATTGCCCGGCGCGCCCTCTGCGATGACGCCCGCCGAGCGGGATGAGGCCATCCGGACCCTGGGGCTCGTCGGACGAGGCGAGATGAACGTCGAGGGCGCCGAACCCGCCGTGCGCCCCGGCGCCGCGCCATCGGACGGCGGGCAGACGAGGGTCGTCTCCGACGCCGGAGCCCGGGACAGCGACATCCGGCGCTCGAGCAGCCTGCCCTTCAACTTCAGCCGCTCCGATCGTGGAAACCTCGAGATCAACGAGAACAACGATATCACCGGCGGAACGCATCGCATCGCCCAGCAGCAGCGCCAGACCTCCATCTCCCCGAGCCTTCGCGTGGACAGCTTCGCTACGCCGGGGGATACGACCATGATCCAGATCGATGTCGGCCTTGACAGCAAACTGTCGCTCTTCGGGCGCGCGGCGCAGGCGGCGAGCGATCTGGCGCCCCCCACGCTTTACGACACATTGGGCCAGCCCTACCAGGCCGTCGGATACGTCTTCAACGAGGGTTCTTACCACGAGATCCGCTTCACACCCGGGCGCACGCTCCGAGGGCTTCGCGAGATTCCGCAGCTCAGCCGCAGCAAGCCCGGGCAGAGCCTGACCCTGGTGTTCCTGGTCAACCGCGGGGTCGAGATCGACCGCTTCGCGCTGGGCAACCGGACGATCGTGGAGCTGGATCCGCCGATGCCGACGCGCTGAGCCTCGTCCCCCCGCGCCCTCGCGCACGCAGGCGGCTCAGGCGTTGGGAGCCTCCCTCTCGCCCTCGCCGGATTCAGCCTCCTCGGCGTATCCGGCGGCGGCCTCCTCGATCGCGGCGGAGGGCTTCTCGATGAGGTTGCCCTCGTTGTCGAACTCCATGTCCTCCCGCTCCTCAGAGACCAGCTCGCGATCGGGCGCCACCCACAGCTTGATCTCCGCCTCCAGATCCTGATCGAGCTTGATCGGAACACTGTAGGAGTCGATGCGCTTGATCGTCTGCGACAGACGGACGTCGCGCGGATTGATGTTGAAGCCCTCCTCGCCGAGGGCGTCGGCGATGTCCTTCTGCGTGACGGATCCGTAGAGCTGGCCCTGATCGTTGCAGGAGCGCGTCATCGAGATCTCATAGCCGTCGAGCTTCTCGACCATCCGCTCACGCTCGGCGCGGAGCTCGCGAAGCTGCCGCTCCGCCTCCTCGCGCTTGGCGGCCAGCTCCTTGATTTTCTCCTCGCTCGGCTCCGTGGCGATCCCGCGCGGCAGCAGATAGTTGCGCGCGTAGCCCATCCGCACCTTGACGATGTCCCCGACGATGCCGAGGTTGTAGACGTTTTCCGTGAGCAGCAGCTCAGCGTTCTTGTGCATGACTTCGCTGTCCTTTCTCGCGAAAGTTGAGGAGCCGCCAACGCGCGGCCCCAGCGGTTCAAAGAATCCGGGACCCGATCAGAACGGAATGTCGTCCTCGCCGATGGGCTCGTACGCGTGGTCGGATGACGACTGCGAGCGCTCGCCGCCGGAACGAGCCTGCGAGCCGCCGCCCGATCCGCCCTCCGACCCGCCACCGCGGCTGTCGACGAACTGGAAGTTCTCGACCACCACCTTGAGCTTCGAGCGGTTGCCGCCGTCGCGATCCTGCCAGGTGTCCAGCTTGAGACGCCCCTCGATGAAGACGGGCCGCCCCTTCTGGAGGTATTGGCTCATCACCTCGGCGGTCCGCCCCCACGCCTCGCAGTCGACGAACGTCGTCTCCTCCCGGTTCTCGCCGTCGCGCGTCCGGAAGCGGCGATTGACCGCAAGGCCGAGGTTGGCCACCGACTGCTCGGAGGGCAGATGCTTCAACTCGGGATCGCGCGTCAAATTGCCCAGCAGGAGGACCTTGTTGAATGAGCCGGCCATGGATTGGTCTCCGGATTCGGGGGCGCATGGTCAAGGCGAATGACTCGCCGTCAGTTTACCCTTCGCTCGCGGCGGCGGCCGTCTGCTGCTTCTCCTCGGCCGCGGCGGCCTTCATGCCCGCCTCGTCCGCCAGAGCCTGCCGCTCATCGTGAGCCTGCATCTCCTCGTGCGTCAGGTGATCCGCTCGGACGATCATCACGCGAAGGATCTGCTCCGAGAGATTGCTGTCCCGCTCGATCGTTGCGATTCCGCCGGGCTCACACAGGAAGTACACGAGGATGTAGAGCCCGCGCTTGTGCTTCTTGATCTCGTAGGCGAGGCGGCGCTCGTCCCACTTCTTCATTGCGACGACCTCCGCCTGCGCGTGGTCCAGAATCCCGTTGATGTGATTCACGGTTTCACCGAGATTCCCCGATGCGGCCTGCGGAAAGAGGAACATCGCCTCGTAGGCCTTGCGGTTCGTTTCAGACATGGTGTTCACCCTTGCTCTCTGGTGTGCGTGTCGCCCTCGTTCGGCGATGACTGATTCGGATTGAACGCGCCCCAACCCGACGACGGGGCGCGTTGGTTGAACTCATTCATGGCGGCGATGGCGCCCTCGAGCGCCCACCGCTCCGCGCAATCGGCGGCTTTGTCCAGCGCGGGGTCGACGGCCGCCCACTGATCCGGCGAGAACCGTCCGAGGACATAGTCCGTCTGCGGCGCGAGCCCGGGCGGATCAATCCCGATCCGCAGGCGGGCGTATTCGTCCGTCGCGAGCGCCCGCTCGATGTCCCCAAGCCCCTTGTGCCCGCCGGTGCCCCCCGAGGCGCGCAGGCGAATCGCCCCCGCGGGGAGCGCCACGTCGTCGGTGACCACCAGCAGATCCGCTGATGGCTCGAGCTTGAAGAAGCGGACCGCCTCCCCCACCGCAAGCCCCGAGCGGTTCATGTACGTCGTCGGCTTCAGGAGCAGCGCCCGCTCGCCGTCGATCGAGACGTCCCACGTCGCGGAATGGAACCGCGCGCGCGCCGGCGCATCCGGCGCATGGCGGGCGAGGAGACGATCGACGACCAGGTACCCCGCGTTGTGGCGGGTCCGGTCGTACTCCGAGCCGGGATTGCCGAGGCCGACGATCAGCTTCACTCCTGCTTCGACTCCTCTCCCTCTTCCGGCTCCTCCTTCGCGCCGCCGATGACCTCGGGCTCCGCCGCCTCGCCCGCGACTTCCGCCTCCTCCGCCTCGGGCTCCTCCGCCATGACCTGGATGGTCGCCAGCACATCCTCAGGATCGGAGATGAGTTCGAAGCCGGGCGGAAGCGCGACGTCGGAGGCGTGCAGCGTGTCGCCCACCTCGAGATCCTCGACGCTGAGGTCGAAGTGGTCCACGATGTCCTTCACCTTGCATCGAACGGTGATCGAGCTATTCGGGTGAAGCATCGAGGCGCCCGGCTCGTCGAGCCCCTTGGCGTCGCCGACAAGGCGGACCCGGACCTCCGTCTCGACCTCCTCCTCGAGATTCACGCGCGTCAGGTCGACATGCACGACCCCGTCGCCCAGAAAGTCGAACTGGATGTCCTTGACGAAGACCGTCTCGCTGGCGCCGACATCATCGATCCGGACGGTGAAGACCTTCTCACCACGCTTCAAGTGCTTCACCGTCTCAGTGTGATCAAGCGACAGCGGAAGCGGCGCCTCCCCGTGCCCGTAGAGGATGCACGGAAGCCCGCCCGCCTGGCGGAGGCGCCGCGCATGGCGGGTGCCCAGACGATCGCGCTTCCTGGCGACCAGCGTTATGACTTCATTCGGTTTCATCGTCTTCTTTCTCCTGGCGCGGAACAAGCGCTCCGCGCGTTCATCGCTTGACGCCGACCCCGCGCCGGAACAGCGCGGAGACGGAAAGGTTGTGGTGGATGCGGTGGATCGCGTCGCCCAGCAGCGGGCCGACGCAAAGCTGCACGATCTTGTCCTTCAGCGTCTCGAACCGATCGCCGCCGGGGATCGTGTTCGTCACCACAACCCGCTCGATCGGGCTCTCCGCCAGCCGCTGCATGGCCAGGCCCACGAAGACGGGGTGCGTCGCGCCCACGATCACCGACCGCGCGCCTCGATCCATCACGAGCTGCGCCGCGGCGCACACGGTCCCCGCCGTCGAGATCATGTCGTCCATCATCAGGACGGTCCGCCCCTTCACCTCGCCGACCAGATTCGCCGTCCGCACGTCCTTGCCGCTCACCCGCCGCTTCTCGATGATCGCCAGATCGCCGTCGAGCAGATCCGCGTACAGATTCGCGACTTTCACGTTCCCCACGTCCGGGCTCACCACGACGAGATCCCCCAGATCGTCGCGACGCTCGTTGAAATACTCGAGAAAGACGGGCGACGCCGACAGATGATCGACCGGCATGTCGAAGAAGCCCTGGATCTGCGCCGCGTGAAGATCCAGCGCCAGCACGCGATCAGCGCCCGCCGCCGCGATCAGATTCGCAACCAGCTTCGCCGTGATCGGCGTCCGCCCGACGTCCTTGCGATCCTGCCGCGCGTAGCCGTAATAGGGGATGACGGCCGTCATGCGCGCCGCCGAGGCGCGCCGCAGGCAGTCGAGATAGATCAGCAACTCCATGATGTTGTCGTTGACGGGTTGAGACGTCGAGAGCACCACGAAACAGTCCCGTCCGCGCACGTCCTCGTCCGCCCGCACAAGGATCTCCCCGTCAGGGAACGCCTCCGTCGCGCCCTGCCCGAGCGGAAGATCCAGGTGCGCGCAGATCGCCTCCGCCAACGACCGGCTCCGCCGGCCCGCGAAGATCTTCAGGCTGTTCGCGTCCGAATGAGCCATCAGCCGATCCCTCCCGCCGAGCCCGCCAGCCGCCGCCGCAGCAACGCATCCACCTGCGCCAACTGCTCCGGAGTGTTCACCGAATGCACCTCATCCGCCGGCACGGCGTCGACCACCGCGACCTTCCCGCCCTCACGGAGCAGCGTGGACGGCGCGTCCGTCAGGTAATACTCGCCCGTCGCCTCGTTGCGCTCGACGCGCCGCAGCGCGTCGAAGAGCGGCCCGGCCCGGAAGCAGTAGTAGGAAGGATTGATCTCGCGAATCGCCTTCTGCTCCTCCGTCGCGTTCTTCTCCTCGACGATGCCGACGAACGCGCCGTGCTCATCGCGGACGATCCGCCCGTAGCCGCTCGGATCCGCCACGCAAGCCGTCGCCAGCGTCGCGTCGGCGCCCTCGCGGTGATGCGTGTCGACCAGCTTCTCGATCGTCTCGGCGCGGATCAGCGGGCCGTCGCCGCAGAGCACCAGCACATCCCCCTCGAAGCCCGCCAGATGCGCCTCGGCGCAGCGCACCGCATGCCCTGTCCCGAGCTGCCGATCCTGCACCGCGAACTCGATCGGCGCCTCGTCCGGATCCTCCGGACCGAAGGCCGCCCGCACCAGCTCCTGCCCATGCCCCACAACCAGGATCACCCGCCCCGCCCCGCTCCGCCGCACAGCCTCGACCACCCAGCGCACCATCGGCGCCCCGCCCGCCTCATGCAGCACCTTCGGCAGGTCGCTCTGCATGCGCTTGCCCTTCCCGGCGGCCAGAATGACAGCGGCGAGTCCGGTCATCTCATCCGGGCTTGACGATGCGGCGACGCGGAGAAAAAACTGGCCCGCTAGGACTCGAACCTAGACCGACGGCGCCAAAAGCCGCTGTGCTGCCATTACACCACGGGCCACTCGAGGCGGCGCCCGCCAGACCGCGGGACCGCCCTCACACGACCGGATTACACTCCGAACGCCGGGCGCTGCATCGTCAGAAGATCCTCGCTCCTTGCTGTCGGACCCGCCGAGGAGGACGACGCGTCCCGCCGGCTCGGCCCGTCGATCGTCAGACCACCTGTCGCGTTCCGCCGATCGGGGCCCGGGAAGCGAGCCTGTCGAGCGAGCCGCGGCCTTCTCCCGGAGCTGGACCACCATCAGCCGCGATGGAGTGACCCATGCCCGCGCCTGAGGCGTCGCGGGCGGCCCCTTCGTGGGAGAATCGAAGAGTGTAGCGGGCCTGCGCGAGAGGCGTCAACGCGAATCGGGCGCCCCATCGGAGGACTCGGACGGATCGAGCTGGCGGGCGGCGTCCGCCTCGATCGCGCTTTCTTCCCGGCGCGCCTTCTCGGAGATCACGTCGTAGCACGTCGCCAGCAGCCCCACGAGCGGGAAGCGCGAGCCCTCGAAGGGGCTCGGCCCCAGCCGCCGCAGCAGCGCGTGGCTGACGCGCGGGGGATCCAGCGGCGTCTCGAGCCCGGAAAGGTCGACCGGCGCCGTCCAGAAGTCTCCGGGCGGCACATTGGAGAGCGGTGAAGCCCCCTCGGCGCCGGGGATCGGCCGCTGGGCGTAGGCGGGCGCCGCTCCCGCGGCCGATCCGACCACCGCCCGCCGCTGGCGCAGCCGCTCCGTCAGCTCCTCAGGCTCCAGCCCGCGCAGACGGAAGATGAGAAACGGCTCCCTCTCCAGCGCCTCAGCCAGCAGCAGGGCCGCGCAGCACGCCTCCATCGTCCAACCCGACTCCTTTCCATCGGTCAGCGGCGTCACATCGCCCTCGCTTGTCGGGAAGAGCCGCAGCTCCAGCGGCGCAAAGAGATCCTCCACGTTGACCGGCAGTTCGCCCGAGAGCAGCTTCGCCGAGTACAGCGCCTGATCCGCCATGGACCCGCACACCCGCTCCCACTGCTCGTGGGAGAAGATTTCGAAGCGCAGCTCCACCTCATGCGCGCGCGGGCGGACGCCCTGCACCGACGCGACCAGCTTCCCTCGCTCCATCCGCAAGCGGCGCGTCTGCCCGTCGCGCGCGTAGGCGAGCCCCTCCGCCAGCTTCTCGGGCGGCGCATGCTCCTCGATGAAGCGCATCCAGCGCCGCCCGACCCAGGTGTCGATCGCGGGGCCCTCCTTGCCGGCGAGGCGCACGCCGCCCCGCACTTTGCGGGGTGTGGTTCGCTGGGCGCTTCTTGGATGCGTCTGAAATCGGTTCGACATGGCAATCAATCGTCCGAAACTGCGGTGTCGCGGAGCGTGAGCAGATCGCGGAGCTGCGAGGTCGAGAGTTCGGTGAGCCAGCGCTCGCCCGAGGCGATGATGCGATCGGCGAGCTCCGTCTTCTGCTCGATCATCTCATCGATTCGCTCCTCGAGCGTGCCGGAGGCGATGAACTTGTGAACGTGCACCGTGCGCGTCTGACCGATGCGATGCGCCCGATCCGTCGCCTGATTCTCCACCGCCGGGTTCCACCATCGGTCGTAATGAAAGACGTGGTTCGCCGCGGTGAGATTCATGCCCAGTCCGCCCGCCTTGAGCGAAAGAAGGAAGATGGGCGCCTTCCCGTCGCCCTCCTGAAAACGGTCCACCATCCGCTCCCGCGCCTTCGAGGGCGTGCCGCCGTGAAGGAAGAGGACATCCGTATCCAGGTCGTGGGCGATCATCCGCGCGAGCAACCGCCCCATCCGGCGGAACTGCGTGAAGACCAGCGCCTGGTCTCCCGCCGCGATGACTTCCTCGAGCATCTCCAGCAGCCGCCGCGATTTCCCGGAGCGCGCGGCGGAGGGCCGGCTCTCATCGCCCTCCTCATGGTCCGCGAGGTTCAGCGGATGGTTGCAGATCTGCTTGAGCTTGATGAGCGTCGCCAACACCACCCCGCGCCGGTGAATGCCCTCCGCCTCGTCGACCTGCGCCAGCATGCCCTTCACCGCCGCCTCGTACAGCGACGCCTGCTCCGCCGTGAGCTGAACGCGCTCCTTCGTCTCCAGCTTCGACGGCAGATCGGCCGTGACCGTCGGATCCGACTTGAGCCGGCGCAGGACGAAGGGCCGCACCAGAGAGCGGAGCTGGCGCGACTTGTGGGCGTCGTGCCGCCGCTCGATGGGCAGCGCAAAGCGGCGGTGAAACTCGCCCATCGCCCCGAGATAGCTTGGGTTGCAGAAATCCATGATCGACCACAGCTCGGAAAGACGATTCTCGACGGGCGTTCCCGTCAGAGCCACCCGCTTCGGCGCATTGAGAGACCGAATCGAGCGCGTCTGCTTGGCGGACGGATTCTTGATGTTCTGCGCCTCATCGAGCACCACCCGCTCCCACGAGATGCGGGACAGATCCTCGACATCGCGATGAGCCAGCGCGTAGGTCGTGATGACCAGATCCGCGCTGTGCGCCTCCTCCAGCAGCGCGGCGCCGCTGGCGCGCTCGACGCCGTGATGCATCAGCGTCTTGATCGTTGGCGTGAAGCGATTCGCCTCGCGCCGCCAGTTGTAGACCACGGACGTGGGCGCGATCAGGAGCGTGGGCCCGACCGATCCACCCGTCTCCGCCGCCCGCTCCCGCTCCTGCGCAAGCAGCGCCAGCATCTGAATCGTCTTGCCAAGCCCCATGTCGTCCGCGAGGCACGCCCCGAGACCGAAGCGATCCAGAAACGCGAGCCACGACAGCCCCTTGAGCTGATACGGACGCAGCGCGCCGACAAAGCCCTCGGGCTGAGTCAGCGTCGGAACCGCCACCTCCTCATCCAGCGACCCGAAGATCCGCGCCACCCATCCCGACGCGTCGAGCCCCACCACCGGCACCCCCGCTTCCGCAGGGTCCGCCCCGTACGCCACGCGCATCACCTCCCCGACGCGCATCTGACCGCCCGGATTCTCCCGGATGAAGTCGATCGCCCGACGCACGTCCTCGGGCCGCACCTCCACCCACCGCCCCTCGAGCTTGATCAGCGGCTGCTCGCTCGAAGCCAGCTTCTCCAGCTCCTCCAGAGACAGCGCCGTCTCGCCGACCGCCAGACGCCAGCGGTAATCCACCAGCGCGTTCAGCCCCAGCCCCGAGTCCGCCGCCTCCGGCGGCTCTGCGAGAGGGGCCAGCTCCGGTTGGTCAGGCCCCCCGTCGACCTCCAGCCGCACGCCCAGACGCGACATCGGCGAACCCCACCACTCGGGCACGACCACCCCGAAGCCCTGCTCCCGCAGCAGCTCCTGGGTCTCCCGCAGGAACGTATACGCCTGCGCCGCCGAGAGCTCGAGCATCGTCGGCGCCGTCTCCTCCAGCGCGCCCTCCAGCGGCTCATACAGCCGCGAGGCTCGTCCCAGCTCGCCGAGCAGAAGCTCCCGCGGATCCGCGGCGCGCTGCCCCTCCACCTCCGCGTCCGTCGTGGACAGGCTCCAGATCTCAGACGCCGGGAGCAGCGCCTCAGGCTTCTCCACCGATTGCAGTGCGAACTCCAGCCGCCACGCCGCCTCCTCGCCGTCATCCTCCGCCGGCTCCCACAGCGTCAGGCACAGACGCCATTCCGCGTCTTCGCCCCGTTCGTCGAGCCGGCTGATCCACCGTCGGACGCCGCGCACGATCTTCGGGCGGTCCGAGGGGACCGCCTCAAGCTGATCGGGCGCATCGAGCAGACCCGAGAGCCACGCCACATGCAGGTCGGAGCGGTCCCGATCCTCGATGGCTTCGCGCATCGCGTCCTCCGCCAGCGCCCGCCGGCACAGCGCGTCCACCGAGGCGTTCAGGAACGACTCGACCATCGACCAGGGTTGGTGGTCATGTTCGTCGACTGCGGCGCAGGCGATCGGCGGAACAGCCGAGACCAGCGTCGCAGCGCGCTGGGCCCACTCCTCGTCGCTCAGCCACGGTCGCCACGCGCCCCGCAGCGAGCCGTCGGAAAGTTGCAGCGCCATCGGCACGAACCGCTGCTGCGCCACGAGCGAGCGCGCCAGCCGCGCGCCAGCCGCCAGAAACGGCGCCGCCGGTCCCAGCCCGATCTCCGGGTCCCCGTTCTCCCCCGCTCGGGCTGCGCGATCCTCCACCGCCTCCTCCAGACGCTCAAGATACGACGCGGCGTTCCCCCCATCCACCACGACCGTCGGCACACGCCACACCTGAAGCTGCACGTCCTCGAGCAGGGCGGTCGGCCCCGAGCGTCCCCCGGCGTGCGACAGACGCGGGCTGGGCAGGGGCGATCGCCCCGTCGGCGTGGGAAGAGTCACCAGAAGGTCCGCGCCCCGCCGCAGCGGCAACTCGCCGCCCGGCCAGGCGACCAGCGGCGCGAGACGCTCCAGCAGCGCGTCAGCCTCCGCGCTCGCCGGATGCCGCGGCGCATCCTGGGCGCCCGGGCTCTCGCGGCTCTCCCCGCCGTTCGTGTCGGTCTCCGCCCAGATCCGAAGAGCGAGAGCGGACCAATGCGCGTGCAGCACGAGCATGTAGAGTTCTGTGCCTCCTCCTCCGGGCCGCATTCCGTCGCCGCCCGATTTCCTCCCGGTTCAAGAATGAGGGTGGTGGGACTCGAACCCACGACCAGCGGCTTAAAAGGCCGATGCTCTACCAACTGAGCTACACCCCCTGCTCGCCGCCGACCCGGCTTGGCCGAGGACGAGAGGATCGACCATACTACGGCGCACAAGCGAGTCGGGGCGAGACTCGGGACCGTCCCGGGCGCCAGGCGGCCGGCTCAGCGACCCTTCTTCGCGTTCGAGAGGGAAAGGGATGCCTTTGGACGAGAAGGTCATCGCGTTCCGGATCAGGCGAGCCGCCGAGACGGTGGCGTCGCTCACCGAGCGGGTCGGATCCATCCGCGCCGCATGCGAGGCGCTGCGAACCGCCCTGCTCGAGGGCGGCGCCATCTTCACCTGCGGCAACGGAGGATCCGCCGCCGAGGCGATGCATCTCGCGGAGGAATTGATCGGGAAGTACCGCGCCGTCCGACCACCGCAGCGCGCCGTCTGCCTGAACGCCGATCCCACCGCCCTGACCTGCATCGCCAACGACTTCGGCTACGAGGCGGTCTTCGCGCGCCAGCTCGAAGCCCTCGCCCGCCCGGGCGACTGCCTCGTCTGCCTCTCCACCAGCGGCGAAAGCGAGAACATCCTCCGCGCCCTCCAGTGCGCCGAGCGGATGGAGGTGACCACCATCGGCCTGCTCGGACGCTCCGGCGGACGTTGTCTCGACCACTGCAATTTCGCCGTCGTCGTCGACGAAGAAGACACCGGGCACATTCAGGAGGCGCATCAGGTGCTCGTCCATCTCTTCCTCGAAGCAGTGGAGCGTCCGGCATGAGGATCTGGATCGTGTTGATCGCATTGCTGACCCTCGCCCACGCGGCGAGCGCGCAGTCGCAGGCCTTCCGGCTGGGCGAATCGGGCGAGTGGGCCCAGACCGAGCGGCCGCCCGATGAAGGCGACGCAGCCGTCATCGCCGAAGCGCGCCGCCTCATCGCCGAGGATCGCCCGGGCGCCGCGGAGAGCCGGCTCGACCGCTGGATCTCCGCCAATGAGGATGGCGACAGCCCCTATCTCTCCGAGGCGTATCTTCTTCGCGGCGACGCGCGCGTGGCCCAGGGGGACGAATACATCGCGCTGTATGATTACGAACGCGTCATTCGGGGCTTTCCGGGCACGGAGGCATTCCGCCTCGCCGTCGAGCGCGAGTTTGAGATCGGCCGCGGCTACCTGGAGGGGCTCCGCCGGAAGTTCCTGGGCATCCGCCTGCTCAACGCGAACGCCGAGGGCGAGGAGCTCGCGATCCGCGTCCAGGAGCGCCTCCCGGGCAGCGCGCTGGCCGAGCAGGCCGCGATCGCGCTGGCTCGTCATTACTACGAGCGGGGAGACGTCCAGCTCGCCGAGGAGGCGTACGAGGTCTATCTGCTCAACTATCCGAACGGACCCCACCTTGAGGAGGCGATGGAGCGGCTCATCTACACCACAATCGCCGGATTCAAGGGCCCGCGCTACGACAACCGCGCGCTGATCGATGCGCGCGAGCGCATCCTCCGCTACATGCGCGTCTTCCCCGCCGAGGCGGAGCGCAAGGGTCTTGACGAGCGCCTGCTGGCGCGCGTCGAGGAAAGCTTGGGCGCCCAGATGCTCGAGACCGCTCGCTGGTATCTCAAACGCAACGATCGTCCCGCGGTGCAGATGACCCTCCGCCGCCTGGTCCGCAAGCATCCCGAGACCAGGGCCGCGACGATCGCCATCCAGATGCTCGTCGATCGGGGTTGGCTTGACGAGCCGCCCCCCTCCGACGCCGGGCAGACCGATCCGGACAGCGAGCCGGCGAACAAGATGGCGCCGGCGGAGGAGTCGCCATGAAGGCCGCGCTGCTCCCCTGCCTCGCCCTCACACTGTTTTCCCTGCTCATCGCGGGATGCGCCTCGGACGCCTCAAGCGGCTATCGCTTCGGTCGCGCCTACGACGATTCGATCCGGACCGTCGCCGTCCCCATGTTCGACAATCGCACCTTCTCCTACGGGCTCGAGGCGCTCCTCAGCGAGGCGATCGCCAAGGAGATTGCGCGGAGCACGCCCTGGCGCATCACAAGGCGCGACGCCGCCGACACCACCCTCACCGGCGTCATTACCCGCGTCGGACGATCCAAGCTCGGCACGGACCGCGACAGCGGACTCGTCGAGGAGATGGCTCTCGTGATCACCGTTGAGTTCTCCTGGACGGACAACCGCACGGGGGAAACGCTTATCGCCCGGCGCAACTACCGAGGCGTCGGCGCCTTCGCCCCCGCATTCCCCGCCCGCGAGCGCATCGAGCGGGGCGAGCAGGGCTCCATCGAGACCCTCGCCCGTTCCATCGTGGGCGAAATGCGGTCCCAGTGGTGACGCGAAACGCCACGCTTCGACGCCTATTGTTGCTGGATGCACGCCGGAGTCGGGCCGATCTTTCTCGCTGATCCGCCAGCCCATTCGAGGACCGACACTCATGCCTGACGAGGGTCGCGAAACCCGCGAAGGCCCAAGGGGGCCTAACGCACAACGAGACGAGAAGTCTTCGCCGGCCCAGAGTTCGCGCATGAATCGCGGCCTCTTTGGGTGGATGATGGTCTTCTTCCTCGTGGCCATGCTGATGCTGATCTTCCAGCAGGCCGGCGATCGCGGCGTCGAGCTCATGTGGGGCGAGTTCAAGCAGCTCTACAACGAGGGCGCTCTCAAGGAGGACACCGTCACCCTCGATGAGTCCGCCATCACCGCCGTCCGCGAGGCGGGGATCGACGGCGAGGAGACCCTCGTCCGCGTCGAGATCACCCCGACCCACTCCGAGGCTTACCTCGACCGCCTCGACACGCTCACCAACGGCCAGTTCAAGGACTCGGGAACCCCGCCGGCGTGGAAGCTCATCTTCCATCCCTACGTCATCACCATCCTCCTCATCCTTCTCATCTGGTTCTTCATCTTCCGCGGCCTGCGCTCCATGAGCGGCGGCGGCGGGATGCTCGGCAACTTCGGACGCTCCAAGCATCGCGTCCTCGCCAAGTCGTCCACCGGCATCACCTTCAAGAACGTCGCGGGCGTCGATGAGGCCAAGGACGAGGTGCAGGAGATCATCGAGTTCCTCAAGAACCCGAAGAAGTTCACCAAGCTCGGAGGACGCATCCCGCGCGGCGTCCTGCTCTCCGGTCCGCCCGGCTGCGGCAAGACGCTCCTCGCCAAGGCCATCGCCGGCGAGGCGGACGTCCCCTTCTTCTCCATCTCCGGCTCCGACTTTGTCGAGATGTTCGTCGGCGTCGGCGCCAGCCGCGTGCGCGATCTCTTCAAGCAGGCGAAGGACAACTCCCCCTGCATCATCTTCCTGGATGAGATCGACGCCGTCGGTCGCCGGCGCGGCGGCGGCTTCACCACGGGCGGCCACGACGAGCGCGAACAGACGCTCAACGCCATCCTCGTCGAGATGGACGGCTTCGAGACTTCCGATCAGGTCATCGTCATCGCCGCCACCAACCGCCCCGACGTCCTCGACCCCGCTCTGACGCGCCCGGGCCGCTTTGACCGTCAGGTCGCCGTGCCCCTCCCTGATGTCAAGGGACGACTCGAGATCCTGAAGGTCCATTCCAACAACATCACCCTCGACCCCAATGTCGATCTCGAGCGCATCGCTCGCGGGACGCCCATGTTCTCCGGCGCCGATCTCGCCGCCATCATGAACGAGGCGGCCATCATGGCCACCATGCAGGAGAAGGAGTTCGTCGAACAGGGCGACATGGAGGAGGCCCGCGACAAGGTCAAGTTCGGACGCCAGCGCAAGAGCCGCGTCATCGAGGAGGAGGAGCGCGTCGCCACCGCCTACCACGAGGCGGGCCACGCCGTGCTCCAGGTCCTCCTGCCCAACACCGACCCGCTGCACAAGGTCACGATCATTCCCCGCGGCGAGTACGGCGGCGCCTCCATGTCCCTCCCCGAGCGCGACCGCTACGGCTTCGGCCTCAAGTGGCTCGAGTCCATGATGCGCGTCGCCTGCGGCGGACGCATCGCCGAGCAGATCAAGACGGGCGACGTTTCCTCGGGCGCCGCCGCCGACATCCAGCAGGTCACCCGCATCGCGCGCACGATGGTGCTCGAGTGGGGCATGAGCGACAAGCTCGGCTTTGTCCGCTACGCAGGACACGATGATCGCGAGGTCTTCACGCCCGATCGGGACTACTCCGACGAGACAGCCCGCGTCATCGACGAGGAGGTCCGGCGCTTCAGCGACGAGGCCTACCAGGACGCCGAGGACACCCTTCGCGAGAGCTGGGAAAAGGTCGAGGCCGTCGCACAGGCCCTCCTCAAATACGAGACGCTCACCGCCGAAGAAGTCGAGCGCCTGATCCGAGGCGAGAAGCTCACCAAACCGACGGTCAGCGATCTGCTCGCCGAGGAGGCGAAGAAGCCCGCCAAGCAGGTCGCGCCGCCCCAGACCCGTCCCGACGAGGAAGGCCCCGCGCCGGGCATGATCCCGAGCCCCGCCTGATCAGCCCGTCAGCCGGGCGCGCACTTCCTGCGCGCCCAGCCCGACGACCCGAGCCGTCTTCTCACGCGACGCATGACCGGACTCGATCGTCACGTCACGCGCGCGCACACCCAGCGCTTTCGCCAGCGCCTTGCAGATCGCCTTGTTCGCCCTCCCGCCTTCCGGAGGCGCGCTCACTTTCACCTTGATCCGCTCGCCGAGCTGTCCCGCGATCTCGTTGCGCCGGGCGCCGGGAATTGCCTTGATCGCGATCGTCACACCGCCTGCGTTGTCCGTGACGAAGCTCATCGCTGAATCAGCGATTCGGCCTCTTCAAGGATCGCTTCCGCCCGCGCAGCCTCCGGCGCCTCGGAGATGAGCCGAAGGATCGGCTCCGTGTTGCTCGGACGCACATGCAGCCAGGCGCGTTCATCGCCGAAATCGACGCGGACGCCGTCCTGCCGATCGACTGTCTGATCGGACCAGCGATCCGCCACCGCCTCCACCGCGCGCGCCGCCATCCCCTCCGCCAGTTCGACCTTGCGTTTGCGAATCGCGTATGTCGGCGACTCAGCCACGATATCGGACAGCGTCTGTTGGCGCTCCGCCAGGAGCCCCAGAACCAGCCCCATCGCGGACAGACTGTCGCGAATCCACACGACCTCGGGCCAGATCACGCCGCCATTGCCCTCGCCGCCGATCAGAGCGCCCGTCCGCCGCATCGCAGAGACGACATTCGCCTCCCCCACCGCCGCCCGCGCGACCGTCGCTCCATGCGCCGCCGCGACGTCGTCGATCATCCGGCTCGTCGAGAGATTCGCGACCAGATGCGCGTCCGCCGCCCCCGCGCGCTCCAGAAGCGCGCGCGCCGCGAGCGCCAAGGTGTGCTCCTCACCGATGTAGCGCCCATGCTCATCGATGATGGCGAGGCGGTCGGCGTCCGGATCCTGCGCAAAGCCTGCATCGGCGCCGCAACCGCGGACATGCTCCGCCAGCTCGGTCAGATGCGATTCGACGGGCTCGGGCGGATGTGGAAACAACCCGCTCGTCCCGTCATTCAGATGCGTGAACCCGCAGCCGAGTTCGCCGAGCAGATCGGACCCACCCACGCGCCCGGAGGCGTTGACCGAATCGAGAACGACGCGGAACTGCCGCCTCCGGATCCGCTCCACATCGAAGCCCGCCTTCTCCAGCGCCGCGAGCACGCGCTGCATATGGATCGTCGCCGCGTCCCTCCGTCGCTCCAGATGTCCCGCTCCGGACCAGTCAACAAGGCGCGTCCGCTCGGCGCGAAACCGCTGGATCAACTCATCGGCCCGCTCCTTCGCAGGCGCCGACGCTGTCGGCGCACGCACGATCGGCTTCAGACCGGTCCATTCCTGCGGATTATGGCTCGCCGTGATCACCAGCCCCCCCGCCGCCTCCAGATGATCGACCATCACTCCCACGCTCGCCGTCATCGCCACATCGAGATCGATGGCATCCGCGCCGCCTGCGAGCAACCCCGCCAAAGCGGCGCTGTGGATCGCCTCCCCTCCGGCGCGCCCGTCGCGTCCAACAATGACCCGCGGCCTCTCGCCATGCTCCTCCGCCAGCGCTCCCGCCAGCGCCCCCGCGAAACGCGCCGCGACCACGGGCGTCAGGGACGCGCCGAAAACCCCCCGACACCCGCTGACGGAAAGCATCAGCGGCGCCGCCTGAGACTCTGATTCGGGGATCGTCGCCACATCGAGCTCCTTCGCCATGCCGGCGCCACGATATCGCATCGCTCCGCCGCCCGAGACCCTCGAAACGACTCCTATACTCGCCGGATGCACGCGCTCGAGGTTCAGACCGAGTTCGCCGCGGCGCACGCCATCGTCATCCGGGGCGAGCGCGAGCCGCTTCACGGCCACAACTGGCGCGTCGTGGCCCGCGTCGAGGGCGATCGGCTGGACGAGGACGGCCTGCTCTGCGATTTCCACCTGGTCGAGTCCGCGCTGCGGGATGTCGTCGCCCCCTTTCACAACCGAAACCTCAACGAGACGCCCCCCTTCGACCGAATCAATCCAACCGCCGAGCGCGTGGCCGAGCGCCTCTTTCGGACGCTCGCGGACGCCCTCGCGGGCGGCCTGCCGGGCGGTGTGCGCGTGGCGCGCGTGAGCGTCTCCGAGGCGCCGGGCTGCGTGGCGACCCACGAGGAGGCGGCTTCATGACGACGGTCCCCCGAGCCCAGCATCGCGCCGAGCAGAGCCAGGCGGCCGAGCTGCGCCCCGAGCAGCGCGTGCTCAATCGCGAGCTCTCCTGGCTCGAGTTCAACCGGCGCGTCCTCTCCCTCGCCACCGACGAGCGCACCCCCCTGCTTGAGCGCGTGCGATTCCTCGCCATCTTCAGCTCGAATCTTGACGAATTCGTCATGAAGCGCGTCGGCGGTCTGAAGCAGCAGGTCAGCGCCGGCGTCAGCCAGCGATCCCACGACGGCCTCACCCCCCACGAGCAGCTCGCCGCTATTCGGAAGATGATCGTCGCATTGCAGGATGAGCAGGCCCGCTGCCACCGCGATGAGATCCTTCCTTCCCTCGCGGAGGCGGGCATCGAGCTCGTCGCCTACGAGGACCTCACAAGGGCTGAGCGCGAACGCGCGGAAGAGTGGCACCGCGCCAACGTCTTCCCAGTGCTCACGCCCCTCGCCGTCGATCCGGGCCACCGCTTCCCCTTCATCTCCAACCTCAGCACCTCCATCGGCGTCATGCTGCGCCATCCCGATCACGCCGAGGCGCTCTTCGCCCGCGTGAAGGTCCCCAGCGGCGTCGCGCGCTGGCTCAAGGTTTCGGAGTCGCACGCCGGCGAGCACGGCCGCTTCGTCAATCTCACCGACATCATCCGGAACAACCTCGACGACCTCTTCCCCGACATGGTCATCCAGCGAGTGACTCCCTTCCGCGTGACGCGCAACGTCGAACTCGACCGCGACGACGCCGACGTCGACGACCTCCGTGAGACCATCGAGAAAGAGCTGCGCGAACGCCGCTTCGCCCAGTGCGTGCGCCTCGAGACGCCCGTCGATCCCTCGCCGAGGATCCTGAAGTTCCTCGTCGAGGAGCTCGAGCTGCACGAGGATGACGTCTACGTCCGCCCAGGCCTCATCGAGTACGGCGACCTCGACGAGATCGCCGATCTCGAGCGCCCCGAGCTCAAGTACGCGCCCTGGACGCCTGTCACTCATCCGCGCCTCGCCGACCCCGACGCCGACATCTTCTCGACGCTCCGCCAGGGCGACATCCTCGTCCATCACCCGTACGACTCCTTCGCGACGAGCGTCGAGCGCCTTATCTCCGCCGCCGCAAGCGATCCGCGCGTTCTCGCCATCAAGCAGACGCTGTACCGCACCAGCCCCAGCTCGCCCTTCGTCCCGGAGCTGATCCGCGCCGCCGAGGCGGGCAAGCAGGTGGCCTGCCTCGTCGAGCTGCGCGCGCGCTTCGATGAGTCACGCAACATCCAGGTCGCCCAGCAGCTCGAGAAGGCCGGCGTCCACGTCGCCTACGGAATCGTCGGCCTCAAGACCCACTCCAAGATGGTCCTCATCGTCCGTCAGGAGGCCGACGGCCTCCGCTGCTACGGCCACATCGGCACCGGAAACTACAACTCCCGCACCGCCAAGCTTTACACCGACCTCGGCCTGATGACCTCCAACCCCGCCATCACCGAGGACCTCGTCGAGCTCTTCAACTACCTGACGGGCCGTTCCCGCAAGAAGGAGTACAACCGCCTCCTCGTCGCCCCCGTTCAGATGAAGCGCCGCTTCCTCGAGCTCATCGACCGCGAGATCGAATTCGCCAGAGAGGGCGGCGAGGGCCGAATCATCGCCAAGATGAACGCCCTCCAGGATCTCGACATCATCGATCGCCTCTACGCCGCATCCCACGCCGGCGTGAAGATCGACCTGATCATCCGCGGCTTCTGCTGTCTCCGCCCCGCCACGCCCGGACTGAGCGAGAACATCCGCGTCACCTCCATCGTCGGACGGTTCCTCGAGCACTCCCGCTTCTTCCACTTCGGCGCCGGGCGAGAGGATCCCGTCGACGGCGAATGGTTCCTGGGATCGGCCGACTGGATGTACCGCAACCTTCAGAACCGCGTCGAGGCGATCACGCCGCTGCTCGATCGCAACGTCCGGGAGGCGCTCTGGACCCAGATCCAGGCCATGCTCACCGACCATCGCAACGCCTGGGAGATGCAGCCAGACGGCTCGTACATCCAGCGTCAACCGCCGGAGGACGCGGATCCCGCCGGCTCCGAAGTCGTGGGCGTCTTCGACTGGCTGATGCGCCAGACCATCGCCAACGCCACGGCGCAGGACGAAGCCTGACTCACGCCGGGACGGCGCACTCGCTCAGACAGCGATCGATCCGCGCCAGCCCCGACTCCTTTCCAATCGCCGCCACCGTCGCATCGATCGGCGGGCTCACCGTCGAGCCTGTCAGCGCCACGCGCAGCGGTTGGGCCACCTTCCCCAGCCCCACCCCACGCTGCTCCGCGAAGGCGTTCAGCTCCGACTGGATCCGCTCCGTCGAGAAGTCATCCAGCGCCTCCAGCCGCGCGCGCACGCCCCGCAGAACTTCGAGCCCCTCGCCGTCGTTCTTGTGCAGCGTCTTGAACACCGCCTTCTCATCGAAAGCAACCTGATCATCCGGGATCACCGCGAACCACGCGCTCTCCGTCGCCTCCTTCAGCGTCTTCGACCTCGGACGCACCGCCTCCGCAAGCAGATTGAACGTCGCCTCCTCCAGCCGCTCGATGATCGTCGGCTCATACCGCGCGCACCAGCGGCGCCAGCGATCGCGGAACTCGCCCTCCGACATCTCCGTGATCGCATCGCCGTTGAAGGCCAGCAGCTTCCGACGGTCGAAGCGCGCGTTCGTCTTGCCGATCCGCGGCAGATCGAACCACTTCGCCAGGAAGGCGTTGTCGAACTTCTCGATGTCCTTGCCCGCCTCCGCCGGCGGCGACCATCCCAGCAGCGCCAGATAGTTGCACAGCGCCTCGGGCAGATACCCCGAGGCCCGGAAGTCCGCGACGTCGATCTCCGGCAACTCCAGATCCAGCGCGTCCGCCAGCGCCGCGAGCTGCTCGCCGTCGAGCTGACGCTTCTTGTCCTTCAGCCACGCGCTGAACTCCGCGCCGCCGATCTCCGGCGCCGGCGGCGCGTTCTCGCCCATCTTCACGCACGCCTCGCGCGCCGCCTTGTCCTTGTCGCGCTTGCTCATCTTCGACCCATCGGGATTGAAGATCAGCGGCAGATGCGCATACGCGGGGATGCGATACTCCAGCGCTCTTTGCAACGAGACATGCCGCGGTGTGTTGTACAGATGCTCCTGCCCGCGCACCACGTGCGTCACGCCCATCGCCTCGTCGTCGACAACCACGGCGAGGTGGTACGTCGGGAACCCGTCGCGCTTGCGAAGGATGAAGTCGTCGATCTCCTCCGGCGCGACCGTCACATCCCCCAGCACCTCATCCGAGACCGTCACACGCTCGTCCGGGCAGCGGAAGCGCACCACATGCGGCTCGCCATCCGCCGCCCGCTTGATCCGCTCTTCCTTCGGGATCTCCAGACCCGCCCGGTCATACCGATACGGCTTCTTCGCCGACAAGGCCGCCTTCCGCTTCGCCTCCAGCTCCTCCGGCGACTCGAACGCGTGGTACGCCAGCTCCCGCTCGATCAGCCGCTCGATCGCCGCGTTGTACTGCTCCAGGCGCTGCGACTGATAGAACGGCCCGACCCCGCGCGGATCGCCGCCGAAGTTCCTGCCAGTCATCTCGAACTCGGGCCCCTCGTCCCAATCGAGACCCAGCCACGCCAGATCCTCGAGAATCCCGCGCATCGACGCCTCCGAGGAACGCGCCTGATCCGTGTCCTCGACGCGCAACAGAAACACGCCCGAGCGGCCCCGCGCGTACGCCCAGTTGAACAGCGCCGTGCGAGCCCCGCCCACATGCAGATGCCCCGTCGGAGAGGGCGCGAAACGTGTGATCATCTCGCTCATGGCCGCAGCGTATCAGCGCCCCCGCGCTCAGCTCCAGAACGCGCATCCCCTTTCCCACCTCCAGCGCCTCCAGCGCCGCCTCGTTGAGCAGCGCATTCATCGCGCTCAGGCGCGCCTGCTCCCTCCGCTCCGTCCCGTGCAGATATTCTTCCCGCCCCATGCGCCGACGCATCCTCCGGGCAAGCGCCCTACACTTCCCTTTCAATTGCTGTCAATCGCACGCGTTCAACCGCCGCTGGGAGGCTCTCCATGCCGCTGATCGTGACCGGATCCATCGGAATCGACACCGTCCACACACCGAACGGCTCCGCCGAGGCCGTCCTGGGCGGATCAGCCGTTTACTTCTCCGCTTCCGCATCCTTCTACACCAAAGTCCGCATGGTCGCGGCCGTCGGCGGCGACTTCCACGACGGCCACTGGACCACCCTCTCCCGCTTCCCCGACGTCTGCGTCCAGGGCGTCGACGTCCGCGACGGCAGCAAGACCTTCGCATGGGGCGGCAAGTACCTCGATGACATGAACGTCCGCGAGACGCTCTTCACCGAGCTCGGCGTCCTCGCCGAGCATCCCCCCACCGCCCCCGACGAGTATCGCGACTCCAAGTACATCTTCCTCGCCAACACCCATCCCGCCGTCCAGAGGGAGCTGCTCGAGAACTTCCCCGACCGCACGATCGCCGTCGCCGACACCATGAACCTCTGGATCGACACCGCCAGGGACGACCTCGTCGCGCTTCTCAAGGACATTGACGGCCTTGTCCTCAACGACGAGGAGGCGCGACTCCTCACCGGTAAGCGCAATCCCATCACCGCCGGCAGGAAGATCCTCGACATGGGCCCGACCTTCGCCGTCATCAAGAAGGGCGAGCACGGCTGCGTCATGGTGCACCGGGACGGCGTCGCCGCACTTCCCGCCTTCCCAACTGAGACCGTCTACGACCCCACCGGCGCCGGAGACTCCTTCGCCGGGGGCATGATGGGCCATGTCGCCCGCACCCACCAGGCCGAGCACTTCGGAGGCGAGGGCGTCACCTTCGAGATGCTCCAGGAAGGGCTCACCCACGGCACGATCATCGCCTCCTTCACCATCGAGTCCTTCAGCCTCGACCGCCTCGCGACGCTCACGACCGATGAGATCGACGAGCGCACCAAGCAGTTCACCCGCGTCGTCCGCGCGTGCGCCGAAAAGACGCCGACGTGAGAACGCCGCTCCCGCCGGGGAGCGATCACTCCAGCAGCCCGATGATGCGCTCGAGGGCCGAGCCGCCCGCCGCGTCCGCGCCCCGTCCCGGATCCGCCAGCAACGCCTCCCGGATGTCTGCGGGACCGCTCGGAGCCGGACGGTTCTCGCCGGGCGGCCCCACGGCGCCGGGGATCTGGCCCCCATCCCGCTCCGGCAGTTCATCGAGCCCGACGACCTGAAACGCTCGAAACACCTCCCCGAGCGGCGCGCCGAACCGCGGCGTCTGCAACTCGCCGCCCAGGCTCCTGAACGGGTCCGACCAGAACGTGATCACCGCGTCGAACTTCTCGAAGGAGACGCTCAGACTCGGACCCTCCCCAGTGACCATTCGACCGTTCACAATCGCCTCGAGCGTCTGCCCGGCGTCGACGATCGGGCCGTCCGCATCGCCGAAGGCGACCCCCGAGTCCGCGTCGATGAAGTTCTTGTTCCCATCCTGCGGGCGGAAGACTCCGACGCCCTCGCCCGACTGGATTCCGCCATCGTCGATGATGTCGACCGAGACAAACGCATCCGAGCCGAAATCGCTCCGAAGGGCGATGGCGGTGTTCGATTCGTCGACCTCCGCGGCCACACCCGTCTGAGAGGCGAAGGAGTTGATGGCCGCGGCGAGCGAAGCCAGCGTCGTCCCCGACGCGAAGGTCAACTCCTGCGATCCGTTCGCCCCGCCAATCTCGATCGTGAACTGCGAGTCCGCCGCTCCGAGATCGAGTTGCGCGTTTCCGAAGGACAGCAGCAACCCGCCGCGCGCCGCGGATTGCAGCGCGACGATCTCGACGTCCACCGCCTCTCCCGCCGCCAGCGTCGAGTTCGAGATCGCCAGCGAGGCGATCGAGGGCGCCACGTCGCGAACCTCATGCAGGCCGCCCGTCGACGTCCGGGCGGCGCGGTTCACATCGCCCAGAATCACGTCAAGCTCGCGCTGGATCGCCGCGACGTCCGACGTCTCGCCCCGGGCGGCGCGCTCGACCAGCGCAGACGCCTCCGCCAGCCGCGCGCGCAGCCCTTCCAATCGATCGTTCGTCGATGAGACGTCCGCGCTGTCCACGTCGCGCAGCCGCGCCGCCTGCGAGAGGCGCGTCAGCGCCATCGCGGATGGCGTCGCTTGCGGAAGGGAACGGACGAGCTGGTCGGCGGGCGGGATTTGGCTCATGAAGATCTCCGGGCGAAGGGCGAGGATTGAGGACTCGCCATCGGAGAACCGCCCCCGTGGTCCGGAAGAAACCCCTCCCCGCGCGCCAAAACAGCGCCTCGCCCCGGTTATCGGTCGAGGGAGAAAGGCGAAATCGACGTCTGTTCAGATGCCCGCGCCCGCGGCCTTGAAACGCTCCGCGAGCGTGATCTTCAGGCGAGCCCGGCGCTTGTCCTTCGAGACGCGCTCCGCGTCGGCCTGGTCCGCGGGCGTGCGGGCCTCCGCCTCCGCCAGCTCGGCCCGCGCCTCCGACTCCGAAAGCTCCTCGACCGGAATCGCCAGCTCCGCGAGGATCGTCAGTCGCTCGCCCGCCATCTGCGCGAACCCGCCCTCGACAAGGTAGGACCGGCTCCCTCCCTCGAGGAAATCCAGCCGCAACTCGCCCAGCCCCAGCTTCGCCATGATCGGCGCCCGCCCCGGCAGCACCCCCGCTTGACCGTCCCACAGCGGCGCCTGCACGTACGTCACGGCGTCGTCGAGAAGATGGGCCACGGGCGTGATCAGGCGGCAGGTGAAGCTCTTGGCGGCCATGAAGGGAACCTCGTCTCCGTGTGTCAGGGTTCGATCCGAGCGGCGAAGTGTAGCAAAGCCGCCGCTCCCAGCTCACCCGGCGCGACCGATCGCCTCCTCGATCCGCTCCGCCGTCCGGACGGCCGCAAGCCCCGCCTCCGCGTCCACCTCCGGACGGCTACGCGCACGAATCGTCTTAAGGAAGCTGTCGAGCTGCATCCGAAGCGGCTCCTGATCGTCGATCTCGAGATCCTCCACCGCGACGAGATCGTGATAGTCCAGATCGCTGAGGTCCGCCCCCCGACGGAGCGACTCCCGGAGCTGCTCGAGCTGCGGCGTATTCGCCGTCCGCCGGATCACCACGCCCGACTTCTTCGCGTAATCCACCGAGCAGTAGATCTCCTCGCCGATCACCCGCATCTTCCGCTCGGTCTTCAGCGCCAGGCGCGACGCCGTGATGTTCGCGACGCAGGGCCCGCTCGGAGTCTCGAACGTCAGCCGGGCGTTGCACACATCCGCGCATTCCGTGATGACAGCCACCCCCGACGCTCGGATCTCGATCGGCTCCCGACCGCCCGTGAGCATCATCACCACGTCCAGATCATGGATCATCATGTCCGCGACAACCGACACATCGACGGAGCGGAACGTCATCGGACTCACCCGATGCACCTCGATGAACCGCGGCGCCAGCGGCTCGTGACTCTCCTCGCGCAGCCGTCGCAACGCGCGCACAACAGGGTTGAACCGCTCCGTATGCCCCACTTGCAGCACCGCGCCCGTCCGCTCCGCCAGCTCGACCAGCGCCTGCGCCTCCACCCCGTCGCGCGCCAGCGGCTTCTCGACCAAGCACGCCACGCCCGCCTCGAGAAACGGCCGCGCGATCTCAGCGTGCGCCGAGGTCGGCGCCGCCACCAACACCGCGTCCACGCCCGCCTCTTTAAGCTCCTGCGCCGACGCAAACGCCCCGCAGCCGCGCGCCTCCGCGATCGTCTCCCGACGCTCCTCGTCCGGGTCGACCACCCCCACCAGCGTCGCCCCCGCCGTCTCCGCGCACACCCGCGCGTGATGCCGACCCATCCGCCCCACGCCGATCACGCCCAGGCGCAGCGCCCCGGGAGGCGCGACCTCGACGGGCCGCTCCGTCTCTTGCGAGGATCCTTTTGGCTCAGGCGCAGACATGGGGAGGCAAGTCTAAAGCATCCGCGCCTCTCCTGTCGCGCCTCACCACTCCTGGTGGGACGGCTCTTGGTGGGACGGCTCTCCGAGCCGTCTCTACCCCATCTACCAGAAGAGCGGAAGCGGCCGCGTCCGCCCTCACCCCGCCAGGTCCCCCCTTTCCGGACCCGACCGCTCGGGGCGGGCCGCCCCATCCAGCGGACCGCCGAAGGACGCCCGCCGCTGACGCTCCGCCTCCGCCGCGGCGCGCTCCGACGCGAGCTTCTGCCGCAGACGCTCCTCGCGCTCGAGCTGCCGGCGCTTCGTCCGCGGCCCCCACGCCGCGGCGCGGGCGAGAACGAACAGGCTCCACCCGAAATAGAAGTACATCACAAAGGTTGCGACGGAGAAGAGCAGCCCCGCAAGAGAAATCAAGAACGACAACAGCGGCGCGCTGAGCCACGCGCCGATCCAGTCCAGCCCTTCCCAGACGAGACTCAGCCCCGGCAGCCACAGCGCCACCATCGTCAGCGCCCGCCCCCGCTCCTCATCCGCCATCCAGTCCGCATACCGCGCGGAAAGCAGGGCCACAAGCCCGAAGCCGATCACCCACGCCCACGCGAACAGCTCGAATGCAACGTCCCACACGCTCGCAGGAGGCGTCGCGCCAAACGCGCCGTACATCTGAGAGAACCACCCGCTGATCGGCCCGGGCCCGAGCCAGGCGATGGTGAACGCCCCGACCGGCGCGCCCAACTGTGTCAGGAGAACGCCCACGCGCAGCTTCGTCCAGCGCAGCGCGCGCGTCTTCCCGGCGGGACGCGTCTCGTCGGGACGAATCGGACGCGGCGCGCACAGAGCCAGCGTCCCCGCCCAGAACATCCCGAAGGACGCGAGTGTGATCAGCCAACGATTCGCGATCGCTGATGCGAAGAGACCGAACCAGCCCAAGCACAGCAGCGTGAATCCAAGCTGCACCAGCCGCATGTACGCATCAGACGTCTCGTGGAAGGCAATCTCCTTGCGCTTCCTGTCCGCCTGCTCGTCGCGAATCCCCTCCCCGCACTCCGGACACCGCCCCCCAACCTCCAGCCCCTTCAGGTTGTAGCCGCAGGTCGGGCACGAGCGATCCTTCTCGATCGCGCGCTCGACCTCCCGGAAGACATCGCGACGCGGCGTCGCCCGCTTCGGGTCGTCATCCTCCTTCGGCGCCAGTTCGTAAAGATCGTCCGCCATGGCGAACCTTCCACTGGATTCGGAGACGAGATGTCTCTCCGCGCCCTTCTCAAGATAGCGAGGAGGCGTCCCCGCTCATGTCCTTCGCCGGGCTCGCGAGGACATGCTCCACTCCGTTGCGGAAGATGCGAAGCCCGGGGGGATCCCCCTGCCGCGCGCTCGCCGGCAGACGCGTCCACGCCGGATGCAGCCGCCACGCGGAGTATCGGTCCGGATGCGGCATCAGCCCGAAGATCAACCCCGACGCGTCGCAGATTCCCGCGATGCGGTCGACCGAGCCATTCACGTTGTCCACATACCGCAGCGCGATCTGCTTGCGCGCACGCAGCCGCTCGACATCCGCCTGATCCGTCACGAACCGCCCCTCGCCGCTCGCCAGCGGAAGCTGAAGAATCTCCTCCCGCAGTCCGGGGGCGACGCCCGCGTCCACCAGATCGCGTGTCCACACGCATACCGATTCCGCCTCCGCCTCGACCCGCACCCAGTCATCCACGAAGCGCGCCCCGCCGTTCTCCGCCAGCGCCACCGTCTGCTCGGGCGGCCGATCCGGCCAGACGATCGACCCATCGGACGGCGCCGCCGGCCCCGGCAGCAGCCCGCACTGCGCCATCGCCTGAAACCCGTTGCACACGCCGATCATCGGAACGCCCCGCTCCGCGGCCCTGCGCAGCGCAGGCCACAGCCGCTCGCGCAGCTTCACCGCCAGCACACGCCCCGACGCCACATCATCCCCATAAGAGAAACCGCCAGGAAAGCCGACGATGTCGAATTCCTCCAGCAACCCCGGCTCGTGAATCAGCCGATCGAGATGCGCAAGCGCCACCGACGCCCCCGCAAGCTCGAATGAGCGCGCCATCTCCGCGTCGCAGTTCGTGCCCGCGGTGCGCAGGACCAGCGCTCTCGGCTTCTCACCAGTCAAGCGTCTCCTCCCATGCTGCCTGCAAGTCCGCGACGGCGACGTCCACCGACAGCCCCGCCGCCGTCAGCCGCCCCGAATCATCCGTCCGCCCGATGACCGCGCAGGGCGCGTCCGCGAGCGCGCGCCGCACGGCCTCTTCCGACTCCGGCGCAATCTCTAGCATGTACCGGCTCGTGTTCTCTGAGAAGGCCGCCGCCGCCGACGAGCGCGCCGCCCCCGCCATCCACGCGATCTCCGACAGATCGATCTCCGCCCCGATCGGCACTCCATCGCGCGCGCCGATTAGCATCTCCGCGATCGCCACCAGCGCCCCGCCATCCGAGCAGTCGTGCGCCGCGAGAACATGCCCCGCCGCGATCGCCCGCGCCACGCCCCGCGCCGCCAACGGCCCCTGCTCCAGATCCGTCGTCGGAACCCGCGCCGCCCCGCCGACGGACTCGACGCTCCGCCCGCGCGTCTCCAGCAGCCGATCGAGATGCGATCCGCCCAAATGCTCGCCCGTGCGCCCGACCAGAAGCAGCGTCGAACCCGCGCCCTTCATGTCGCTCGTCACGCACCGCTCGACGTCCGCGACGATCCCGATCCCCGAGATGAGCAGCGTCGGCGGAATCTCGATCGTGCGACCGTCCTCCGTCGTGAACTGGTTGTTCAGCGAATCCTTGCCGCTCACGAAGGGCGTGCGATACGCCTTCGCCGCGTCGTAGCACCCCTCCGCCGCGCGCACCAGCGCCGCCAGATTCCCCGGCTTCTGACACGACGGCCAGCAGAAGTTGTCGAGAATCGCGATCCGCTCCGGATCCGCCCCGACGCACACCAGATTCCGCACGCACTCATC
>CAYVIJ010000002.1:40578-211801 GCA_964451515.1 uncultured Phycisphaeraceae bacterium | reverse complement strand
GTCATTCCGGCGCAAGCCGGAATCCCTCTCGTCATTCCGGCGCAAGCCGGAATCCAGATTTTTCCAGCAAATCCTCGCATACATCTCGCCACGTTGGGTTCCTCGCCTCGATGAGGGCGAGTTTCCGGCGCCACTTCCATTCTTTGATGGCCGTTTCGCGCCTGATCGCCGACTCCGTTGATCCGTGAGACTCTGGATTCCGGCTTTCGCCGGAATGACGAGGGGGGCGCCGGAATGACGGGGTGGTGTCCGACCGGCTTCGGTGGCAATCGAGGCGACTGGAACCCGTTCGAACCGTTCGGCGCGCTGGTCGAATGGTGTGTGGACGTCTTCTGGTGGTCAACGCGGCGGCGCCTGCATCAGCTTGGCGAGATCGTGCGCGAAGCAGTTCCGGCGTTCGGGCTTCGTGAAGCGGGCGTTGTCCTCGGCGAGGTTCGCTGCGATGGGCGCGGGGGCGCAGGTGAACTCATCGGCGAGGCAGAGACCGTCATTCCGGCGCAACCCAGCCGCCCGTCATTCCGGCGCAAGCCGGAATCCACGCTCCTCCAGCAAATCCTCGTACAAATCTCGCCACGTTGGGTCCTGAGCCTCGATGAGGGCAAGTGTCCAGCACCGCTTCCATTCTTTGATGAGTTTTTGGCGCCCGATCGCCGACTCCGTTGATCCGTGAAGCTCTGGATTCCGGCTTTCGCCGGAATGACGGGAGGGGGGTTCCGACCTGGGACGGAATGAAGAGGGGGGTTCCGGCTTTCGGCGGAATGACAGGTATATCCAACCCGCTTCGCCGCAAGTCGGGGTGATAGGATTCGAACCTACGACCTCCTCGTCCCGAACGAGGCGCGCTACCAAACTGCGCTACACCCCGAGGTGGTGTATCTCGACAGTATCGCCCCCGGCGGGCCCGCTGGCAAGCGGCGGCGGGAAGATGGGGATGAATCAGGCGTGGATCATCCGGCCCTCCGTCGCGAGCGCGGCCTCGTGGATTGCCTCGTGGAGCGTCGGGTGGGCGTGGATCGTCACGATCAGCTCCTCGCTGGTCGCCTCCAGGCGGCGGGCGAGGCCCAGCTCTGCGATCAGCTCGGTGGCCTGGGCGCCGAGAATATGCGCCCCCAGGATCTCGCCCCGTGGGGCTCCCCGGAGGATCTTCACCATTCCCACGCTCTCGTGGGCCGCGATGGCCTTGCCGTGAGACTGAAGGGAGTACTTCCCGGCGGTGTAATCCTCCCCGGCCTTCATGCCCTGCTCCTTGAGGGCCTCCTCCGTGTAGCCGACGGAGGCCACCTGCGGGTGGCAGTAGGTGCAGCCGGGGATGACGGAATAGTCGATGGGAATCGGGTCGTGCCCCGCGAGGCGCTCGACGCAGACGACCGCCTCCTCCATCGCGACGTGGGCGAGCCAAGGCGCTCCGATGACGTCGCCGGTGGCGTAGATCCCCTCGAGGTTGGTCTTGTACGTCAGCGGCTCATTCTGCTTCTTTGTCGGATCGTAGTCGGTCTTGATGTGGTCCTTGACCGTTTCGAGGTTGAGCGACTCATCGAAGAGGCCGTCGTAGCGGCCCTTGACGCCGATGGCCAGCAGGACCTTGTCCGCCTCGATCGTCTCCTCCTTCGACTCATCCGCCTTGCCGTCCTTGAAGGGCGCGATGGTCACCTTGACGCCGCCGCGGGTCTTGGAGACGCCGGTCGTCGTGTGTGACGTGCGGATGTCCATCCCCTTCTTCTTGTAGTGCTTCTCGAGCGCTTTCGAGATATCAGCGTCTTCGACGGGCAGAATGCGCTCCATCATCTCGATGATGGTGACCTTCGTGCCGAACGTCTGATAGAAGTAGGCGAACTCCATGCCGATGGCGCCGGCGCCGACGATCACCATGGACTCTGGCATCTCGCCCAGCGTCATCGCCTCGCGGGCGCCGATGATCTTGTCGCCGTCGAACTTCGCGAAGGGCAGCTCGCGGGCCACCGATCCCGTCGCGACGAGGATGTTGTCGGCGGTGATCGTCTCGCGCGGCTTCTTGGCGATGTCGGCGGGCGCGGAGGTCAGCGTGTCCTTGACCTCGCAGTCGTAGAGCTCGACCTTGCAGGGGTTGTCGCCCTTGCGGGCGGAGACGATCTTCGCGTGCGCTTCCTCGTGCTGAATCTTGTTCTTGCGCATGAGGAAGTGGACGCCCTGATTGAGCTTGTCCGCGACGCCTCGGGAGCGCGAGATGATCTTGTCCCAATTGAAGCGGAGTTGCTCGAACTCCAGTCCCCAGACGTCCTTTTCGTGGGCGACCTTCTCGTACAGCTCCGCGTTGGCGAGCAGAGCCTTCGAAGGGATGCAGCCCCAGTTGAGGCAGACGCCTCCGAGCTTGTCGCGCTCGACGCAGCAGACCTTCATGCCCAGTTGCGCCGCGCGGATGGCGCCGACATAGCCGGCCGGGCCGCCGCCGATGACGATGAGGTCGAAATGCTTCTCGGCCACGGATGATGTCCTTTTCGTTCCGGAGTCGTTGGGTTGCGGAGAGAGGGGCCGAGATTGTATCGAGGGGCGGGCGGCTCGGCAGGGGGCGCGATCCCTCGGGCGCGCACGAAAAAGGCCGCCTTCCCCTCGCGTGGGGAAGGCGGCCGGAAGCGTCGCGAATCAGATTCGTCGAGGTCGGCCTCGACGGGTCGGATCAGTCGCGGGAGCCCTGCTGAGGCTCGCCGAAGAGGATGTAGCTCGTGCCGCCGCCGATCTCGTTGGCGTTGTAGATGTCGATGGCGTCCAGGGCGCGCGCGATGCGCTCCTCGGACTCGGAGAGATGCGCCAGCGTGTAGGGGTCGAGCTTCGAGTCGCCCTGCTTCAGAACGCTCTCAATCTGCGATGAGAGCTGCCGCAGGCGGTGCGTCGCGAGCGTCTGGATCGGCTTGGCCGCCGCTCCGGAGAGGCCTTCGGGCTTCGTGAGATCGACCAGCCGCTCGAGATGCTCCTGCTGGAGATTGCGACGGAGGCTGGAGATCATCGGCTGGCGGGCGGTGTAGCGGCGGTCGACGCGCTTGTTCAGCTCCGACCAGATCGCGTCGGAGATCGAGTGCACGACCTCCGGCAGCGTCACCGCGTCCTCATCGGCTGAGATGCGGAACTCGTTGTCAAAGACGCGCCGCAGCGTGGTGGGGTTCATCACCATGGTCAGCGCCGAGTTCTGGATCGCGAGGATCGTGTCGTGGACGTCCCACGTGGGATCCTCATAGATCGATCCGATGCCGCCCTGGTCGAACCACTTGTCGACGGTCATCTTCCGGAGCAGCTCCTCGGACAGGCCGAAGGAGTCGTCTCGGAAGGCGTTGTCGACGACGAATTGCAGAGCGCGGCGCTGCTGATCGGCGGAGATGTCCTCGATGGGATCGCGATCCGAGGGGCCGCCCTTCTTCACCCGGTTGACGTAGGAGCCGCCGACCCAGTTCGCGGCGATGCTCACCGCGCCGACGTGGCGGGCCAGCATGAGCTGGTAAGCCTCGCGGGCCTTCGCCCAGGAGTCGCCTTCCTTCACGATCTTCTCGACGATCTTCGGACGAAGATGCTGCACGAGCCGCATGGTCGAGTCGGAGTACTCGAGAGGATCGGCGCCGAGATCGAAGCGACGGGCGCGGGGATCGGGGCCCCAGGTGTCCTCGTCGGTGTTGTAGGTGTTCTTGGGATCAGCGCTCTTCTCGAGCACCTTGTCGAGATCGCCGGACGTGTAGCCGTACTCAATCGCGAAGTAGTCGTACGAACCGATGGTCATCATCGTCCAGGGACCCTGGGTCTCGCCGTCGCCGAAGTTGATGTTGATCGGGTTGTAATCCATGACGGAGCCGGTGTAGGCCTTGTCGCCGAAGTCCTCGCTGTTGATCTCCTCGAGCGAGTGGATCGTTGAGGCGTTGAAGTTGTGGCGCAGCCCGAGCACGTGCCCGACCTCGTGCATGACCACGTCCATCAGAAGCGGACCGACGAATGACTCGGGGACGCCGTCGAGCAGGCTTTCGCCCTTCTCATTGGTCTGAGGCTTCTTGGGCTTCCGGTCCTCCTGCTGATCGCCTGCGCCCCGCTCCTCCGCCTCCATGGCGTTCGCCATCTTGGCGAGGATCTCCTGCTTGAGCTCCTCCGGCATGCCGGGCGGGAACTCGATCTCCTCGAGCTTTTTCTTGCGGTCCTGACGCGCCTTGTCCTCCTCGGAGCCGTCGTTCGCGTTCAGGAGCTCGGCGTCATTGAGCAGGTCGTGCGCCATGCGGAACATGGCGACGTCGAGGGTGCGGTACCGCGCGAGCGAGCAGTAGCCGCCGGTCTGGCTCACACGCCCGGCGAGCCCGTCGTACTCGTCATCGCCGAGCAGCGTCGGATCGGCGTTGGCCGCGGGATGGCCGCCGAAGCGCGCGACGCCACGGGTGGCCTGCTCGATCCGCCGCTCTTGCAGCATGCGTTCGCGCTCAGCCGGCATGGCGAAGCGCAGTCGCGGATCCCAGTCCGGGTTCTTCTCGAGCCACGCGAGCACGTCGGGGCCGAAGCCCTCCATAGCCTGCTCGGGGACGAGCTGGCGCCACTGGCGGACCCAGCCGCGGATGAAGCCTTCGCTCATGACGACGTCGGCGTCGAGGATTTGCCCCGTCTCGGGATGGGCCCGGCTCGGGCCGATGGCGAAGCCGATGGGGGCGTTCGTCCAGTTGATGAAGTTGTAGCGGGCGTCCTCCGGATCCTTGTCCATGTGGGCGCCGGTGCGAATATCCTGCTGATAGACCTCGATGGCGTTGGAGATACCGACCTTCTCGAAGGCCTTGTTCCACTCGAGCACGCCGTCGCGCACCCAGCGGCGATAGCGGATCGGCGTCGTGTGCTCGATGTAGAAGATGATCGGCTCCTTCGGCGGGCTCATCTGAAGCGAGGGATCAGCCTTCTCGAGCTTCCACCGGTTGACATACCGCGTGTACGGCGTGTCGTCGCTGGGATCGCCGATGTCGAGGTAGCTCGTCGCGAAGTAGCCGACGCGGGCGTCCGCCTCGCGCGGCTTGTAGGAGCGGTCGGTCGGGACGTTGCGCCACGAGAAGGCGAACTCCGTGATCTGGCCGTTTGCAGCCGGAACCTTGAAGGCGATCTCCATGTTCTCCGGGAAGGCCTTCGCCTTGGCGATCTCAGCCAGATCCTTCTGAAGCCCGCGGGCCTGTAAGCCAAAGAACTTGGTCGCCTGTCCGACGAGCATGTCGTCGAGCTTGATCACCGGCCGCCCGTTCGGCCCCATGGTCATAATCGGGACGCTCAGAATGACGCGATCGGTGAACACCCGATCGAGCCCCGCCTTGCTCTCCTTGTCGCCGCTGGTGCGGACCGAGAGGTTGGGCTCGATGAGCGCGAGTTTGTCGCCGTAGCGTTTCCAGTAGACGTACAGGTCGTTGAGCTGGATGCCGGCGAAGGGCGTGCCCTTCGCGACGGTGTAGGCGATGAGGAAGCGCTGGTTCTCAAAGCCGCGGGGCAGCTCGGCGAGAACACTGGCGTCCTTGTCGCGCGTCCAGAGCGAGTACCACGAGCGATCGGACGTGGTGACGACCTTCTCGTAATCCTTGACCACCTCTTCGAAGGGTGGGAACTCCTTGTCATTGTCGCCCTGCTGGGCGGCGCGAGCCGCCTGGAGCCTGGCGAGCACCTGCGGCGGAATGGTCTGCGCCTCCGGGTCGGGTGGCGCCGCTATCGCCACGCTCGCCACCAGCGAGGTGGCGCACGCCGGGGCGAGAAGCGTCTTCGCGAGCTTCCTGATTCTCATCGATTGGATCTCCATTGAAACACAGATATGGGACGTTCACCCCGTCGGGCTGCCCCCCGCCGAGCTTCCCACCGCCGATGGATGCGAGAGGGACCGCAGTCTCCTACGGCCCGAGAGGCGTCCCGGTTGAGGACCGGGGCCGCAAAATCGGCAAAGTCGGGCCAACCACCCCGGGAAGAGACTCTCTCACACGGGGAGGGCGCCGCTCCGCCAGGCGAGGATGGCCCCGGTCATGACTGCGAACAGTAGGCCCGCGAGCTGGAAGGGGCGGTCGCGCAGGGCCAGCTCCGTGGGGTCGTCGTGGACGCCCCGCTCGAGGAGGATCATGGCCCGGAAGAGGGCGAAGGTGGCGGGCAGGACGGTCAGCCAGACGAAGTTGAACTCCGCCTGAGCGACCTGCTGCTCCTCCACCCAGAAGGTGTACCCGACCAGCGTGGCGACGCCCGTGACCACGACCGCCATCTGGAGCATCGAATCGGTGTAGGCGCCCTGCACCGCCCGGGAGCTGGCCGCCTCGGCGCCCATCGTCCGGCGCTCGCCCAGCCGCTTTCCGAAGGCGAGGAACATGGCGAGGAAGAGGGTGCAGGTGAGCAGCCAGGAGGAGGGCCAAATCCCCACGGCCGCGCAGCCGCCCATGACCCGCAGCACGAACCCAAGCGCGAGGCCCATCACATCTGCGATCGCCAGCTCCTTGAGCTTCAGCGAGTAGATCGAGACGTTGACGACGTACAGCAGCACCATCGCCCCGAGCCAGAGGCGCGGCTCGCCGTCGTAGAGGAAGAGCAGCGCGATCGCGGCGGCGAAGAGTCCGGCGGCGAAGCCCAGCGCCTGCTTCGGAGTGATCAGGCCCGCGGCGATGGGGCGATTCCGTTTGCGCGGATGAGCCCGATCCTGCTCGGCGTCGATCAGATCGTTGATGACGTAGGAGCCGCTGGAGACGAGGGCGAAGATGATCGCCGCGAGCCCGACGCGCCACAGCCACACGGAGAAGGGAAGATCGAGTTGAGGAAGCCCGTAGAGCGGCCCGATGATCACGAAGGCGCTTTTCGTCCATTGTTGCGGACGGGCGAGGCGCAGCAGGCTCCACGCCAGCGAAGGCGCGCGCGCCGCGGCGGCGTCTCCGAGCATGGGTGAATCTTTCGAGAGGATCCGGCGCATGGCGGGCGGGGCGGGACGAAGGGAAGGTCAGAAAGCCGGCTGTCACCGACTCATCAGAGCGATGAATCGGCTCGGCGGCATGGTATCATCCGGCGGATGCTCCAAATGAAGGAGGATTCACCAAGCGCGACAGGCGATCCGACGCAGCGGGATGTGGTGGAGCGCGCTCGGGCCCTGTATCCGGAGCGTCGCGACTCCATCGCCGCGCGGCAGCGCCTGCGCCCCGGAATCTGCCCCTTTGAGCGATTGATCTCCTGCGTGCCGCCCGGGTCCAGCGTGCTGGATGTCGGGTGCGGCGGCGGCTTGTTCCTCGGGTTGCTGGCGACGTTCGGACGCATCTCGCATGGCGTGGGGTTCGATGCCTCGGGCGCCGCCATCGAGCGAGCGCGGGAGATGTCGGAAAGGATCGAGAGCGGCGCCCCTGCCCTGCGGTTCGAGCGGCTGGACGTCGAAGCTCCGTGGCCGGAAGGCGTGTTCGATGTCGTCTCCATCGTCGACGTGATGCACCATGTTCCACCGCCCGCGCAGGAATCTCTCATCGCGCTGGCGCTGGATCGGATCCGCCCCGGGGGACTGCTTCTCTACAAGGACATCGCTGGGTCTCCCGCGATCGCGCGCTGGACCAACAGGCTTCATGATCTCCTTTCGGCTCGCCAGTGGATCCACTATGCGCCCTCCCAGTGCGTGGAGGACTGGGCGGTGAAGCGAGGCGCCCGGATTGTTCGTCATGAGCTGCACTGGCGACTGTGGTATCGGCACGAACTGGGCGTCTTTCAGACGCCGGAAGGCGACGCCGCATGAAGCCGGGGCTTGGAAGGCGACGCCTGCTGGCCGGCGCGCTCGCGTCCATCGCGTTCGCAGCTCTGGCTGCCGCCCTGTGGATCACCCAGCCGACGGGCAGTCGCGGGCAATGGGATGAGCGAGAGTTTCATCTGCCCGTCATCCGGCAGTTCGCGGCCCAGTGGCCCGCTCCGGATCTCGCCGACTACGACTCGGCGACAACGCCCTTGTACCACCTGATCCTCGCCGCCTTCTCGGAGCTCGCCTCGCCCGATCTCGGCGTGTTGCGCTTCGTCGGGAGCGTCTTCGCGCTGGCGCTGCTCTTTTTCGTCGGCGTTGTCGCGGCGCGGGCGATGTCCTGGCATGCGGCCGTCTGCGTCACGCTGCCGCTGGCGTGGTCGCTGTACATCGTCTCCGCGGGCGTGTGGCTGCTTCCGGATAACGCCGCCTGGCTGGCTGTCGCGGCCCTGCTCGCTCTCGCTCTGCGACCGCGCGCCGACGCTCTCCTGTATGTCGCCGGTGGAGGGCTCCTGCTCTGGCTGGTCCTGGTGCGGCAGAGCCATCTCTGGGCCGCCGGCGTGCTCTGGGCGGCCGCGTGGCTCGGCGGGCGGGGGGCGACGGTGGGCGAGCTCCTGCGCGATTGGCGCCAGCGCGTACCCCGTCTGCTCTTGGCGCTGGCGGCGACGCTCCCGGCGGTCGCGGCGTTCGCGCTGCTGGCGCGACAGTGGGGGGGACTGGTGCCTCCGAGCTTTCAGGACCGCCTTCAGGGGGGCAATCCGGCGGTTCCGGGATCGGTTCTGCTGCTGCTCGGGGGCTTCAGCGTCTTCTACTCGGACTTCCTTCGGATCGGGATCCGCCGCCTGGCGGCGCGGGAGCGGATCGCCCTCGGCGTCGTGGCCGTCGGTCTGACGGCGGGCGCGCTGGTGGGGACGCTGCCGTCCTCGGATTTCAACATCGACGCGGGTCGCTACTCGGGCTTCTGGAACCTCGTCCGGGCCGGACCTGTGGTCGCGTCGCGCTCCCCAATCTTCGTCGGCGGCTCGATCTTGGGCGGGATCGCGGCGGCGCTGTGGTTCCTGTCGCTGGGCGAGCGGGATCGGTGGATCTGGCTCGCGGCGCTGGTCGGGTTCATCGCGGCGATGTCGACCAGCACGCTGGCGTGGCAGCGATACTTCGAGCCGATGGCCCTGCTGCTGATGATCCTCGGCGCCGTCTCCGTCAGCGCGCGCGGCGAAGCGGAGCGAGGCGCCGCGTCCCTCTTCGCCTGGCTGGGCCCGCTGCTGCTCGGGCTCGCACAACTCGCCCTGACTTCGGTCAAGCTGTGGAGCTGACGACGGCGGGCTGCGGAGCGGCGGGGCCTTCGTTCACCGTCGGTCGCCCGACGGAGTAGTACGTGAAGCCCTCGCGCTCCATCAGCTCAAGTCGGTACAGGTTGCGCCCGTCGAAGATGACGCGCGAGGGGAGGAGCCGCTTCAGCTTGTCAAAGTCGGGCGAGCGGAACTCCTCCCATTCGGTGCAGATGACCAGGGCGTCCGCGTTCTCGACGGCGTCCCAGATGGTGCCCGTCGTCGAGATGCGGTCGCCGTAGTGCTCCTTTGCGTTGGCGGCGGCGACGGGATCGAACGCGCGCACCGTCATGCCGTGCTCGAGCGCCAGATCGATCAGGGTGAAGGCGGGCGCTTCACGAACGTCGTCGGTGTGCGGTTTGAACGCGACGCCCCAGAAGCCGAGCGTCTTTCCGCGCAGGTTCTCCGGGCCTCCGAAGTGGTTCAGGATCTTGTCGAAGAAATGACGGCGCTGCCGCTGATTGACCTCATGCACGGAGCGCGAGAGCTGCATCTCGAATCCGGATTGCTCGCCCATCGAGATGCAGGCGAGCGTGTCCTTCGGGAAGCAGGAGCCGCCGTAGCCGAGCCCGGGATACAGAAAGTGCTTGCCGATCCGGACGTCGCAGCTCATCCCCTCGCGGACGCGGTTGATGTTCGCTCCGTACCTCTCGCAGAGGTTCGCCATCTCGTTGATGTACGAGATCTTCGTCGCGAGGAAGTTGTTTGAGGCGTACTTGACCATCTCGCTCGAGAGGATGTCCATCAGCAGGATCGGATTCCCCTGCCGGACGAAGGGCTCGTAGAGATCGTGCATCACCTCGCCAACGGACTCATCCTCGATCCCGCAGACGACGCGATCCGGCTTCTGGAAGTCGCCGACCGCAGCGCCCTCCTTGAGGAACTCGGGGTTGTTGGCGACATGGAACGGCAGATCTCCGACCTGGTTCCGGATGCGCTCCTTCACCGCCAGCGTCGTGCCCACCGGCACCGTCGACTTCACGACCACCACCTTCGGATCCGCGCCGGGCCCGAGTTCGTTGATCGTCTTCGCGACGTCGTCCGCCACCGCGAAGACATAGCGGAGGTCGGAGCCGCCATCCGGAAGCGGAGGCGTGCCGACGCCGACGAAGATGACCTCGGCGTCGCGGTACGCCTCGCGGGGGTCTTCGGAGAACGTCAGCCGACCTGCCGCGATGTTCTTTTCGAGCAGTTCCGGCAGCCCCGGCTCGTAAATCGGGCACCCGCCGCCGCGCAGGATGCGAATCTTCTCGGCGTTCGTGTCCAGACACACCACGTCATTGCCGGCGTTGGCGAAGCAGGCGCCTGTGACGAGGCCTACGTATCCGGTTCCGGCCATGGTGATTCGCATGATGCTCCCTCCTTCGAGCGGCTGGCTCAACTGAGCCTGAGTCAGTAATTCGGGGTTGGGGCTCGGTACTCATCCAGATCGATCGTGCGGAACCAGTCAATCGTCTTCGAGAGGCCGGCCCGCAGGTCGACGCGCGGCTCCCACCCGAGACGCTCCTTCGCCAGCGTGATGTCGGGACGCCGCTGTTTTGGATCATCGGCCGGAAGCGGCTCCTTGCGGATCTCGCTGCTGGAGCTGGTCAACTCGACGATCAACTCCGCCAGTTCGCCAATCGTGATCTCAACGGGATTGCCCAGATTGACAGGGCCGGTGAACTCGTCCGGGCCGTTCATCATCCGGATCATTCCCTCGATCAGATCGTCCACATAGCAGAAGGATCGTGTCTGCGATCCGTCGCCGAAGATCGTGATGTCTTCGCCATGCAGGGCCTGGCGCAGGAAGTTCGAGACGACGCGCCCGTCGTAGGGATGGATGCGAGGTCCGTACGTGTTGAAGATTCGGGCGACTCGGATGTTGACGCGATTCTGGCGGTGATAGTCGAAGAAGAGGGTTTCGGCCGCGCGTTTCCCCTCGTCATAGCACGCTCGTGGGCCGATCGGGTTCACCGCTCCCCAATACGACTCCGCCTGGGGGCTCACCTCGGGATCGCCGTAGACCTCGCTGGTGGAGGCCTGGAGAATCTTCGCCCGGCACCGCTTGGCCATCCCGAGCATGTTGACGGCGCCCAGGACGGACGTCTTCACCGTCTTGATCGGGTTGTACTGATAGTGCCCCGGCGCGGCGGGGCAGGCGAGGTTGTAGATCTCGTCCACCTCGAGCCAGAGCGGATGGACGACGTCGTGCCGGATCAGTTCGAAGTTCGGCCTCTCCAGCAGATGAGCGATGTTGCTCTTCTGGCTGGTGAAGAAGTTGTCGATGCAGATGACATCCTGGCCCGCCTCCACAAGCCGATCGCAGAGGTGGCTGCCGAGAAAGCCAGCGCCTCCCGTGACCAGAATTCTCTTGAGACTCGACATCCGATCCGTCGCCTCGACACCGTGGGCCCGCGGCGTTCGCTCAGGGGCCTTCCCGGAGCGAACCGCGGGCGAGATAGTATCGAGATCGGCCGGACGGGACGTCCGCCTTATGGATCACTCGCAGGAGGCGCCCCAATCGCCCAGCAGCAACGCGAGGTCCGTCGCGTCGACGGCGCCATCGCCTGAGATGTCCGCCGTCGGATCAGACGATCCCCAGAGGCCGAGCAGCGCAGCGAGGTCGTTCGCGTTCACGATGTTGTCGCCATTCAGGTCCTCAGGCAACTGGCAGATGGTGTCCAGGAACTGATCCAGGAAGTCGAGATATCCCGTGATGAGGACCCCGCCTGATCCGGAGCCGAAGAAGGGGGCCGCTGTTCCACCGACGCTGGACACGAACGTGTTGACGGTGTAGAGCTCCCAATCCCCCTGCCCCGTCACGTCGATGAAGCCCGGTCCGCCGGAATCGCCGCCGCCGAAGGTGGTCTCGACGTCATTGCCGAGCGTTGGGCCACCGAAGGGGCCCACGCCCGTTGCGCCATCGAAGTCCACCTGGAAGAGCTCAGCGAGCGGACCGCCTTCGTCGTCCGCGAAGAAGCGATCGACGGCGTTGGCGCCGACGCGCTTGACGAAGAACGAGGCGCCGACGGTGTAACCCTCGTCGCCGGCCCCCGACTGACCGTAGCCCACGAAAGTGATCACATCACCCTGATTCAGATTCCCGCGGAAGGGCGGATAGACGGGAATGTCGCCGGGAAGATCTTCCTTCAGGGTGATCACCACGATGTCATCGTTCAGGCTCGGGTTGCTGAAGCCGGTGTAATCCGGATGCACATCGACCGACTCGATCCCGGAGGATGAGATCACCAGGCTCTGTGTGCCGGAAGCGTTGAAAATGACTGAGAGGTTCGTCCCGAAATCGTTCGAGCCGTCATCGTTCGTGTCGAAGCAGTGTCCCGCGGAGACGATGTGCCGCTTCGAGACCGGCGTGGCCGAGCAGATGAACGATCCGCCGATCGAAAGGCTGGCCACCCCCGCCCACGGGGAGCTGGAGACGTTCGAGTCCACCCGATTGGCCGGGCTGTCGGCGGGCGAGCCGGAGGCGCTACCCGCGACCATGACGGGGCGCGGATTCTCGATCGTGTCCGGGTCGGAGATCCAGAAGGGCGCATCTGGATTCACCTGCGGATGATCCGGCGCGAGTTGATAGGGAAACGTCCTCGCCTCGCCGTCGGCGAGAGACGAGTCCTCGTTCGCCCACGCGGCGCCCGAGGCGGTGAGAGCGGTCAGCCCGGTCACGATCAAAAAGCGTCGATTCATCAGCATGCTCCAGTGTGGCTCAGAATTCATCCCTATTCAACGCGACGATTCCCCCGGGCACAAGCCGGAGGCGCCGAGAATCGGCGATTGGAGCCTTCATCAGGCGCGGAAGGCCAAAATTCCACCCGCCGCCGACAGTTGAGGGCCTCTTCCTGGAGATATTTCAATCAGGATCGATCAACCCGATGCTCCGTCGTCGCCCAGCGGATCAGGACGTCCGCCACTTCCGGCCTCGTGAACTCAGCGGGCGGCCGCTCCCCTTTCGAAAGCAGCTCCCGGACCTTCGTGCCCGACAGGAACACCTGGTCTCCCTCAATTTTGGGGAATGTCTTGCTGCTGACCATCCCGCCCGCCCGCTTGGAATAGGCCGCGTGCTCGAAGCGGAGCGGCTCTATGCCCAGGCTGGCTGGGTCCAGCTCATCGAAGATGTTCTGGGCGTCGTACGTCCCATAATAGTCGCCCACACCCGCATGATCGCGCCCCACGATGAAGTGCGTGCAGCCGTAGTTCTTGCGCACGAGCGCGTGCAGCACCGCCTCCCGCGGGCCCGCGTACCGCATCGCCGCCGGCATCACGGAGAGCAGCGTCCGCTCCGGCACGAAGTACTCCTCCAGCAGGACGCGGTAGCACTCCATGCGCGTCGCGGCGGGGATGTCTCCCGGCTTGGTCTCCCCGACCAGGGGGTGGATGAGCAGCCCGTCGGTGATCTCCTGCGCGCATTTACACAGGTATTCGTGCGCCCGGTGGATGGGATTGCGCGTCTGGAAGGCCGCGACCCTCCGCCAGCCGCGCTCCTTGAAGATCGCGCGCGTCTCCGCCGGCGTCTTCCGATCATCCAGGAACGCCTCGGACCCCTGCGGATCCACGCACACTTGCACGACCTCGACCGGCCCGCCCACGCACACATCCCCTTCGTTCCGCACCACTGCGACTCCCGGATGCGCCTCGTCCTCCGTGCGAAAGACGTTCGGGATCTCCAGAGTCTTGTCGTGCGGGAAGACATCATCGACGGTCATGACGGCCTGAAGCACGGACTCCCCCGTGCTCGCCGCCTTGGCGTAGAGCGCCACCCGCTCTCCCGCGGCGGGCGCCTCGCCCTCGTCGACGGACAGGAGGATCGGGATGGGCCAGATCTCACCCGACGCCAGCCGCATCTCCCGGCAGACCGACTCGAAGTCGGCCTTGCCCATGAAGCCCTCGAGCGGGCTGAAGGCGCCGACGCCGATCATCTCGAGATCGCAGGATTGCTTGGGCGTGAGATCGATCCGCTTGAGCGATTCCGCCTCCCGGCGCAGGCTCTCCAGAGCCTCGCTCTGCGGGACACGATTCACCAACGCGCCCCCGTGGGGCGAAATCAGGGCGGTCATGGAATTCTCCAGGCGAACAGAAAGAAGCGGCGAGGGGTAGGAAGGGCGCCCCGCGGGCGCCGGGGCACGGTAGCGGATCGCGCCCCCCGTGCGCAAGTGGGTCGCGGATGCGTTGCAGAACGACCGCTTGCAGGTCGATAACCGCTGACGAATCCCCGCCCCGCCAATCGCTAGACTGCCCGCCCTTCGCCCCCCTCGCCCCCCTGATCCGCCGTGCCAAACCCCGGAGGCCCCTCCATGCCGGAGAAGAAGAAAGCGCTCATCACCGGCGTCACCGGCCAGGACGGCTCCTATCTCGCCGAGTTCCTCCTCGCCAAGGGCTACGAGGTCCACGGGATCATCCGCCGCTCCTCCTCCTTCAACACCGACCGCATCGACCACATCTACCAGGACCCCCATCGCCCCGGCACGCGCCTCTTCCTCCACTACGGCGATCTCACCGACGCCAACGCCCTCGACAAGCTCCTCAACACCATCGAGCCGAGCGAGGTCTACAACCTCGCCGCCCAGAGCCACGTCCGCGTCTCCTTCGACCTGCCCATCTACACCGCCGAGACGGTCGCCATGGGGACCATCAAGCTCCTCGAGGCGGTCCGCGACTTCCAGCAGCGCTCGGGTCGGCAGGTCCGCTTCTATCAGGCCTCCTCCTCCGAGATGTTCGGCAAGGTCGTCGAGACCCCCCAGCGGGAAACCACGCCCTTCTACCCCCGCTCGCCCTACGCCTGCGCGAAGGTCTACGCACACTGGATCACGGTGAACTACCGCGAGTCCTACGACCTCCACGCCTCCTGCGGCATCCTCTTCAACCACGAGAGCCCCCGCCGAGGCGAGACCTTCGTCACCCGCAAGATCACCCGCGCCGCCACGCGCATCAAGCTGGGCCTCCAGCCCAAACTCTATCTCGGCAACCTCGACGCCAAGCGCGACTGGGGCTTCGCCGGCGACTACGTCGAGATGATGTGGATGATGCTCCAGCAGGACGAGCCCGACGATTACGTCGTCGCCACCGGCGAGACCCACAGCGTCCGCGAGTTCTGCGAGGCCACCTTCGCCGCCCTCGACCTCGACTGGAAGCAATACGTCGAGTTCGACCAGCGCTACATGCGCCCGGCCGAGGTCGACCTGCTCCTGGGCGACCCGACCAAGGCCCGCGAGAAGCTGGGCTGGGAGCCGAAGGTGACGTTCGACCAGCTCGTCCGAATGATGGTCGACGCCGACATGGAGATCGCCCGGCGTGAGAAGACGCTGCGAGACGCGGGCCACGCCATGCCGGCGGGGATGGGGCACGATCAGTGAGCCCGAGCTCACCTGAGTTGAGTCGAGACGGATGAGTCTCGCAAAGCGCGCCACACAGGGGGTCATCTGGCTCGTCCTCAAGGACGGCGGCAACACGCTCATCTCGTTCGTCGTCTTCACGCTTCTCGCCCGCCTGCTCTCGGTCGAGGACTTCGGCCTGATCGCGGCCGCGATGATCGCGGTGTCGATTTTCCAGCTTGTCGTCAACCAGGGCTTCGCGGCGGCGATCATCCAGCGGAAGGAGATCGAGAAGCCGCATCTCGACTCTGCCTTCTGGGTCAGCGTGCTCATCGGCGTCGCGCTGTGCCTGCTGCTGCTCGCCACCGCCTGGCCGATCGCCAGCGTGCTCACCGGCCAGGAGCCGGAGCTGATCCCGACGCTGACCGCCGTGCTCCAATGGCTGTCGCTCGGCTTCGTGTTGATGTCGATGCAGAGTGTTCCGCAGGCGCTGCTCCAGCGCGATCTGGACTTCAAGCCGCTCGCGATCCGGGCGATGATCTCCAATCTGGCGGGCGGCGGCGTTGGCGTGGGGATGGCGTTCGCCGGCTATGGCGTCTGGAGCCTCGTCGGCCAGCTCCTGGCGACGAAAACCGTCGGTGTCATCCTTCTCTGGCGGATCACCGACTGGCGCCCTGCTCTTCGCTTCTCTTGGAGCCACATGCGCGAGATCTTCGGCTTCAGCCTGAAGATGCTCGGCTTGAAGCTCGTCGGCTTCGCGGGCAAACGCGCCGATCAGGTGCTCATCTCCGCGGCGCTGGGGCCTGTGGCGCTCGGCTTCTATGCGATCGCGTCGCGCTTGAGCGGCCTGCTTAGCCGCATATCCGGACAAAGCATCAGCATGGTCTCATTTCCGTTGTTCTCCCGACTTCAAGCGGATCGAGCTCGATTCCAAGAAGCCTTCTTGAAGACGAACGAGTATTCAGCGGTCATCGCCGCTCCGGTCTTCGCCGGAGCGGCTCTGACGGCTCCCGAGTTGATCCACGTCGTCTTCGGCGAGAAGTGGACCATCAGCGCCGCTCCGTTTCGATGGCTGGCGATTTACGCCTTTCTCGAATGCATGCTCGGCGCGAGCTCGTCGGTCGTGCTCGCTCAAGGACGCGCAGGCCTCCGCCTGGCGATGTCGATTGGGACCGTTGTGACAAACGTCGTTGTCTATGGCGCCGTCATCGCGGCCGGCGGGGGAATCCTCGCGGTCGCCATCGCTGCCGCCGTCCGCGGTTACGCCTATCTCCCGGTCTGGTTACTGGTGATTCGTCATGTTACGGGTGTGAGCATCCGGTCGTTGCTGGGTCGAGTCGTTCGCCCGGTGATGGCTGCCCTCCTTATGTCGGCGGCAGTCGTTGCGACGCGCTATCTGCTCGAGACGTTGGATCCGAAGGAAAGCGGTTTGACATCGGCGCTGACCACGCAGGTGATAGCCCGACTGGCGATCATGATATCCGTCGGCGTCGTGACCTACTCGTTGGCGATAGCAGTTCTTTGGCCTTCGCTCGTTGGCGAGCTCCGAGCACGCGTGGCTGGCGGGTTTCAAACGACGCCGACCCCGACCGATCGGATCGCCCATCCACAATCCATTCATGTCGGCGATGCAAGATAATGGGACGAGAGCCGAATGACATCGATCGACTGTTCTCCACCGTCATCGACGGCGGATATTGCATCGGATGCGGCGCTTGCGCAGCCGCGCGCCCTGACCAGATCGAGATGGCGCTCGACGCCGAAGGTCGGCTACAGGCGCAGAGGAGAAAAGTCGACTCCGACTCCGATGAGTCGAACCTCAGCCTTCCGGTCCTCAAAGTATGCCCGTTTTCCAATCAGAGTACAGACGAGGATGAGCTGAGTCGTGATTTGTACGGTCAAACCAGCCGTCGAGACCGAAAGCTTGGCAGGTTTGTCAAGTGTTACGCCGGACACGTGGCGGAGGGCGAGTACCGACAGCTCGGGAGTTCGGGTGGAATGGGAACCTGGATCTTATGTGAGCTGCTTCGGCTCGGCGTTGTTGACGCGGTACTGCATGTGAAGTCGATCGAGGCGAGCGCCTCGGATCCTCGGATCGTGGCCTATTCGGAATCGACGACTGTGGAGGAGGTGCTCCAAGGCGCAAAGTCCAGATATCATCCGATCGAGATGTCGCGCATCGTCGATCGTGTACGGGGAGATGAGCGTCGCTTTGCCTTCGTTGGCATTCCCTGCTTCGTAAAGGCTATGCGGTTGCTCCAGCGGCATGATGCGGATCTCAGGGAGAAGATCACCTGCTGTGTCGGGTTGTTCTGCGGACATCTCAAGAGCCTGGCGTTCGCACAATCGCTGGCCTGGCAACTCGGTGTCCCGCCCAGTGCTTTGGAAGAGTTCGATTTTCGTGTGAAGCTTCCGAATCGACCGGCGAACAGATACGGGGTCCGGGCCACGGGTGTCGTCGGCGAAGAGCGCGTCGCCTCTGAGGCGGCGGTTGCCGATCTGTTCGGAGCTGGCTGGGAGCTCGGATTCTTCAAGTACAAGGCCTGCGATTACTGCGACGATGTTGTCGCGGAGACTGCAGACATCGCGGTCGGAGACGCATGGATTCCTGAGTTTGTCGGTGATGCGCAGGGAGCAAACGTTATTATTGTTCGCGATCCAACGCTCGTCGATATTGTCGAGCGCGCGTGTTCGGAAGGACGCCTGTCTATGCAGCCTATTGCGCCGGAACGCGTCGCTGAGTCCCAGAGCGCCGGGTTCCGTCACCGTCGCCGCGGACTGGCGTACAGATTGAAACTGACCGACGAGCGCGGAGAATGGCGCCCAAAGAAGAGAGTCGCCGCCTCGCGTTGGGCGGTACCCTGGGACCGTCGAGCCATCCACGCGATGCGCCCAGTGTTGTCGGCTCGGAGTCACGAAGCATTTCGTCGCGCGCGAGAAGCCGGAGATTTCGCGATGTTCGAGCGGGAGATGACGCCGCTGATCGATCGGTACCGGCGCCTGTATCAGCTCACCGCTTGGCGGAAATGGCCCGGACGACTCAAGATTGTGCTTCGACGCCTGCGCCGCAGAGTAAAGGGGGGCAGTTTATGAAGGTCGTCATCACCGGTGTCACTGGCTTCCGCAACCGCGGCGTGGAGGCGCTTGTCGTCCCTATCGTCGAGCAGATCCGCGCGCGCGAGCCCGACAGCTCTTGCACAATCCTGTCGCGCACGCCTGACTACGACGCGCAGCGGATCGATGGGCCCAACGTCCAGTTCATCCTCGACAAGCTCGGGCGCGGACGTCTCGATCGCCTCAAGGCCCGGGCCGCCCGATTCCGTCCCTCGCTCTCAAGGGCGCACGTCCGGTTTCTCGACGCCGTGCGCGCGGCCGACGTGGTCGTCGCCTCCGGCGGCGATGTCTTCAGCTCCGACTATGGCGCCATGACGGGGCATCTCTTTCCCCTCCGCGAAGCGCTCCGGATCGGGACGCCGCTCGTCTTCCTCGCGCACTCCATCGGCCCTTTCAAGACGAGCGAGGAGCTCCAGCGGTGGCGCGCCGTCGCGGAGCGCGCCGCCCTCGTGACGCTTCGCGAATCGCGATCGCACGAGTACGTTCTCCAGGCGGCTGGTCTCGCCGAGGATCTGGCCATCCAGACCGCGGACACCGCCTTTCTGCTCGACCCGGCGCCGCCGGAGGACGTCGACGCCCTGTGGCGCTCGCTTCACCTCGATGATGATCGCCCCAAGGTCGGACTCGCGATGAGCTCCGGCATCCGATCGTTCGCCGGTCTTGCCCCCGACGCCCATGCGAAGGCCTGGGCCGCGCTTCTGCGATTCGTCATCGAGGACCTGAATGCGCACGCGATCTTTGTGCCGCATGTGCAGGCGGGCTCCGGATCCAACGACGACCGTCTGGTCCAGTCTCAGTTGCTCCGTGAGCTGAAATACGATCTTCGCGTCACCCTGTTAGGCCCCGACCTCTCCGCGCGCGAGTTCAAGGGAATCCTCTCGCGCTGCGACCTCGTCATCGCCGAGCGCATGCACGCCGCCATCGGCGCACTCTCCATGGAGACACCGACGCTCGCGGTCAAGTATTCGGTGAAGGCCGAGGGCATCATGCACGATCTCCTGGGGCCGGAGTTGGCGCCGACGTTCCTCGTCGAAGTCGAGCGCTTCCTGGGCGACGGACAGGCCGTCGAGTCGGTCAAGGCCGCCTGGGAGCGTCGAGCGGAAGCGCGGGCGCGGCTGGAGAACGCGATCCCCGAGACGAAGGAAGCCTCCGCTCGGAACTACGATCTTCTCTTCGAGCGGGCGCGAGGATGATGCGACGAGCCGAGACACCGTGCGGCCTGCTCGTCAGCCGCGCTCGCCCCAGCGAACCGATCGAGCGCTCCGGAGCCATGGCATGAGAGCGGATCAGGCCGCCCAGATCGATCGATCCGACGGCGGATCGCCCGACGCGGACGGTCGGGCGGCGCCTCGTCAGGCGGTGTTCACCACCGGCCTCGGCGGCGACAATCCCTATCAGCGGGATCTTGCGGGGGCCATCGAGCCGCACGGCTGGCGCATCCGGGGCATCGGCCTGCCCACCATGTTCGAACGCCCCATGCTGGCGGAGGGCCCGCCGGATCTGCTCCACATCCACTGGGTCGAGCCGATGATCCTGGCGTCGGGGTGGTTCAAGGCCCAGGCCAAGTTCCATCTGTTCTTCGCGCAGCTTCGGCGCGCACGTCGGCGGGGGATCGCCGTGGTCTGGACGGTGCACAATCTGGCCGACCATGAGGGGGTCCGCCCGCGACTGAATCTGGCGGGCTCGCGCGAAATGGGCGAGATGGCCGACGCCGTGATCCTTCACTGCGAGACGGCGCGCAGGCTTTATCTGGATCGAACAGGCGTGCGCGATGACGGCCGCTTCCATGTCATTCCGCACGCGAGCTACATCGGCTCCTACGACACCTCGGGAGATCGGCAGTCCGCCCGCGCGGCGCTTGGTCTGCCGGAAGACGCGGCGGTCGCCCTCTTCCTGGGCTCGATCCGCCCCTACAAGGGCGTTGCGGATCTTGTCCACGCCTTCCGGGATCTGGATCGCCCGGAGTCCACGCTCGTGATCGCCGGCAAGCCCAGGGACGAGCGCGCGGCTTCGGAAGTGCGGGAGGCGATCGGCGACGCGGAGCGGATCCGCTACACGCCCGAGTTCGTGCCCGCCGAGCAGGTCGCCGCCTACATGCACGCCGCCGATGTCGTGGTTTTCCCCTATCGCGACGTGCTCACCTCCGGCGCGGTGATGCTCGCGATGACGTTCGGGAAGGCGTGCGTCGCTCCGCGTGTGGGCTGCGTTCAGGACACGCTCGACGAGCGCGGGGCGTTTCTTTACGATCCCAACGAGGAGCGAGGGCTCGCGGAGGCGCTTCGGGCCGCATTCGACGCTCGCGATCGCTTGCAGTCCATGGGGGAGCACAACCGGGCGCTCGCCGAGCGGATCACGTGGGACGAGGTCGGAAGCCGGACCGCGGCGGTCTACGAGGACGCTCTGGCGCGGTCCGCCTCACGCCGGGGCGCGCGGCGGCGGGATGGAGATTCGCCATGAGGCCGAATTTTCTGATCATCGGCGCGCAAAAGTGCGGGACGACGAGTCTCTTCCAGTTGCTCGGGGAGCACCCCGATATTCGGATGTGCTCCAAGAAGGAGCCTCATTTCTTCTCGTACGACCAGCATTATGAACGAGGGATGGCGTGGTACGAGTCTCTGTACGCGGATTGCCAGGGAGCGCAAGCGGCCGGCGAGGCGTCGCCGAGCTATTCGGTGCACTCGAGATGGCCGAAGGCCGCCGAGCGGATCGCGCGCGATCTGCCCGACATTCGGATTATCTATATCGTGCGACATCCGATCGCGCGACTGGAGTCTTCGTGGATGCATGAGGCCCGAATGGGTCGTGGGGTCGGCTCATACGAGCGAGACCTGCGAATGCCTGCAAACACTCATTTGGAGACAACCCGATACTGGAAACAGTTGGATGTGTATCGCCAACTCATTCCCGACTCGCGCATACTTCTGCTGTTCCTGGAGGATCTGAAGGCTCATCCACAACCGGTCCTGGAGCGGTGCTTTACGTTTCTCGGCGTTGATCCGGACGCTCCGATCAAAAGCGCTGACGAGCCGCGGAATTCATGGAGAGGAATACGAGACGGATCGCTGTTGCAGGCGCTGCGAAGAATGCCGCAGTTTGGAGCGATCCGGGACGCGGCGCCAAAGCCTCTTCGATCCCTTGGCCGCCGAGCCTTGAAACGGCCAATCAAGGAGCGGTTCAAGCTATCGCCGTCGACGCGGCAATGGGTCTGGAGCGAGCTTGAGGGGGATCTGGCTGCTCTTCTGGATTACGCCGGGAAACCACGAGATTTCTGGACCCGGGAGCCGGTCGAGCCTGCTGTGGAGCGCGCGCGATGACAACAGCCGCCAAGACCGCCCAACACGGCCAGCGCGCCGAAAGCGTAGCTGCCGCGCGGACGATCGTCTGGCTCATCGCAGGAGACGAGAAGTACGGCCTGCGCCGGGCGACGCTGGGGCTCACGGCGGCGCTCTCGCAGAGGGGATGGGCCTGTCCATTCATCGCGCTCCGCGAGGGATCGTTCTCAGCGGAGCTGGAGCGGCAAGGATGCGTGGTGCGCAGCCTCGGGATGCCCGAGTTTCCGCACATCGGCGCGTCTCCGATCGGACGCCTCCGCGGGCTGCTGAGGCTCGCCTCCTATCGGCGACGAGCGCTGCCCCTCGTCGCGGACGCGCTGCGCGACTTCAACGCAGATGTCCTCCATGTGCGCTGGCCCACCTTCATCGGCTTCGCAGGTCCGGCCGCGAAGCGAGCCGGCGCCGCGTGCATCTGGCAGATGCCCAATGCGGTGGGCGGCGGGTACGCCTTCGATCTGAATCGACGACTCTATCAGCGCGCCTGTAAGAAGTACGACGTGACGCCTCTGGCCAACAGCGCGTTCACGGCCGCGACACTCGGCGACAAACCCGTGAAGCCGATCGTGTTCCATCTCGCGGTTGATCCCGCCCTCTTCGACCCCGAACGCGCCGATTTGCTGTCCAGAGCCGAGCTCGGGATCCCCGACGACGCCGTCGTCTTCGGAATCTTCGCGTGGATGGGGCCGATGAAAGGGCAGCTTCGATTCCTGAAGGCGATGCTTCAGAGTCAGCAAGCGGACGCACCGCCCCTGCACCTGCTCCTTCTCGGCGGGCCGGAGAATGAGTATTTCAAGCAGATTCGCGCTGCGGCGGAGGAGACGGGCGCAGGCGATCGCGTCCACCTCCTGGGGCGGGTCGACGATCCCGATCGCTACTACGGAGTCCTGGACGTCGGTGTGAACAGCCGCATCGATCCCGAGCCGTTCGGATTCTCCGTCATCGAAGCCATGATGATGGCTCGTCCCGTTCTCGCCCATGCGTTGGGCGGCCCCGCGGAGACCATCATCGACGGCAAGACAGGATGGCATGTCCCGGATCCGACGGTCGAGTCCTTTCAGCGCGGGATCGAGCGGGCCCTCGCCGATCGCGATCGCTGGCCCGAGATGCGCGCCGCGGCCCGCGCCCACGCCCTCGAGCATTTTTCCACACCCGCTCAGGCCCGCCGCTACATCGATATCGTCGAGCCGATCATCCGCCGGAGAGAGCGCTAGAGCGGTCAGGCCGCAGGGGAGGGAAGGCCAATGCCTGAAAGGCCAATGCCTGAAGAGTTGGCGGGCAAACGCGTCATCGTCACCGGAGGCGCCGGATTCCTCGGATCCGTCATCTGCGACAAGCTCCGCGCCCGCGGCGTGCAGGGCGATCACATCTTCATCCCCCGCAGCCGGGACTTCGACCTCACCCGCGAGGACGACTGCCGCCGCCTCTACGAAACCGCATTCGACGGCGCGCCGGTTGATATGGTCATCCATCTCGCCGCGGAAGTGGGGGGCATCGGGGCCAACCGCGAGAATCCGGGCCGCTTCTTCTACGCCAACATGGCCATGGCCCTGCACCTGATCGAGCTCTTCCGCTCGATGGGCTTCGCCGACTCCGGCGGCAAGTTTGTGCAAACTGGCACCATCTGCGCCTATCCCAAGTTCACGCCCGTTCCCTTCAAGGAGGACGACCTCTGGAACGGCTACCCGGAGGAGACCAACGCCCCCTACGGCGTCGCCAAGAAGGCCGCGTGGCAGATGCTCGACGCCTACCGCCTTCAGTACGGCATGAAGGGCGTCTACGTCCTGCCCGTCAACCTCTACGGCCCGAATGACAACTTCGACCCGCGCTCCAGCCACGTCATCCCCGCGCTCATCCGCAAGTGCGTCGACGCCCAGCGCCGCGGCGACGACCACATCGTCTGCTGGGGAACCGGCAGCGCCTCGCGCGAATTCCTCTACGTCGACGACGCCGCCGAGGGCATCCTCCGCGCCGCCGAAGTGATGGACGATCCCACGCCGATCAACCTCGGCGCCGGCTTCGAGATCACCATCAAGGATCTCGTCGAGCTCATCGTCAAGCTCACCGGCTTCAAAGGCGAGATACGCTGGGACACCACCAAGCCCGACGGCCAGCCCCGCCGCAGCCTCGACACCTCACGCGCCAACGAGCTCCTCGGTTGGGAAGCGCAGATGACCTTCGAGGAGGGCCTGCGCCGCACCATCGAGTGGTGGCGGGAGCACGCGCCGCAGGAGGCATGACGCCATGCGCGTCCTGATCCTCAACCAGCCCTTCCACCCCGACGTCGTCGCCACCGCGCAGATCGCCAAGGACCTCGCCGACGCCCTTGTTGAGCAGGGCCACGACGTCACCGCCATCGCCTCGCGCTCCATCTATGGTGAGAAGGGCGCCACGCTGCCGCGGCGCGAGACTGTCGACGGCGTGCGCATCATCCGCGTCGGATCGAACATATTCGGCAAGGGCACGACGCTGGGCCGCCTCGCCGATTTCGCGATGTACTACCTCCGCGCGCTCTGGCTGGGGCTCACGCTGAAGCGCTTCGGCGCCGTCGTCGTCCTCACCACGCCGCCCTTCATCTCCACCGTCGCCCTCATGCTCAAGCGCCTCCGCGGCGCCCGCGTCGTCTACTGGCTCATGGACGTTTACCCCGACGTCATGGTCTCCCACGGGATGATTCGGAATGAGGGGCTGATTCATCGCGCGCTCCGCCGCCTGCACCGCCGCGTTCTGAAGCGCGTCGACGCCACCGTCGCCCTCGGCCGCTGCATGAAGGAGCGCCTCGTCGATCAGCAGGCCGATCCCGAATCGATCGACGTCATCCCCGTCTGGTCTCCCACGCGCGAATCGGACGACGCGCGCGACCCCACGCCATCTTCGGACAACGCGTACCGCAAGCAGTGGGGCATCGGCGACCGAACGCTCGTCATGTACTCCGGCAACTTCGGACTGGCCCACGACGTCGACACCTTTCTCGAAGCCGCCCGGGCGCTGCGCAACGACGACTCCATCCGTTTCGCCTTTGTTGGAGGCGGCAAGCGGCGCCCGCAGGTCGAGGCATACGTCAGGGAGCACGCGCTCGAAAACTGTGTCCTCGCGCCGTATCAGCCGCGCGAGCGCCTCGCCGAGCTCCTCGCCGCGGCCGACGTGCACCTCGTGACGATGGTCCCGAAGTGGTCGGGCCTTGTCGTGCCCAGCAAGTTCTTCGGCGTCGCCGCCGCCGCCCGCCCGTCGCTCTTCGTCGGCCCGCGTTCCAGCGAGATCGCCCGCCTGATCGACGAATGGGACGCCGGCCGCCGCGTCGAGCCGGGCGATGTCGAAGCGCTTGTCGCCGCGCTTCGAGAGCTGGCCGCCGATTCGAACCAACGCGCCGAGATGGGCCGGCGCGCCGCCGAGAGTGCTCGGGCGCACATGTCCCGCGCCATCTGCGTCGAACGCCTCATCGCCCTCATCGAGAACCGTCCCTCGCTCAATGCGCAGCGCGAGCCCGCCGATCAGCCCCTCCACGCCGCCTCGCCATGAAGGCCGTCATCCTCGCCGCCGGCATGGGCGAGCGCCTCGGCGCGACGCGCCCGAAGCCCCTCGTCGAGATCGCCCCCGGCGTGACCATCCTCGATCTCCTCCTCGACGCGCTCCGACCGCACGTCCCGCTCGAGGACATCACACTTCTCCTCGGCCACGAGGCCGAGCGCTTCCGCGCAGCCTACCCCGCATTCGCCGCCGTCGAGAATCCCGATTTCGCGTTCACCAACACTGCAAAGAGCCTCCTCCTCGCCCTCCGCTCGATCAACCCTGCCGACGACGTCCTCTGGGCCAACGGCGATCTCGCCCTTGAGGCGGTCGCCGCGGAGGCGCTCATCCGCTCTGGCGAGGGAAGCCGCGTCCTGGTGTCCTCGCACGCCCCGATCGATGAAGAGAGCGTCACCGTGACAACCGACGACTCCGGGCACATTGTGCGCATCGGCAAGGGCGACGCCGAGGCCTCCCCCGAAGCCGTCGGCTTGAACATCATCGCCGCCGCCGACCGTCCCGCCTTCGACGCCGCGCTCGCCGCCGCCGCTGCTCAGGACTACTTCGAGGCCGCCATGCAGCGCTGCATCGATGCGGGCACGATCCGCTTCACGCCCGTCGACGCCGGCCCCGCCTATTGCCGCGAGGTCGACGAGCCGGAGGACCTCGAAGCAGTCCGTCGCCATTTCCGCGACAATCCACCAGACCGGAAAAACGCATGACGACCACCTCCACATCGAGCATCGCGCGCGTCGCCGTCCACGGCGTCGGCCACTTCGGCTACGCCATGATCCGCCATCTCGCGTCGAAGCAGCAGCCCCCCGAGACCATCCGCGGCTTCGACGTCAACGACGACGTCCGCCGCGCGCTCCAGCGCGATCGGAAGCATCCCTTCCACCACGCTCAGTCGCCTTTGCCCGAGTGCGTCGAGATCGTCGACAATGTCCGCGAGCTTCTCGACGGCGCCGACATGCTCATACTCGCCGTGAACTCCAGCGCCACGCGCGAGGTCGCCTCCTCGCTCGCGGAGATCGGCTGGTCCGGCGCGCTGCCCATCGTCAACACCGCCAAGGCCCTCGACTTCGAGACGGGCCGACGCCTCTCCGAAATCATCGCCGACGCGCTCGAAAACGCCTCGCTCGAATCCCGCTACGCCGCCCTCGCCGGCGGCACCATCGCCGACGAGCTCCTCCACGCCGAGCCCCTCGGCATGACCATCGCCTGTGAGGACGAGCCGACGCTTGACCGTCTCCGCCCGCTCTTCTCCTCCGAGACCATGTGGGTCCAGACCACGACCGATCTCGTCGGCGTCGAGTACGCCGCCGCGCTGAAGAACGTCGTCTCCATCTGCGCCGGCATGGCCCGCGGCATGAATCTCTCGATCGGCGGCGTCACCCATCTCATCAGCCGCATGGCCTTCGAGATCGAGGACTTCTGCGTGTGCATTCTGGGCGCCGATCGCGCGACCTTCTCCATCGGCAGCCAGTGCTGGGGCAGCGACCTCTGGATGTCCTGCATCGGCCCCACCCGCAACGGCGCCCTCGGCGAGATGCTCGGGCAGGGCCGCTCCCTCGACGAGGCCGAGCGCGAGATGGCCTCCCAGCACAAGACCGTCGAGGGCGTCCAGACCCTCCGCGCCCTCCGCCGCGTCATCGCCGACAATCCGGGCGAGCTGCCGCTGCTCCGCGCCGCCGAGCGGGTCATCCTGGAGGGCGCCCCGACGTCAACGCTCATCGAGGCCCTCATGGCCTCCGACCACGCCCGCCTCGACCTCCCGCCCTCGACCGCCCGTTGAGACGCCGGGCGGCCCCATACCCCGTCGGACTGAACCCGTGGCGCTTTCCGAGCGTCTTCCTATACTCCACGCCCACTCTGGCCGATCGCTGATCCGGAGGTCCGTCGTGCCTGAGAGCCCGCAGTTCGACATCTCGAATAAGCCCAGCCCCCATTCGCTCAAGCATCGAGCGGGACGAACGATCTGGTATCTCGTGCAGGCCACCTTGTTCCGGTTTTCACCCAGACCACTGAAACGTTGGCGCGTTTTCCTTCTGAATCTCTTTGGCGCCAGGATCTCGCCGACGGCGCGGATTCAGAACACTGTCCAGGTTTGGGCGCCTTGGCAGCTCGAGATGGGCGACTACGCAACGCTGGGCGATCACGTCATCGTCTACAGCGTCGACCCGATCAAAATCGGCGCACAGTCCACGGTCTCGCAGTACTCCTACCTTTGCGGCGCGACGCACGATTTCGAGCATCCAAACTTCCTTCTCACGCCCGGGCCCATCATGATCGGCAACAATTGCTGGATCGCCGCTGACGTTTTCGTCGCCCCGAACGTGACCATCGGCGACGGCACGGTTGTCGGCGCGCGCTCATCCGTCTTCCACAGCCTGCCCTCTTGGAAAGTGTGCGTCGGCACGCCCTGCAAACCGATCAAGGACCGGATCATCCGCTCCGACAAGCAGCCCGCGCCGGAGCCGCAGCGCGAGGGCGCGCCGGCGTGACCGCGCCGGCCCACGCAGCCGAACTCACACGCTTCGCCGCGCGATCTCCCAGGGTCCGGGCGCCCATCGAGTGCGTGACGCCCAGGGACGACGGCCACTACTTCGTCGGCTACTACGACAAGAACCCCTGGAGCGCGAGCGGGAGGCGCCTGCTCGCCCACCGCGCCCGGATCCTCGACCGCGAGCCGCGCCCGACCGACTTCGTCGATCTCGGCTCAATCGACCTCGACGATCCCGCCACCCCCTTCACCATCTTCGCCCGCTCCTCACTCTGGAACTGGCAGCAGGGGACCATGCTCCGCTGGATGCCCGCCTCCTCCAGCGAGGTCCTCTACAACGTCCGCCAGGGCGATCCCGACACCGAGAGCCTTGATGTCGGCCCCCTCGGCGCCGCCGTCATTCACGACCTCGACACCGGCGCCAAGCGCGCGCTCGATCGCCCCTCCTACGTCCTCTCACCGGACGGCGAGACCTCCCTCTCCCTCTCCTTCGCGCGCCTCGCCGGGACGCGCCCCGACTACGGCCACGCCGGCGTCGACGATCCGACCGTCGCCGCGGATATCCCGGAGAACGACGGCGTCTGGCGCACGGATGTCGAATCCGGCCGCTCGAAACTGATCCTCTCGATCGCCGCTGTCGCGAGCTGCGACCCCGTCCCCTTCGGCGAGGGGCGCCGCCACTGGGTCAACCACCTGATGATCAACCCGTCCGGCACGCGCTTCTGCTTCCTGCACCGCTTCTGGCGCACCGACGGCAACATGCACACGCGCCTCTTCACCGCCGCGATGGATGGATCCGACCTCCGCCACGTCATGCAGGGCATGGTCTCGCACTACGACTGGCTCGATGATCACACGCTCGTCGCATGGGCGGGCGAGCGCCGCCTCCTCGTCCCAGCCACCGCCGCCGCGCCGAATCGCCCCAGCCCGCGCCGCCTCCTCCTCCGCAGCCTGAAGCCCATCTACTACGCCCTGGGCAAGCCCCGATGGATGATGCGCCGCTTCGTCGGCGACTCCTACATGCTGCTGCACGACGACGGCCGCCCCAATGAAAAGTTCGCCCAGAGCAAGCTCGTCACCGACGGCCACTGCACCGTCTCCCGCGATCGCCGCTGGCTCCTCACCGACGGCTACACCACCGGCGACAACGAGCTCCCCCTCTTTCTGTATCGCATGCCCGATGGCCCCGTCACCGAGCTCGCCCGCTTCCCGACGCCCAAGGCCCTCGACGGCCCCGTCCGCTGCGATCTGCACCCGCGCTTCAACGCGGACGCGACGAAGGTCTGCGTCGACACCGCCTTCGAGGGTGTGCGCAAGATTCACGTCCTCGACGTCTCCTCCATCACCCGAGGCGGCGCGGCGTGAGCATCTCCATCTTCATCCAGACGCTGAACGAGGAGGCCAACCTCCCCAGTTGCCTCGACTCCGTCTCATGGTCCGACGACGTCGTCGTCCTCGATTCCTACTCGACCGACCGCACGGAGGAGATCTGCAAGCAGCGCGGCGCGCGCTTCTTCCAGCGCAAGTACGACGGCCGCGGCCCGCACCAGAACTGGGCGATGGAGCACATCGACTGGAAGCACAAGTGGGTCTTTTACCTCGACGCCGATGAGCACATGACGCCCGAGCTCCGCCGGGAGATCGAGGCCATCGCCGCTGATCCGAACGAGCAGCGCGTCGCCTTCTACTGCGGCCGCCGCAACATGTTCATGGGCAAGTGGCTGAAGCGCTCCATGCCGCCCGGGCACATCATGCGCTTCTTCCAGCCGCCGCACATCCGCTTCGAGCGCCTCGCCAACCCCGTGCCAACCATCGATGGCGAATGGGGCTACCTGAAGAACACCTTCATCCACTACAACTTCAGCAAGGGCGTCGGCGAGTGGCTCGAGCGCCACAACCGCTACTCGACCTACGAAGCCCAGGAGACCATGAAGGCCCTCAGGGAGCGCCCCGTCCACCTCCGCAACCTCTTCGACTCCGACCCCATGCAGCGCCGCCTCGAGCTCAAGAATCTCTCCTTCCGCATGCCCGGGCGGCCCTTCCTGAAGTTCCTCTACATGTACTTCTTTCGCCTCGGCCTCCTCGATGGCCGCGCCGGCCTCACCTACTGCACGCTCCAAGCGATCTACGAGTACCAGATCGTGCTGAAGGTCCGCGAGCTCAAGCGTCTCGAGCGCGGCCTCCCCCCGGCCTAGCGCTTGAGACGCTCCTGTGCGCGCGCATGGGCCGCGATGATGGCTTCCGCCATCCCCTCCGCCATCCGGTCGATCGAGAAGTCTTCCTCCACCGTTCGAAAAGCTTCGGCGCCCAGTCGCTCTCGAAGCGCGTCATCGCCGAGGATGCGCTGGAGCGCCGCCGCCAGATCCTCAACGTCGCTGTCTTTGTAGACGAGTCCGTTCTCCTCTGGACGCAGCGCCTCGATCTCGGGATTCTGGGCTTCCGTGCGGTCGCTGGTCACAACCGGAAGCCCGTAACCGAAGGCGTGCAGGATGGAAAGCCCGATGTTCGCCGGGTAACAGAAGCAATCAGCGAGAACGAACCACGGCGCCAGCTCCTCCTCCCCGTAGATCGCCCCCAAGAAACGAACCGACCCCTCGACCCCGACTTCTCTCGCTTGAGCCTCCAGCTGCGCTTTCTCAGGCCCCTCGCCAACAATCACGCTGACCACAGGCAGCCCGCGCTCTTCCAGCCGTTTCGTCGCGTCCAGGAGCATGTCGACGCGATTCTCCCGAAAGAGCCTTGACACGAAGAGGATGAGCGCCTTGCCCTCCAGCCCGTGCTCGCGCCGAAGCGTCTCGAGCCTTGCCTGATCCCCGCGGGCACGGTCCCGCGCGGCGCGGATTGGCCCTTGATCGAGGCTGTTGAGAGCGACGTGCACGCGCTCCGGCGGCCAGCCTTCCTCGATCAAGCGCGTTCGCCCGGCCCGGTTGTACGTCACCAGAATGTCGCCCAGCCCCGCCAGCGCATTTCGAACCTGCCGCTTCCGCGCCGATTCGCGCTTTGAATACGCGTGGCTCCAGAGCACCACGCCGACGCCGCTGAGTCGGGCCCGCACCAAGGCCGGCACGAGGCTGAGGTAGCGCGTTCCCCATGCGAGCACGATCACGTCGCAGCGGGCCCGGGTGGCGTTCGCGATCTGAGCCGTATGCCAGAAGAACCGATGGCCGAGAACCTCGAACACACGCAACGGTGCGAAGCGCGCCTCGAACCCTTCCGGCGCCACATTCCGGGCGTGCTTCCTCGATCCATAGACCAGAACGAACTGAAGCCGACGGTCCCGAGCGAGCGCTTGATAGAAGCCGAGCCGATAGCTGCGGAGGTTCGGCTGCTGAATCACCACGCGAATTGGGCGCTCGATCGACACGGGGTGAGAATCCTACCAGCGGCCCGCCGGGCTCACTATGCTCTCCCTCTCTTGTTCCTCCGATCTGGATCTCCGCCATGAGCCTCTACTCAAGACTGCCCGAAGGGCCGAAGCCCTATCTCAGAGCAGCCAAGCTGGCGTGGCTCCGACGACGCGCAGAGTCACGTGCTCGCCGAGGCTCCGACGGACGCCAAGTCCCGTCGCTGACCACATGCTTCATCGTCGGCTGCGGCCGGTCCGGCACGACCATCCTGGGCAGCCTCTTCGAGCGGCACCCTCAGGCGCACTATCTTCGGGAGCCGTACCACCTATGGGCGTGCGTCGAGCCTCGAACCGATGTCAACGCGTTGTATTACAAGGTGGCGGACGCTCGCTTTTTTCTCGATGAGGTCGACGCGTCGCCGGAGGCCGTTCAGCGGTTCCGACGGCTCTTCCTCGAGTCAACGGCCGGCGGTCGATCCATGGTCGAGAAGACACCCCACAACGTAGCGCGCATCGGCTTCATTGAGGCTCTCGCCCCCGGGTCGCGCTGGGTGCACATCGTGCGCGACGGCGTCGACGTCGCGCGCTCCATCGACCGCCTCGCGACGGGCAACTTCTACCGGATCGCGGGCCGACCAGACATCAACCAGTGGTGGGGATCCGACGGCGCCAAGTGGAAAGCGCTTGCCCGAGAGGGCGCCGCTCGTGGCTATTGCGCTGACGACGTCACGGCCCTCGAGACCCACTTGCAGCGCGGCGCCTACGAGTGGGTCGTCAGTCTTGAGGAGGCGGCTCGATGGCGCCAGAGGATCGGAGAGCGCTTTCTGGAGATTCGCTACGTCGATTTCGCAAATGCCACAACTGAGTCGCTCCAGCGTCTTTGTGAGCACTTCGGGATCGACGCCCCAGCCGGCTGGCTGGCCTGGGCACAGCAACAGGTTTCGCCTCCACGGCACAACAAGGGATCCACGCTGAAGTTGCCGCCCTGCGTTGCGGAACGATTCAACCGGCTACAGGCAGAACACGATCTCCTCGGTCGCGCCGAGAGCGTCAGTCCGGCAAGCCCTAGGAAGAGCGCGTCGTGAAGATACTCCACTACCTCCGCCGAGTCCGACTCGCCGAGGGCGGCGTCGTCCGCTCCGTTATTGACATGTGCTCGGGCCTCGCCGAGCGAGGCAACGAGGTCCGCCTGCTCACCTTCGACGACACAGACGCGCCCAAGCGATGGAGCGATCCGGACTTCGCGGTCCAGGTCATTCGCATCGATCCGCCCCGCATCCCCGGGGGCCTCTTTACGCCCGCCGGATTTCGTCCCCTCGCCGAATCCATCGCATGGGCGGACATCCTTCACCTGCACGCCCTCTGGAACGCGGGCAACATCCAGATCGCCCGCGCCACGCGCAAGCAGGGCAAGCAGTACGTCTCCAGTCTCCACGGTATGCTCGACGATTGGGCCCTCTCCATCAAGGGCCCCAAGAAGCGCCTTTTTCTCCGCCTCTGGGCCCGTCGATACCTGACCAACGCCGCGATCGTGCTCTGCTCGTCTGAAGTCGAGCGAGAGGAGTCCAGCAAATGGATTCCGAAGGCCAAAATGGGCGTGCTCCCGCTCGTTGTCGATCTGACGGACTACGAAACGCTTCCGGGGCCACAGCCGGCCCGCGAGGCCTTCCCCCAGGTGTTCAGTGGGCCGCCCGTGGTCCTGTATCTGGGGCGGCTGTTCATGGGCAAGGGGATCGAGACACTCATCGAGGCGACGGCCCTTCTCAAGAGCCGCGGCGTGGACCTCCGCCTCGCCCTCGCGGGCGGCGGCGAGCCGGCCTACGAGGCGTCGCTCCGCGATTTGGTGGAGCGGCGCGGCGTGGGCGATCGCGTGCAGTTCCTGGGGCTGGTCTTCGGGAGGACCAAGATCAGCGTCTACGAGGCGGCGGATCTGTTCTGCCTGATCTCCGAGCACGAGAACTTCGGGCTCGTGATCCCGGAGGCAATGGCGTGCGGCTGCCCTGTCCTCCTGGGGCCGGGGGTCCAGATCCACCGCGAAGTGTGCGACAGCGGCGGCGGACGCGTCGTCCAGCCGACTCCCGAAGCGGTCGCCGATGGAGTCGCGGCGATCCTCCAAAGCCGCGACGAGCGCGAGGAGATGGGGCGGCGGGCCCGGGAATGGGTGTTCGACGCGCTGGGCACGGATCGGGTCGTCGCCCGCTACGAGGCGGTTTACCGGTCCATTCTCGGCTCCTGACAGCCCGATTTTCACACTCCGCCGAGACGCGGCGCGGCGCGTGCCGATAGCCTTCGGGGCTGCCTCGATCAGCCAGAGGATCCACCTCGAGGGCGAGCGACCGTGACCGAAGGCTCTATCAACTTTCTTTTCATCTCGCTGGCCCTCTTTCTGCTCGGGCTCATGGGCGTCCAGGGGCTTCGCCGCACCGTCCCCTTCGTCAGCGTGCGGAACCTCTTCTTGTTGGGCTTCATCGTCTTCCAGCTGACGAGCGCCTCGCTCTCACTCGTGACGCAGCGGTTCAAAATCTTCATGGTGACGGACCTGCGCGGCTCCGCGACGACGCTCTGGGTGCTCTGTGCGCTCTTCGTCGTTCTCTTCCTGCTGGCTTCGCGTTGGACATGGCCGGTCCGCAAGATCCTCGCCCGCATTCCAGACCGGGCCGCCTTCCCGAACTTCGTCAGTCTGGCCGTGTTGTCAACGGCGTTCCTCGGGACAGGGATCCTCTTCAAGAACATCCTGATCTACGTTCCCGTCTTCGGTCCGCTGAGCAACATTATCGGCTCCGGCCTGCTTGCGGCCGCGGTCGGTCTCGCCGCATGGGCCTACGCTCCGCGCTTGCTGAACCCGGTTGCGCTGGCGCTCATGGGCGGCATTCTCATCGTGGCGCTGCTGTCCTCCATGCACTTGTCCTATGGACGACGGGACCTTCTCACGGTTCTCGTGGCGGCCACGTGGGGCGCCTACCACGGCCATTGGCGCCATCTCTCGCGCGCCAAGGAGATCTCGATGCTTCTTGCGGTCGGAGTCGCGGGCCTGCTCCTGATCGCTGCGGTGACCGTCTCACGGGGAAAACAGCTTGGCGCCACCGATCTGTACAGCCGCATCACGCAGGTGGAGTCGGAGCAACTCGAAAAAGGGCTGGTGGCGACGTTCACCGGTCAGGAAACGGCTCGCAACTCCATGTGGGTCATCGAGAACATTCCCGAGAACCACGACTACCGCCCCTTCAACATGCTCATCTACGCCGTCACGCAGCCGATCCCCAGAATCATCTGGCCCGGAAAACCCAAGGGCCTCGGCTGGGCGATCGTCCATGATTACACCGACGTCGGGAGGAGGATGCCCGGCTTCAGCATCGGCCCCGGCGTGATCGGCCACATCTGGGCCGACAATCCCTGGTTGACCTTCATCCCCTACACGATCATCTTCGCTCTGATGTGCCGCACCATGGATGAGGTCATCCTCCGAAGGCCCTACAGCCCCTTCATCGTCGTCGCGTTCGGCGCCGCCCTCGGACAGGTGATCGGCCTGGCTCGCGGAGACACCGGGCTCTTTCTCTTTCGCACGTTCGCCGCGGTCTTCTTCACGCTCATGGCCATGTTCGCCGTGACGAAAACGCTTCGCCTTTTCGGCTGGTCGGCCGAGTACGAAGTCGCGGACTGGGCTGACGACTACGACGCATGGGAAGACGAAGAGGCCTGGGATGACGAAGCTATCCTCGATCATGCCGCCGACGAGCAGTGGCGTTACGAGGAAGACGATCGCCCCTGAGCCGACCGCATCCACTCCCACTGCGCGCGCAGCCCCGCGCGGAACTCCGTCGTCGGACGGAATCCCAGCTCCGTCTCGCTGCGAGACAGATCGGCGAACGTTCTCGTCACGTCCCCAGGCTGCATGTCCAGCCGATCGATCCGGGGTTCAACGCCCACCGTCTCCCCGATCGCCTCGATCATCTCTCGCAGCGACACCGGCTCCGACCCGCCCAGGTTCCAGATTCGATAACCGTGGCGCGCAATCGCCCGCTCCGACGCCAGCGCGCCCTGCACGATGTCGTCGATGAACGTGTAATCGCGACTCGTCGAGCCGTCGCCGAACATCGGGATCGCTTCCTCACGCGCGAGCAGGCGCATGAACTTCGCGATCGCCAGGTCGGGCCGCTGGCGAGGGCCGTAAACCGTGAAGAACCGCAGGCACGCCACCGGAATCCCGTAGAGATGGTGGAAGGTCGAGCCGAGAAGCTCGCACGCCCGCTTCGTCGCCGCGTAGGGGCTGATCGGACGGCTCACATCGTCCGTCTCCGCGAAGGGGACCTTCCCGTTGTTGCCGTACACGCTCGACGACGACGCCAGGATGAACCGAGCCGTCCCCGCGCGCCGCGCCGCCTCCAGCAGCGTCGCCGTCCCCTCCACGTTGACCGACGCGTACAGGGCCGGATCCTCGATGCTCGGGCGAACACCCGCTCGGGCGGCAAGGTGGAAGATCGTTCCGATCCCGCCATCCCCCAGCAGCCGCTCCATCACTGGGGCGTCCCGGATGTCCGCCCGCTCGAAGCGGAAGGCGCCCGCCCTCGCGCTCCGCTCGATCTCGCTCAGGTTCCGCCGCTTCGCCTGCTCCGCGTAGAACGAGTCGAGATTGTCAACGCCGACAACGCTCCGCCCCGACCGCAGCAGCGCTTCGCAGACGTGCGATCCGATGAACCCCGCCGCGCCTGTCACCAGCGCCGCCCCGTCGCCGGATTCCGATCCTCGCTCCTCGCGCTCCGCCACGCCGATCTCCCTCACAGGCGACACCGGGACACGTCAAGAAAAAAGCAGGGCGCCATTGTAAGAACGGCGCCCCGCTGGAGGAGAGAGAGATCGGCGTGATGGTACTGCGTATCGGCCCGACCGGTTCGCGCCCCTTGAATGTTTTCTCGGGCTTTCCAGTTGAAGACCCCGCTCCGGGATCCCCCTGGAAGGGGGGCGCCGCCGGTCCGATTCGGTTATCCGTAAGCCAACGGCGCCACAAGAACCGTGATCACCCCCGCCAGCAGCGTCAGCGGCGTTCCGAAGCGCAGGAAGTCCATCGTCCGGTACCCCCCCGGGCCCATCACCATCAGGTTCGTCTGATACGCCAGTGGCGTGGCGAACCCCGCCGAGGCTGCGATCGCAATCGTCACCGCCACAGGTGTGAACGCAGCCCCCTGATCGCTCGCCGCCTCCAGCGCGATCGGGAACATCAGCACCGCCGCCGCGTTGTTCGTGATGACCGCCGTGAACCCGGCGGTCACCAGGAAGATCAGCGCCAGCAGCCCATGCGTCCCGAGCTGCCCACCGAAGGCCAGAAGTCCGGAGGCGATCACCTCCGCGAGCCCTGTCTTCTGCATCGCCGCCGCCAGACCGAATGTCGAGCCGATCACCACCAGCACCTGCCAGTCCACCGCCGCGCGGGCGTCGGGGCCCGTGCAGCATCGGAAGAGCACCATCGCCAGCGCCGCCCCCATCGCGGCGGTCATCGCTGACTCCGGCCGCAGCGTGATCGTCGTCACCAGCCCGACGAGAATCGCCATCGCGATCCACGCCCGTCCGTGTCGGGGGGCCGCCGCGCCGGGCAACTCGTTGACGAGAAAGAAGTCCCGCGAGTCCCGGAACCGGCTCGCGAACCCAGGCGCCGCCTCCAGCAGCAGCGTGTCGCCGGTGCGCAAGCGGATGTCCCCGATCTTCCCTCCCAGACGCTCGCCGTTGCGATGCACCGCGATCACCACCGCGTCGTATCGCGTTCGGAAGGCGCCCTCGCGAATCGTGCGCCCAATGAGCGGACATGTCCGCGAGACCACCACCTCGATCAATCGCGCCGCATGCCGAGGCGTCGCCGCCTCCTCTCCCGCCTTTCCCGTCATCGGTGAGAGCCCTCGGATCTTCTGAAGGTCCACCACCGAGTCGAGCCGACCCACGAAGACCAGCACATCCCCCTCCTGAAGCATCTGTGCGGGCCCCACCGCGATGATGGTTTCCTCTTCACGATCGATGCGCGAGAGGAAAAGGCCGGGCAGCCGCCTCAGCCCGGCCTCCTCGACCGATTTGCCCACGATCGACGCCCCGGACTCCACCCGCATCGCCACCATGTACTCCCGCGCCTCTTCCTCGAGCGGGACGCCCTCATCTCCGCGTCGCAGCAGCGAGCGGCCGAAGAGCAGGATGTACCCAAGCCCCGCCAGCGCCACGGGAACGCCAACCCACGCAAGGGTGAACATGCCGAAGGGAGTCAGCCCCATCTCCGGGTTGGCCACCGCCGCCCGGGGCGCCGGCGCGGCGGCGGGGTCCACGCCCTCCATCCGCGCGATCTCCTCCACGATCAGCTCGTTGACCAGGATGTTCGTGCTCGTCCCGATCAGCGTGCACATCCCACCCAGGATCGCCGCGAAGCTCAGGGGCATCAGCAGCGCCGAGACATGCAGTCCCGTCCGCTTCGCCCAGCCCGTCAGGTGCGGCAGGAACATCGCCACAATGGGCGTGTTGTTGACAAAGGCGCTCGCGAGCGCCACCGGAGCGGTCAGGCGGAACTGCGCCGCGCGCAATGATTTTGGATCCCCCAGCATCGGGCTCGCCAGCATCGTCAGCGCCCCCGTCTCCCGCAGTCCCGCCGCCACGATGTAGAGGAACCCCACCATCACCACCGCCGGGTTCGCGAATCCCCGCACCGCCTCGCGCGCTTCCAGCGTCCCCGTCGCCAGCAGCGCCACAAGCCCCGAGAGCATCAGCAGATCCGGACCGATCCGCCCGCGAACAAGACCCGCCACGACCACCACCAGCACCGCCGCGGTGATCCAAGCGCCCAGCGACATCCCGAGGATCGTCATGCTGCTTCCGTGATCGCGCCCCGCCCGCCCATCATCGGCTCGCTCCCCCTCCCAATTCCAGCGCCCCCTGCCCCGAGCCCCCGGGAACGCCTTCCTCAGCCCGCTCTCTCGCCGAGCCCAAGCGATTCGATCGCTCCGAGCAGCTTCCCATGCACCCGCGCCGGTGCGCACACGATGCCCTGATTTCGCACCAGCTCAACGCCTCGGCTGAAATCCAGGCTTCGCCCCCGGATGTCCGTCACCGCGCACCCCGCCTCCTCCGCGATCACAGCCCCCGCCGCGTGATCCCAGATCTTCTCGATGTACCCCTTCTTCGTCGGCAACCGGAGATACGCCTCCGCCTGCCCGCGCGCCACCACCGCGTACTTCGCCTGGCTGTCCAGCCGCACCGGATCGCCCGTTTCGCCCACCAACGCCAGAATGCGCGTCGTGTCCGCCTGCTTCGAGTGCTCCGATTCCACCGACTCGCACACCCGCAGGGGCTCTCCCTCCGCCGGCTCCAGACGACGGATGTGCAGCGCCTCCGCGTCCGGCGCATCCGCCGGCAGCTCCCACACGCCCGAGCCTCGATAGCCGAAGTAGATCGTTCCGCGCGGATCGGGCTCGTCGAAGGGATCCGAGAGGTCTGCTGACAGGTTGGGGCAGCCCAGCACACCCAGCATGGGCGTGCCCCCCTCGATGAGCGCCAGGCTCACGGCGTACTGCTGACCCCGCAGGAACCCTTTCGTGCCGTCGATTGGATCCAGCGTCCAGAAGACCTCGTGCTCCTCGCCGCCGATCGTCTGCCCGCCGAGATCGATCGCCTCCAGTACGTCCCGCTCGCTCGCCTCCGTCCAGACAAGTCGGACCGCCTCGAGCACCTTCGACAGATGTCCCTCGTGATTCTGCTGCCGCAGCGCCGCCGTCTCCTCTTCTCCGACGATCACAACGCCCCCCAGCCGCTCGCGGAGCGTGTGCGCCACCACCGCCTGGCTCGCCCAGTCCGCGACCGTCACCGGACTGCGGTCGTCCTTCAGAGACGAGCGGAGCCCCTCCAGATCGCGCTGCACAGCCCGGCACACCGTGCACGCCTTGAAGACGGCTTCCTTCGCCGCCGCGAGGCGACCCTCCAGATCCCGCTCGTGAGACATGCCGCCGCCGCTCCTCTCAGCCCGCCTTGATGATTTCGCGTTGCTGGAGATACGCCAGACACGTCTCCACGCACTCCTGGACCGATTGCTCCGCTGTCCGAAGCGTCAACTCCGCTCGATCCGGCGCTTCGTACGGATCATCGATGCCGGTGAAGCCCTTGATCTCTCCGGCCCGCGCCTTTTTGTATAGCCCCTTCGGATCGCGCTGCTCGCACACGTCCAGCGGCGTGTCGACGAAAATCTCGATGAAGGCGAGCCCGCTTTCGTGGTGCAGGCTCCGGCACAGCTCCCGATCCGCTCGATACGGGCTGATGAAGCTCGTCAGCGCCACGCATCCCGAATCGGCGAAGAGCTTCGCCACCTCCCCGATGCGCCGGATGTTCTCCGCTCGGTCCTCCGCGCTGAATCCCAGATTCTTGTTGAGCCCATGCCGGACGTTGTCTCCATCGAGGCGGTAGCAGTTCACGCCTTGGTTGACCAATGTCTGCTCCAACGCCGAGGCGATCGTGCTCTTGCCCGAGCCGCTCAGCCCGGTGAACCACAGCGTGGCCCCCGTGCAGCCGAGCGCCTCCCAGCGCTCGGCCCGGGCGATGTCTCCCTCATGCCAGACGATGTTCGTCGCTTTCTGCTCAGCCACGTCCGCGCTCCTCTCCTGGTTCGCCCCCGCGAAGGGGCGCGAAGAGACGCACCGTAGGATTGTCCCGAGACCCCCGCAACTTGTGCGCCGACGCCGACCAGCCGCTCAGCGGGCCGCATCAAGCAGGCGTTCGCTTCGTTTCGCATCCACGTCTGGACCGGCGAAGAGGTGGAATCGAGGCGACGCCTTGTCATCCGCCCACTCGATCCAGAGGATAACGTCCGCCTGCTGCGAATCCGACGCCAGCCAATCCTCCAACCGCTCGCGTGTCTCTTGGTCCGTCGGACGCCCGCTGCCGATCGTCTTCAGAGCCGACGCCCGCGATTCGATATCCGCCTCCCTCGAGCCCAGCCCCAGCAGCGTGACGCCCCGGGCCCGCAGCCCCGCCAGGATTCGATCGATCTCGCTCCGCACCTCCTGCGGCGCATCGTCGATCAGCTCGTCCACCACCAGCCAGGCGCCGCCGCTCGCCGCCGCCGGCGCACGCGCGGGCTCGGGAGGCTCAGGCGGCGACGGGACCGCCCATTCTCCCCGCTCGAGCTGCTCTCTGAGCGCGGCGAGAGCGGCCCTCGCCTCCGCCAGGCGCTCCGACGCATGGCGAAGGGCCTGCTCGATCGCGTCTCGAATCGCTCGCTCCGCAATCCCCGCCCGCTCCAACTGCTCGCGCACGAGCCCCTCGATCGCCTCTTCATCGACCTCGAAGCGCGCCGTCTCGCCCATCTCCACGACCGCCCGCTCGCTCTGAACGCTCGCATGCGTCCGCGCCGTCGCGCGCTCGCCATCGCTCCGCATCTCATCGATGACAGCCAACCCGCCGAAGACGCCGACCGCCGCGAGCGCCAGCAACGCGATGATCACCCCCGCGTTCGGTCCGTTCGAATAGCGGGCCTGCCGCCCGCGGTTCATCCGCGCATGCGCTCGCGCCCGAGCGCTCTCCACGCGCTTCCGGGCGCTCGCGAGCTGATCCGCCGCGCTCCGGCCTGGCCCCGCATGCCGGCGCGGCTGCTCCGCCCGTGGACGCGCCGCGCCCGCGCGTTCGCCGTCCACGGCGTACTGCCCCTTCCACCAGTTCGTCACGCGAATGTCCGGACGCTTCCGAACCGCCGTCGCCGCGCCGCCCGGACCCCGCCCGTCATCCTCCCACGCCGCGGGACGCGCCCGAGGCGGCTCCTGCGGAGGAACGGGGCTCCCCGCCGCCGCGCCGCCCACGGGCGGGCCAAAGCTCTCGTGCGCAGGCCCCGGCGCCTTCGCGTCCGCCGCCGCGTCACCGCCCCGCATGCTGGGCAGCTCAGCCGGCTTCATCGCGAAGGGATCCTCCGCCGTCAGCAGAGTCTCGAGATCCCTCAGCATCTCCTGCGCGGAGGAGTACCGCCGCTCGTAGTCGGCCATCGAGCGCCGGATGATCCAGCGCAGCGCCTCCGGGCAGCGCTTCGTCACCTGGCTCAGCCCGCCGTGCGCCGGGAAAGAATTCTCGATCACCGAGTACAGCGCCGCGCCGGCCGCGAACACGTCGAACTTCGCGCCCTCGACCTCGTGCACCTTCACGCCCCGCAGCGCCATGCGCACCATCTCGGGATCGCGGAAGTACTCCGTCCCGTGCGTCGTCAGCGTCATCGCCGAGCGCAGCGGCGTCACGAGCCCGAGGTCCACCAGATGCGCGCGCCCGTTGTGGACGATGATGTTGTCCGGCTTGACGTCCTTGTGCCACAGCCCGCCGCGGTGATAGCGATCGAGCGTTCGCAGCAGATCCGCGCCGTAGCCCATCGCCTCCGCCAGCGCGCGCCGACCCAGCCCCTCGGGACCGGCGCCGGCGTGCAGCCGCTGGGTCACCTGCCCGAGCGACTCCCCGGGCACGTACGGCATCACATAGAAGAACCGCTGGTCCGTGAGCTCATGCTCGAGAACGAGTCCGATGTCCTTCGCCGCCTCCAGCGCCCGGCTCTCGCGAACGATCTGCGGCAGGCTTGAGCCGTCGCTCAAGCTGAAGGACTTGATGACCACCTGCTCCACGTCGGGCCGCCCCTGCCGCGCGAAGATCGCCCGCTTCTTCGCGCTCGGATTCGCGACGTACAGCTTCGCGCCGGAGCCGCCTCCCTTCAGCGAGCCGACGATCTCGTACTCCTCGAACCGCCCGCTCCGCTTCGACGGCTTGTCCCGCGTCGGCGCCTCCGCCATCGCCGCCGGCACGCGATCCTCGATCCCCTCGACCAGCGAGCGCATCCCCAGCAGCCGCGCCGGATGCCCGACGACGATCCGGTACATCGAGCCGCCGATCGCGCCGAGCTCGTGCTGAATCGCCGCCCCGTAATGCCGCGACGCCGACCAGCGCCCGATCACGATGTTCAGCAGCACCAGCGGGATGAACACCGCCGTGGTGATGATCCCGCCAATCACACGGAGCATGTCGCCGAGTTCACCGCTGATGAATCGGAACAGATGTCGAATGAGAAAGCCGATTCCCTGAAAGATCGGCGCGATCACGTAGATGATCGCGAGCACCGCGACAACGACCAGAAGCGAGGCGGCCAGCAGTCCCATGATGATGTTCATCGCATCGCCTTTCCGCCCGTCCTCCCCGGCGGGCCCGCCCCGTCCGGATCAGCCGAGGGCCTGCGCCTCATCCTGCCTCCGCAGCTCCGTCTGGCGGTGGTAGATCTCGGCGATCGCCTCGTCGAACAGGGCGTCATCGCTCTTGCTGGGATTCAAGGCCAGCCCGTTTCGCTCCGGCTCCGACAGCTCGTCCTCCGTGAAGGAATACGTCGCCACCACCTCGCCCACGCGCATTCGCAGCGCCTCGCGGATCTTCGCGAGTCGGCGGCTGACCGTCGGCTCGCTTGTGCCGATCTGTTCCGCAACCTCCTTGCCGCTCATCCCGTCCAGCACCCGCATCCGGTAGATCGAAAAGTCGATGAAGTCCGTCTCACGCTCCACCATCCGGATCGCCCTCTCCACCTTCGCCCGGAACACCCCCGCCTCATACTCCTCGTCCGCCTTCGCCCCCGCCGCCGCCTTCATCCACGTCTCATCCAGCGCCACACCGCGCTTCCCCGCCCCGCGCTTCAGCGCCATGCGCCGGTCCATCTCATCGCCCAGCGTGTGCTTGGCGATGGCCAGCAGCCATGTTGAGAACCGTGCTCCGCGCGATGGGTCGTAGTGCTCGATCGAATCGGACAGCGCCGCCAGCGTCTCCTGCGAGAGATCGCGCACCGTCTCCGAGCCAATGCGCCCTCGCCCCCACTTGGTCAACTGAGCCCGCAGGATCGGCCCGAAAGTCTCCCACAGCTCGAACCACGCCGCTTCGTCCCGCGCCCGCAGCCGCGAGATGAAGCCCGTTGTGAGGTTGTTCAGCATCGAGCGCGCCCTTCGCGGAGTCTGCGGTGTCCTCCCCCGGGCCGCATCTTCAGATGGCCCTGCCCTCCAGGGCGTTCACCGCTTGTTGCCGATCCGGCCCGTCGCCTTTCAGGGCCATCCCTCCGCTATCCCTCAGGATAGACGCCTGCGCCGCCGGGCCATGTCCCAAATCGGGCTCCGCGAGACCACTGCGGCCCTATCGGGCCTGTGGGGTTGGAATGTGTTCGGTGTCTCCCCGCCCCTGTCCCGCGCCGCGCTTCCAACGAGGCTGAAATCCCCGCCGCGCCGTTCCCCAGAACGTGGGCGAGGGACGCCGAGTCGTCCCGAAACGTGAAAGGAAAGGAACCAACACATGGCCGGCATCGTCAAGACTGTCATCCGAATCGGTGTGATCGGTGGCCTCGCGACGGGTGCGGCGGTCCTCATCGCCGGCCCGGATCGCGTCGCCGCTGTGGCGAATCAGACCAAGTCCAAGATCGTCGACGTCATCGACGCCAATATCGACGACCCCATCGCAATGCGGTCCCAGCTCCGCTCGCTCGAGGCGGAATACCCCGAGCGCATCGCGGAGGTCCGCTCCCACCTCGCCGAGCTGAAGGCGCAGCGCGATCAGATCGTGCGCGAGCGGCACATCGCCGAGCGCGTCGTCTCCCTCGCCCGCGTGGATTTCAACGAGATCCAGTCGCTCATCGCCATGGCCGAGGAGGCGAGGTCCGACGGCTCCTTCGTTCGCGTGAGCTTCGACAACAGAACCTACAACCTCGACAACGCCTACCGCCGCGCCGCGGACATCTCCGACACCATAGATCTCTACCAGGCGCGTATGAACGACTATGAGAACGACCTCGCCAACCTCGAGGCCGACGCCGAGCAGCTCGAGAATCTTCTCGCCAAGCTCGAGCGCGAGCACGACGAGTTCCAGACCCAGCTCGCCCATCTCGAGCGCCAGATCGACGCCGTCGCCCGCAAGGAGCGCATGGTCAAGGTCATGGCCGAGCGGCAGAAGACGCTCGACGAGCTCAGCGACTATCGCGTCGCCAGCCTCGACCAGTTCAAGGCGCGCCTCTCGGAGCGCACCGCCGAGCTGGACGCCCGCCTCGCCTCTCTCGCCCGCAACGAGGGGCGGGCCGACTACGAGGACCAGGCCCGCGTCGAGCTCTCGCGCGAAGCGTCCGCCAAGGTCCGCTACGAGCGCTCGCGTGACAATGTCGAGCGATCGAAGCCGCGCCCGACCGTCGAGATCGGCCCTGACGATCTCGAGCAGACCGACGACGAGGCTGACAAGGTCGCCTCCTCGAACCGCTGATCTGCGAGACTCACTTCCGCCTCTTCGACGCCGCCGCGGACCCGATCCTTCCGTCGGGTCCGCGGCGGCGCTCGCGCGCGCACAACCTCCGCCTCCGGCGTGCCACCGGCGGCTCGCCCGCCAGTGCAGGCGAAGGCGCTCGCGCACGACGCAACATACCCTACTCTTCGTGACGCACATCTCCGACAAGGCGGTTGTCATCCGCGTCTGGGACTGGTCCGAGACCTCGCAGACCGTCTCCCTCTTCACGCGCGAGCACGGGCTGGTCAAGGGTGTCGCCAAGGGCGCCAAGCGTGAGCGCTCCAAGTTCTCAGGCGGGCTCGATCTGCTCACCCAGGGCGCTCTTGTCGCCATCCTCAAGAGCGAGGCGATGGCCACACTCATTGAGTGGGATCTCGAGCGCACCTTCTTCCGCCTGCGCTCGGATCTGCGCGCCCACTACGCCGCGATGTACGCCGCCGACCTCGTGCAGCACTTTCTCTCAGAGCGGGACCCCAACCCGCCGCTCTGGGACGCGCTGCGACAGGCGCTGGAGGATTTGGATCAGGGCGTCGATCCGGCCGGCGTGACGCTGCGGTTTCAGTGGGCTGTCGTCTCCCTGACCGGACACGCCCCCCTCCTCGAGCGGACGGACGACGCCGACGCCTACGGCTTCGACCCCGCCCGCGGGCGCCTCGTCGCCGACCCCGGAGAGTCGGACCCGCTCGCCCTCCCCTGGCGCGTCCGGAGGGAGACCGTCGACCTGCTCGACGCCCTCGCCACCGCTCCCGCCTTCAACCCGCCCCGTCTGGCGGCGACGCCCGCCACGCTCCGCCGCGCCAACCGTCTTCTCTCCGCCTACGTCCGCTGGCTTCTCGGTCGCGAGCCGCCCAGCCTGCGGGCCATGGCGCCCGTTTTCGACCCGCCCGGGGCGTCCTTGTGACCCGCGCCTCCCCAAGGATCCTCCCCGCGCTCAGGGGGGGCCCTCATGCTCGCGGGCGGCCCAGACGATGACACCTCTGGACGAGTCCGCGCCCTGCCAGCCATATCGCGCCCTCTATAGCGCCCAATTACTCTCTCTGCGAGCCATCGTGAACGACCAGCTCCTCGCGTCCGTGCTCTCTTCACCGAGGCTGCCCAGCCCGCCGGGCGTTGCGCTGCGCGTCCTTCAGCTCACAGGCGACGCCGACGTGACCATGCGGGAGCTCGCGGAGACCGTCCAGCACGACCAGGCGCTGACCACACACGTCCTGCGCATCGTCAACTCGCCCCTCTTCGGGCTGGGTCGCCCCTGCACCACGTTGCACCAGGCCCAACTCATGCTCGGCCTGAACGGGCTGCGCACCATTGTTCTCGGATTCAGCCTCGTCGCCGATCTGCCCCGCGAGTCGCGCGACGGCTTCGATTACGCCAAGCACTGGCGGCGCGCCATCTACGCCGCCTGCGCCGCCCAAGCGGCGGCGCAGCGGCTCGGCTCCGTGAATCGCGAGGAGGCGTTCATCGTCGGGTTGATCCAGGACATCGGGGTCGTCGCGCTGCACCGGGTGCTGGGGCGCTCCTACGCGGAGCTCGTCCGCGGTTGCCACGATGATGACCAAGTCCTGCGCGATCGCGAGCAGGCGGCTCTGGGGTTGACCCACGACGACATCAGCGCCGCGCTGCTCGAGTCCTGGCGCGTCCCGGAGCCCCTCGTCGAGCCGGTGCGCTGCCATCACAACCCCGAAGACGCCGACCCGTCCCATCTCCCGACGGCGCGTTGCTCCGCCTTCGGCGCGCTCGCCGCCGATACGCTTCTCGCAGAGGATTCCGCGTCCGCGCTCGACCGGCTCCGCCACGCGGCCCGCGCCTGGTTCGCCCTCTCCTCCGACGCCGACTGCGACACGCTGCTCCGGGAGGCGGCGGACGCTTCCGCCGAGGCGTCCGCTGTCTTGCAGCTCCCCTCCGGCGTGGCGCCCGACGTCGATGAGCTGCTCGAGTCCGCCAATGCCCGCCTTGTGTCTCTCTCGCTCAGCGCCTCGATTCACGCCGAGCGGACGATCCACAGCAACGAGCATCTCCAGCGCGCCATCCGCAGCGATCCGATCACTGGCGCCGCCTCCGTCGCAGCTTTCTCAAACGAACTCGAGGAGGCCTTCGCGCGCGCCCGCGCCGTCGGAAGCCCGCTCAGCCTCGCCTTTGTTGACTTGCTCAATCTCAACGAAGTCAACGCCCGGCACGGGTGGCCCGTCGGCGATCAGGCGCTGGGGGCGTTCCATCGGCTCCTGAAGCGCCACGCCGGACCCATCCGTGCGTTCATAGCCCGCACCGGCGGCGCCCGCTTCGCCCTCCTGATGGAGCGTGTCCAGCGCTCGACCGCCCGAGAGATGCTCGAGCGGCTCTGCCAGGAGGCCCGCTCCGCCCCGCTCGCGCTCGACGGGGCGCCGGCTCTGCCCGCGCTTCAGGTCTCCACCGCGATCGGCATGGCGACCTTCGAGACCGCCACCGCCGCCGACATCGCCTCCGCGGACGCGCTCGCCACCGCCGCCGACTCGGCTCTGAAGGCCGCGCAGGTTGCGGGCGGCGATTGTGTCCGCCTGCACCAGCCACGCCGCAACCATGCCGCCTGAACCCCTAAAAACGAATGAACACACCGCCCGGACCTCCGACCGTCGCCGCTGGCGGGACTTGAGCCCGCTGAGTAGTCTGTATATGAGCATCCGGGATTCCGTCCGAAGCGTCCCGGGTGGGGCGACGGACGAAGTCAGTCCAGATCAATTCACCGCCGGAGACGGGAGTGTCTGACGCGGCAACCTCCAACCAACCCAACTCGACAGGCGGCGGAGGCGACAGCCTTCAATGGACATCGCGGTCTCTTGATATCAAGCGAGCCGGCGACGCCTCCATCCGTGTCGAGGAGATCGGCGAGGGGCTTCCCATCGTCTTCCTCCACGGGCTCCTCGGGCTGAACTCCTACTGGAAAGCGACCGCCGAGGCGCTCTCCTGTCGCGCGCGCTGCCTGCTCGTGGAGATACCCCTCCTCCAGCTCCGCAACGGCGACTGCAACGTCGGAGGCGTGACGGCCATCGCCCTCGACATTCTCGATCGCCTCACGGATCAGCCCGTCGTCATGGTCGGATCCTCCTTCGGCGGCCATGTGTCGCTGAAGATCAGCCTGGACCGTCCCGAAGTGGTCCGGGCGCTGGTGCTCACGGGCTCCTCGGGTCTCTTCGAGGCGGCCTTCGAGGAAGAGCTCGAGCAGGGGCTCGCCAAGAAGGACGTGCAGCGCCGCCCCAGCCAAGACTGGATTCAGCGCAAGATCGCGGAGCTCTTCTACGACCCCGATCGCATTCCCGACGGCGTGGTCGAGCGGGCTCATGGCGAGTTGACCGATCGCCGCGGTGCGCGCGCCATGGTGCGTCTCTCCAAGAGCGCTAAGCGCGACCACATGGGCGCGCGTCTCGGTTCGATCACTCAGCCCGCTCTCATCGTCTGGGGCAGGCAGGATGTCGTCACGCCGCCCCGTGTCGCGGAGGAGTTCGCCGCCCGCCTGCCCAACGCCCGCCTGCGCTGGATCGACCGCTGCGGCCATGCGCCGATGATCGAGCGACCCGAGGACTTCACGGGCGCGCTCGAAGAGTTCATCATGGAGCTTGACGCAGGAGCCGGCGCCGCTGTCGGCTCGCGCCAGGAGGTCGCCTGATGCCCATCTGGACCGCCGCCGTGGGGGCGGGTCTCCAGACATGGCTTCGCCGCCGCCGCCTTCTGCTCTCGCAGCGTCGCCACTGGGCGGAGCGAACCGGATCCATCCAACTAGCCCAGCTTCGGCGGAATCTCGCGCGCGCTGCGCAAACTGAGTTCGGGCGCGCGCGCCGCTTCGGGCGCCTCGCGACGCTTCCGGATCCCGAGCTCCTGCGCGCCTATCGCGCCGAGACGCCCCTCGCCGCCTACGACGATTTCCGCGCCGCCATCGCTCGGATGCGCGAGGAGGCTGAGCCCGATGTCCTCTGGCCGGGCCTGGTGCGCGATTGGGCCCAGACCTCCGGCACCACCGCGGGCGACAAATACACCCCCGTCTCGCGCGAGATGCTTCGCTCCAACGTCAAGGCGGCGCTGGACATCTACGCCCATTCGATGAACTTCGGCGTCTCGCTCCCCTCGATCTTCGCCGGACGCGTGCTCGTCCTGGGCGGCTCGACCGACCTGAAGGAGGACGCGAGCGGCCTTCGCACCGGAGATCTCTCCGGCGTCTGCACGCGCCTCGTGCGCTGGCCGCTCTCGGCCATCGCGCTGCCGGATCAGCGCACGGCCCTGCTGGAAGATTGGCCCGTGAAGATCGACCGCATGGCCCGGGCCTGCCTCGACGCGGACGTCCGCTGGGTCAACGGCATGCCCTCCTGGTTCCTTGTGCTGAGCGAGCGTCTCTTCGAGGTTGCTCGCGAGCAGGGACGAAACCCCCGCTCGCTTCGGGAGCTCTGGCCCAACCTGAAAGTCTTCGTCCACGGAGGCGTGAAGTACGCGCCCTTCGAGCGACGCCTCCGCGAGGTGTGGTCGGGAGATCCACAGGGCGAGGACATCCCAATCCGCTTTGAGGTCTACCCCGCAAGCGAGGGCTTCATCGCTATGCAGGACACTCCGCGAGATCCCGGCTTGCGCCTGAACATCGATCATGGGATCTTCTACGAGTTCGTCCCCCTCGATTGCATCGAGGATCCTGACCCCCCCGCCTTCGCCGCCCACGAGGTCGAGACTGGCCGGCGCTACGTCGTCGTCATGTCCACCTGCGCCGGCCTGTGGCGCTATATCATCGGCGATGTGGTCGAGTTCGACACCGCGCCGCCGGACGGCCCCGCGCGCCTGCGGATCGTGGGCCGACACCGCCACTTCATCAACGCTTTCGGCGAGAACATCATCGTCGAGCACATCGAGAACGCGGTCGCCCGCGCCGTCGAAGCCAGCGGTGCGGAAGTGGGGGAGTTCACCGCGGCGCCCGTCTATCCCGCCGCCGACCGCTCCGCCGGGCTCGAGCTCGCTATCGAATGGAGCCGCGGCGACGTCGAGGCGTTCCGAGAAGCGTTCGATCGCGCTCTGATGGAGCAGAATGTCGACTACACCACCAAGCGCGGCGAGGATCTCGGCATGGCCCCGCCTACCATCACCCGGTTGCCGCGCAGCGCGTTTCACGCCTGGCTCGAGCGCAAGGGAAAGCTGGGCGGGCAGCACAAGTGTCCGCGGTGCGCCAACCATCGCGACATCATCGATGAGGTCGCGATGGCGGCCCGATCAAATGCGCCGGATGGCGCTTCCCGCGAGCGCGTCGCCGCCACATAGGCCGCCGTCGAACTGAGCCCGCCGTCGAACTGAGAAGGACCTCTCATGACGATGCCGAGAAACCCCATCCAGAACCCCGCGCAAGCCGCCGAGGCCGTCCTCGCTCAATGCGCCGATTGCCTGTCAACGCTCCCCGATGACGCCTACGCCAAGGCGTCCCCCGTGGTGATGGGATCCACCATCGGACAACATGTCCGCCACGCCCTCGATCACTTCGCCGCCGCTCTCGCCTCCCGCGCCGGCGACACGATCGACTACGACCGGCGTGTCCGCGGCGGCGCCGTCGAGATCAGCCGCGAGGAGGCGCTCGCTCGAATCGCGGATCTGCGAGCCGCGCTCAACGAACTCGAGGCGGACACGCTCGCCGCATCCGTCCGCATCCGCGTCATGCTCTCCGGCGATGGCGACGAAGCCGAGATTCCCTCTACCCTCGCCCGCGAACTCGCCTTCGCCGCCCATCACGCCATTCACCACCACGCCATGATCGCCGCGATCGTCCATGGATTCGATCTTCAGCCCCCCGAGGGGTTCGGGAAGGCGCCATCCACCATCAACCACGAGTCGGCCGTCCGCTCCGATTGACGCCGACGCCGCTCGCGACGGACCCTCCTCCACGTGTGCACGCTGACCGTCATTCCGCTCTTTGACGAGGGCGACGCCATCGCCGGCTATCGCCTCGTGACCAACCGCGACGAGGCCCGCTGGCGCCCCGTCGCCGAGCCCCCCGTCCTGCACGCCGTCGGCGAGCGCGCCGCTATCTGGCCGATTGATCCCCTCGCCGAGGGCACATGGGTCGGGGTCAACGACGCCGGCCTCCTCCTCTCGATCCTCAACGGCAACCCGCATCCTCCGCCCAGGCTCCCTTCCCGCAGCGAGCTCATCAGCCGGGGACGGCTCATCCCCCGCCTGCTCGAAGAGGACGCCGCCGAGGACGCCTTCGCCCGTCTGGAGCGCGACTTCGATCTCGACGCCTTCGCCCCCTTCCGCCTCGTCGCGGTGGATGAAAACGGAGTCCACAGCGCCGTCTGGGATCGCGAGCGCTCCCTCCGACCGCAACGCCCGAGCGCCTGCGCTTGCTTCGTCTCATCCGGACTGGGCGACCACCTCGTCGCGCCGCGGATTGAGCTCTTCAACCGCTTCTTCAAGAACCAGCAGGCCCCAACGCCCGCCGAGCAGGACGCCTTCCATGCGCACCGATGGCCGGAGCGTCCGGAGCTCTCCGTGCGCATGTCGCGCCCCGACGCGCGCACTGTCTCGCGCACGACGGTTGAAGTCCGCCGCCGGAGCGCCGCACCGGCGATCTGCATGATTTACCGGGACGATCACGGCGAGACGCGCTGCGGCCTGCCCGCGGAGGAGAGCTGCCGCGCCGCAGCCGCCGAGCGGGAAGAGCGATGCTGAGAGGCGCGCGTTGGGCCGCGGGGGCTGTCGCCGCGCCGTTGCTCTGGGCCATCCGCCGCCCGCGCCGTCTGCTTCTGATCTGCCTGGCGCTCCTCCTTGCCTCCCATCTCGTCATCGCCCTCTTCAACCCGAGGATCTGGACGCCCGCATACCCGCAGGACGCTCGCCAGCTCTGGGTCGAGGTTCCTGCCATGCGGGCCTCAGGTTCGATGGAAGGCCGCACCACGCGTCTCTCCGTCTTCCACTGGTCCGCGTCGCGCGGCGATCCCTCCAAGGCGCCCGTCCTCCTGCTCCACGGCAGCCCCTCGGGCGGCGCTTCCGACTGGAAGGCGTTGGCTCCGCTGCTCGCGCAAAGCGGGTACGAGGTGTACGCGCTTGAGAATCCGGGGTTCGGACGCTCCATCGACGCTTTCGCTCCCGATTACTCCGTCCTCGCCATAGCGCGCCTCGCCATCGCGACGCTCGACGCGCTCCAAGTCAATCGCGCTCATGTGATGGGCTGGTCCTTCGGCGGCGCCGTCGGCGTCCGGCTCGCCGATCTCGCCCCGGAGCGCGCCGCTTCACTGACGCTGATCGGCGCGCTCGGCGCGCAGGAGACCGAGGGCTCGGGCGATTACTACTTCGAACACGCCAAATATGCGCTCGGGCACGCATTCGTCGTCATCCTCCCCGAGCTGATCCCGCACTTTAACTTGCTGGGCCAGCGCTCCCTCCGGCGCGCTTTCATTCAGAACTTCTGGGACACGGACCTGCGCCCCATGGCCGACGTCATGCGCCGGATCGCCATCCCAACGCTTCTCGTCCATGGCCGGCGCGACTTTCTCGTTCCGGCATGGGGCGCCGAGCATCATCACCGCCTGATCCCCAGCGCCCGCCTCGTGATGATGGACGCCACACACTTCATGCCCCTGCTCCAGCCGCAGGAGCTCGCGTCGCATGTGCTGCCCTTTCTGGAGCGACACGATCGCCCGGGCGTCTCTCCTCTCCCCAGCGTCGCCGATTACGCGCCCTTGCCGCCGGGCAGTGATCATCTCGGCCCCTTCCGCATCGTCCACGAGACGCATTGGCTCGCGCTCATCGCCCTGATCATTCTCGCCACCTTCATCAGCGAGGACGCCACCGTGATCGCGGTGGGATTGCTCATCGCCCGCGGCCAGATCGACGCCGCCGTCGGCTTCCTGGGCTGCTTCACGGGCATCGCCCTGGGCGACGGCGGCCTCTGGGCGATCGGGCGCTTCGTCGGAAGACCAGCCCTTCACTGGCCTCTGCTGCGCAACTGGCTCCCCGAGAAGGCGCTCGATCGCTGGGGACGCGCCTTCGACAAGCACGCCATCAAAGCTGTGATGGTCGCGCGCGCCATCCCCGGCGCCCGCGCTCCCACCTATCTCGCAGCGGGCGTGCTCGCCACGCGCGCGCGCCGGTTCATGCTCTGCGCTCTCGTCGCGATCCTGATCTGGACGCCCTTTCTGCTGACCCTCTCCGCCATCGTCGGCCCGCCCATCCTCGGATTCTTCGAGGGTCTGCTGGGCGGGCCGCTCGGGCTCATCGCGGCGCTCATCGTGGTCCTCGTGACGGTGCGCACGATTGAGATGCTCTTCACGCGCCTCGGGCGCCTGCGTCTGCGCCGGGCGCTCGCCCGTCCCTTTCAGTCGGAGTTCTGGCCCCTGTGGGCTTTCTACCTTCCGCTGGCGCCGTGGATCCTCCTGCTTGCGCTGCGATATCGCCCCTTCACCTTCACCTGTGTGAATCCCGGCGTCTCCAACGGCGGCGGCGTCGTCGGCGAGAGCAAGCACGAGATCCTCGATGGGCTCATCAAGCAGGGGCAGTCCAGGTGGATCGTCGCCACCCAGCTCATCGCGCCCGACGACGACCACCACCGTCGCGCCGCGCAAGTCGACGCGCTGATCCGCGAGAGCCCGGACTTCGAGTACCCGCTCATTCTCAAGCCCGATGAGTCGCAGCGCGGGCATGCGGTGCGGCTGGCGCGCACGCACGACGATGCGCTGCGCTACTTCGAGGACATGACCCGCGCCGCCCTCGTGCAGGCCTACGCGCCGGGTCCCGAGGAGGCGGGCGTCTTCTGGATGCGCGATCCCGACGCCGGTCTCGATGGGCCCGGGCGGATCTACTCAATCACGCGCAAGGTCTTCCCCGCCGTCACGGGCGACGGCGTCCGCACCCTCGAGGAGCTCATCTGGGCCCATCCGCGCTATCGCATGCAGGCGGAAGTCTTTCTGAAACGCTTCACGGACGAGTTGGACCGCGTCCTTGAAGCGGGTGAGCAGAAGCGCCTGGGCGAGGCCGGCAATCACTGCCAGGGCGCCATCTTCCTCGATGGCGCCGACCTGATCACTCCCGCCCTCGAACGCCGCATCGACGAGATCGCGCGCGCCTATCCCCACGGTGGCTTCGACTTCGGCCGCTTCGACATCCGCCACAGCTGCGACGACGACCTCCGCCGCGGCGAGAACTTTCAGATCGTCGAGCTCAACGGAACCATGTCCGAATCGACCAACGTCTACGACCCGCGCCGCCAACTCGCCTGGAAATACGCCGTCCTCGCGCGCCAGTGGGCGATCCTCTACCGCCTCGGCGCCATGCGCCGCCGCGCCGGCGTGAAGCCCATGTCCCTCCGGGCCCTTAGCCACACCTTCCGCGAGCACTACCGCGGACGTCCGGGCTCCGCCGTCGCTGACTAGCCGCCGACCAGCCGCCGACATCGCGCTCGATTGTGCCGCCCTGCCCCCGGGGCATACCCTCCTCTGGCCTCTCGCCCCGATAGCTCAGTTGGACAGAGCAGCGGTCTTCTAAACCGCAGGTCGTTGGTTCGAATCCAACTCGGGGCGCTTCCTCTCAGCCCTCTCTGCTTTCGCTCGGCCCTCTGTCGAGTGACCGGATCCAATCGGCGCCGGGATATCCGAACCGCTCGCCCTTCGTCCACTTCGTCATCTGGTTGCCCTGCGCGGGAAGTCCCCCCGCGGACTTCAGCATCCGAGCCGCGTGCAACAGATTCCACGTCATGAACGTCAGCGTGCGGGCCGTGAACTCGTTTTCAGGCCCCGAAGAGCCGTCATCCCGAAACGACTTCCCCGGCCCCGCCTCGCCGATCCATCCCGCGTCCGCCTGCGGTGGAATCAGGAAGCCGAGGTGCTGGAGTGAGTACAGGAGATTCATTGCGCAGTGCTTGACGCCGTCCTCGTTGCCGGAAATCAGACAGCCGCCGACTCGCCCGTAGTAGATGTACTGGCCGTCGTCGTTGGTCTCTCCCGAATGCGCATACAGCCGCTCGATCACCCGCGCGCAAACCGATGACTTGTCGCCAAGCCAGATCGGCGTGCAGAGCACCAGGATGTCGCAGGCCATGACCTTTTCGAAGATCGCCGGCCAGTCATCCCGCTCCCAGCCGTGCTGGGTCATATCGGGCTTCACGCCTGGAGCGATCTCGTGGTCCACGGGTCGCAGCGCCTCCGCCTTGACGCCGTTGTTCTCCAGGATCGCCATCGACGCCGCGATAAGCCCGTCCGTATGCGAGAGCTCGGGCGAACGTTTCAAGGTGCAGTTCAGGAACAGCGCATGAAGATCATCCATGCGCTCATCCTACTCGCAGGACTGTGAAGTGACAGTCGCCGGAGGATGGCCGTCCGCCGAACCCGCGTGGCCGCCCCATGCGCAAAGAAAGAGCGGCCGCCCTGCCGGGGGCCGCTCGCGGATGTTCGAGGAAGCGATCCCGAGGGCCTGACCCCGCTATGGGCAGGGGCCCCAGTCGCCCAGAAGCAGCGCCAGATCCGTCGATCCGACGGTCCCGTCCCCGTCCAGATCCGTCGCGGGATTCGAGGTGCCCCACGTGCCAAGCAAGTCCGCGAGATCGAGCGAATCCACAACCCCGTCGACGTTCACGTCCCCCGAGCACGTGACGATGGCGGGCGCCGCAATGCGCGCCCACTGCGTGCCCCATCGATCGTCGTTCGCTCCGGGGCCGACGTCCGTCTCCGCGTACTGCTGAAGCGTCCAGAAGCCCGAATCGTCAAGCGGATCGACCTGCGTCGCGCTGTAATCGCCCCATCGCACCCGACCACCTCCGAAATCCTTGACATACGAATCCTCGCCGATCTTGACGACTTCAATCGGACGCACCGTTCCCGCCGGATCGCCCGCAAGCCGTCCCGTCGCCACCGCCTCGACGAAACGACTCGGATCCGATCGCGAGAAGCCAAGCGCCACGTCTCCGTTGCAGTTGGCGGAGATGCTCGGGAAAAAGTGATGCACGTCCGACCCGCCGTCGATCACGCCGGACTGCGTGATCGGATTTGGCAGGGCGCTTGGATCGAATTCATACCAGAACACCGCCGTCCGATTCGCGCCGCTCACGGGCAGCCCGCCGTGGTTGGCCGCGAAGACGCGTCCGTTGCGGAAAACGGCGTCCAGAAGACGCGCATCATTGGTCTCGACCCGAGTCGACGTGCCCGCTTGCGCCGCGTCGAGCAGTCCGAACGCGAAGTTGTTGTCCACGAAGAAGAGTCCGGTTCCCGCAAAGCTCGACCCGGGCGCCACCGACCACACCGGCGCCGTGTCCGGGCCCGTCAGTTGGGAGACGCGCAGCAGCGCCGTGCCTCCCGACGTGAAAGCCCCGCCGCTTGTGAGAAAAAGCGTTTCCTCCATGGGGTCGTAGGATGACGCCACCCGGATCGCCAACCCGAATGTGCCGAACTGGGGATCCGTGTCGAACCCCGGGTTGAAGATCGTCACGGTCACGGAGCCGCTCCCCAGCGTCGACTTCGTGAGCGCCCACATCTTCGCGCCCACGAAACTGCTCGAGCCGGCGACCTCGAACATGTTGTTCGTGATGACGATCCAGTTCTTGTTGAATCCGATGTCCGGGAAATCCGCCCACGTCGTATTCGCCGGGTCAGCGTCGAACTCGAAGAAATCCCACGTCCCCGTCGGATCGCTCGTCTGGCTCACCGCCACGAAAATCCGCGACGTGGCGCTGCGCGCGTCCACGTCGACGGTCGCGATGAACTTCTCCGCCAGCGGGTCGTAAATGATTCGCGGATCGAACGTGTTAAAGTTCCCCAACGTGTTCGCCGGCGCCCAGAACTGGTCCAGCGACACCGTCGAGACCACGCCGCCATCCCGGCTCTGAATCCGGACCTGCGTGTTCAGCATCACGATCAGGTGATCCGGTCCCACCGCGCCCATGGTGTCGGGAGGGATGCTCGTGTTGTTGTCCCCCAGCCCCAGGAACGCCTCATCGACCGCCACGTCCGTCAGCCCATTGCAGACCGCGCCCCGCGGCGTAGGGATCGGGTCATCCATACCAGCAGGCGGGGGCGAGCCCGGGACGCCCAGATCCCGCGGCGCCGGCCCCGGCTGCGGGCCATGGATCGTCGACTTCTCCTCGCTCTTTGGCTCGACCACGGGCAGCGCCTCGATCTCCGCCCATGTCCTCGTCGCGACGGGCGCCACTTCGATCCGTTCGACGAAGGGCGAATCCGCCGACGCGTGGGCCGCCCCGAGCAGGGCCATCGCCAGCGCCATCAACGCCCAGTTCTGGAACGGCTTTCGAACATGACGTGCACGAGCAAAGAGCATCCTCTGATCCTTCCGCTTATCGGTTCGATGCGACAGCCACCGAACGATCCGAGTAGCCATCGCCGAACGATCATCGCCGAAAATCACTTGGATTGGAAGAGTTTTCGCCGCAGTTGCGACGAATCTTCGCGCGATCGAGAGACGTCAAATCGGAGCGCGTCGTCTCTACAGGAGAGCCGTCGCCGCAGAGAGTTCAGACCACGAGACACGGGCGCGCATCGCCATCGATGCTGACGCGAACGTGGCGAAGGGCGCAGATCGCACGCGCGAAGACCGCGGCTGATGGCGACATCGACATCGCCTGCTCCTCCGAAAGCGGCAGATCCGTCGCCGCGCCCCGCCGCTTCTCGGACGTCGAGCGAGACCCGAGCCGCCCCCGCCGGCGCAGGGACGCACGGGGCGTGTTTCCGGACACATGTTCACCAATCCGGAAAGTCCCGATCTCCGCCAGACCCATCCGTCCTGAAGCTCCGTGTCGCCCTTCCCGATATCTCCCTCGCACGGCCCGTCGTCGGGCCCTGCCCCCTCTCCCGGGAGACGATGCATGTCACCACAGGCGCCCGAGACCGCTTCCGCCCCCAAGCTGCGCAAGGACCTCTCCGCGCTCGAGGTGCAGAAGCTGCACGCCGCGATTCTCTCTCGCCTCACCGACTCCGATTTCCCATCCCTTCCGCAGGTGGCGGTCCGGGTGCTGGAGCTCATCAGCGATGAGAACAGCAGCATCAAGGAATTCGGCGAGGTCATCAGCGCCGACGAGGCGCTCACCGGCCGTCTCCTCCGCCTCGCCAACTCCGCCTCCATGGGCCAGCGCGCTCGTGTGGCGTCCATCGATCGCGCCATGGTCCTCATTGGGCTCGAGCGACTGAAAGCCCTTGTGCTGGGATTCCATCTGTCCGCGACCGCGTCCGACGATCCGGAGTCGAAGGCGCACTGGCGGCAGTCGCTTTTCCGCGCCTGCCTCGCGGCCCGCCTCGCCGACACCGTCGACCCCCGCAAGTCGGGCGAGGCCTTCATCGTCGGGCTCCTCCTCGATGTCGGCGTGCCCTTTATGCGCCGCACGTATGGCGAGCCCTACCGCAAGCTCGAGAACAACGCCATCAACGAGGCCAACCGCCACTTCATCGAGTCCAAGGCGCTGCCCATGAGCCACGTCGACGCCGCCGCCGCCATCAGCGCCTACTGGCGCCTCCCCGAAGCGGTAGCCGCTCCCGTCATCTCCCATCACATCCGTCCCGACGTCGTCATCAGCCAGTCGCCCGACTCGCTCATGAACGCCGTCGCCTACGTCGTCGGCCAGGTCGATCTTTCCGAAAGCGAGGAGGTTGAGCCCGCCGGCCGCATCGCCCGCTATGTCACCAGCGCGTTCGAGATCCGCGTCGCCGAGCTCGATCAGATTCTCCAGGAAGCCGCCACCGATCTCCGCGACATCCGCGAGATCTTCGAGCATCTCGAGGTCACCGACGCGGAGGTCAACACGCTCGTCCGGCGCGCCCATGAGCAGCTCGCCGCCGCCGCCGAGTCGATGATTCTTCAGAATCTCCAGGGTGAGCAGGCGCGGAAGAAGCAGCGGGTCGCCATCGGTGGATTCGAGATGGAGCTCCAGGCCGGCCCCGGCGCCTCCGCGACCGCGACGATCCTCTCCGGCGCGGGCGCCGAGCCCATCGCCTCCGAGACGATCACGCCCGCGATGCTTGATCCGGACACCATCCGCGAGATACTCGCGATCCCGGCGGCCCCGGATGACGAGGTGGCCGAGCTCATCGAGCGCCTGCGGGCGCTCGCGGCGGCGGCGTGAGCGAGCTCCGAACGCAGAGGTGGAGCCCCGCCTGCGCTCGATGAGCCGGATCACGCGGAGCGACGGCTTCACCCGATACTTACCAGCATGCCCGCTCCCCTTCTCATCGCCCTGCCCCAGGGGATCGCCGTCTCGGGCGTCGTCACCTGGGCGCTGCGGCTCGCCGCCTCGCTCGCCGAGCGCGAGCGAGGCGTGATCCTCGCGGTTCATCCCGCCCCGCAGGCCCAGCGAACGCTTGACGTCGAGCTTCCCGCCGCCGTCGAACGCGTGAATATCGCTCTTCCCGCTCAGGCGGAGACACTTCCGCATTTCCAGCAGTCGCTTCCGCGGTACGCCGAGCTCGTGCGGGAGGCCGCGGATCGCGCGGGCGCCCCCGTCGTCCTCTCCCCGAACCTGCTGGGCGATTGCTACGGACTCGCCGCCGCGCTCTGCATCACGGAGGAGCGGTCGGTGCGCACCGTTGGCGTCCAGCACTCCGACATCGAGTACGACGCGCGCGTCCTCGCTCACTACGAGCCGATCCTTCACGCCTTCGTCGGCGTCAGCCGCCGCCTCGCTGACTCCCTTGCCCGCCGCCTGCCCAGTCGCCGCGACGACATCCACCACATCCCCCACGCCGTCGCCGTCGAGGAGGCGCCGCCGAGCCGGGAGCCGCTGGGCGCCCGCCCCCTCCGCCTCATCTACACGGGTCGCATCGAGCGCCGTCAGAAGCGGATCGATGCGCTGATCCTGCTCTCGGACGCTCTGACCCGGCGCGGCGTCGCCCATGAGCTCGCCCTCCTCGGCGATGGCCCCGCGCTCTCGGAGATCCGCGCCGCCGCCGCCTCGCGCCCCGCCATCACCGTCCACGGGCCCCTGCCCCCGCACGAGGTCACGCCCCACCTCGACGCCGCCGACTGTTTCGTCCTCGCCTCCCGTTACGAAGGGCTCAGTGTCGCCATGCTCGAAGCGATGGCCCGCGCCTGTGCGCCGATCGTCACGCACGTCGCCTCCGGCGCCGCCGAGGCCATCGCTCAGGGCGAAAATGGCCTCCTCGTGGAGACGCAGGACGACGCGCCTGACGCCGTCGTCGCCGAGTCCCTCGCCGACGCGATCGCATCACTCGACGCGCGCACGCTGCCGGCGCTGCAAGCCGCGGCGTGGCAGACGGTCCGCGACCGCTTCTCACCGCGCGCGCACGCGGACCGCTGGATGGATCTCATGGATCGTGTCGCCGCGCAGCCCCCGCGCGCCTGGCCGATGGACCGCCCCGCCGCGTTCACATCGACAGGCCCAGGCGCCTCGGGCGCCGTTCCGCCCGATGGGGCGGACCGCCTCCGCGCCGCATTGGCGGGGCTTGCGGGACGGCGCATCGCCCTCCACGCCGCCGGGCGCCACACCATCGAGCTGGCGCCGATTCTCGCGGAGTCGCCCGCTGAGATCGTCGCGCTGACGGACGACAATCCCGAGCGCCAGGGCGACCCCGTTCTGGGCTGGAGAGTTCTCCCTCCCGAACGTGCGCGCGAGGCGGGCGCCACCGACGTCATACTCTCCTCCTGGATGCACGAGAAGCAGATGCTCGCGCGCCGCGCGGTCTTCGAGTCGCAGGGGCTGCGCGTGCACGCGCTCTACGACGGAACAGCGTGAATCACGCGCAGCAGCGGTCCTCGCGCGCGTCGCCGACGCCCGGGCGCAGCGGCAGTGGGGCGGGCGCATCGGGCGTATCCGCCCGTCCGGCGCACGCCATCGCTCCCAGCGGCTTCGGCGTTGGCGCCGCCGCCTCCCCCTCCGACGCGGCGCTGAGCAGACCTTCCCGCCAGCAATACCGCTTCAAGAGCAGATGGTGCTGATAAAGCAGGCGCAGCAGCGTCTGCGCATGCTCCTCAGGAATCGCCCCCGCCGGCATCTTCGCCAGCGACAGGAAGCCCTGCTGCACCGCGCGCACGTCCTTCGACTCGCGCTCCAGGAACTCCCGCGCGTACGCCAGCTCCGCCGCGTCGCGAATATCCCGCCCGAAGATCGCCCGCGCGCACTCCGGCGATGCGTGCGCCAGCCCCCACGCCTGCCGCCCCAGCTCGCGCTCGCGCGTCAGATACCCATCGGGCTCATACGGATGATCGTGATCCGCGCGCGCCTCCGGTCGATACAGCACCGGCAGTCCCAGCCGCGTCTGCACGCGCCATGCGAACTCGATGTCCTCGTACCCGCACTTGTGCGCCGGGTCGTGGTAGAACCCGCCGACGCGCCGCGCCGCCTCCAGCGGCAGCGACAGATTGAGAGTCCACGCGTGCCGGAATCCCCAGTCGCGCTCCGGATCGGAGTCATCCATCCGGTCGTAGAAGAAGATCATCGACGTCTCGCGAATCAGGCGATCGAAGAGCCGATCAGGGGAGCGCACGACCCAGGGGGACGCGCCCAGGATCATCGCCGCGCGCCCCCGCCGCTCGCGCTGTGCGCGCCGATGCGCCTCCAGAAAATCCTCCTCCGGCAGCACATCGTCATTGAGCAGGACGACGCACTCCCCCCGCGCCTCCTCGAGCAGCCGGTTCTTGACCGCCGCATTGCCGACGCGCTCGCATTCGAAGAGCCGCACCGGCCCCGCCGCCTCCCGCGCCACACGCGCCGACTCGGGATCCCGTCCGTCCAGCCCCACCAGCGTCTCGAAGCGGTCCATCCCGATCGTCTGCCGCGACAGGCGCTCCAGACACGCCGCGAGCTTCTCGGGGCGGTCGCGCGTCGGAATGATCACCGTGCAGTCGAGCGAGGCGCCCATGGGCGGTGTATCGGCGCAGAGCCCGCCGCCGCACTACGATTTCCACATGCCGGACGCTCATCAGGACGACCCCCGGGACGCCCCCGACAACCCCTCGAACAACGGGCCCGCTCTCAACGCCCACGCCGCGCGCCCGTCGCAACGCCAGCCGAATCGTCAGTCGGCGTATCCCGAGTCCGTCCAGCGGCTCATCGACGCCTTCTCGCGCCTCCCCGGCATCGGCGCCCGGACCGCGGAGCGCCTCGCCTTCTTCGTCCTCAAGTCCCCCGAGCAGGACGCCTTCGACCTCGCCGCCGCCCTCGCCGACGTCAAGCACAACGTCCGCTCCTGCTCCATCTGCTTCAACCTCACCGAGCAGGACCCCTGCCCCATCTGCCGGGACGAAAACCGCCAGAAGGGCCTCCTCCTCGTTGTCGAACAGCCCAAGGACTTGATCTCCCTCGAACAGACCGGCATGCACAAGGGCGTCTACCACGTCCTCATGGGGCGCATCAGCCCCCTCGAAGGCGTCGGCCCCGACGATCTCACCATCGACGGCCTCCTGCGCCGCGTGGACGACCCGCAGAACAACGGCGGCGAGCCCGTCGAGGAGGTCATCCTCGGGCTCACGCCCACCGTCGAGGGCGACGGCACCGCCCTTCATCTCGCCGAGGAGCTTCGCCGGCGCGGCGCGCGCGTCACGCGCCTCGCTCGCGGCCTCCCCTCGGGCGCGCAGCTCGAGTACGTCAGCAAGGCGGCCCTCGCTGACGCGATCCAGGGTCGCCAGTCGATGGAGTAAGCGGAAAGGAGCAAAGCCCCGCGTGGCGATGCGCTTCGACACATCCCAGCAGATGAAGCTGGGCCAGCACATGAAGCTGGCTCCGAGGATGATCCAGTCGATGGAGATCCTCCAGCTCCCCACCCTCGCGCTGGAGGAGCGCATCGCCCAGGAGCTCGAGTCGAACATCACCCTTGAGACCGTGGAGCTAGCCGCCGCCGCCGAGGATGTCCGCGCTGAAATGGAGGAAGCCCGGCGCGACGAGCAACTCGGGGAGCGCGAGCTTCAGATCGACGAGACCGGCGCCCAGGATTTCGAGCGCCTCGATTCCTGGGAGTCGAGCTACGCCGAAGCCTCCGAGAATGAGTACTCCGCCGCCAGCGCACGCCCCTGGGAGGAGCGTGATCGAGGCCGCCCCTCCTCGCGCCTCGCCGGTGAGCGCGATGTCAAGATGGACGCGATGGCCAACACCGCCGCCCGCGGACCCTCGCTCACCGAACAACTCCAGGAGCAGTGGTCCTGGGCGGAGACGGGCGAGCGGACGCGCGCCATCGGCGAGACCATCGTCGGGCTGATCGATTCCGACGGCTACCTGCGGATGGATCTCGAGAGCGTCGCGGAAGAGGCGGAGGCGGCGCTCGGCGAGCGTCCGAGCGTCGCAGAGGTCGAATCCGCTCTGCGCGAGGCGCAGCGCGCCCTCGAGCCCGCGGGCCTCGCCGCGCGCGACACGCGCGAATGCCTGTTGCTTCAGGTCGACGCCATCTCCGAGGAGCGCCCGGGCGTCGATCTCTCGCTCGTCCGCGCCCTGATCTCTGAGCACCTGGACGATCTCGCCCAGAACCGCCTGCCTCGCATCGCGGAGCAGCGAAACGTCGACATCGAGCGCATCAAGGAGGCGATGGAATGGATGTCCCGCCTGACCGTCGCCCCCGGGCGCGCGCTGGCGAGTGAGTCGCCCCCCGTCATCATCCCCGACGCCGCCATCGAATACGACGACGAGGAGGACCGCTACATCCCACGACTCATCGACGGCCGCATCCCCACCCTCCGCATCAGCCCCTCCTACGCGCGCATGGCCAGGGACAAGTCCACCGAGAAGCAGACCCGCGATTTTCTCAAGACCAACCTCACCAACGCCCAGTGGCTCATCGACGCCGTGGGCCAGCGCAATCACACGCTGCTTCGTGTCCTGCGCGTCGTCGCAGACGCCCAGCGCGACTTCTTCGAGCAGGGGCCCCAGGCCCTCAAGCCGCTGCCCATGACGCAGGTCGCCGATCAGCTCGGCGTCCACGTCGCCACCGTCTCCCGCGCCGTCGCGGGCAAATGGATCGAGACCCCCCGAGGCGTGCAGCCGCTTCGCAAGTTCTTCTCAGGAGGCACGCACACGGAGGCGGGCGAGGAGGTGAGCTGGGAGGCGGTCAAAGCCGCCCTGCGCGAAGTCGTGGACAAAGAGGACAAGAGCAAGCCCTTGAGCGACGACGCCCTCGCCGATGAACTCAAGAAGCGCGGGATCGAGATCGCCCGGCGCACCGTCGCCAAGTACCGCAGCCAGCTCGGCATACCCTCCGCGCGCATCCGCAAAAAGTATTGACCGCGATCAGCGCAGCCCCGCCAGCCGCCGCACCGTCATGTCGAATGTGCGCACCATGCTCACAAGCATCCCGTAGACGATCGCCGAGTACGCCAGCGCCGAGATGATCGACCCGACGATCACCGTCGTCCGAAGCTGCCCCATGCCCTGCTCGAGCGTCGCCGTCGCGCCCGTCGCAGGCGACACCGCCGCGAACAGCGCTGACGCCGGATTGAGCGAGCCCAGCACCGGCCCGATCACCGGAATCTCCCGCGACGCCATCCAGCCGCACGCCCCCAGCAGCCCCGCCAGCGCCGCGACAACCCCCACGGTCGCGATGACCGACGAGATCGCGCTGCGGCTCTTCAGCGACCATTGCAGCCCGACCATGACGCAGAAGGCGATGAAGGGAACCGCCGTGAGCGGAGCCACCAGCGCCGCTTCAGGCAGCACCACGGGCGTCGCCACCGTCGACGTCCCGAGCGGATCCGCCGAGATCACCGCTCCGTCGCCCCCCGCGCGACTCCAGATTCCCCCCTGCGCCCCCAGCACGTACAGCGAAATCAGCGCGACCGTGAAGATCGGCGCCGCCAGCAGCGGCGCTAGAAAGGACAGAAGCCCGCGCAGCTTCCCGCCCAGATACGCCGCCGGCGTGATCGGCGTCACCAGGATCAAATCCAGCGTGCCGTCCTCGCGCTCCCGGCTCACGGCGGCGCCCGCCATGTTCATCGCCACCAGCGCAATCACCGCCAGCTCCGTCCACACCGTCGCCAGCAGCGCGAACCGCAGCCCGGAATGATCGAGCGCCCCGCGGTGGTAGGAGACAAGCACGCCGATCGCCCACAGCAGCCCCACCCCGACGAACGACCAGCGCGCCAGCAGCTTCGTGAGCGTATTGGCGCGCGTCGACGCCTCACGCCACGCGATGGGATTGTGCCAGACGTGCTTCGGCGCGCGCTCGCGCCGCCCGAGGCCCATCAGCCGACGCTGAAAACGCGCCCCGCCCTCCGCCGCGACACGCCGCACCAGCAAAGCGCTCACCAGCGTGAGCAAGGCGCTCACGCCGGTCGAGATCGTCACCCAGGCCAGCACGGGCGAGCCCAGCCAGAAACGCCCCAGCGCAGACATCCCCGCCAGCTCGAGCGGCTCGGGCGTCGGATACGCCGCCGGATCGATCAACGACTCCAGCGCCAGGAATGGGTTCAGCGCCGTCAGTGGCGTCACCCCTCCCCACCCCGCGCGAATCGCCAGATCAACCGCCGCCGTCGCCGCCAGGTACGAGATCACCGCCACGTAAAACATGAACACCGCCCGCCGACCCGCCAGCCGCGAGACGGACAGCGCCACCGCGATCGAGCCCACCAGCACCGCCGCCGCCCCCGCCACCGCGTACGACGCCAGGATCGCCGAGCCCGGCGCGCCTCCGAAATACTGCGTCACTGCGAAGAGCGGAAGCGACGCGAAGAGCAGCGCCAGAATGAAAAACAGCCGCCCGAATAGAATCCCCAGCACGATCTGCGCCGCCGAGAGCGGGCTCGCGCACAGAATGTCCCACGTCCGGGGATTCGCCTCCTGCGCGATGGCCCCGGCCATAAAGACCGGCGTCAGCACGCAGATCAGAAACACCTGGAGCCGGGCCGTCCAGGCGAACGAAGCCGCCCCGGCCGCCGCCAGGTCCCGATAGTTCAACGAGCCCCCGCTCCCCGAGCCGGAGACCAGCAGCGACCACATCAAGACCGCGATCAGCAGGCCTAGATACGCGGTCCGGATGTAGAGGTGCCGCTGGCGGCGGGAGCCGCCCTGCACCAGGCGGACGGCGATGGGATTCATCGGCCCCAGACGCAGGAGCCATCGGATGGCGGCGGGCATGGGACGATGGTAGCCCACGCCCATTCCCCTGCCGAGAGCGAACCGAGAGCGAACCCGGGGCTTTCATGGGGCTTTCCTGCACAAGATGTTCAGATCCCGACGACCCTTCGGTCAAGATGCTTAGAATGTCGCCAGCCGCCAGGAGGGCGGTTCATTGAGCATTGATTCATTCTTCGTGATTCCCGGCTCCGACCGGTAGGGCCCCGCGGCCGATCGCCGCGTAGACCTGTTCAGCACGACACCAAGCCTCCCCCTCGTCGCGGGGGAGCGTGGGATACATCGCCCCGGGGAAATCGGGCGCTCGCGCGGCCAGCGCGACTCGAAAGGCGTGGAGACATTCGGCGGATGCGTACGCAAAGCGAACGTTCGGTGCGGGTCGATGTGCAGCGCAGCGCCGGAGAGCGCAGCGCGCGGTGAATGGCTGAACATGGCGGTCTCCTTCCGGCGAGCCGATCTTGCAGATCGGTTCCCTTCGCCATGCGCGAAGGAGCCGGTGGAAGGGCGCAACGATGCAGCATCTCTCCCTCGCGGAGGTTTCGACAGTCGGAGCGATCGTGCTGACGGCGGGGGGGCTTGTCCTCGGCGCGGGCGGGGCGCTCGCCCTGCTTCGCCTCATCGCGGGGCGGACGGTCTTCGCCGCCAAACAGGAGGCGGCCCGGGTTCTCGAGCGCGCGGAGTCGGAACGGGAAAACCTCCTCCAGAAGGCGGAAGTTGAGGCCGAGAAGGTCGTCATCGAGCGCCAGCGCGCCTTCGAGAAGGAGGCCGAACGCCAGCGCGAGGAGATCCGAGAGCACGAGAAGCGCCTCGGCAAGCGCGAGGATCTGCTCGACCGCCAGCGCGACACCCTCGCCGTCAAGGAGGAGAACCTCGCCAAGGCCAGCGAGGCTGTCGCGGAGCGTGAGAGGAAGGTCGAGGCCCGCAACGCAGAGCTGGATGAGCTGCTCGAAAAGCAGCGGGCCGAACTCATGCGCGTCGCCGATCTCACCCCCGAGCAGGCGAAGGAGCGCGTCCTCAAAATGGTCGAGGAGGAGTCGCGCGAGGACATCGCCAAGGTCGTCCGCAAGATCGTCGACGAGGGCGACGAGGAGGCCGAGGAGAAGGCGCGCGAGATGGTCCTCATGGCCATCCAGCGCTGCGCCGCCGAGCAGACCGCCGAGTCCACCGTCCGCGTCGTCTCCATCCCCTCCGACGACATGAAGGGCCGCATCATCGGCCGCGAGGGCCGCAACATCCGGGCCATCGAGAAGTCCACCGGCGCCGACATCATCGTCGACGACACACCGGGCGTGATCGTCGTCTCCTGCTTCGACAAGGTGCGCCAGACCGTCGCCGCCGAGTCACTCTCGAAGCTCATCGCCGACGGTCGCGTGCATCCCAGCCGCATCGAGGAGGTCGTCGCCCAGTGCCAGAAGGAAGTCGAGGATCGCATCCAGAAGGCCGGCAAGGAGGCGGTTCTCGAGCTCAAGCTCCGCGGCCTGCACTCCAAGGTCGTCGAGGCCATGGGGCGGCTGCACTTCCGCGCCTCCTACGGCCAGAACGTCCTGCGTCACTCCGTCGAAGTCGGCATCCTCTCCCAACTCATCGCCGAGCAGCTCGGGCTCGACGGACGCATCGCCAAGCGCTGCGGCTTCCTCCATGACATTGGCAAGGCGATGGACCACGAGATGGAGGGTGGGCATCCGAAAATCGGTATGGATTTCGCCAAGCAGCACGGCGAGACCGAGCCCGTCCTCAACGCCATCGGCGGCCATCACGCCGACATCCCCTCCACTAGCTACTACACGCCCATCGTCATGGCCGCCGACGCCATCAGCGGCTCCCGCCCCGGCGCCCGGCGCGAGAGTCTCGAGCGCTACATCCAGCGCCTCGAGCATCTCCAGGAGATCGCCCTCCGCGAGAAGGGCGTCGATGAGGCCCACGCCATCCAGGCCGGGCGCGAGGTGCGCGTCATGGTCGACGCCAAGCGCGTCAACGACGATGAGGCCGTCTTCATCGCCAAGCGCGTCGCCGACCAGGTCAGCGAGGAGATGACCTTCCCGGGCGAGATCCGCGTCACCGTGCTCCGAGAGACCCGCGCCGTCGAGATCGCCCGCTGAGCGTCAGTCTCGACTCGTCGACGTGATCCACCCGCCGCCCAGCACGATGTCGCCGTCGTAGCAGACGACCGCCTGCCCCGCCGCCGCCGCGCTCTGCGGCTCATCGAACACGACCTCCAGTCGATCCGACTCCGAATCGATCCGGCAGCGCGCCGCCGCAGGCGCGCCATGCGCGGAAAACTGCGCCGTGCACGCGCGCCAATCCTCCCAATCCGACGGCTCGACCAGCCAGTTCGTCTCCGCCGCGACGAGAGATCGCGTCAGCAACTCCTCCCGATCGCCGATGGTGATCGTGTTCGCCTCCGGATCCTTATCGACGACATAGATCGGCCGACCCAGCGCCACCCCCACGCCCCGCCGCTGCCCCAGCGTGAACCGGTGCTGCCCCTCGTGCGCGCCCACCTGCGCGCCGTCGCGATCCAGAATCGCCCCCGCCCGCGCCGTCTCGGGCCGGCGCGTTTCCACCAGCCGAGCGTAGTCGTTGTCCGGCACAAAGCAGATTTCCTGCGAGTCCGGCTTGTCGAAGACCGGCAGCCCCAACTCCTCCGCCAACTCCCGCACCCGCGCCTTCTCGTATCCGCCGATCGGCAGCAGCATCTCCGGCAGCCGCGCCCGCGCCGCCCCGAAGAGCACGTACGACTGATCCTTCGCGTGATCGACGCCCCGCATCAGCCTCGGTCCATTTGGACCCTCGTGATCGAGGCGCGCGTAATGCCCCGACGCCACGAAGTCCGCATCGATCTGCCGCGCATATTCGTGCAGCTTGCCGAACTTCAGCCAGTCGTTGCAGCGCACGCACGGGTTCGGCGTCCGCCCCCGCGCGTACTCATCCACGAAATAGTCGATGATTCGATCGAAGTCCTTCTTGAAGTTGCACACGTAGAAGGGAATCCCCAGCTCCGCCGCCACCAGCCGCGCATCCGCCGCGTCGCCGACCGAGCAGCAGCCCTGCTTGCCCAGCCGCGCCTTCTCCGGATCGCAGGAGTCGTACGGCAGCAGCGCGTCCAGCGTCTCCCCGGGCGAGCCCAGGCGCATGAAGACGCCCACCACGTCGTAGCCCGCGCGCAGCAGCAGCGCCGCCGCGACGGAGGAGTCCACACCGCCCGACATCGCCGCCAGCGCCTTGGGGCGAGCCTTCGCCATGCCCCGATGATAGGGGGGGGGAAGCCCCCATCCCGCGCGAACAACGCGCCGAACCCGCTACGATCACGCCCGCCCGCCCCCAGGCGAGCGCCCGTATCCAACCACGACAAAGGACCCGCATGGCCTTTCTTTCCCGCCGAACGGAGAAGCGATCCACCGCCCCGACCGCCCCCCGCGCGGGCAACTCCAGCCCCCGCGCGGGCGCCGGAACAAGCGCCGACGATGCGCGCATCCGCGAGATCGGCGCCGAGATTCTCGACCGCGCTCGCGGCAAGCGCAGCGGCCTGCTCTCGAAGCAGTTCTGGTCCGACAAGCTCATGGACTGGTCCATGAAGGATCAGGCCTTCAAAGTCCAGCTCTTCCGCTTCGTCGACGCCTTCCCGACCCTCACCACCCCCGAGATGGTCCACGACCATCTCGTCGACTACCTCTCCCAGCCCGGCGTCACCCCGCCCCCCGGCATGGACCTGGGACTGAAGGCCGGCGGCGTCGCCAAGCGCATGTTCGCCTCGACGATGTCCTCCCAGATCACCGGCATGGCCAACAAGTTCATCGCCGGGACCGACGCGCACAGCGCGCTGCCCAAGCTGAAGAAACTCTGGGAGAGCGGCGTCGCCTTCAGCGTCGATCTGCTCGGTGAAGCGTGCGTCAGCGACGCCGAGGCCGACATGTATCAGCGGAAGTACCTCGACCTCGTCGGCAACCTCCCCGAGGAGGTCGCCTCCTGGAAGCCGAGCCAGCGCCTCGAGCGCAGCCACATCGGCGAGGTCCCGCGCACCAACGTCTCCGTCAAGCTCTCCGCCCTCTCTGCGCGCGATGATCCCATCGACACCGAAGGCGCCATCGCCGACACGCTCCAGCGACTCATTCCCATCCTCGAACTCGCCAAACAGAAGGGCGTCTTCGTCAACTTCGACATGGAGCAGTATTCGCACAAAGACCTCACCATCGAGGCCTTCTTCCGCGCCTGCGAGCAGGTCGACTTCCACGCAGGCATCGCCCTCCAGGCCTACCTCCGCTCGGGTGAAGCCGACGCCAAGCGCGTCGCAGACTGGGCGAAAAAGACCGGCCGCGTCGTCACCGTCCGCCTCGTCAAAGGCGCCTACTGGGATTACGAGACCATCCACGCCGAGCAGGAGGGATGGCCCTGCCCAGTCTGGAGCGTCAAGCGCGACAGCGACGCCTGCTTCGAGCGCATGAGCGAGATCTTCCTCGACTCCACGCCCAAAAAGCCCGGCGAGGGCGGCGTCATCCTCGCCCTCGGCTCCCACAACGTCCGCTCCATCGCCGCCGGCCTCGAAGGTCTCGAGCGCCGAGGCCTGCCCCGCGAGGCCGTCGAACTGCAAATGCTCCACGGCATGGCGGATGAACTCAAGAAGGCCGCCGCCGAGATGGGCCTGCGCATCCGTGAGTACGTCCCCGTCGGCGAGATGATCCCCGGCATGGCCTACCTCGTGCGCCGCCTCCTCGAAAACACCAGCAACGAGTCCTGGCTCCGCGCCGGCTTCAAGGAAGGCGCCAGCGACGACGTCCTCCTGCGCAGCCCGCATGAACCGCTCCCCGACGTCGAGGAAGCCAGGGAGGGTGAGCGCACACCCGAGACCGTCGTCGACCTCTCCAAGGTCGCCCCCGAGCGCCACCACCTCACCCCCGCCGTCGAAGGCGTCGGCGACGGCCGCCCCTTCTACACCGAGCCCGTCCACGATTTCTCCCAGAAGAGTCAGCGCGACGCCTTCGCCAAGGCCATCGCCGGCGCCACCGTCCCCAAGGTCGCCAACGACGGAACCCCCGAAGACGCCGCCGAAATGGTCCGCCGCGCCCACGAATACTTTCCGAAGTGGCGCGACACCGACCCCCGCCGGCGCGCCGCCGTCCTCACGAAGGCCGCCGCCATCATGCGCGAGCGCCGCGACGGCCTCGCCGGCGTCATCATCCGCGAGAACGGCAAGCCCTGGCGCGACGCCGACGCCGACGTCACCGAGGCCATCGACTTCTGCGAGTACTACGCCCGCATGGCCGTCCCCCTCTTCGAGCCCCGCCGCCTGGGCCGCTTCATCGGCGAACTCGACGAGCTCTGGCATCAGCCCCGCGGCGTCGCCGCCGTCATCTCCCCCTGGAACTTCCCTCTCGCCATCTGCTGCGGCATGACCACCGCCGCCCTCGTCACAGGCAACACCGTCGTCGTCAAGCCCGCCGAGCAGACCCCGGGCATCGCCTCCATCATGGTCGACATCCTCTACGAGGCCGGCTGCCCGCGCGAGGCGCTGCACTTCCTCCCCGCCCCCGGCGAGACCACCGGCGCCGCCCTCGTCCGCGATCCCCGCATCGCCCTCATCGCCTTCACCGGCTCCAAAGCCGTCGGCCTCGACATCGTCGCCGCCGCCGGAAGAACCGGCGAGGATCAGCACTTCGTCAAGAAGGTCGTCTGCGAGATGGGCGGCAAAAACGCCGTCATCATCGACTCCTCCGCCGATCTCGACGAGGCCGTCCTGGGTGTGCGCCAGAGCGCCTTCGGCTTCCAGGGCCAGAAGTGCTCCGCCGCCAGCCGCGTCATCGCCCTCGACTCCTGCCACGATCTCTTCGTCGAGCGCCTCGTCGAGTCCACGCGCTCCCTCGTCATCGGCGATCCCTTGGACCCCGGAACCGACGTCGGCCCCGTCATCGACGACGAAGCGCGCGAGAAGTGCGAGCACTACATCGAGATCGGCAAGCAGGAGGCGACGCTCGCCCTCGGCATGGAAGCCCCCGCCGGGTTGACGGAGCGCGTCGGCAAGCCCTTCGTCGGCCCGCACATCTTCACGAACGTGAAGCCCGACCATCGCATCGCGACGGAGGAGATCTTCGGCCCCGTCCTCTCCGTCATCCGCGCCGCCGACTACGACGAGGCGCTCAAGATCGCCAACGGCTCCGCCTACAAGCTCACGGGCGGCGTCTTCAGCCGCAAGCCCAGCCACCTCGAACGCGCCAAGCAGGAGTTCCGCGTCGGCAACCTCTACCTGAACCGCGGCATCACCGGCGCCCTCGTCGCCCGCCAGCCCTTCGGCGGCTTCGGCCTCTCCGGCGTCGGCTCGAAGGCCGGCGGCGCCGAATACCTCCTCCAATTCGTCGAGCCCCGCGCCTCCTGCGAGAACACGATGCGTCGAGGCTTCGCCCCGGAGCTGTAACGACGCACCGCGTCTGAATTCGCTGCAACGCTCGCGATCATCACGACACCCGCGGAGCGCGCGCCCCCAGCGCCCCCATCGACCCCGCCAGACTCCTCGAAATCGCCCTCGCCTTCTCCCTCATGGTGGAGCTCATCAACATCCGCGTCCGCGCGAGGCAGAAGGCCCGGCCCGCCGAGGCGGCGAAGTCGGACGGAGTGGAGCCCTTCTGAGGCCGTCGCGGGAATCGGTCGGTCTGCCGATCACGAGCAGAACGGGAGTCAGGTAGCGTCATGTCATGAATCGCCCCATGGACCGATTTCTGCGCACCCACGCGTCAACGAGCGCCTTCGTGGCGCGCCTCGTCGCCGGCGCGCCGCTGCTTTTCTTCGGCGTCCTGAAACTCGTCAGCGCCGACACGCAGGAGAACTTCCGAGCTACGCTCGAGCTCGCGCAGATCCCCAGCCCGGGCGTCATGATGTGGGGCGCCGCCACCGTCGAGGTCCTCGCGGGCCTTTCGCTCGTTTTCGGACTGCTCACCCGCCTCGGCGGCTTCCTCGCCGTCCTCCAGATGGCCGTCGCGCTCTACGTCCACTCGACCGGCGCGACCAATCAGGCGCCCGAGGGCGGACCGCCCATCTGGCTGCCCATCCTTGTCCTTGCAGGGTCCGTATGGGCCATGGTCGTCGGCGGCGGGCGATTCAGCGTCGACAAGGCGCTCCTCTCGAGACCCGTTCTCGAGCGAGAGCCCGGTAAGCAGTGATCTCCGGAAAAAACGAACGCTACCGCTGGCCCCCTCCCAAGCCTGTGGCACGGTGCACGCAAGAGAAGCGCAGGCCGCTTCTCCGCTGACCGCAGTGAAGAAACAACGTCCGCGCGCACGGTCCGAAGGGCGTCGTGCGCCCCGAGAGAAGAGATGGAGAGAGACATGAAGCTCGCAGCATGCGCAATGGGATGCGTTCTCGCCTTGAGCGCGGCAAGCGCCGCCTCCGCCGGAACCCAGGTCTTCAAGCTGTTCGATCATCCCGACGGCAACGCCCGCCCGCCGGGCTACGGCGTCCGCGCCGACAACATGTTCGCCGGCATGCCCGGCGCCTCCGGCGGCGTGACCACCTTCTCCTTCGATCACTTCGGCGACACCTTTATGACCGTCACCGAGACGGACACAGAGATCACCCTCGACATCTCCGGCACGGTCTTCGGCGGCGAGGATGACGGCTCCACCGTTGGCTTCGGCGCCGGCGCCTACGCCTTCGAGTTCTCATTCTCCTTCGGCGTCAATGAGCAGGGCACGGGCTGGGTCGTCGACTCCGATCCCACCCGCGGCGCCAACACCGGATCGCTCACGGCGCTGGGCGACACCGGCAGCATCCGAGGCGGCGACGTCTTCCACATCCAGGAGTACGACGCGCGCACATTCCTCTTCCTCCAGGATGATCATCGCCTGGGCGGACACGACGAAGCGGGCCAGGGATTCTGGGTCGGCCGCGGCTGGCTGACCACCAACACCGACGGCAGCAACGCCCCGGGCACACAGGATTTTTTGTTCATCGGCCGACTCGTGCCGCTGCCGGGTCCCGCCGCGCTGACGGCCGCCGGGCTCGGCCTCGTGGCCCTGCGTCGCCGCCGGACGCTCTGATCGAATCCAACTGATGAGAGCGTCCGCACCTCTCCCGGAGCGGCTGCTCACTCCCGGTAGGACGGCTCTCCGAGCCGTCTCTCCTCCGCTACGGAAGCAGTCCGCCGCGCCGAGTCTCCCCCCTTGCAGGTAGGGCGGGCGTCCCTGCCCGCCTGTCTACAACGCCTATCCACACTCCCCCCGACGGGCACGGCAGCCCGCCGCCGCCGGTTTAGTGCGATCGGCCCACCGCGGCCGGCGGGTGCCACGGGCGGCTTGCCCGCCCGTGCGTTTGTTCAGCGTGGTGACTCAACACCGACGGACAAACCCCCACTGGCACGCTCTGACGACCCTCTTGGTGGGACGCCCCTCCAAACCGTTTCTCCTTCGCTACGGAAGCAGTTCGTCGCGCCGACTCCCCCCCACAGGTAGGGCGGGCGTCCCTGCCCGCCTGTCTACAACGCCTACCCACACTCCCCTGCCGGGCACGAAAGCCCGCCGCCACCGGTGGTTGCGCGGTAGAGCGGGACACGAGAAAACAGCCCAATCTGCACCACCAGAGCCATCTTGACCGATCCGGCGATAGTCTGGGTCGAGCCAAGGCGGCTCTGGTCGCGCGCCAATGGGTCGAAAGAGCCAACCCGCAAGTCCGAAGAAAAGGTTGGAGGCGGACATGATGAGCGAAGCGTACGAAGCGCCACGAACGAGCGAGACCAACGGCGTCGGTTTGGCGGGATTCATCATCTCCCTGCTCGGGCTGGTGGGCACCTGCGGCCTGCTCTCGCCGATCGGGCTCATCCTCTCCCTCGTGGGCCTCGGCAAGGAGCCGCGCGGCTTCGCCATCGCGGGAACGATCATCGGCGCGATCGGATCTCTCTGGCTCCTTGGTGTGATCGCCATCTTCGCGCTCGCCGCCAGCGTCGTGGCCGCGGCCGTCGCCGGCGCGCTTGGGCTGGTTGTTGCGCTGGGCGTGCTCGGATTCGATGACGCGGCCGAGATCTATGAAGGCATCGAGGACTACTACCAGGCCAACGGACGCGTCCCTGCGCAGCTTTCTGACATTCAGGGTCTCAGCCAGGAGCAGCTCACGGACGCCTGGGGCAATACGTTCGAGTATGAGGTCGTGGACGGCGGCAACGCCTTCTTCTTGCGCAGCGTCGGCAAGGACGGTCAGGCCGGCACGGGCGACGATCTCGAGCTCTACCGCCGCTTCGCGCCGCGGAGCGAGGCTCGACTCAAATATGGCGACGACACGATCTTCGAAGGCGACTTTGGCTCGGCCGAGCGTTCATCCGGATCCTCAAACGGATCCAGCGGAGGCAGTTGAGCAACCGGGCAAGGCGTTGTCGGTGATCTCCCCGCGCAGCGTCACGACCGTCTCGCCCGCCAGCTCGACTCGATCATCCCGCACCGCAACGCGCAGCGCCCCGCCCCGCGCCGACGCTTGCCAGGCGCGCAGCTCCATCTTCCCCAGCCGCGCGGCCCAGTAAGGCCCGAGCGAGCAGTGCGCCGAGCCGCACACCGGATCCTCCGCAACGCCCACCGCCGGCGCAAAGAAGCGCGAGACAAAGTCGAAATCCGGATCGTCCGCCGGGGCGGTGACCACCACCCCCTGCGCATCCATCCGCGCGATCGCCGAGAGATCGGGCTCGAGCGCGCGCACCGCCTCAGCGCTCGGCGCTATAGCGATGATCTTCCGCTGCCCGTCCATCCCTGCGTCCGCCGGCTCGAAGCCAAGCGCTTCCGCGAGCGGTGCGGGCGGATCGATCGACCTCATCTTCACGCGCGGCAGGTCGATCGCGATCAGCCCCGCCTCCTCGAACCGCGCCGTCAGCGCGCCTGAGTAACGTGTGTTGAAGGTGATCGTCGCCGGCGCGCTCGCCGCCCCAACCGCCCGCAGCGCGCCCGCCGACGCCAGCGTCGCATGCCCGCACAACTCCACCTCGCAGGAGGGCGTGAACCAGCGCAGGTCGTAGGAGTCGGGCGCTCCCGTGCGCGCCCGAAGATACGCGGTCTCCGAGAGATGCATCTCCATCGCGAAGGACTGGAGCCACGCATCGTCCGGCCAGGACGACCCCCATCGGTCATCCAGCAGACACACCGCCGCGGGGTTGCCGCGGAAGGGCCCAGATGCGAACGCGTCGACATGCAGCACGGGGATGGCCATCCCGCCATCGTACGCGCCCGTCGCTCAGGGACGCAGCAGATTGAGAAGCGACACCCGCGCCGGCGCCACGCCCAGCAGCCGTCCCGCGAGATTCGGCCCGCGAGCGGGATCGAGACGCGCGATCTCTCGACCACGCCGCCGAACGATGAGCGTCACCTCCGCCATCTCCAGCGGCCCGCTGAGACGACGAATCAGCCCCTTCGGCGCCGAGCCGCGGAGCGCTCGCAGCGCTCCGCCCAGCGAATCCGTCTCCATCACGAGCGCATCGCCCTCGCCCCGCAACGAGATGGCGAGGCCCGGCGTCTCCGCGCGGACCTCGCCTTCGATCGAGATTGGTCGAATCGCCGCCACGCGCTCAGCCGGCGGCGTTGTCGCGCGTGCGGATCTTCAGGGCGCCGTTCAACTTCCAAAGCGCGTGCTCGGCGCCGGAGCCCGTCCGGCTTGGCACGGAAATCTCCAGGTCGTCGAACTCGTAGGTAATCTCCGCCCCACGCCCCGTCAGCTTGTCATACAGCTCGATGGCCAGATCAGGCCATTCTTTCCGATCGCTCATCTCGGGCTCCTCTTCAGCGAATGCGAAACATGATCCAGAACGCGGGTCACTTCGCCGCCGCCGCGCCTCGGATTCAGGAAATGCGCATGCGGAAAGGGGCTGCCGTCTTACTCGCGCGCGGCCCTCGGGAAGGCGACCGGGCTGCGATACCCGTTCCTGTCATAGGAGCGGACGCCGAAAATCCAGTTGTCCTTCGACAAGTCGATCGTCGCCTCCGTCACGTTCCCGAAATCCTTGGCGAACTGCCAGACGGGGCTCGTCGTCGTCCGCCAGACGATTTCGTACCCCGCCGTGTCCGGCTCGGGCGAGGGCGACCAGCGAAGCGTCGTGTCCGTCGTCAGATCCGCGACCAGGATGCGCGCGTCCGGCGGCGGCGACGGCGCCCGGGACACATGCGCCAGCGCCGCGCCGTTCAGGCGCGTGACGTCGCGCAGGTATCCGATGTCGATGTGCTCCACCGTGTCGCCGTATTCGATTCCGTCCTCGGTGCGCACATCCTGGTGCTGTCTGGCGTAATCCTCGTGTGGGACCGTCACACGCACCGACCAAGGAAATCCCGCCTCGAGAAAGCCCGTGTGATCCCCGCCGCGAAGGAACCGATCGTTGCGGTAAATCAGCGCAGGCTTGACCGTCGTATCATGCCACGCGCCGATGGTCGCTGTGTGCCGCGCAAGCTGCCGCGCGCGCGAGTCGTTCTCCGCGCCGAGACCCGCGATGCGCGCAATCTCCTGATCCGGAACGCCGCGAGGGACGCCTTGGGCGAAAACACGGACTGTCCGCCGCGCCGCCCGTCCCGCTGCGCTGCTCGGGCTGTGAATCCCGAAGGGATCGCCGATCATGTCGTTGTTGAGCACGCCCATGATCCGCTCGCCCGCCTCCATCGCCGCCGCCGCGTGCCGGCGCGCGCCGTACAGCCCCTGCTCCTCACCCGCCGTCGCCATGAAGACGAGCGTCGCGTCGTAGCGGCGCTTCGACATGAGACGGGCCAGCTCCATCAGCGCCGCCACCCCCGAAGCCGAGTCGTTCGCCCCCGGCGCGTTCGAGACGCCATCCGTCGGGTCCGACGCGCGGGAGTCGTAGTGCGCCATGATGTAGTAGCGCCGGTCGCGCGCCTCCGGCATGGCGCCAGGAAGCTCCGCCACCACGTTCACCACGTCCACCGCCTGCGTGATGCGTCGTCCATCCGGCTCGACGCGATGCGTGTCGAAATAGACGCGCATCGACTCATCGCCCGAACGCCCCGACTCCGCCGCGTACTTCTCGAACTCCGCCTTGATGAACCGGCGCGCCGCGCCGATCCCTCGTTCGTCCGACTCCGTCTCGCTGAGCGTGTGGCGCGTCCCGAATCCCGCGAGCGTATGGACCAGCCGACGCAGATTCGCCGCGCTCACATCGCGCAGCAGCCCCTCGACCTCCTCCGGCGGGGGGGCGTCCGGGATGATCCCGTCCGGAACGGGCGTGGGCGTCAGGACGCCCTGCGCGGAGGCAAGCGGGGTCAGGAGGGTCAGCACGGCCAAGACAGCGACGTTTTTCATTCTGGAGGTGAGCATCGCCACAGGATATCGCGCCCGCCGCCGCTTTTCGTAGACTCACAACGCCGATTGCGCGGCATGGAGGCCGGATGTCGAAGGACGTGGCAGGCAAGCGGGCGCTGGTGATGGGGCTGGGCCGCTTCGGCGGTGGCGTTGGCGTCGCGCGCTGGCTTGTCGATCAGGGCGCCCGGGTGCGCGTGACGGATCTCGCCACGCGCGAATCCCTGGGCGCAGCCCTCGAGCCGATCCGGGCGGATCTCGACGCGGGACGCCTCGCCGCGCGCTTCGGCGGGCACGATGAGGCCGACTTCCGCAGCGCCGAGATCGTCGTCGTCAACCCCGCCGTGCCGAGGCCCTGGGAGAATCCTCTCGTGTGCGCGGCGCGCGACGCCGGCGCGCGCATCACCACCGAAATAGTGTTCCACGTGGAACACCTGCCCGCGCGGGAGGGCGTGATCGGCGTGACCGGAACAACTGGCAAGAGCACGACTTCCGCCATGATCGCCCATGCGCTGCGCGCGCGCGGAGAGCGTGTGTGGCTGGGGGGCAACCTGGGCGGATCGCTGCTTTCCGATCTCCCCGCAATCAGCGCGCAGGACTGGGTCGTCCTCGAGCTCTCGAGCGCCATGGGACACTGGCTGCGCGAAGCGGCGCCAAAGTGGACGCCCGGGATCGCCGTCGCGACCAACTTCGCGCCAAACCACCTGGATTGGCATGGTTCGCTCGAGGGCTACCGCGCCAGCAAGGCGCATCTGTTGCGGGGACGCTCCGACGAGATCGCCATCCTGGGCGACGATTCCGCCGTGCAGACCTTCGCGCGCTCGACGGCGCGACGCATCGTGCGCCCGCCGGCGCTGCCCGGAATCCGCCTGGCCATCCCGGGCGGGCACAACCGCGCCAACGCCGCCGCGGCCGCGAGCGCCGTCGCGATGGCGCTGGGCGCTGACGCCGCCGACGTCGGCGAGTCGCTGCGCGCCTTCGAGGGATTGCCGCATCGCCTGCGCCGAGTCGGCGATTTCGCGCTTCCCGCCGGCGGCGCGCTGAGGGTGTACGACGACTCGAAGTCCACCACGCCGCAGTCGGCGATCCGAGCGCTGCGGGCGTTCGAGGAGGAGGCCGCGGGGCGCCTCGCGCGGATTCACCTGATCGCGGGCGGCTTCGACAAGGGCGTCGATCTCACCCCCCTCGCCGAGGTGGCGGCGCGATGCGCCGGGGTCTACGCCATCGGCGCAACCGGCGCGGCGCTGGGCGAACTGGTGAATCGGCGCGGGGGGCGCGGGCGGATCGTGGGAACAATCGAGCGGGCGGTCGAGGCGGCGATCGAGCGCGCGCGCGACGGGGATCTGCTCCTCTTGAGCCCGGGCTGCGCCTCCTGGGATCAGTTCACGAACTTCGAGGCCCGCGGACAAGCGTTCGTGAACGCCGTTCACGCGACCCTCCCGCTGGCGGGAGAGGGGAAGGCAGGCGCCTAATCCAAAAAAGAACCGAACAGGTCTTGACAAGGCGACGCTCCCTGGTCAACCTACCGCAACCCAAACATTGACACCCGATGGGAGGCAGCGGTATGGTCGCGACAGCGCAGAAGGCAAGCACGAACGGCAAGGCCAAAGCAACCGGCGACGCCCGGGGCAAGGATGGAGCCATGGCGACAACGATCGAGGACAAGGGGCGATCGCAGGCTCTGGATCGAGCGGTCTCGCAGATCGAGCGGACGTTTGGCAAGGGCTCGATCATGCGGCTCGACGAGGAGGCCTTTCTCGCCATCCCGGGCATCTCGACGGGGACCCTCTCCCTCGATCTGGCCCTGGGAGGCAAGGGCATCCCGCGCGGACGCATCATCGAGATCTTCGGACCCGAGTCTTCGGGGAAGACGACGCTGGCGCTGACCGTCGCCGCCAATGCGCAGATGGCGGGCGGCGTGGCGGCTTTCATCGATGCGGAGCACGCCCTCGACCCCTCCTGGGCCCGCCGGCTGGGCGTGAACATCGATGATCTGCTGGTCTCCCAGCCTGACAGCGGCGAGCAGGCGCTTGAGATCTGTGAACTGCTCGTGCGCTCCAACGCGGTCGATGTGATCATGGTCGACTCCGTCGCCGCGTTGATTCCGCGGGCGGAGATCGAGGGAGAGATGGGCGATGCGGTGGTCGGCCTTCAGGCCCGCCTGATGAGTCAGGCGATGCGGAAGCTGACGGGCGCCATCAGCAAGAGCTCATGCAGCGTGATCTTCATCAACCAGATCCGGGAAAAAATCGGCGTCATGTTCGGCTCGCCCGAGACCACGCCGGGCGGGCGGGCGCTGAAGTTCTACTCATCCGTTCGGATCGACATCCGTCGAACGGGCTCGATCAAGGACGGCGACACGGCGGTGGGCAACCATGTTCGCACGCGGATCGTCAAGAACAAGGTGGCGCCGCCCTTCCGGGACGCGGAGTTCGACATCATGTTCAACGAGGGCATCTCCGCGACGGGCGATCTGCTGGATCTGGCGGTGTCGGACAACGTGGTGCAGAAGTCCGGGGCGTGGTTCAGCTACGGGGACGTCCGGCTCGGGCAGGGGCGCGAGAATTCCAAGCAGTTCCTCAAGGAAAACCCGGACCTCTTCCAGGAGATCCGCGCGAAGGTCCTGGAGGCAAGGGGGCTGGTGACGGGGAAGGCGGATGCGACGTCTCCGGAGCCGGAGCCTGCGAAGGCGAGCAAGGGCGCGTGAGGGCCCGCGAGCGGGGGGCCGGAGCGGCTCGGCGAGTGGATTGGCGGGCGACTCGGCGTCGCGGCGGCGAGTCGCCTGTTCAGAAGGGTGAAGCGGCGATCCCCGGCGGGAAAGGGGGCGTCCGCTTTTCTGGAGGGGGCGAATGCCCCGATTCGGGAGCTCTTCGGCTGAATCGCCCGCAAGTGATTTGTCGGACGGTTGAACTTGGCGGAACCGGGGCGGGCAGCGCTGCGAATCGAACGCGACGTGGAGTCGATGAACCATCCAGTTCGGAGTCGGCGAGGGGTGCTTGCGGGGGCGCGTGCCGGCCTGCGGGGGGGAGGAGTCCTCGCGGATCGTGAGCGTCGGGTTGTCTCCCGACGGGATCGCGATATCCTGCGTTCGCCATCTGCGGCTGTGGCGGAATTGGCAGACGCGCTAGGTTCAGGTCCTAGTGGGGGTAACACCCCGTGGAGGTTCGACTCCTCTCAGCCGCATTCCCGCAAGGCAGTTGTTCGCCTAGTATGCTGTTGCCGTCCGCTCCGGCGGGCTTTCCGGCGGGAAATGAGAAGGAATCGTCCTGGGCGCCTGGTCCACGCGTGTTGGCATGGGGCCCGGATGACGGAAGAAAGCAGTCGCGTTGCTCTGAACACGCGCGGTATCGCGTCCCGGCGCGAGGCATCGCGCGGGCCAGGTATCAGCGAGGAGACTTATTCATGAAGAGTCGTCGAACAGGCTTTACGCTCGTCGAGCTGCTGGTGGTGATCAGCATCATCGCGCTGCTGATCGGCATTTTGCTTCCGGCGCTCGGCGAAGCCCGCCGCAGCGCCCGGACGGTGCTCGATCTCGCCAACCTCTCCGAGCACGGAAAGGGCGCCGAGAACTACGCCGCGGAGAACAAGGGCCGCATGCCCAACGCGCCTCCCGGGAACCAGACGGAGCAGGGCCAGGGCGAGTACACCGGCTCGCCCAAGCGCCCGGCGCGTGTGTATGCGGTCACCTACTTCCCGCACAACGGGTTCGGGTTTAATTCGTCTCAGGGCGAGGAGACGATCATCGGCCCGATCGAGCACGGTCGCACCTGGAACATGTATCACATCGCCTTTGGCGATTACATTCAGGATGGCGCCCAGGGCTGGGACCTGCTCGCGGATATCTTCACGTCGCCCGGGCAGAACAGCCTGCTTCCCGTTCGATCCAACTTCTCGACGCTTCGAGGCCAGGATCTTGGCGGAGACACGGAGATTCCGGACGACTTCAGGGTCCCCAGAACGGGAGAATGGCAGGCTCGGCAGCCGATTCCTGCACCTCTAGGCGGGGACAGCTTCGTCTGGGCGATGGCGCCCTCATACCGGTACACGCTCGCCGGCATGTATGGCGAGAACCAGTTGGCCCCGGGCAACTTCTGGAACGGTTCAAATCGCAGTGCACTTCCGGGGTCTGGAGGAGCGGCGAGAGTAGCGTGGAATGGCGGCAGTTCGGATCCCTGGAAGAACTTCGCGATCTTCACTCAGAAGGCGGATATGCAGCATCCCGCGGCGAAGGTGATGTTCTTCGACCTTTACGCCTCCAACAGCCGCAACGCGCCGTTTTATAATTGGCCGAACGCGGATGCGCCCGCGGTGTTGATGGATGGCTCGGCTCGCGTGACGCGTCCGATCGACGAAATGCCCAACCCGACGACGCAGGAGTATCGCGAGGATTACGAGCAGAATCCGCAAGACCACTGGGGCGTGCGCGAGGAGATCACGTGGACCGGGGCAAGCGTGAATGGCGTTCCGGTGGCATTCAATGGTCCGGATGATCAGGATGCCCTCTGGCCCTGGTTCGTATGGGTCGAGAACGGGCCGAAGGGACGCGATTTCTGATTCCCACGGGGGTCGGCCCGTTGCGACCTTATCCTCAATGAGTACACTTGACCCTTCGAGGGGGCGGTCACCGCCCCCTTTTTTTCTGAAAGTCGATGGAGTTGGAAGCTTGGACGACAAGAAACGGAACATTCTGATCGCGGTGGCGGGCGTACTCCTGCTCATCGGCCTGTTTCTGATTGTTCGAGGAATCATGTCCTCGGGAGGCGTCGAGATCCCCGAGACCGGAGCCGAGGGCGGCGAGGTCGAGGAAGGGGTGGACCCTTCAGAGTTGAGATTGCGATGAGCGGCCCCCGATTGGATCGGCCCAGGGTCTAACGGCGTCCGGCGATGGCGGCGGTAAGGCGCGGAAGCCGGATCTACGCGGGCGTCGATGAGGCCGGGTACGGGCCGCCGCTTGGGCCGTTGTGCGTCGGGCTGGCTGTCTTCCGGCTTGAGGATCCGCGCGGCGATCCGGAGGAGGCGCCGCCGGATCTGTGGCGTCGCCTGCGCGGCGTGGTGTGTCGTCATCCGCAGCGCGCCCTGCGCTCGACGATTCCGGTGAACGATTCGAAAGCGCTGAAGCTGCCCAACTCGAGCCGGACGCGCCGCCCGCTGGAGCATCTGGAGCTCGGGGTGTTGTCGTTTCTCGCGGCGTCGGGGATGGCGCCGGCGAGCGATCGCGCGTTCTTCGAATGTCTGGGCGTTGCGCTCGAGGAGGCGGAGTGGTACGGCGTGGAGGGGCCGACGCCGGCCGCGGTTGATTTCGGCGGTCTGCGGCTCCGGATGCATGGGCGTCGGCTGGGGGAGCGCCTGCGCGGGCGAGGCATTGAGATGGCAGGTCTTCAGTGCCGGGCAGTGTGCGAGGAGCGCTTCAATGAGGGAATCCGGCGAACGGGCAGCAAGGCGGCCGTGTCCTTTCGCGTTGTGACGGATCTTTTGCGCGAGGTCTTCGCGCGCCACGGTGAGGAGGCGCCCTTCGTCGCGATCGATCGGCAGGGCGGGCGGAGGCGATACGCATCGGCGCTCGGCGAGGCGTTTCCGGAGGCGCATGTCAAGACGCTCTTCGAAAGGGCGCAGAGCAGTCGATACGCGCTGCGCTCGGGGGATCGATCGCTCGTGGCGCATTTCGAGGTGGAGGCGGACGGGCGGCACATGCCGACGGCGCTGGCGTCGATGACCGCGAAGCTGGTTCGCGAGACGGCGATGGCGCGCTTCAACGATTACTGGGCGCGCGCGTGTCCCGAGCTGGGCTGGACGGCCGGGTATGGGGCGGCGGCCCGGCGCTGGCTGGCGGATCTGGAGGCCCGCATGGGGTCGGGGGCTCGTCAGCGGCTTCAGCGGCTTCAGTAGTAGGGCGGCGCGGGTAGGGTGCATTCGTGAGCAGGCGCGACGCCATGCCGGCGAGCGGGGGATTCGATCGGGCGACGCTGCGCCGCGCGGCGCGGCTTGCGTGGCGGGGATGGGGCGATGTCGAGGCGAACCCGATGGTCGGGTGCGTCATCGGACGGGAGAGGGCCGGGGAATCGTTTGAATTGCTGGGGGCGGGCCATCATCGGGTCTTCGGCGGGGCACACGCGGAGATCGAGGCGCTCGAGTGCGCGCGGCGGCGCGGGCGCGACGTGCGCGGCGCGACGGCGTGGGTGACGCTGGAGCCGTGCGCCCATCACGGGAAGACGCCCCCGTGCGCGGAGGCGCTCGTCCAGGCGGGGATCGCGCGCGTCGTCTATGGCGCCGCGGATCCGGGGCGCGCCTCCGGGGGCGGCGCGGAGGCGCTGCGCGCCGCGGGCGTGGAGACGCGGCGCGTGCCCAGCGCGGCGTGCGAGGAGTTGATCCGCCCCTTCGCGAAGCGCGTGCGCACGGGGACGCCGTGGGTCATCGCGAAGTGGGGACAGACGCTGGATGGTCGCATCGCGACGCGCAGCGGGGCGTCGCAGTGGATCACGAACGAGGCGTCGCGCCGGCGGGCGCATCGGCTGCGCGCGCGGGTGGACGTGATCCTGAGCGGCGTCGGGACCGTCCTGGCGGATGATCCGAAGCTGACGGCGCGCGGGGTGCGTCGGCGGCGCCGGCGGGCGAGCCGGGTGGTGATCGACCCGCGCCTGGAGACTTCGGAGGATTCGGCGCTGGTGCGGAGCGTGGAGAGCGGGCGCGTCATCTTCGTGGCGGGGCCTAACGCGGATCCGGCGCGAGCGCGGTCGCTGGCGTCGCGGGGCGGCGAGATCTGGCGGGCGGAGAGCGAGGAGATCGACCTTGCGTGGGTGTTGTCGCGTTTCGCGGATGAGCTGGATGCGACGAACGTCCTGTTGGAGTGCGGGGGCGGTCTGATGGGGCGGTTGCTGCGCGGAGGGCTCGTGGACGAGGTGTGGGCGTTCGTGGCGCCGATGGCGCTGGCGGATGAGCGGGCGATTCCGCTGGCCCGCGGGGCGACAACTCCATCGCTGGAGGAGGCGACGCGCTTTCGGCTCATGCGCTTGAAGCGTCTGGGGAGCGATGCGCTGCTGATCTACCGCCGCGCGCTGGAGGAGGCGCCCCAGTCCTGAAGCAGCAGGGCGAGATCGGCGGCGCCGACGGCATCGTCGCCGTCGAGATCAGCCGCGAGATCGATCTGGCCCCATCGACCCAGTAGGCGGGCGAGGTCGGCATGGCCCACGGCGCCATCGTTGTTGAGGTCCGCGGCGAGCGGCTCGAAGCCGAAGACGACGTAGGCGCGCCCGACGCCGCGCGCCGCGCCGTCGCGGGCGCCGGGGGAGCCGATCACAAGGTCTTGACAGCCATCGCCGTTCATGTCCCCGACGAAGGCGAGGGAGCGACCCGCGGTCTCGTTGAAATCGATAGCGCGGATGCGGACGGCGTCGGCGGCGGAGATGGCGGCGAGATCGATGACGCCTCGCGTGCGCAGCGAGGGACCGCCCCGGAGGATGGCGACCATCCCCACGTTGATGCGATCGCCGTCATTGGCGCCCGGGGAAGCGATGGCGAGATCGTCGACGCCGTCGCCCGTGAAGTCGCCCGCGGCGACGGCGAACCCGGCGACGTCGCCTGCGTCGAGCTGGCCGCCGATGATCTGGTCGCCCTCGGCGCCGCGGATCACGAGCGCATCCGGCGGGCCGACTGCGAGGAGGTCGATGGGATCTGCCTGTCTTTCCCGCGGGCCGAAGAGGACATGGACGAGGCCGGAGCGGTCGCCGTTGGGAGCGGCGTTGGGCGAACTGATGATGATGTCGTCGACGCCGTCGCCGTCGAGATCGGCGGCGCCGGCGAGCGCGAAGGAGGTGATGCCTTCCGGTTCGGGGCCGTCGATGGCGATTCCGTCAAAGGGCATGATCCCGGAGACGATGACGCGTCCCTCGTCGATCGGCGGCGGCGCGGCGAATACGGCGTAGGCGCGCCCTGCGTTCGGTCGGTCGCTCGGCCCCTCGCCGTCGGCGCTGATGAGGAGATCGTCGAGCCCGTCATCGTTCAGATCGCCGGCCGCGGCGACGCGCTCTCCGAGAAGCCCGAAGAACTCGCGCCCCTGCACGAGAAAACCGGTGCGGCCGTCGAGGACAGAGATGAGGAGCACGCCCGCGGGCGCGACGGTCTCCATGAGTGATTCGCCGCCGAAGATGACGGCGGCGGCGCCGGCGGCGACGGAGAGCTCGCTGCCGTCGGCGAACGGCTCGCCGACGATGAAGTCGGGAACACCGTCTGCGTTGACATCGCCGGCGCTCGCGACGCTGCGGCCGAGCTCGTTGCCGAGCGCGCGTCCCTGGATGAGGAATCCCTCCGAGGGCTCGAGGTCTTCCAAGTTGAAAGAAGATCGCGCGAAGAGAGAAGCGCCGCCAAAAAGGACATAGGCCTGGCCGCTCGTCGGGGCGGCGTTCGAGAACTCGGGGGCTCCGAGAGCGATGTCGGGGGCGCCGTCGCCGTTGATATCTCCGATTCCGGCGACGGAGGCGCCGAGGGCGAGGCCGACGCCGTCTGAGAGGATGGTCAGTCCATCAGGCGGCGCCAGCAGGGCGAGACTGCGCTGGCCCAGGGTGTCGACTTGAGATCCGCCGCGGACGAGGAAGACGGCGCCGGCGTCGGGGAGGCCGCCGAAGGCGAGTCTCGGGGCGCCGATGAGCAGGTCGTCGAAGCCGTCCTGATCGACGTCGCCTGCGCCGGCGACGCTGCGCGCGACGAGGCCATCGGATGCGAAGCCGTCGAGGCGGAGGACGCGCTCGGGCGGAGCGGTCGCCAGATCGACGAAGGATCCCCCGAGGCAGGGGAGAGCCATCGCGGGCAACGCGAGGCAGGTCAGCCGGCGGCGTGGGAACGGCATGAGCGGGTTCCTTCCTGGCGCGAACGGGACCGCTGATTCAATGCGCCCGGGAGGACTCGAACCTCCGACCTGCGGTTTCAGCGATCCGCCGGTCGTCCCGGCGGGCTGGACCATCTCATCGACCTGCCTCCCCGCATTCGGAAGGCGAGGTCGCCGGGCGCTTCGGCGACGGGTCCGCCGGACTCGTCGCCTACGCGGGGGTATTGGTGGGGCGTCTCACCCGCTGGCCTCTACACCTTCCGCCGGCTCGACCGGTGATGGTCGACCCCGCCGGCGGCTTGGCTCGGGATCACCCGCGCCGGCCCGATTGGGGGCGGCGATGGGGCTTCCCCGAGTTCACCCGGTTCGCCTCGATCCGTTTCCGGGTCGGGCCCCTCTTGCGAAGGAAACCGCTGCTCTATCCTGCTGAGCTACGAGCGCATGATGTCAAAGAGCGTCAAGGTCGAGTATAGCCTTGGCGGCGGGTGATCCCGAGGTGGCGAGATTCGCACAGGACGCATGAGATCGCGAGGCGCAGAGGGCGGGGCGCCGCGGCGCCTGAAGCGCTGGAGGCGATGGCCTCAGGCCCTGGTGGTGTTGATTCTGGCGCTGATGGGGCTGCTGCTGGGAGGCGCCTACGTCGTCACGCGCGGGCCGGTTCTGCGCGCTCTGGCGACGCCGCGGCTGGAAGCGGCGCTCAGACTCGATGTTCGGATGGGCGATGTGCGTTTGACGGTGGGGGGCGATCTGTTCATCACGGACGTGCGCGCGATGGCCGCCGACGTGGAGGGGGAGGCGGCGACCATTCTCGAATCGACGAGCGCGCGCATCGATCTCGGTTGGGGGCGCCTGCTGCGCTCGGCGCTCGGCGGGCGCGCGGGCGTGGGGCGGATCGAGCTCGAAGCGCCAGTGATCCGATTGAGCAGCGAGGCGAGCGGCGCGGGGTTCAACATCGACCCCTTGCTGCTCGATCAGCGGGGGGCGAAGGGAGCGCCCGATGCGGCGCTTCCCGAGGCGATCGTCTTCGAAGACGGACGGCTGGAGCTGGGCGAGCATCAGGGGGCGAGATATCAGCCGCTACAGAGCTGGGCGATCAATGGTCGGATGACGCGCGCGCCCTCGAGCGGGCGTCAGTTCGAGATCGCGATCGAGCAGCGCGGTGGCGATGAAGGGGCGCGCCTGGAGGGTCTGCTCGATCTGGATGACGGGCGGCTCGATCTGGCGCTTCGCAGCCTGAGCCTGACGCCCTGGAGGGAGGCGCCCCTTTCAGCGACAACGCCGACGTGGCGGCAGCTCGAGGTGGAGGGCGCTGTTGAGCGCGCCTCGCTGTCATACGCGCGGGGCGAGGCGCCGGTGGGGGAGATCATCGTGAGAGATGTCGAGTTGCGTGCGCCGGTGGAGCAGGCGGGGGAGACGCTGGCGCTGCGGATGTCGGACGTCGACGGATCGCTGCGGATGGATGGCGCCGGTCTGCGCGGGCGGGCGTCGGGTGTGGTGGAGGATCTGCCGGCGACGGTGACGCTTGAGACTGAGGGGCTGGATGCGCGCGCGCCGGCGCGGGTGGTGATCCGGACGGATCGCTTCGTGGTGGCGGAGCGGCCTCGCCTGCTCCCGCTGGCGCCGCCGGACGCCAGAAGCGCGTTCCGCGAGTTCTCGGGGCCGACGGCGATCGTCTCGGGCGAGGTGACGCTGGAGCGCGGCGCGCCGGCGCAGGGGAAAGCGGCGCCTTTCCGGACGGAGGGGACGCTCTTCATCGAGCAGGCGACGGCGGCGCAGATCGATTTCCCATATCCCGCGCAGCAGGTCCAGGGCGAGATCGCCTTCACGGAGACGCGGGTGGATGTCGATTTGCAGGGGCGCGGCCCGACGGGCGCGGAGCTGCGGGCGGAGGGATACGTGACGTTCGGATCGGAGAGCGACGTCTCGATTCGCATCTTCGGGGAGCGCGTGCCGCTCGATGACACGCTTATCGATTCGATGCCGGAGGAGTGGCGCCCGCTGGTGCGCTCCTTCGTCTCGGAAGCGGCTTCTCACGAGTTGATCGATGCGGAGTTGATGCAGACGCCGGCGAGGCGGGCGGAGCGCATCGAGCGGCTCGCGGCGCTGCGCCTGGAGCTGGCGAGCATGCTAGAGGGCTCCGCCGTGCAGCGCGTGGAGCTGGAGCGCGAGATTGAGCGCGTGGAGCGGCTCGCGCAGCGACCGATCTTCTTCCCAGGCGGATCCGCGCGCGTGCAGGCGCATGTGCATCGTCAGCGCGGGGGGCCGTATCAGTACGACATCGAGGCCTTCGCGCCGCGTCTGGATCTGATCACGGAGGAGTTTCCGTATCCGCTGCGCGCGAGGGATGTGTATATCTCGGTCACGAGCGGCGCGGTGACGGTCGAGGCGTCGCGCATCAGCGGGCTCTCCGGAGGCGCGGGGCGCCTCGAAGCCCTGCTCGGGGATGAGGTGGACAACGAGATCCGTGTGCTCATGAGCGATGTGCCGATTGACGGCTTTCTTCTCGCGATGTTGTCGGATGACGGGGATGACGGCCGCTCGATTCGCGACGCCATCGCCGCGCTGGACGTGAGAGGGCGCCTCCGCTCCGCGGACATCGAGGTGCGCCCCGACGGAGACCGGCTGCGCCCCTCCGCGGTCATCGAGTTCGACGGCGTCTCGGCGTCGCCCGGCGGGACGGAGGAGGGGGAGCGGCTCAAGATCCGCGAGCTCGCGGGCGTGGTGCGACTGAGCGAGGATCGCGTGCGCGTCGGTCCGGTGAAGGGGCGGATCGACGAGGCGCCCCTGTGGCTTCGGGTGGACGTGAGCGATCCTGCGGCGGAGGGGTCGGGAGGAGTCGCCGGACGGTTGGAGATCACGGGTCTGGACGTGTCGCTGCCGATCGAAGAGGCGCTGCGCGCCGGCGCGCCCGGGATCGCGGAGCGGATCGCCTCGTTTCGCGCCGAGCGCGCGCCCAAGGGGCGGGTCACGCTCGACGTGGAGTTCGCGGGTCTGGGAGATGAGGATCTGGAGGCGACGAGCCGGCTCCGCGAGCCGAAGGATTTGACGTTCTCTGTGGATGGTGGACGGATCGGGCTCGTTTCGGCGGGGGGCGTGATTGAGGTCGGTCCGAATGGCGTCGCGTTCGAGGACGTGGCGGGGATCGGGATCGTGGATGGTCTGGAGATCAAATCGGTCCGCCTGGACGGTCGGGCGGATCTGGCGGAGCAGGGCGCGGTCGCGATGGAGGCGAAGTTCACCTCCGCTCCATTCCACGCCCCCTTGATTCGGCGGCTGGTTGAGAGAGCCACGGAAGATGAGGACGCTTCGCCCATCGACTGGTCGACGCTTGCGGGCGTGTTCGACGCGGAGTTGTCGGCGTCGCGCGCGGCGGGGGAAGAAGTCGCGGTGACGGGGGCGATCCGACCCCGCAGCGCGGAGTTTCGCGCGGGCGAGCACCGGATTCGCTTCGGGCGGATCGGCGGGGTGGTCCGCTTCGACGACGATGGAGGACGGATTGAAGATCTGCGGATGGCGACGTCGGAGTGGGAGACGACGGTGAGCGGCGCGTGGGCGGCGCGTCCGTCGCTGCACGGGGAGCTCGAGCTGCGCGCACGCGGCGAGCGGATGCCGCGCGATCTGGTCGCCCTGCTCCCCGCGGACGTGCAGGAGGCGTTTGCGGATCTGGAGCTTCACGTCAGCGGCGGATTTGAGCTCAAGCGAGCGACGCTTGGCTTCCGCGAGGCGGAGACGGAGGATGCGGCGCCCGCGATTCGTTTCCGCGGCGACGTGGCGTTCGAGGGCGTCTCCTTCGGCAGCGCGGTCCCGGTGTCGGACCTGAGCGGGCGGGCGCGAATCGTCGCGGAGCCCGCGCCGGAGAGCGAGCGGCCGATCCTCAACGTTGAACTCAGCGAGGCGTCGGGCACGGCGGCGGGGATTCGCTTCTCGCGGGGCGCCGCCCGTCTGCAATCCGAGAGCGGCGGCGCGCGGCTGGCGGCGCCGAGTTTCACGGCCGACGTGCACGGCGGGCGGATGGTGGGGCGCGCGATATTCGAGGAGATGACGCTGGATGGGGAGGTCGAGACGGGATTCGAGGTGGACATCCGTCTGGCGGGCGTGGATCTGGAGCGTTTCGCGAGCGACACGACGGGTGACGACGTAGCGGAGGATGGTCAAGACAGCGGTCCGCGCGGTCGCGTGGAGTCGCGTCTGTCGCTCAGCGGGATGGTGGGGCGTCCGGAGTTGAGCAGGGGGCGCGGGTCGCTGCATGTCTCGGGTGGGGATCTCGTGGAGTTTCCGCTGTTGATGCGTGTTCTGGAGCTCAGCGCACTGCAAGCGCCGCGCGCCGAGCCGGTGGATCGGGCCGATGCGAGCTTCTTCATCCTGGGCGAGCGCCTGTACTTCGAGACGCTGAACGTGCGCTCGCGCTCGATCCTCGTGACAGGGAGCGGGGCGGCGACGTGGCCGGAGCTCGATCTGGATCTGCGATTCCGGACCTCCGGAGCGTTTCGTGTGCCGGTGATCAGTGGGATCGCGGATGCGGTTCGCAACGAGTTGGCGACGATCGTGGTGAGGGGGCCTGTGGACGATCCGCAGTTCTCGACGGTGCAGCTTCCCGGGACGCGGCGCGTGCTTCAGGGCGTCGTGGGGCAACGCGTGGAGGGCGGCGGCGTCGGGCGCCCGGGGAGATCTGTAGGATCGGAGCCCCCGCCCCGACTGAAGCCGGTCCGTCCGGCGCGAGAGGGCGGCTGAGCCGTCTGAGAGGAGCCATGTCGCAACAGCCGAGAGAGTCACACACCGACGAGGCGCCGTGGCAGTCGCGCCCGGATCTGTCGAGTCCGGAGATGCTGGAGGCGGTGGACGAGCTGATCCGGCGGGCGGGTGGAGATCCGCACGATGGGGACAGCCGGTTCATCCGGGATCTGCAACAGACGGCGCTAAAGCTGATCGCCGACGGTCGGAACCGCGGGGAGTTGAAGCTGATGGCGGCGTCGCTGAAGGAGATGCGGCATGCCTACCGGGTCTTCGCGGAGTATCCGCACGTCCGGAAGATCAGCATCTTCGGCTCGGCGCGCACGGCGGAGGATCACGGCGACTACCGGGCGGCGGTGGAGTTCTCGCGACTGATGGCGGAGAAGAGCTGGCTGGCGATCACGGGCGCGGGGGATGGGATCATGAAGGCGGGTCACGAGGGGCCCGGGCGCGAGGCGTCGTTCGGCCTGTCGATTCGCCTGCCGTTCGAGACGACGGCGAATGAGATCATCGCGGGCGACGCGAAGCTCATCAACTTCCGCTACTTCTTCACGCGCAAGCTGATGTTCGTCTCGCAGGCGGACGCGGTGGCGATCTTTCCGGGCGGATTCGGCACGCAGGATGAGCTCTTCGAAGTGCTCACGCTGGTGCAGACGGGCAAGAGCACGATCATGCCGATCGTGCTGCTCGAGGGCGAGGAGGGAGATTACTGGAAGCACTGGCTGAACTACATCGAGAACTCGCTCCTGGGCCACTCCTTCATCAGCCCGGAGGATTTGAGCCTGATGCATCGCGCCGGCAGTCCCAGGGACGCGGTGGAGCACATCGACCGCTTCTATCGCAACTACCACTCCGAGCGTTATGTCCGCGACGATCTCGTGCTGCGGCTGAATCATCGCCTGCGCGATGAGGACGTCGAGCGTCTCAACGAGGAGTTCGCGACGATCGTCAAGAGCGGGCGGATGGTGCAGCGGGGCGCGCTGGACGTCGAGGATGACCATCTGGAGTTGCCGCGTCTGGTCTTCACCCACACCCGCCGGCGATATGGGCTGCTGCGGCGGCTCATCGACCGCATCAACGAGTTCGAGCCGGCGGAGGAGCCGGCGGGCGCCGGCGGGGCTGGGCGCGCGGCGGGCCCGGGAGGCGGATAATCGGCGGCGTGCAACATCCGCGCCGGTCCGTTCGAATAGCGGGCGTGATGGCGCTGCTCCGGACAGCCTGGCTCTTTACGATCGGGGTCGCCCTGCTGGCGGCGGGCGGCTGCGTCGGCGGCGAGGCGGCGACGCCGGCGGCGGCGACACCACGGATCGATCTGCGCTCGCCGATGGTCTATGGAGGCGACAACGGGCTGGAGATTCGCTCCTGGAGAGTGGAGCGGTCGCCGACGGAGCTGGCGGAGATCTTCGAGGAACTGGAGGAGGGGACGCCTGAGGGGTTGTCAGCGATCGTGGATCGGCGCTGGGGCGGCGAGGGGCTGCGTGTGCTCCGGATTCCACTGGCGGAGCTGGGGCGGCTCAGCGACGCCCTCGCGAGCTCCTCCACGCGAAGCACCCACTGGCTTGGTCGTGGAGGCGCCTGGACGGTCATCGCCCGGGGCGCCTCCTGGGGCGCCACGCGTCCGCTCCTGGTGCAGGGCGAGCCGCTGGCGCTCGATGGCGGGGCCCTGCGGCTGCTGGCGCGGGCGTGGACCACGCCGACGCTCGATCGCCCCCGGCTCCAGGTCGAGCTGGCGATTCAGCATCGGACGCGCAACCGTCGGGACGGCATCGAAGAGCCCTTCCGCCCGGCCCGGATCGAGCCTCTCGAGCAGGAGGGCCTGCTCTTCCGGGATCTGACGCTTCAGGCGTCGCTGGAGCCGGGGTATGCGTATCTGATCGCGCCGAGCGCGCCGGAGGAAGAGGGCGCCGCCTTCGGCGTGGCCGGGCCCTTCATCGAAAGACCTCCGAGCGTTGGGCACGCCCTTCTGTGCGCGCGGGAGGAGATTGACGAGCTGCGGGAGCGGCGGCGTTCGACGATCATCGCGCTGATCCCCCGGGCGCCGGAGCGGCTTCGCCTGCTCTCGATCGTGGAGCGGGCCTTCTGAGCTGGTCGGGGCGGCGGGACGTCTCTACGATCGCGGCTTATGGCCCCCGAAAGCCACATCATGGAGGACGAAGCGGACGCCGGGGGTTTTCGCGTGGCGATCATCGTGAGCCGGTATCACGCGGCGATCACGGAGTCGCTGCTGGAGGGCGCTCGGCGGGAGTTCGAGCGGCTTGGCGGTCGGGCGGAGTCGCTGGCGGTGGCGCCGGCGTCGGGGGCGTTCGAGCTTCCGGTTCTGGCGTCGGCGGCGGCGGAGGCGGGGTTCGACGCGGTGGTGGCGCTGGCGTGCGTGGTGCAGGGTGAGACGCGGCATGATCAGGTGATCGCGGACGCGGTGGCGCAGGGCTTGACGGCGGCGTCGGTGCGGACGGGAGTTCCGATCGGGTTCGGTGTGCTGACGGTCTCCTCGATCGAACAGGCGCGCGCGCGGGCGCAGGACGTGGCGTCGGCGGCGGAGCAGTCGGGCGAGGCGAAAAAGCCGGTCGAGAACAAAGGGATTGAGGCGATGCATGCGGCGATCTCGACGGCGACGGCGATCCGTCGACTGCGGGGTCTACAGTGAAACCGGACTCATGGGCGTGACGCGCGACATCCGGCGCCTGGCGTTTCAGGCGCTGTTTCAGCTCGACGTTCGCGGCGAGAGCGCGGCGGAGGATATCGAGCGCGCGGTGCGGGAGAACGCTCCCGAGGAGGTCGATGCGGAGGCGATGCGGCGCGCGATGGAGCTGGCGCTCGCCGCATGGTCGGACCGGCGGCAGGCCGACGAGGCGATCCGGGAACTGGCGCCGACGTGGCCCGCGCATCGTCAGCCGGCGGCGGACCGGGCGATTTTGCGGCTGGCTCATCACGAGATGGCGCAGGACCTGACGCCGGCGAAGGCTGTGGTGAACGAGGCGATCGAGCTCGCCAAGGCGTTCAGCACGGAGCGATCGCCGGCGTTCGTCAACGGGGTGCTCGACAAGATCATGAAGCGGATGCGCCGGGATGAGCGTGGCGATGCGGAAGTAGAGTCCGACCCGCCGGCGATCGTGCAGGAGGTCGAGTTCAAGCCGGCGCCGGGCGATTCGCTCCGGTAGGGCTGACGCGAGGGAGTCATGGCGCTGTTCAAGTCGATTGTTTCGAAGGTCAGCAAGGGGCTCGCCAAGACGCGCGAGGCGTTCGTGGGGGGGCTGCGGTCGATCCTGGTCGGGCGGAAGCTGGATGATGCGCTGATCGATGAGATCGAGGCGCGGCTGATTCAGTCGGATGTGGGCGTCAAGGCGGCGACGCGGCTGATCGAGCGGATTCGCGCCGACTACCGGGAGGGAAAAATCTCGCGCGGGGAGGAGGTCCTCGACTATCTCAAGTCGGAGCTCAAGAAGATGTGGCCCGAGCGCGATCGCTCGCTGAGCTTCGCCGAATCGGGGCCGACGGTGATTCTCGTGGCGGGCGTCAACGGCGCGGGGAAGACGACCTCCATCGCGAAGCTGTGCAAGGCGCTGCGCGATGATGGTCGAACGGTGCTGCTGGCGGCGTGCGACACGTTTCGCGCGGGGGCGGTGCGGCAGCTCGAGATCTGGGCGGAGCGGCTCGGCGTCGACGTGATCAAGGGGCAGCAGGGGGGCGATCCCGCGGCGGTCGCATTCGACGCCTGCGAGGCGGCGCTGGCGCGCGGTGTGGATGTGCTGCTGGTGGACACCGCCGGGCGGCTCCAGACGCAGGAGCCGCTGATGCGTCAGTTGACGAAGATTCGCGATGTGGTGGCGCGGAAGATCGAAGGGGCGCCGCACGAGTCGCTGCTGGTGCTGGACGCGACGACGGGGCAGAATGCGCTGCGCCAGGCTGAGATGTTCACAAGCGCGATCGACGTGACGGGCCTGTTTCTCGCGAAGCTGGACGGCACGGCGCGCGGCGGCGCGGTCGTGGCGATTCGGGACGCGATCGACATTCCCGTCAAGTTCATCGGGGTCGGCGAGACGCCCGAGGATGTCCAGCCCTTCGATCCCGACGCCTTCGTGGAGGCGCTCTTCGCGGAGGACGCGTCGGCGGCGACCGCCTGATTCATCGATCAGGATGGACGGATCACGGGCCCGGCCCCTCTCCGTAGATCAACGCCCCGCGGCGGTCGACGCCGGTGGCGTCCTTGGGGCGCGGGTCGAGGGGCTCCCAAGCGATGCGGGCCTTGCCGAGAAGGGTTCCGGTGGCGAAGGCGAGGTCCACCTTGGCGATTTCGTACTCCGTGAGAGCGCGAATCTCCGAGAGCTGCGCGTCGGCGAGGCGCGTGGCCGCCTCGAGAACCTCCGTGCTCGTGCGGTTGCCCACGTCGAACTGCCGCTGCTCGGCTTCGAAGGTGCGGGCGGCGAGAAGGGTGGACTGACGCGCCGCGAGGACGCGGCGCCATCCGGATTCGATCTCGTCAACGGCGTCCAGCGTCTCCTGCACGATGGTCTGCTCGCGGGAGGCGCGGGTCGAATAGCGTTGAAGGCGCTCGAGAATGGCGCGAGCGACACGGGATTGGGCGGCGTCGTTGCCAATCGGGACCTCGGCGTTCAATCCGAGCGACCAGTCGGCGAAATCGCCGTCGCCCACCTGCCCGAGAGCTTCGGAGAATCCGGGGCCGAGGCCGTTGAGGCGATAGGTGTAATCGATGGTGAAGAGCGGAAGGGCCTGGTTGCGCTCGAAGGCGATGGCGCTCTCATCGATCAGGAACTGGAGCTCGAGTTCGAGCAGCTCCATGCGGTTCGCGATCGCTTCGTCGGTCAGCCGCTCGGTGTCGAAGAAATAGTTCTCCGGGTTGGGCGGGGTGAGCGGGTCGATGACCGTCTTGCTGCGAATGTCGAGGTCGCGCGCGTTCATGATGCGCTTCAACTCGCGCTGCTGGAGCCGCAGGTCGTTCTCCGCGACGATGATCGCCTCCACGCGCTCCGCGACGCCCTCCTCGGCGCGGATGATCTCCACCTCCGGATCCTGGCCCGCGGCGACGCGCCGGCGTGCGCGCTCGAGCTGGTCGGCCGCGAGCTCGTACTGCTGGCGACGAACGGCCAGCGCCTGCCGCGCGGCGAAGACGCGCCAGTAGGCCCGATCGACCGCGGCGATCTGGCGGATGACCTCCAGCTTGGTGCGGGCGAGATCGATGCCCCGGTTCAAGGCGGCGACGCGGATGCGGTGGGTGTTGGCGTAGCGCCCGGCGCCGCGCAGGAGGGGCTGCGTGATGGAGAAGCTCAGATCGGAGTCGTAGGCGGGATTGAGAAAGGTGAACTGGTTGTTGGTCTTCGTGCGGGTCGTCGCCCAGTCGATGTTGAGCGTGCCGCCGGTGCGAAGCGGGGCCTCGACGCCCGCGTTGATATTGCGCGACTCAATCTGAGATCCCGCCAGCGTGGTCGCGGTGGGCTGGTCCGTCTGCGTCTCGCGGAAGCTCGCGGTGAAGACCGCCTCGAAGCGCGCCTCCTCCTCCGTCACAACCGTCGCGGCGATCGTCGGATCGACCAGCGCCGTCTGGAGGTCCAGATTGTTCGCCAGCGTGAGGGCGCGCGCCTCCTCGAGCGTGATCTCGACGCGCGCCGCCTCCGCGAAACGGTCGGGCGGCTCCTTGCCGGCGGCCTCCTCCGCGGCCTCCGTGAGGTCGTCGACGGGATCGGCGGTGAAGCGATCGATGCGAAGCGGCTCCACACGCCGCGTGCGCTCGATGGGGACGCGGGGGCCGAAGTCGTCCGGATGGGACATGAAAGGGTTCTTGCAGCCGGCGCACAGCGCGAGCGCCGCCACGGCCGCGGTCCCGACGAGTCGTTCACTCATGTCGCAGTGCCTCGATGGGATCGAGTCGCGCGGCCTTGATGGCCGGGAAGAGTCCGAAGATCACGCCGACGGCGGCGCTGAAGGCGAGGGAGAGGACCTTGGCCCATACGGGGATCTCGGCGCCGGTGAGCGGGGAGTCGGGGATGGATCGAATCCCGAGCGTCAACCCCTGCGCCACCGCGAGGCCGATCACGCCGCCGACGAGACAGAGCAGCACCGCCTCGACGAGGAACTGGAGCAGAATAATCGGCGGCTGCGCTCCGACGGCCTTGCGGAGGCCGATCTCGCGCGTCCGCTCGCTGACGCTGACGAGCATGATGTTCATGATCCCGACGCCTCCGACGAGCAGGGAGATCGAGACGACTCCCGCCGCGACTGCGGTGATTCCGGCGGCGACGGTGCTGAACTGATCCAGAGCGAGCTGCACGATTTCGACCTCGAAGGTGTCGGGCGTCCCGGGCGCCAGCTCGCGGAGCGAGCGGAGGATGAATGTCACCTCCGCCTGCATCTCCTCAGCGAGGCGCTCGTCGGTCATCAGGGCAGGGGCCTCGCGGATGACGCGGTGCGGCCACATCTTGCGGGCGGTTTCGAAGGGGAGGAAGACTTCCGTGTGCGGCTGATCGCCGCCGAACATCGGCGCGACCTCCTTAGTCTCGATGACGCCGATGATCTGGCACCGCTGATCGCCCACGATGATGAACTGGCCGACGGGATCCTTGTTGAGCCCGAGCTCCTCGATCGCCATGTCGTTGACGAGGCAGACGCGGCGGCGTTCGTCGTCGTCGATGCGGACGAAGGGGCGTCCGCGCACGACGCTGCGCTGCTCGATGTCGTGCCACTCGGGCCAGATGCCGCGGATCTGCACGCCTTCGAGCGTCTCCTGGGCGTAGGAGACGGTTGTCGTATTGGTCCAGATCGGCGTGATCGCCTCGAGCGTCGAGGCGTTGTCGCGCAGGGCGACGACCTCCTCATACTTGAGCTGAACGTCGCGCCAGCCGATCTTGTTGCGCAGCTCGGGTGGGCGATCGCCGTCGATGACGACGTAGCGCGTGCCGATGGTCTCGAACTCCTCGAGCACGAAGGAGCGCAGGCCCTGGAGCGAGGCGATCACCGTGGCGACGGAGGCGACGGCGATGATGATCCCGAGCATCGTGAGCGAGGCGCGGGCCTTGTGCGCGTTGAGCTGGCCGACCGCCAGGGCCGCCGTCTGGATGAGCCAACGGATGAGGAACACGGGTCGCTCCGCTTAGTCCTTGCGCAACGCTTCGATGGGATCCATCCGCGCCGCCTTCAGGGCCGGGAAGATACCGAAAATCACGCCGACGGCCGCGCTGAAGCCGAAGGCGAGTCCGAACGCCCACGCAGGGATGGCGGCGTGCTCGAGATTAGCGCCCGGGATGCGCTGGATGCCCACCACCAGCGCCTGCCCGACAGCGATCCCGACGCCGCCGCCCGCGAGGCAGAGCACGACCGCCTCCGTCAGGAACTGAAGGAGGACGATCCCCGGTTTGGCCCCGACGGCCTTCCGCAGGCCGATCTCGCGGGTCCGCTCGCTCACGCTCACGAGCATGATGTTCATGATGCCCACGCCGCCGACGATGAGGGAGATGCCCACCACGCCCGCGGCGACGGCGGTGATCCCCGCGGCGAGCGTGTTGAAGGTGTCGATGTGCTGCTGCATGACCTCGACGCGGAAGGTGTCCAACGCGCCGGGCTCGATCCCGCGCATGTTGCGCAGCACGAACTGTATCTGGGCTCGCGCGTCGGCCGCCGCTTCGGGCGACTCGAGCTGCGCCATGAGGTAGAGCCACGTCCAGGGGTTCATCTTTGTGGCGGTCGAGAATGGAATGAACATCTCGGCGCTGGTTTCGCTGTCGCCAAAGCGCACGCCGGCGTCGGCCTTCTCGACAACACCCGCGATCATGAAGCGTCGATCGTTGATCACGATCCAGTCGCCGACGGGATCGACATCGAGGCGAAGCTGCTCGATCGCGTCGTCGTTGACGAGGCAGACCTGGGACCGCTGCTCGTCGTCGACGCTGGTGAAGGTCCGCCCGAGCTTGACGTAGCGCCCTTCGATCTCGTGCCAGTCGGAGCGGATGCCCGTGACCTGCGCGCCTTCGATCCGCAGATCGTCGCTTTGCACCGGGAAGGTCATGTTGGCGAGCGGCGTGATGCGGACGACGGCTGGGCAGTTCTCAAGGATGGCCTGCCCTTCCTCCGGGGTCATGATCACGTCGCGCCAGTGGAGCGTTCCCCGAAGCTCGCGCGGGCGATCGCCGAAGATCCAGACCTTGCGCGCGCCGAAACCCTCGAACTCGCTCAGCACGCCCTCCTGCATGCCCTTCAGCGCCCCGATCACGGCCGTCACGGAGGCGACGCCGATGATCAGCCCGAGCGCCGTCAGCGCTGCGCGGGTCTTGTGGGCCCAGATCTGTCCGAAGGCGAGGAAGACGGTCTGGACGAGAACGCGGAAGACGATCACGGCGCGGCCTCAACGGTCTCCGGCGGGCGGGGCGCGGGGCGGCCCTCAGCGTCGCGCGCGCTCTGACGGGGCCCGGTGGACATGGTCTGGAGGCGGGCGGCGGCCTGCTCCGCCCACAAGCGATGGATCGGATCCTCGTCGGTGGGATGGTCGGAGTCGATCATGCCGTCCTTCAAGCGGACGATGCGCTGGGCGTGGGCGGCGACATCCTCCTCGTGCGTCACGATGATGATGGTCTGCCCGTCGTCGTGGAGCTGCTGGAAGAGAGCGATGATCTCCTCGCTTGTCGTGGAATCGAGGTTTCCCGTCGGCTCGTCGGCGAGGATGATGCTGGGCGACGTGACCAGCGCGCGAGCGACGGCGACGCGCTGCCGCTGGCCGCCGGAGAGCTGGTTGGGGTGATGGTGCATGCGGTCTCCGAGCCCGACGCGCTCGAGGGCCAGCTTCGCCGCCTTGCGCGCGCGCCACCAGCCGCGCTTCGAGTACAGGAGCGGGAGCATGACGTTCTTGAGCGCCGAGGCGCGGGAGAGCAACTCGAAGGATTGGAAGACGAATCCGATCTCGGCGTTGCGCACGGCGGCGAGCTCGGCGCCAGACATCTCGTGCGTCGGCTTGCCGTTGAGCTCGTACGCGCCGCTGGTCGGCTTGTCGAGACAGCCCAGGATGTTCATCATCGTCGACTTGCCCGAGCCCGAGGCGCCCATAATGGCGACAAACTCGTTCTTCTCGATGTCGAGGTCGACGCCGCGCAGCGCATGCACGCGCTCGACGCCGACCTTGTACACCTTGCGAAGATCGCGGACCCGGATGGTCATGCGGCCTCCTGTCCGTCCGGCTCGGTCGAGGATTCGTCCTCGCCGGCGTCGCCATCGGTCTCCTGGGACTCGCGTCGGACCTCGTCGCCGTGCTTGAGATCGATGAGCGCCCGGTAGGGGCCGACGATGAGTTCCGTTCCGCTCTCGAGGCCCGCGAGGATGGCGGTGCGGCGCAGGTCGCTGGGCCCGACCTTGACGGGGATGGCCGACGCCGCGCCCTCCTCGATGGTGTAGACCACGCGGGCGAAGGTCTTGTTCGGATCGACCTGCTCGTCGTCGCGCAGCTCCGAGGGCAACTCCTCGACGCGCACATCCAGCACCGCCTGGCTGGGCACGATGAGCACATCCTCGAGCGTCTCGACCTCGATGTCGACGCTCGCGCTCAGCCCCGCGAAGAAGCGGCGGGCGTCCTTCTCCTCCAGCGCGAGAACGATCTGCACTTCGAAGACGTCGGCGCCGGCGCGGGAGGTCGTCCGCAGCATGTCGATCAGATCGACCTTGCCCTCAAAGACGCGATCGGGAAAGGCGTTGATGTAGACACGAGCCGTCTGGCCCGGATCGACCTGGGCTATGTCGCTCTCATCGACCTCAGCGATCGCGTGGATCTCGGAGAAGTCGGCCAGCGTCATGATGGTCGTGCCGATGTTGTTGGCGGTGCCCAGGACCGTCTCGCCGACTTTGCTGAAGACGCGCGTGGCGTAGCCGGAGAGAGGCGCGTAGATGGTGGTGTAGGAGAGGTTCTCCTCCGCACGGGCGACCTGCGCCTCCGCGACGGCGATGTTCTGCTCCGCCTCGCGGACGTTCGCCTCGGCGCGGTTGAGCTCCGCTTCCGCGGAGTCCAGCTCCGCCTTGCTGAGATCCTGCGACTCGAAGAGGGTCTTGGCGCGCTCCCATTCGGAGACGGCGTTGACGTACGTCGCGCGGGTCGCCTCCAGGCGAGCCTGCTCGGCGCCGAGACGGGCCATGGAGGACTCAAGATCCGCCTGGAAATCCTGATCTTCAAGCTGCACCAGCAGCTCGCCCTTTTCGACAAAGTCCCCCGGCTCGACGGGCATCTCGACGATGCGGGCGGAGACGCGCGCCGAGATGTTGACATCCATCCGCGGCATGATCTGCGCGGGGGCGCCGACGGTCCGCACCAGCCGCCCCGGCTCGACGATCTCCGTCCGGACTTCGACACCGCCCTCCTGATCCCGCATGCTCGCCAGAAGCTCGGAGACATCGTCGCCCAGGAAGACCAGCGTGACGGCCAGAAGGCTGGCGGTGACCAAACCGATTCCGAAAACCCACTTGAGGAAGCCGAGAATGCCGCGCATAAAGTGCCCTCTGATCAGATCCCGAACCGTCTCCAAACGAGCCAACCGATCGCCGCCTCCCCGGTTGCACCTCGGAGGATGGCGTGGGACGGTAGCCTTCCATGACCCCCCGGTCCGCTTCTGCGGGATGTCCAGCGTCCGGTTTCGCCCGCCGTTGTCTGTTGTACGTTCGTCGGTCCGCCGCCGATGCGGCGAATGAAGGGATGAGTCCGCCGCTATGCCAAACGCCCCGTCGTCCGAGACCCGCGTCGAGAAGGATTCCATGGGGGAGATGCGCGTGCCCGCCGGGGCGCTCTACGGAGCGTCCACGCAGCGGGCGGTGCTGAACTTTCCCGTCCTGAACCGTCCCGTCCCCTCGCCAATCATCCGGGCGTATGGGCTGCTCAAGGCGGCGTGCGCCGGGGCGAACCGAGAGCTGGGGCGGCTCGATGAGCAGCGGGCCCAAGCCATCATCGCCGCGGCCGAGGAAGTGGCGGCGGGGCGGCACGATGAGCATTTTCCCGTCGATGTCTTCCAGACCGGCTCCGGCACCTCGACCAACATGAACGCCAACGAGGTCATCGCCAACCTTGTCTGCCTTGCGCGGGGCGCGGCGATCGGATCTTCGAAGGATCCCACCTACCTCGAGGAGGGGGGCGTCCATCCCAATGACCACGTGAACATGGGCCAGTCCTCCAACGACACGTTCCCCACGGCTCTGCACGTCGCCGCCTCGGTGGAGATCCACGACCGCCTGATCCCGGCTGTCCGGCGCGTCGCGGAGCGGCTGGAGGGGCAGGCGACGGACTGGGACGATGTGGTGAAGATCGGACGGACGCATCTCCAGGACGCAACGCCCATCCGGCTCGGGCAGGAGTTCTCCGGCTACGCGGCCCAGATGCGCCAGGCGGAGCGACGCCTCCAGCGCGCGCTGGAGACGCTCTCGGAGCTGGCGATCGGCGGGACGGCGGTGGGGACGGGCATCAACACGCATCCGGAGTTCGGACGGCGAGTCGCCGAGGAGCTCGCCGAGCGCACGAACCTGAACTTCCGCGAGGCGGAGAGCCATTTCGAGGCGAACCACGCGCGCGACGCGGCGGTGGAGGCGTCGGGGCATCTGAAGACGCTGGCGATCTCGCTCTCGAAGATCGCCAACGACATCCGCTGGCTGGGCTCCGGACCGCGCTGCGGGCTCGGGGAGCTAAAGCTGCCGGCGGTGCAGCCGGGCTCGTCGATCATGCCCGGGAAGGTGAATCCCGTCATTTGCGAGTCGGTCGTGCAGGCGGCGTGTCAGGTCGTTGGCAACGACGCGGCGATCGCGGCGGGCGCCTTCGGGGGCGTCGGCTCGGTTCTCGAGTTGAACGTGGCGATGCCGATGATCGCGCGCAATTTGCTGGAATCGATCCAGATCCTCACGAATGTCTGCGTCATCTTCGATGATCGGCTGCTTGCGGGGCTGGAGCCGGACCGTGATCGCGCCGCGGAGCTGATTGAGGGTTCGCTGGCGATGTGCACGTCTCTCGTGCCGGCGATCGGCTACGACAAGTCGGCGGAGCTGGCGAAGGCGGCGTACGCGGAGGGCAAGACGGTCCGCGAGGTTGCGCTGGAGCGCGGTGTGCTGCCGGAGAAGGAGCTGAACGAGTTGCTCGATCCGCGCTCGATGACCGAGCCGCACGAATAGCGACGCATCAGCCCGCCTTCCGCGCAGAGCCGCCGAAGACCTCCCCCAGATACCAGCGGGGCTTGGCCTTCGGCCCGTATGTCAGGCCGAACTTGTTCATCGCCACGGCGGTGATGTGGTGGACCGCCTCCTGCGGATCATCCGTGATGAGGAACCGCTCGTGATCCTCGCGGTCGATCGTGCCCGCTTCGATGAGCGTGCCGTCCATGAACTCGAGCAGCGGCTCCCAAAAGGATTGGCCCATGAGTATGAGGGGGAAGTTCGCGATCTTGCCCGTCTGGATGAGCGTAGCTGTCTCGAAGACCTCGTCGAGGGTGCCGAAGCCGCCGGGCAGCGCGATGAAGGCGTAGGAGTACTTCACGAGCATCAGCTTGCGCACGAAGAAGTAGCGGAACTCGACCCACTTATCGAGATAGGCGTTCGGCTCCTGCTCCATGGGGAGCTGGATGTTGCAGCCGACGGAGGGTCCGCCGGCCTCCTTCGCGCCGCGGTTGGCGGCCTCCATGATTCCGGGCCCGCCGCCGGTCATGACGGTGAAGCCGGCGCGGGAGAGCTCGGCGCCGACGGCGCGGGCCAGCTCGTAGTGGCGATGTCCCTCCTCGAAGCGGGCGGAGCCGAAGACCGTCACGCAGGGGCCGACGAAATGCAGCGAGCGGAAACCCTTGATGCATTCCCCGAAAATGCGAAGGGCTCGAAGCAACTCCTTCGAACGCTTCTCGGGACCTCGCAGAAATTGCTTCTCCTCCGCGCTGCGGGTGGCCTTGCCCCAATGGGCCGGGTCCGCGGTGTGGGCTCGTTCCTCCGCAGGCTCGGAGGGGGCGGTTGGCTCGCTGGTTTGCTGAGGGGGGGTCATGGGTTTCCTGAACTGACGAGACCACTCTCCGATTCCAGGGCGTCCCCGTCAACGCCGGGGACTACCATCGTCCAATCATGAGTCCGGCTCGCAACTACGACCGTGTCGCCGAGTCCCTCGCCGCCGATCCGAGCGTGGCGGAGGCGGATCTGGAGGAGAAGCAGCGGGTCGTCGTCGACGCGCTGTGGGACGAGCTCGCCTCGAAGGACGTCTCCTGGATCGGGTTCTACAACGTTGATCCCGACTCCCCGGAGCAGGAGCGGCTGGTTCTCGGTCCCTGCCGGGACAAGCCGGCGTGCTCGCCGATTGGTCTGCACGGCGCCTGCGGACAGGCGCTTACGAAGGGGCGGACGCTGATTGTGCGCGATGTGCAGGAGCTCGGCGATGACTACATCGCCTGCGATCCGCGCGATCGGTCTGAGATCGTGATCCCGGTGTACGACTCCTCGGGGCGGCCGATGGGCGTGCTCGATCTTGATTCCTTCAGCGTGGGCGCTTTCGACCCTTCCGACGAGGCGGGGTTGAAGGCGATTCTGCGCGTCGCGGGGCTCCACGTGCACGGGACGGCGGGCTCACACGAAGTCGAGGCCGAAATCGAGCGAGACGGCTGATCGAGTCAGGGCGCCGACGCTGATGCGATCGACGCCCGTCGCCGCGATCTCGCCGATGGTGGAGAGCTCGACGCCGCCGGAGGCCTCCAGTTGCACAGTTGAACCCAGGCGCTCTCGAAGCTGGACCGCTTCGCGGAGCGCGTCGACCGGCATGTTGTCGAGCAGGACGATGTCCACGATCCCCGCCTCGATGCGCAGGGCGCTTTCGAGCTGCTCGACGGTTTCCACCTCGACCTCCACGAAGCGCAGCGGCGCTGCGGCGCGCGCCCGATGCGCGGCTTCGGCGACAGCCTTCCGGAGATCGCCCGAGCCCATCGCGGCGAGATGATTGTCCTTGATGAGCGCCGCGTCGTAGAGCCCGAGCCGATGGAGCGTTCCGCCGCCGCAGCGGACGGCGTACTTCTCCAGCGCGCGCAGCGCGGGTGTCGTCTTGCGCGTCTCGCAGACCTGCACGCGCTCGCTCCGGGTCCGGGCCGCTCGGACGAAGCGGTCAGCGCAGGTCGCGACGCCGCTCAGGCGCGCCGTCAGGTTCAGGAGCGTGCGCTCGAGACGCAGCGCGGCGCGGGCGGGGCCCTCGATCACGCCCGCGACATCGCCCGGCGCGAGGCGCGCCCCGTCGGTCGCTCGGGGCGTGATGAGCACCTCGCCCCCGAAGACATCGCGCAGCGCGGCCCACGCGGCGACGCCGCAGAGGACTCCCTCTTCGCGCGCTCGGATCTCTCCCCGCACGGGCTCATCATCATCGGGCAGGCACGCCTCGCTGGTCACGTCGCGGCGCTCGTTGGTTTCGGGATCGAGCAGATCCTCGTCGCGCGCCAGCTCGAGCGCGCGTCGGACGAGCCCGCTGCGGCAAAGCTCCTCCCACAGCGCGGGAAGGGAAAGGGCGTTCAGATTCGCGCGAGCGTTCACGTCGCGGCGCTCCGGCGCAGACGGGAGATCGCCTCCGTGCTGCTGCGCCCCTCGAGCAGTTCGACGAGCTCGACGCGTCCGCCCCAGGAGCGGACGAGATCGGCGCCGACGACTGTCTCGACGGTGTAGTCGGCCCCCTTGATCAGCACGTCGGGTCGCAGCGCCTCGATGAGCCCGAGAGGCGTGTCTTCCGAGAAGGCGGTCACAATGTCGACGGACTCGAGCTCGCTCAGCACATCGAGGCGATCGGCCAGAGCGTGCACGGGACGGCCATCCCCCTTCAGCCGCGCCACAGACGCATCGTCGTTGACGCCCACCACCAGCACATCGCCGTACGAGCGGGCCTGACGCAGCAGCGAGATATGCCCGGCGTGGAGCAGGTCGAAGCAGCCATTGGTGAAGACGATGCGCTTGCCCTCGCGCCGATGGGCGGCGACTTCCACCTGCGCTTCGCCCAGGCTCCGCGCCTTGCCGCGGAGCGCACTCGCTTGCGCGAGCGCCGCCTGATGGATGCGCTCCAGCGGCATGGGTTGGACGCCGAAGACTTCGACCTCGAGGCCCGCTGCGACGTTCGCCATGGCGACGGCGTGAGCCCAGGAGGCGCCGTTGGCGCGAGCGGCGGCGAGGGAGGCCAGAACCATGTCGCCCGCGCCGGTGACGTCGTAGACGTTGCGGGCGAGGGTGGGCTCGTGGCGGATCGCGATCTCGCCCGCGCCGTCGCGTTCGGCGAGCAGCGCGCCGTGCCGATCGAGGGTCACGACGACCGCCTCGCAGGCGAGCCGCTCGAGCAGGGCGCGCGCCAGCGGCGCGGCGTCCATCGGCGCCTCCCCCGCACTGCGCCCCGTGACGAGCTCCGCCTCCGATCGATTGGGCGTGATGGCGGTGGCGCCGCGATATCGGGAGAAATCCTCCAGGCTCGCCGGATCGACGAGGATCGGCTTGCCCGCCCGGCGCGCGCGCTCGATGACGGCCTGGCAGATCGCCTCCGTGCAGACCCCCTTGCCGTAGTCCTCGATACAGATCACGTCCGCCTCCGCCAGAGCGGACTCGAAGCGACTCAGCAGCGCCGCCTCGACCTCGCCCTCCACGGGCGTTTTCGACTCCATGTCCAGGCGGAACATCTTCTGCGGGTGCCGATGCTGCGCGAGGCCGACGAGACTGCGCTTGACGGTCGTGGGGCGCGCCGGATCGGCGATGAGTCCGTCGCTCTCGAGCCCCTGGGCTGCGAGGGCGTTGCGCAGGAGACGACCTTCCGCGTCGTCGCCCGTGACGCCCAGCGGGATGACTCGTCCGCGCATGGCGGCCAGATCCAAGCAGACGTTGGCGGCGCCGCCGGGCTGCTCCTGCGTCTCCCGCACGCGCAGCACGGGCACCGGCGCATCCGGGCTGAGCCGCTCGGCGTCTCCATACACGAGCTGGTCGAGCATGAAATCGCCGACCACGACCGCCGTGAAGGGCCGCCATTTTGCGAGAACGTCCAGCAGGCTCGTCATGACTGACCTGAGGATACCGGAGCCGCCGCCTCGACGGCGCGGTCCACCAGCTCCCGCAGCCGCTGCTCGCCCTCGCGAAGGCGGATGGACAGCGCCGGTCGCCAAGTCCGGCTCCTCAGATCCGCGTCCGCGACCCGCGCGAGCTTGACCCAGTCCTTCTCCGTCACGAGCAGCGTCTCGCATCCACTGCGCTCGAGGGCGCGTCGGAGGCGCTGGACCTCGCGCGCATTGAAGACCGCGTGATCGCGCAGCGCGATCGACTCGACCACGTCGCCCCCGAGCCGACGGATCTTCTCGACGACAGCGCGGGGATGGCCGACGCCGCAGGCCGCGACAACCCGCGCCCCCCGCAGCGCTTCGAGATCGAGCGGGCCCGCCTCCGTCTCGAGATTCCGCCAGGCATGCTCCGCGACGCAGACGGGCAGGCTCGAAGCGAGCTCGTCAATCCGGGCGCGCAGCCGCCGAAGGGCCGGCGCGGAGGCGAGCTCGGCATGCGTCAGGACGACCGCATCCGCGCGCGCGATGGACTCGACCGGCTCGCGCAGCCAACCCGCGGGCAGGCAGCGATCCTCGAAGGGATCGCGCGACGCATCGAGCAGAAGGATGTCGAGTGCGCGTGCGATGAAGCGATGCTGGAAGCCGTCGTCGAGGAGGATCGCCTCGATCGAGGGAAGTCCGCCCTCGCGGCGCTCTCGCATGAGCGCGCGGAGGCCGGCGATGCGGTCCGGCTGCGCGACGAGGGGCAGATCGGGGAAGCGATGACGGTATTCCGCCGCCTCGTCGGATTCGCCGGTGGCGCGCGAGCGGTAGCCGCGCATCGCGAGGGCGACGGTCACGTCTCGGCTGCGCAGATGATCGAGGATCCACATGGCGACGGGCGTCTTGCCCGTTCCGCCCACCGAGAGATTCCCGACGCTGATGACGGGCGGCCCGACATCGACAACGCGCTCGCCGCGATCGAAGGCCGCGTTGCGCCGCTGGACGGCGGCGCGGTACAGCGGCGCGAGCGCGCGCCCGATGAGCCTCGGAGCGGGGGGCGTTCGGCGCGGGTCACTCCTCATGCCGGCTCTCTCGCTCGAGCGCTTCGCCCCGGATGCGCAGCGCCTCGGCGCCCAGTCGCTGAGCGGCTTGATCGAGCTGCCGGCGCGCATGCATCGCGAGGCGGATGGTGTTGGCGATGTCCATCAGAGCCAGCAGGATGACCACCAGCAGCAGCAGAATCACGGCGATCCAGACGAGGGCGAAGGCGCGGGGATGCGTCGAGGGGCTCACGATCCCGAAGCCCGCCGAGAGCAGCGGCGCCAGCATGAGCATGATCCATCCGTTGGCGACGCGGATCCGTCGGCGGCTCTGGGGGGTGGTTCGCTCCTCCGTCGCGGAGATGTGGGCGGCGAGGATGATCAGCATGACGCCGCCGATCGGCAGAACCAGCCAGGGTGGAAGGACGGTCCCGCTCAGCATGGCGCCGTCCCTGCGGGAATGACGCCGAACTCGGCGAGGACCGGAAGAAGGCGTCGCATGGGCAGTCCCATCACGGTTGAGGCGTCTCCCTGATGCTCGATCGGCCAACCGTCGGCCACGCGTTCATCGAGGTTGTACGCGCCCGCCTTGCCGCTCCAGTCGCCGCTCGCCAGATACGTCTCGATGCGATCCTGCCCAATCTCGCCGACGCGCACACGGGCGACATCCACGATCAAGAGACGACGTCGGGTCTCACGCTCGATCAAGGCGGCGCCGCTGACGACTTCATGAGTCCCCCGATCGAGACGGAGAAGGATCCGGCGGGCGTGCTCCCGATCCCGCGGCTTGCCGATCAGGGCGCCATCCTTCACGACCATCGTGTCGGCGGCGAGGATCAGCGTCGGGGCGCGTCCTTCGCCTCGCAGGCGCTCGAGGGCGGCGCGGGCCTTGAGGTGGGCGAGGGCGACCGTCCAGGCGCGCGGTGAGCAGCGGCGCCCCGGATACAGCTCGGCATCGTCGACGCCCGGCGACTCGGCGTCGTGAGGAATGCCCGCCAGAGTCAGCAGGCGACGCCGGCGCGGGGACTGGCTGGCGAGGTGCAGCGTCGCCCTCGCTGATCCAGCGTCCGCGCCATCAACGGCGACCAGAGGCCGCTCCCGATCCTCGCTCATGGGGCAATCGTAGGTTGGGGAACCTCAAACGCGGGGGGCGGCGCCTATCCGCGCCAAGGCCGCATCGAGAACCTCCTGAACGCTGATGCGCTCCATGTAGCGTCGCCCGAGGGCTTCGTTCTTGTGGTCGAGCCGCTCGCCTTGCTCGACGTGCTGGATGACATCCTTCTCGCGCTGGTAGGGGCCGACCCGGGCGACATCCGTCGGTCCGTAGAGGGCCACGAGCGGACGATCGAGCCCGACCGCCATGTGGACGGCCGCGGAGTCATTGGCGACGACCAGGGCTGAGCCCGCGATCGCCGCCATCAATCCTCCGACCGACGTTCGGCCCACGAGATCGAGGAAGCGGTCCGATCGCGTCGCAAGTCCAACGACTTCCTCGCACTGCGTTCGCTCCGACCCGGCTCCCACAATGGCCACGCGATCGACGGCGCCTTCCTCCACAAGACGCTCCGCGACGGCGGCGAACCATGGCGCGGGCCATCGCTTCGCGGCCCAACGGCTCGTCGGCGCCACCACGGCGTAGCGATCGTTCACTCGCAGGGCGCCGGGTAACTCCTCCTCCGCGCCCGGGGGGACGAAGAGGGTCATATCGCGGACTCCCTCGACGCCCTCCGCCTCGACGAGCCGGATCATGCGCTCGACGGCGTGCAGGCGGCGTTCGATCTGGTGGCGCCGGTTGACGCCGAGCCAGCCGAACTCCTCCGCGTTGGAGTAGCCGATGCGGACGGGGGCGCGCGTGGCCCACGCCATTAGCCCGCTGCGGGCGAGACCCTGGCAGTCCACCACCCAGTCGTAGCCGCGCTCTTGCAGCGCGCGAAGCCAACGAACGCCTCGGACGGCGCCGGGCGGCGTCCACCAGCGCTCGAGCTCACGCCGTGGGAAGGAGATGACCCTATCGAGGGCGGGATGGGCGGCGACAGCGGGCTCGAAGCCGCGCTGCACGACCCAGTCGATCGTCGCCCGGGGAAACGCCCGGCGCAGGCTCGCGAGGACGGGCACGCTCCGGCAGACATCGCCCAGGGCGCTGGGGCGGATGATCAGCAGCCGCTGCGGCGCGGTCTTCGGTGTGTTTGATCCGTCGTACGGCGTCATTCCGGCGTCCGAGGAGTTGGTCCCGTCAAGTCTGATCCACGCCCCATCCGCCTGCGAGCGTCAATCTACGCTTTCCGCCGCCGGAGCGATCCGGGTCCCGGTTCGCCGCCCCCGAGCGGCGGTAGGATCTGTTGATCGGGCGGATAGCTCAGTTGGCCAGAGCGCTCGCCTTACAAGCGAGTGGTCGCCGGTTCGAGTCCGGCTCCGCCCATTTCGGCGAGGCGGCGGCGACGCGGTACCCTCACCGCGTCCCATGCCGCTTCTGCTTGATCTCGTCTATTTCGTCGTGGCGATCGTCACCATCCCCTTCTGGGCGCGCAAGGGGCGCTCGGGGTGGCGCGAGCGGTTTGGCAAGACGGCGCCGCTCCCGGAGAAGGGGCGGGCGCGGCTGCTGATCCACGCCGTCTCCGTTGGTGAGGTGAACCTGATCCGCCTGCTCGTCGAGCGACTGGCGGGCGAAGTCGAGATCGTCGTCTCCGTCACGACGGACACGGGGATCGCCCGCGCACGGCAGCTCTTCGGCGGACGCGAGTCCGGTGTGTGGGTGGTGCGGACGCCTCTCGACGCGTCCTTCGCGGTGCGACGGTTTCTCGACGCGACGCGCCCGGACGCCGTCGCCCTTGTCGAGCTCGAGGTATGGCCGAACTTTCTTCTCGCGTGCGCACGGCGAGGGGTTCCCGTGAGCGTGATCAACGGACGCCTCTCCAAGCGCTCTTTCAAGCGATACCGACTGATTCATCCGCTGATCGCACCCTTCTTCCGGCGTCTCGCCTTCGTGGCGGCGCAGGACGAGACGTACGCGGAGCGGTTCCGGGCGCTCGGGGCGGAAGCGGGGCGGGTGCGGGCGCTGGGATCGATGAAATGGGATGCGGCGGAGGTGGCGGAGTCGATCGGCGGGGCTGAGCGGCTGGCAGAGCAGATGGGCATCGACCGCGGGCGTCCGCTGATCGTCGGCGGGTCGACGGCGCCGGAGGAGCACGCCCTGCTGCGGGACGCTCGTCCAAGGGGCGCGCAGCTTCTCTGCGCGCCCCGCAGACCGGAATGGTGGGATCCCGCGGCGGAGACCTTGGCGGGATGCGTGCGGCGGTCGTCGCCCGAGGCGGCGCGGCACGAGGGAGCGGACCTGTTCCTGCTGGACACGATCGGAGAGCTGCGGCAGGCGTATGCGCTGGCGGATGTGGTGGTGATCGGGCGGTCCTTCGGCGAGCTGTATGGCTCCGATCCGATGGAGCCGGCGGCGCTTGGCAAGCCCGTGGTGATCGGCCCCGCGTGCGAGGACTTCCGCGCCGCTGTGGACGCCCTGCGGGAAGCGGGGGGGCTGATTGAGACGACCCGGGAGGAACTGGCGAGCGAACTGCGATCCCTGGTTGAGGATGAGCGGCGGCGGGCGCGCATGGCGGAGGCGGCGAAGCGCTGCGTGGAGGAGCGGCAGGGGGCGACGGAGCGGCACGCGGAGCTCCTTCGGGAGCTGCTGCGGGGGTAAGGTGTTGATCGGGACGGAGCCCGAATATGGAGACACCGGCACACGCGGCGCTGAAACGGCTCGCCGTCGAGTTTCTGCTCGAGATCGGCTGCGCGGCCGCGGCCCGCGAGGTGCAATGCCCGATCGCTCGGTATCGAATCGATGCGGCGGGCTTCATCGATCGCGAGCCCCAAGATGGGCAGGCGTCGCTGTTCGAACGGGAGAGCCGCCGCTTCGAGCCGCGGACGATCTTCATCGAGTGCAAGCAGTCGCGGCCCGACTTCCTTCGCGACCGGCGCGAGGCGGATCGGCTGCTGGACGAGCGCGACGCGGTGCTGGATCGGAAGCGCACGTTGGAGGAGCGGCTGATCAAGGAGCATGAGCCGCATCTCCGGATCGAAGGCTCGTCGCTCTTCGAGGAGCTGCACGACTGGGACTTCGAGTCGACGCGCTTTCGCTCCTATCGGGAGACTTTGGCGCGTCTCGAACGCATCGACCGCGCGCTGTATGGCGAGACGAAGTTCGCGACGCTGCTGCGCTATCGCCTCGCTGATCGGCTGTACCTGCTCGCGCCGCCGGGCGTCATGCGGAGGCGGGAGATTCCCCCCGGGTGGGGCTTGCTGGAGGTGTCGTCGACGAGGCTGGAACGTGGTTCGGGCGGTGTGCGCATCATCCGAAAGGCTGAGCCGCTGGCGCCGCGGACGGATCGGCGGCTGCGAACGCTGCGGAACATCGCGGTGGCGGCGACGCGGGAGGCCCGCCGACTCTCCGGCGCTTGACCATGTCAAACCGGGCGCTTCGGCGAGGAAGCGGCCCATTTCCCCGGATACGATCAGCCTGATTCACAGCATTGATCTCCGGGGAAAGGCTGTTTATGGCCACATCGAACTCCGATCGGCGCGTCATGCAGTGCATGGAGATCTGGGGGGGGAATCGCCGCATCGACAACGCGGCGTCGACGCCGGGGCTCGATGTCTGGGTCTTCAGTGAGCCGTATGGCGGTGCGGTGGGCGGCGGGGACATTCATTACCTGTCGCTCTGCGGCTCGGGGCGGATCGCGCGCTTCGCGCTGGCGGACGTCGCCGGGCACGGACCGGCGGTGGACGATCTCGCGGGGCGGCTGCGCCGGCTCATGCGGCGGAACATCAACACGGTGAAGCAGACGCGTATGGCGAGCGCGTTGAACGAGGAGTTCGGTCGGTTGGCGGATGACGGCGCCTTCGCGACGGCGGTGCTGGCGACGTACTTTGCGCCGACGGATGAGCTTGCGATCAGCAACGCCGGGCACCCGCGCCCGCTCTGGCGGCGGGCGGCGACGAAGCAGTGGGCGCTGCTGCATCGCGACTGCGAAGAAGCGCAGCGCGATGAAGATGAGCGGAAAGTGCTCCAGAATCTTCCGCTCGGCGTTCTGGAGAACACGGGCTACCAGCAGTTCTCGACGCCGCTGGAGCGGGGAGACCTCGTGCTGTTCTACACGGACGCCGCGATCGAGGCCTCGGACGAGGACGGGCGCCAGATCGGCGAGGGAGGGCTGCTCGAGATCGTGCGAACGCTCGATGCGGATCGGCCCGACACCTTCCTCCCTTCGCTCGTGGAGCGGCTGGAAGGCATTCGCGGGTCGGCTCCGGAGGACGATCTGACGCTGCTGTTGCTGCATCACAACGCCTCCGATCCGCCCGCGCCGTCGCTTGGACAGATGGCGCGCGTCACCGCCCGGATGCTGGGGCTTCAGAAGGTCTGACAAAGGCGTGCGCACAGCGCTGGCGTCCGCCCTGGCGTTTCGAGCGTCCGAGAATCGAGGGATCGACTTCTTCGCATAACCTGCTTTCAAACAGAGGGTTATCGATTATCATGCGGCCTTGGAGTTGCGCGCGGCCCGTGGGGGCGCCGTTCGCGCAGGGAGATGACGCATGCGCCAACTGGGATTACTCATCGCGATCGCTTTCGCCGCCACTCCGGCGCTGGCTGAGGGTCGTCGCGCGCTGACGCCGACCCGCTCGAGCGACGCATCGCCGGCGCCGCGCGGCTCGGACTATTCGGAGGATTTCGAGTCCTTCGCGCTCGCGTCGCTGGACGGGCAGAACGGGTGGTCCGGCGCGCCCAATGCGCTGGTCATCGAGACGTCGGCGAGCGGATTCGGCAGTCGGACGGTTCGCTATGTCTCCGACGGCTCGGCGCTGTTCAGCACGGGGATCTCGTCGCCCACGCTGGGCTCCGCGCAGCTTTCGCTGTCCTTCGACGTCGCCATCTCAGCGCTGGACAGCCAGCATTGCGTGGAGACGTCCGATCTCGACACCGGCTTGCTGAACACGCGGCTCTGCTTCCTCGCGGATGGCTCGATCGAGGCGCTGCAAGTCGCGGGGCCCGAGGACGACATCGGCTTCTTCGCTCCGACGACGGGCGCCTGGTCGGCGGGCGTGGTGACGCGCCTGACGATCGAGGTGGATCCTGACGGATCGCTGCGCGTGCTTCAGGACGGGGCGAGCGTCTTTCAGGGCATGGACATCGCGAGCGTCGTCTCGGGCCAGACGAACGGGATCACGGCCTTCGACTCTGTCCACGAAAACTCCGAGCCCAGTTTCTTCCTGCTCGACAATCTCGAGGGCAGCGTGGACCCGCCATGCGACGGCGATCTCAACGGCGATGGGATCGTGGGCGCCCAGGATCTCGCGCGAATCCTCGGCTTCTGGGGAAGCAGCGAGGTCGAGGGCGACCTCAACGGCGACGGCGTGGTGGGCGCCCAGGATCTCGCCAGGATTCTCGGCTTCTGGGGCGTGTGCCCCGAATGACGACTCCGCCGGCGCGCAGGGAAAGAAAAAAGAGGCCGCGGTGGGATTCGAACCCACGAATGACGGATTTGCAATCCGTTCCCTTAGTCCACTTGGGTACGCGGCCGGGATCCGCCCGACGGGCGGCAGGTCCATTGTTCACTGCGATCTGACCCATTGCAACACGGAGGCGTGAACGTTCCCGCCGCCCCCGCCGACCCTAAACTCCCCGCATCCCCCGCGATGGCCTCAGGGAGTCTCAATGCGTCCGAATCCCGTTCGTCCGCGAACCCGGCATCTGCTCATCGGCGCGCGCGCTGCGGTGGGGCTGGTGGCGCTGGTCGGCGCCGTCGGGCTCTTCCAGTGGCTCCAGATGACCAGACCGACGCCGCCGCGCGTCCCGGCGGAGCAGCGCGCTCGGGCGGTTGGGGTGGTGACGTCGCAGCTCGTCGAGCTGGCCCGGAGCTGGGAGGGATATGGGACCGCGCGGGCGTCGGACGCCTCGCGTGTGGCGGCGGAGATCGCCGCGGTGGTGGTCGAGCGGCCCGAGCGGATCGATCCCGGGGCGAGCGTCGAGCAAGGCGATTTGCTGGTCCGGCTCGATGCGTCGGACTACAGCCAGAGCCTTGAGGCGATCAAGGCGACGATCGCCTCGCTTCGGACGCAGGTGGAGGCGCTGGATGTCGAGCGGGAGTGGGTCGAAAACCGCTTGGAGCTGGCGAAGGAGGCGACGCTCATCGCCGAGCGCGAGCTGGAGCGCGTGCGCGAGGCGGCGCGTCGGGGAGCGGCGCGCTCGAATGAGATCGACCGCCAGCGTCAGCAGCTCACGATCGTCCTGCGGGAGGAGCAGGCGCTGCGGGAGCGGCTCGAGCAGATTCCCCCGCGGCGCCAGGACCTGCTGGCGCAGATCGCCAGGGAGGAGGCGAACCGCCGGCGCGCGGAGCTGGACATCGAGCGATCGACGATCGAGTCGCCGATCGACGGCGTGATTCAGACCATCGACGTGAATGTCGGCGAGCGGGTGCAGGTGGGAGAGCAGGTCGCCCGGATTGTCAATCTGTCGCTCATCGAGGTTCCGCTTCGGATTCCGGCCTCCGCCGCGTCGCTGGTGGCGATCGGCGACGAGGCGATCGTGACGATCGATGGCGCGGAGCGGCGCTCGTGGAAGGGGCGCATCGCGCGGATCGAGCCGGAGGCGGATCCGACGACGCGCACGATCGGCGTCTTCATCGAGATCGAGCAGGACGTGGAAGCGGGCGCGCCGCTGCTGCTGCCCGGGCAGTTCGTCTCCGGGGTGGTGCGCTCGGTCGAGACCGTCCGCCGAATCGTGACGCCCCGGTTGGCGCTCGCGGAGGACCGCGTGCTGGTGGTCAACGGAGAGGGGCGGGCGGAGGCGCGGCGCGTCGAGGTGGAGCGGCGCATCGAGGGCGCATTCCCCGAGGTTCATCCGCGCGAGACGCAGTGGGCGGTGATCGAAAGCGGGCTGCGCCCGGGCGAGCGCGTGATCGTCTCGAATCTTGATGAGCTCGTCCCGGGCGCGCAGGTCGAGCCGATCGACGAGGCGGAGCGGGCGGTGGCTGCGGATGGGGCGGCCCCAGGGGAAGGGACGAGTCAGTGAGCCTTGTCTCCTTCGGCATCCGGAAGCCGGTCGCGGCGAACCTGGTGATGCTCGCCATCATCGGCGCGGGTCTGGCCTTCGGCGTCAACCTGCGTCGGGAGTTCTTCCCGGAGACGCGTCCCAACGAGGTGCTGATCGCCGCGCCGTATCCGGGCGCTGCGCCGGATGAGATCGAGGATTCACTGGCGATCAAGATCGAGGATCGCATCGCGGATCTTCGCAACGTGAAGGAGATCAACACGACCGTCACGGAGGGGGCCGCGACGATCCGGATCGAGTTCGAGGAAGGGATCGGGATTGACAACGCCGTCGCGCGCGTCAAGCGCGAGATGGACGCGCTTCAGGATCTGCCCGATCGCGCTGAGCGGATCACCGTCGAGGAGTTCGAGCCAAACATCCCGGTGATCAACGTATCGCTGCATGGCGAGGCGAGCGAGCGCGCGCTCAAGGACGCGATCCAGGAGATTCGCAACGATCTGCGCTCTCTGCCCGGGATGGGCGATGTGCTCCTGGCGGGCGTGCGCCGCGACGAGTTGAAGGTCGAGGCTCGTCAGGAGGCGATGCTCAAGTATGGGCTGAGCCTGCCCGACATCTCGGGGCGAGTGCGCCAGGCGATGCAGGAGACGCCGGGCGGGACGATCCGCTCGCCGACGGCGAACGTGGCGGTTCGAACCCTCGGCGCCGAGGAGCGCGCCGAGGAGGTGAGGCGGATCGTCGTGCGCAGCGATCCGGAGGGGCGTCCGATCCGGCTTGGAGAGATCGCGACCATCTCGGAGGGGTTCGCCGATGTCGACCTTCGGACGCGGTTCGACGGCGAGCGCGCGCTCTCGCTCGTGGTCTACGCCGTCGGCAAGCAGGATGTGCTCGACATCGCCGAGATGGTGAAAGCGTATGCCCAGGGTCGGAGCCGGGCGCCGCTGGATCTGGAGTTCGGCGAGCGAATGGCGATGCGATTCGGTGGAGAGCAGGGGGGCGGCTCGCGCGTCGCGGCGTACGAGCTGGGTCTGTCGCGTCCGCCGCCTCCCGGGAGGCTGACCACGCACAACGACATCGCGCGCTTCGTGGATCAGCGGCTGGAGCTGCTGGGGCGCAACGCGCTGTGGGGCGCGGGCCTTGTCTTCCTGACGCTGCTGCTGCTGCTGGCGCCGCGTGTGGCGCTGTGGGTCACGGCGGGGCTGACCATCTCGGTCCTCGGGACGCTCGCGGCGATGTATGCGCTGGATATCTCTTTGAATTTCCTGACGATGTTCGGGCTGATCGTCGTGCTTGGATTGCTGGTGGACGACGCGATCGTGGTCGCCGAGAACATCAGCGCGCGCCACGAGGCGGGCGATCCGGCGCTTCAAGCGGCGGAGACGGGGGCGCGGCAGGTCGAGTGGCCCGTCGTGACGACGGTGCTCACGACGATCTGCGCCTTCCTGCCGCTGCTGCTGATCGCCGGGCGGATCGGCGATCTCTTCGGCGCGCTGCCGATCGTGGTCACCGTCGCGCTGCTCGTCTCGCTGCTCGAATCGCTCTTTATTCTGCCAAGCCACATGGGCCACAGTCTGCTCAAGGCGGAGCGCTCGAGCGGGCGCGCGCCGCTGGCGAGGCTCTTCGGATGGATCGGCGGCGTGCGCGCCCGCGTTCTTCAGGGGCGCGTCATTCCGGCATACAACGTGGTGATTCGCGCCTGTCTGCGGGCCCGCTATCTGACGCTCGCCGTGGCTGTGGCGACGCTCATCGGGTGTCTGGGATTGGTCGTCGGCGGGCGCGCGCCCTTCGTGTTCCTCGAATCCGCCGATTCCGAGACGGTGCTCGTCGAGCTGCGGATGCCCATCGGCACGCCGCTGGCTGCGACCGACGACGTGTTGCGCCGCATCGAGCGCGGCGCCGCGGCGGCGCCCGAGGTTCAGCACGTGCAGACCGTCGCCGGGGCGCGGCAGAACCTCGAAGGCGGCGGAGGGCTGTCGCAGAGCCATTTGGGTCAGATGTTCATCGAGCTCAAGCCGGTCGAGCAGCGCGACCGGCGGAGCCGGGAGGTGATTGACTCCATCCGCGCGAGCCTCGGGCCGCTCCCTGGGGTGAAGAGTCTGCGGTTCTCAGAAGTCCAGGGCGGGCCTGGGGGAGCGGACATCTCGCTCGCGGTGGTCGGGGAGCATCCGAAGCGCGTGGCGCGCGTGGCGGCGGAGCTCGAGGAGCGCCTGCGCGGGTTCGAGGGGGTCTTCGAAGTGTCCAACGACGCCGATCGCGGGCAGCGCGAGTTGCGGTTCCGTCTCCGCGACGGCGCCAAGGAGCTGGGCTTCACCACGACGAGCATCGCGGAGCAGGTCCGCGCCGCCGTCTTCGGGCTGGAGCCTTTCACATTTCCCGGGGAGCGCGAGGACGTGGACGTCCGCGTGATGCTGGAGGAGTCGGCGAGGCGAAGCCTCGCGACGATCGAGTCCATGCAGGTCTTCACGCCGGACGGGCGCCCGGTTCCACTCGCAGAGGTGGTCGAGATTGAGGAGGCTGAGGCGTATGCGACGGTGCGCCGTCTGAATCGGCAGCGCGCGGTGACCGTCAGCGCCGATGTGGACCGCTCCATCGCCAACCCCGAGGAGGTGACGGCGGCGCTGACGCCTGATCTCGAAGCGCTGGTCGCGGAGAATCCCGGGGTGCGGATCGTGCCGCGGGGGCGTCAGGAGGATCTCGCGGACTCGTTCCGCACGCTGCCGCTCGGCGCGCTGGCGGCGGCGGGGATGATCTACGTGCTGCTGGCGTGGCTCTTCTCGTCTTACATCCAGCCGCTGGTGGTGCTTTTCGTGACGCCCTTCGCCATCATCGGGGCGATCCTCGGGCATCTGTTGCTGGGATTCGACCTGACGATCCTCTCTCTCATCGGGCTCGTGGCGCTGATCGGCATCGTTGTCAACGACTCGCTCATCCTCACCACTTTCTTCAACCAGAAATGCGCCGATGGACTCGCGGTCTTCCCCGCGCTGGTCGCCGCCGGCGAGGCGCGCTTCCGGGCGATCCTGCTGACCACCCTTACGACCGTCCTCGGGCTCAGCCCGCTGATGCTCGAACAGTCCTTCCAGGCGCGCTTCCTGATCCCTATGGCGATCACCATCTCCTTCGGCCTCCTCGCCGCGACGGCGATCACGCTGATCGTCCTGCCCTGCACGCTGCTCATCTTTGACGACTTCCGGCGGGTCGCGGCCTTCCTCTGGACGGGCGAGACCAGCCACTTCCGCGATCGCCTGCTCCCGGAGACGGCGCCGGAGGATGAGCGGGGCCCGGAGCCGGCGTAGCAGTCAGTTGGTCGTCGGGATCTCACTGCGAAGGGCGGCCGCGTCCTCCGCGCGTCCGGCCTGCTCGAGCATCTGCGCCGCACGATCCAGATACTCCGCCCCATCCTCCCCGGCGTCCGCCGCCGCGCGGCGCAGATGCTCGACCGCCCGATCGACCTCGCCGGCGATGAAGAGCGCGACGGCGAGGTCGTTGCGGATCGTCGGATTCTCCGGACGCAGCTCGAGGGCTTCGAGGAGCATCGCCGTGGCCTCTTCGATCCGCCGCTGGGGGAGCAGCAGGCTCGTCGCGAGGCGGGCCCTGGCGCGCGCATCCTTCGGGTCGCGCTCGATCTCTGCGCGCAGAACCGCTTCCGCTTCACCCGAGCGACCGCGCTGCATGAGCAGATTGACGAGCAGACCCCGGACCGCCTCAAACTCGGGATGGTCCTCCAGAATCGCGCGCGCCTCGGCGATGGCCGCCTCGCCTCCGCGGCGCAGGGCGACGAGACGCAGGAGGTCGGCATGAAGCGGTCCGCCGGCGCGGACGCGCTCGATGCCGCTCCGAAAAGCCGCCTCCGCCGATCCGAGCTCGCCCCGGACGAGATGCAGCCAGGCGGCGTTCAGTTCCATCCCCGGCGTCGGCCCCAGCGCCCAGCCGCCACGCCAGATGGGGGATGCGATGCGGTGATGCTCCAGGGAGCGCGCTGCGCGCTGGCGCATCTCGTCGGGGATGAGGTCGAACCGCCCGGCGTAGACGATCGAACGCGCGGGGTTGACGCGCTGAAAGAGGGCGTCGCCGCGCCAGCGGTGGAAGTTGATGAAGGCGGAGTGGATGACGAGAAGCAGCGCCGCGGCGCTGAGGGCCCCAAAGGCCCATCCCGGACCGGTCATGCGGCCCTCGCGCTTGAGCTGCGCGCCGATGATGCGCACGTTTGGATCGCGGAAGAGCCGCCACGATTTCCAGGAGATGAAGGCGACGCAGCCCGCGATTCCGACCGCGAAGAGCATGGGCACGGCGCCATAGATGCCGCGCGTTCCGAAGAATGTCAGCGCGAAGACGCTCGCGACGCCGAACTCCTCGCCCCAGGTGAGGTCATATGTTCGCTTGGGCGCCGCGCCGCGCGGCTTGCCCTTCATGGCGGGAGGCTTCGAGAAGCCGAAGGAGAGGGCCTCGTTCGGGCAGACGGCGATGCAATCCATCGTCTTCATGCATCCCGGACTGACGACGCCGCCGTACGCCTTGATCTCCTCGTGAACACGCACGTTGGATGTGCACGCGGCGGTGCACAGGCCGCATTCCTTGCACTTGTCGTGATCGACGAGAATGCGCCCGACCGCCGCCTGCTGCGCCGGCGCGAAGAAGCCGCCGTAGGGGCAGCCGTAGGTGCAAAATCCTTTGGAGCCGAGGAAATAGACCGTGGCGAAGCCGCAGACGGCGAGGAAGGGGATCGCCACCCAGAGGGCGGGGAAGGTCCTCCAGAAATCCTCTGTGACGATGTGGTTCGAGAACCCCGGGAAGGTCTGGACAGCGCCGATCGCGCGGAGCCCCACATCAAACTCCAGCCATCGGAAGAGCGGCGCCAGGGCGTCGCGCCGGAGCGTCGGCCAGACGAACATGTAGAGCGCCAGAAGCAGCGGAACCCAGACCAACAGCCGCGAGCGAAAGGGCTTGGGACGCACGCCGATCCTTCGCATCATCCAGCCGCAAAGATCCTGGAGGGCGATGACATGGCAGCCCCAGCCGCAGAAGAAGCGGCCGAAGATCAGCGTGGAGGCGATGGCGAGGAGGAAGAAGATGAAGCCCGCATTGAGCTGCCCGCCCTCGAGCGTGTACATCGACTCCGAGGGCTCGACTGGCGAGACGGTCCGCCCCGCGATGAACCAATGCAGGAGATGCGCGGCGAAGAGGACATGCACGGCGATGAGAACGCCCGCCCGCCGGCGTCCCATGCGCTTCGGGTCCTTCTGACGGCCGGCGGGGGAGTCCGAAAGGACATGCAGCGCGACATCACCCCTCTCGCGGCGCGCAGCCACCGCGCTTCTTCTGCCCCGCCGACCCCGGAATCGCACGAGCGCCGTCGCCATCGCTCACTCACTTCTCGGACGCGCCGCCCCACAGCGGCCTGCGGACCACGCCGACTCCGTACTCTCGACCTTCGGCGCGCCCGACCTTCGCCCACCCGCTGATTCGATCGTAGGGAGGCGGCGCAGCGTCGGAGGAGACCAATTCGTCGCCGATCGAGCGCGGGGAAGCCAATCGGACCTCGCCGGCGGCGGGACGGGCGAATCAGTTCGTCGCCGCTCTATACTGACGGGCAAAGTTCGTGCGGAGCGGGCTTTTCGTGGCACACTGTCGGGGACTCGTTTGGAGGAGAGCTGTATGTCCCGTCTCGCAGGAGGCGTTGCGCGCCTTGTCGCTTGGAGTCTGCTCACCGCCGCCGCGCACGCGGGCGACGGGCCGCCGCTGACGGTCGAGCTCGTCGCCGATGGTCTGAGCAGCCCGCTCTATGTGGTCGCGCCCCCCGGGGACACGGAGCGGCTGATGGTCCTCGAGCAGTTCTCAGGGCAGATCAAGGTCATCAAGAACGGGACGGTCCTCGGCGCGCCATTCCTGGATCTGGGTGGTGTGATCGGCGCCAGTGGTTTCGAGCAGGGACTCCTCGGGCTCGCCTTCCACCCCGACTATGAGACCAACGGCCGCTTCTTCGTCAACTACACGGACACCAGCGGCGACACGGTGGTGGAGGAGTACGCGGTCTCCTCCAATCCCGACGCCGCCAACCCGACGCCCGTGCAGACGATCATCGGATACGCGCAGCCGTTCTCGAACCACAACGCCGGCTGGATGGACTTCGGCCCCGACGGCTTTCTGTACATCTCCAGCGGCGACGGGGGATCGGGCAATGATCCCGGCAACCGGGCGCAGGACATCACGGATCAGAAGCTCGGCAAGATTCTGCGCCTCGATGTCGACGGCGACGACTTCCCGACCGAAGCCTCGCGCAACTACGCGATCCCGGCGAGCAATCCCTTCGTCGGTCAGACCGGCGACGATGAGATCTGGGCGTACGGGCTGCGCAATGCGTGGCGATGCAGCTTTGACCGGGAGACGGGCGATTTCTACATCGCGGACGTCGGACAGAACGCCTTCGAGGAGATCAACTTCCAGCCGGCGTCGAGCCCGGGCGGCGAGAACTACGGCTGGCGCTGCCGGGAGGGGCTCCAGTGCACCGGCTTGTCTGACTGCTCGTGCCCGTCGCCCGCATTCACGGATCCTGTGCTCACGTACGCCCACGAGGGCTTCTCGTGCAGCGGCTCGGTCACGGGCGGCCACGTCTATCGCGGCTGCGCGATTCCGGAGCTGCGCGGGACGTACTTCTTCGCGGACTTCTGCCGAGACTTCATCCGCTCCTTTCGGATTGAGAACGGCGCGGCCGTCGATGTGATGGATCGGCCCGAGCTGACGCCGATCGGCGCGTCCGTCTCGAGCGTCACGTCCTTCGGCGAGGACGCTTTTGGCGAGCTGCTGATCGTGTCGCAGGGAGGGCGCATCCACCGCGTCGTGCGCGACGGCCCCCCGCTGAATGACTGCAACGCCAACGGCGTCGAGGACGCGTGCGATATCGCCTCGGGAACGAGTCAGGATGCGGACATGGACGGCGTTCCGGACGCGTGCCAGTGTCAGGCGGACTTGAACGGCGACGGCGTCGTTGGGCCCAGCGATTTGGCGGCGCTCCTGGGTCAATGGGGAACGAACGACGAGGCTGATCTGGACGGCAGCGGCGTCGTCGGCCCCTCCGATCTGGCGATGCTTCTCGGCGCCTGGGGCGCCTGCTGAGCGGGCTTGTCGGCGTCCGAGAACGGATCGCCATTCGGGCGTAGGTCCGAGAATGCGCGCGCCGTCTCATAAGAACGCTGATCACATCGCGCGCAGCGCTATTCGCCTCCACATGCGCGTTTTCCACTTTGAGTCTCAAGTTCCGGTGGTAGACTCGGGTGTTCGGCGCCAATCGGGATGGCGCCGCGTTCGAAAAAACGCATGAAGCCAGATCAGATGCAAAACGCCATCCGCAGAATTGCTGCGCTGTTGACGCTCGTCGCCCTGCTTTTCGCAGCCGCGTCGCTTGTCTCGCCGGCGCCCGAGAGGTTCCCCGCCGCGCTCTCCGCCTCCGCTCCCGCGGACGCCGTCGCGGGCCTGCTGGTGCCGAAGAACGTTCGGCTGATCATCGAGTACAAGCGCACGGCGATCGCCTGATCGCGTCGGCTCTCCGTTACGGCAGAATGAGCATCGCGTCGCCGTAGCTATAAAAGCGATACCCCTCGCGAACCGCTTCCTCGTACAGCGCCAGGAGGCGCGGGGGGCCCTCCGGAAAAAGCGACGAGACCATCGCCAGCAGCGTCGAGCGCGGCAGGTGAAAGTTCGTCATCAAGCCGTCGATCCAGCGCCAGGTGTGTCCCGGCGCAATGAGCAGGCGCGTGGCTCCGCTGATATCCCCTTTCGCATCCGCCTCGACGCTCTCGAGCGCGCGGGCCGTGGTGGTGCCGATCGCGAGGACGCGCCCTCCTTCGGCGCGCGTCCGGCGGATGCGATCGAGGGTGGAGGCGGGGATCCGGAAGCGCTCCTCGTGCATCGCATGATCCTCGAGCCGCTCGGTCTCGACGGGTCGGAACGTGCCCTCGCCGACATGGAGAATGACGTCCGCGAAGCCTGCGCCGAGCGCCGCCAGGCGCTCGAGCAGTTCGGGTGTGAAGTGCAGGCCCGCCGTCGGCGCGGCGACGGAGCCGGCTTTCTCCTCCGACGCATAGACCGTCTGATACCACGCGCGGTCGGCCTCATCGGCCACGTCCGCGCGTCGGCGCCGGCGCGCGGCGGCGATGTAGGGAGGCAGGGGCGTCGCGCCTGCGGCGTCGAGGGCGGCCTCGGTGGAGACGTCCTGCTCGTCCGGGCGCGTCAAGCGCGCGCGCCAGGCGGGGCCGGACCGTTCGAGCAGCTCCAGGGCGTACGGCGTCTGCTCTCGGCGCGCATCGAGCAGGTCCAGAAGGAGCCCGGAGCGGAGGCGGGCGTTGCTCCTGAGCAGCGCTCGCCAGACAGGCCCTGGCGCGGCGGATGAAATTTCTTCGAGAAAGAGCCCCTCGAAGCGGCCGCCGGTGTCGCGCCGGCGCCCCTGGAGCTTCGCGGGCGCTACCCGGCTGACGTTTCGGACTAGAAGCTCTCCCGAGCGCAGGATCTCGGGCAGTTCGCGGACGATCCGGTGCTCGAGAAAGGTGGGGTCGCTGCGCGAGACGACCATGAGGCGTGCGGCGTCGCGCGGCTCGGCGGGCGTGGTGGCGATCCGCTCGCCCGGGAGGTGGTAATCCAGTTCGCTCGTGCGCGCCATTGGCGGAGATCATCCTCGCCTCGGCTGGCGAGACAAGCCCCGGCGGGCGCCTAGCACAAGAAACAGTCGTCCGAGCCATTCTCCCGGCCGGCGGCGATGAGCCGCTCGCCTTCCTCGGGAGAGATCGACCCCTCCGCGACGTAGGCGGCGATCTCACGTCGGCTCCGCTCGCGCTCCTTCGACTCGAGCCACCACCTGAGGGACGTGACCACGATCGCCGTCAGGGCGACGAGCCCGCCCACGGAAAGAGCCACGATCGGGACGATGTCGCCGACGTCTTGGGCCAGTGTGGGGATCATGCGCTGTCTCCGAGAAAGGGGCTTGAGTGGATCAATCCGTGTCCGGGTCCGCCCGCATGAGCTTCTCGCCCTGCTCCGCCGTCATCGATCCCTCCGCGATGTATGCGGCGATCTCCCGTCGGCTTCGCTCGCGCGCCCTCGTCTTGAGGATGCTGGCGGTGATTCCGCCCACGATGGCGGTGGCGGCCACGCCGCCCATGATCGCGAGCTTGAACACGGATTCGGTCATCGCGAGCGTCTCAACCATGACGATTCCTCCAAGGGCTCACCGCCGGTGGCCCCGCCGCGGCTCGTTCCGGTTCCGGGGCTGCTTCTTTCACCGCGATTTCTCCAGAATATCCTGGAGGCGGTCATTCCGGAATGGATTGGACGCGCCCTCCCTCGGTGAGGGGCAGGAGCCCGTAGTTCTCCGCCGCGAGCCCGACGGAGATATCCTGGAGAAGCCAGCGGGTCACCGACTCGCCTTCGGGCGAGAGGGCGCCGGTGACATAGCGCCGCTCCAGCCTCTCGGGCAGTTGGAGACGCTCGGCGACCTCGACGGGCTGCTCGCTCGCGGAGGCGTCGCCCGCGTAGACGATTCCCATCACCGCCGTGCCGTCGGCGACGCGCTCGAGGACGCGCTCCGTGGAGAGGCACTGGAGCGTGCGCATCTTGAGTTGCTCGTAGAGTTCGGCGACGCGCAGCGCGACGCGCGTGTCCGCCCCAACCGCCATCGTGTCGTTGTGGACGGCGACAAGCCCGCCGCCATCCGCGACTTGGCGCAGTGTGACGGTCGATCCCTCCGGACGCACAGCGACCATGGGATCGAGCATCCATTCGCCCATCGCATCGCTCGACAACTCGAGAGCTTCGATCGAGGGGGTTGCGGGAACGATGATCAGGTCGGCGTGGTCGCCGCGCAGGACGTCCGAGACGAGACGAGGGGCGTTCCCGAAGCGAATGTCCAGCCGCTGGCGAGGATGCTCCGCCTCGTAGGCGACCTTGAGATGGTCGAGCAGCCCGCGCAGCGAGTGCGCCGCCAAGATGCGCACCTGCGTCGGCGTCGTCGGGGGTGGAGGCTCGTCGTCCGGACCGCCGCAGGCGATGAGATGGAAGGCCAGGAGGCATCCAAGAGCCAGGGTGGTCAGGCGGGTGGCCATGCGACGATTCTTGCCCGACCGGGAACTCTTCGCCACCCGCCGCGACCGCGTTGCGTTTCGGGTAAGGTTGTCGGTCCGGAAATGAGAGCGCACCATGCCCTTGGAAAAAGTCTTCTCTCCGAGCCGCGCCCTGATCCTCACGGGAACCCTGACGCGCGATGAGCTGCTGGAGCGGGTGGCGGAGCTGGCCGCGGCGACGTTGGGCGAGATCTCGCCCGACGAGCTGCTGGCGGCGCTCAGGAGCCGTGAGGATCAGATGCCGACCTCGACGCCCGAGGGTGTGGCCTTTCCGCACGCGCTGCTGCCGCAAATCGAGGGCTCCGCGGTCGTAATCGCGCTGGCGCCCGAGGGGGTGCGCTTCAGCAAGCGTGATCATCCGTCGGTGACGCTCGTGATGGCGATGTTCGGCAACTCGGCGGAGCCGTGGGAGCATGTGCGGCTGCTGGCTCGCCTGGCGCGCATCGCGCGCGGGGAGGGCGCGCTGGAGCGGATCGCGGAGGCGTCGGACGCGGAGGATCTCTACGAGAAAATCATGGCGGAGGACCGCGCCCATGGCTGAGGGGGGCCCCGCCCGGGCTGATCAGAAGACCAGACGCGAAGAGGAGGAGCGCGTCCTGCTTGTCATGATCGCATCCAACCCGGCGATGCTGGACGATTTGATCACGACGCTCCTGGACATTGGCATGAGCGGCGCCACCATCCTGGAGAGCAAGGGGATGACGGCGATTCTGCGCGAGGAGATCCCCATCTTCGCGGGGCTCGCGTCGCTGCTTCCCGAGAACACCGGAAGCCGAGTGCTCCTCTCCGCCGCCAAGCGGCGGCAGGCTGATCAAATCATCGCCCACCTCGAGCAGGAGATGAAGCCTGCCGAGCGACCCATCGTCTTCACGACGCCCATCGAGCGATACCTCGGGCCGAAGCGCTGAGCCAGCCCGCGCCCGTCCTCCGCTGAACGCTCATGACGCAGGGACAACGCCTCTTCATCGCGGTGCTCATTCTCGTGTCCCTCGCGCTGCTCGCGACGAGCACGCGCTTCTATCGCGTGCGCCGAAGCCGCCCGCTCTCGATCCTCCTCAGCGGCGGGTGGCCCGCGCTCTTCGTCGGCTTCGCGATCGGACCGTGGGGCGTGGGCGTCATCGACGATGAGCTGCTCCTCAGCCTGACGCCTCTGCTCATGATCGGGCTGGGTTGGATCGGCCTGATGGTCGGCCTGCAAGCGCGCCGCGAGGTTCTGCGATCGCTTCCCGCAGCGCTGCTTCGGCTCGCCGCAATCGACGCTGTGATCGCCCTTCTCGCCTTTGGCGCGCTGGGATGGATCGGCGTGCGCACCTGGATCGCCAGCGAAGGGGGCGATGTCGCCCTTCGGTGGAGCGTGCCGGCGGCGGCGCTCATCGCCGCGGCGTCGGTCGGCTGGTCGATGGAGACGCGATCGCTGCGCGCCGGGTCCGAAGTCGCCACGCGACTCGCCTTCTTCGTGCGGGGCGGCGGCGGGCTGGCCGCCCTGATCGCGATCTTCATCTTCGGCGTCGACGCCGCCTTCGCCGTCCCCACTTCGGGACAACAGGCGCTGCCCAGGCTCGGCGAGGCGGGCGCGAAGCTCGCCACCTCGGTTGGGCTGGCGGTTGTTGTGGGCGTCCTGGGTCGGTTCGCGGTGCGGGAGGCGGGGAAGAATCGATCGGAGCTTCTCGTCGTCTTCCTCGGCATCGTCGCGCTCGTGGCGGGCGTCACGGCGGATCTCGCGGCGTCCCCGCTGTTCACCGCGATGCTGGCGGGCGTCGTCATCGCCAATCTCGCCGGTCGAGAGCTGCGGCTCTTCGAACGCTTCATTCTCGAAGCGGAGCATGTCGTCGCGGTGATCTTCGCCCTGTTGGCGGGTGTGATTCTGGATCCGGCGATCGGAATCTGGGGGCTTCTGCTCGCGCTGGCGATCGCCGGGCTCCGCCTGCTGATCAAGCCTCCAATCTTCCGCCTCGCCACGCGGAACGCCGTGCTGCCGAAGGCGCTCGCGGCCCAGTTCGTGCGTGATCCGCGCCAGGCGCGGCTCCAGGTGGCGGCGGTGCGGCAGGCGCCCCTCGCCATCGCGATGGGCGTGGGGCTGTATCTGGCGAGCCCATCCGATTTCAGCCGCCGGCTGTTGGCGGTGGTGATTGTCGCGGGCTTCGTCTCGGAGCTGCTCCCACTGTTTCTGAGCGCGCGCGCGCAGAATGAGCCGATGTCCACGGCGGACGAGCCCTCGCCGGCGCCGGAGGGAGCGGACTCGGATCGCGCCGAAGCGTCTTCCGAGACGGAGTCGACGCCATGAAGAACATCCTTCGACTGCTGGTCGCCTCCGTCGCTGTCTCGCTGCTCGTCTTCGTTGCGCGCACGCTTCCGGACCGCTCGTCGGTGGCGGGCGACGCCGAGGCCCCGAGCGTCGACGCCCTGGGCAGCCCAATCCAGATCCTGCCCGACGGTCTGCGCGACGCCGGCGCCAGCCTGGGCCTGCTGCTATTGGGATCGTGGCTTGCGGGGCGGATCGCGCAGGCCTTTCAGCTTCCCAAGATTTCGGGGTACCTCCTCTTCGGCATCATTGTCGGGCCCGACGTGTTCAGTCTCGTCGAGAGCGACCATCTGCCCTATCTGCGGCTGGTCAACGATCTCGCTCTCTCGATCATCGCGCTCACCGCCGGCGGGGAGATCCGTCTCGCCTTCGTCCGCCAGGCGGCGAAGGCGATCTCGACGATCGTCCTGGCGCAGATGCTGCTCGTGCTCGTCTCCGTGACGCTTGTCGCCGCCTTCGCGCTTGGGCCGCTCGGGCTCACGAACGCCGAGTCTTTCTCCGAGAAGCTTGCGATCGCGCTGCTGATCGGAACGATCGCCAGCGCCAGCTCTCCCGCTGTCGTCGTCGCGATCATCACGGAGCTGCGGGCGCGAGGGCCGCTGACGCAACTGCTGCTGGCGACCGTTGTCTCGAAGGATCTGATCCTTGTCGTCCTCTTCGCCATCGTGCTGGCGATCTCCTCCGCGACGCTGAAGAACGGCGCGAATGAGTCGCCGCCCGAACCGGCGCCGGTTGCGCCGGCGGATTCCTCGGGTTTCGCACAGGGGGCGGCGGTCACACCCGGCGCTTCGGAGTCGGCGAACGCTTCGGAGGCTTCGGAGACGAATGGCCATGCGCAATCGCTGCCAATAAAGCTCACCATTGAGATCGGCGGCTCGCTGCTGGCGGGCGTGCTCCTCGGGATCGGGCTCGCGTGGTATGTGCATGTCGTGCATGCGCACCTGGCGATCTTCATCGTTCTGGCGTCGTTCGGCATTGCGCTGATCAGCGAGGCGCTGGGGCTGGAGGCGATCATCGTCGCGCTGGTGGCGGGGATGCTGATGCGCAACATCTGGGAAGAGGGGACGGCTCCGCTCTTTCACACGATCGAGGATCTGTCGCTTCCCGTGTACTGCGTCTTCTTCGCCGTCGCGGGCGCGAAGCTCGATCTCGATGCGCTCGCCGATCTGTGGATCGCGACGGCGCTGTTCGTCGGTGTACGCGCGGCGGCGACGGTGGGGGGGGTGTGGGGCGGCGCGCGCCTGGCGGGGGCGGATCCCGTGATCCGAAAATGGCTCTGGACCGGATTTCTGCCGCAGGCAGGGGTCTCTCTCGTGCTTGCATCGATCATTCAGGATCAGTTCTCCGGGCGCCCCATCGGGGACGTTGTCTTCAACGTTTCGATCGCCATGATCGCGACGCACGAGCTGCTGGGGCCCGTTTTGCTCAAGATCGCCATCGGCCGCGCGGGCGAGGCGGGCGGGCAGCGCCGGGACCCGGGGGAGGACGCCCCGGCGGGCGAGAAGCAAGGGGGACCTTCAATTTCGGGCGCGCCCGATCAGCCCGGACGCTCCGCCGACCGATAGAAGCGAAGCCCTCGCGCGCCTCCTGCGCGGAGGGGGGCGATAATCCGGGACATTTTCAGATTCAGAGCGGAGCCTGCTGGCAGAGATGGATTCGTCCGGACTGACACTCATCAACTTCGCGGTCTTCGCGCCCGCGCTCGCGGGGGCCGCGACGCTGTTTCTCCCCCGCGCGTCCAACGACGGACGGACGGTCGCGGCTCTGCTCGGTCCGCTCATCTCCTTCGCGGCGTTGATCTGGTTCATGGCGGATCGAGGCGTGGGCCTGGCGCCTGATCAGACGCTGGGGTTCCCCTTCGTTCCCAGCCTGGGCTTCGACATCACCTGGAATCCCGACGCCCTCGGGCTTTTCTTCGGCCTGCTCGTCTCGGGGGTCGGTGCGCTGATCGTCCTCTACGCGCGGGGGTACTTCGGGCCCGATGAGTCGAGCCTGTACCGCTTCTTCCCGATGCTCGGGCTCTTCACGACGGCGATGATGGGGCTCGTCCTCGCGGACAACATGATCGCCCTCATTCTCTTCTGGGAGCTGACGAGCGTCTCCTCGTTCCTGCTCATCGGCTGGGATCGCGACAACCCGCGCGCCATCCGTCTGGCGGTGCAGGCGCTGGCGGTCACGGGGCTGGGCGGGCTGGCGCTCATGGGCGGGCTGCTGCTGTTGGCGCTGGCGGCGTCGGGAGGAGGCGAGATCGAGTGGTCGCTGCGCGCGGTGGGCGAGGCGCTGCGAGCCTCGCCGGAGGGCGCCGCCGGCTTCCTGCCCTGGGCGTTCCTGCTGATCTTCCTCGGATGCGCGACCAAGTCGGCGCAGTGGCCCTTCCACTTCTGGCTGCCCGGCGCGATGGCGGCGCCAACGCCCGTCTCCGCCTTCCTGCACTCCGCGACGATGGTCAAGGCGGGCGTGTATCTCTTCGGACGGCTGTATCCGGCCCTTCAATCACTGGAGCACTGGGCGCCGGCGCTCGTCGGATTCGGCGCGGTCACGATGCTCCTGGGCGCGTTTCTGGCGATCCGCTCCGCCGAACTGAAGAAGATCTTCGCCTACACCACCGTCAGTCAGCTCGGGCTGCTCACATGCATGTACGGCCTCGGCGCGGTGGGGGGCTCGGGCGGCGAGCCGAACCTCATCTGGCCCGTCACGCAGATTCTGAATCACGCCCTTTACAAGGCGCCGCTGTTCATCATCGCCGGCGCCATCATGCATCTGGTCGGGGCGAAGGAGCTGCACCAGTGCAAGGGGCTCTTCCGCGCCAAGCCCGCCATCGCATTCACCGGCGCCGCGGCGGCGTACGCGCTGGGCGGCCTCCCGCTGACGCTCTCCTTCACCGCCAAGGAGGCGTTCCTTTACCAAATCGTCGCCGCGGCGGAGCAGGCGCCGCTGCTGTGGATCGTCGCGGGGATGGCGGTCGCGACGGCGCTCTTCAACGTCGCGATCTTCACGCGGATCGTCATCACATTCGCCTCCCGCCCCGCCGGGGCCGAGCGATCCGAGTCGCGCCCCGCCCACGCTCCGCATGCGCCGGCGGACAACCCGATCGATCACACAACAGGGCGTGCGCGCGCGGAGGATCTGGAGGCTGACGATCACCCGCATGAGCACGAAACAGGCTTCTGGCACGCCTGCATCTGGTGGCCCGCGGCGCTGCTGGTCCTCCTCCAGTTCGCGATCGGGATCGCGCCCTCGCTCTTCGAGCCCTGGCTGCGGCTCGTGGAGACGCATCCGCTTCATTTCGAGCATCTGCCGAACGTCATCCACCCATTCCTCCACCCGGGCCTGCCGCTGCTGCTCTCCGGCGTGGCCATCGGCGGCGGATTGCTTCTGGGCGTCTCGCCGCTGCTGCGCACGGTCTTCGCCGATCCGCACGATCGGCTCTTCCCCGCCTTCCTGAAGATGGCGCAGCAGCGCGGCGCGGCGATCTTTCTCGCCCTTCAGAATGGGCTCTTCCGCCGGTACGTCTACATCACGCTTTCGGCGCTGCTGGTCGGCCTGGTCATCGCGGGAGCGATGCATCCGGAGCTGCGCGCCCTCCCGGCCGTCAACGGGCTCGGCGGCGCCAATCTCGGGATTGTGCTCAGCGCCGTGCTCCTCAGCGTGTTGGTCGTGGGCACGGCTCTGATCCTGCCCTTCGTCCGCAGCCGCATCGTGCGCGTGCTGGTGCTCGGAACCTGCGGCTTCAGCGTGACGGGGATGTATCTGATCTACCAGGCGCCCGACCTCGCCCTGACGCAGCTCATGTTCGAGATCATCTCCGTGCTGCTCTTCCTGCTGGTGCTGCGCCTGCTTCCGGAGGAGCCCCGGCAGCGCAGCCGCATCGACCGGGCCGGACGCGCCGCGTTCGGCGTGCTCATCGGGCTCGTTGTGGGCTGGGTGGTCCTGAAGGTCGGCACCACCGCCGACGCCGACCCGGGCAACGGCCCGCTGGGCGAGTGGTTCACGCAGTGGGCTTACGAGGGGCCCGAAGGCGAGCGAGGCGGGGGCGGCAAGAATGTCGTCAACGTCATCCTCGTCGATTTCCGGGGATACGACACGTTCGGCGAGATCACCGTGCTGGCGATCGCGGCGATGGGCGTCTTCGCGCTGCTGGCAGCGGCGCCGCGCCCCTCCTCGACAAGCGTCCGGCGCGATCTCGAGGAGGCGCGCCACCTGGCGCCGCCGACGCCGCAGCCCAACCTCTCATCCGTCCTCTTCCGCACGAGCATGCGGCTGATTCTGCCGCTCAGTCTGATCTTCGCGGCGTACGTCTTCTTCAAGGGGCACAACGCGCCGGGCGGCGGCTTCATCGCGGGGCTCGTCGTCGCGGTTTCGCTCGCCGTGCTCCGCATGGCGGAGGGGCCCGGCGCGCTGAAGAGCGTCCTGCCGATCAAGCCGGCGACCATGGCCGCGATCGGCCTGGTCTTCGCTCTGGGCATCGGCCTCTTTCCGCTGCTCGTCAGCGGCGGCGCCGAGCCCTTCCTCCAGTCGCATCATCGGTACATTCCGCTGCCCGCCGGCGGTGAGTACCACTGGACGAGCCCGCTGATCTTCGACATCGGTGTGCTCACGGTGGTCGTCGCGGTCAGCGTCGGGATCATCAACCGTCTCACGGAGGAGCTGGAATGACGCTTCTCGTCTCCCTCTGCGTGGCGATTCTGTTCGCCGTCAGCATCTACCTGATTCTGGGGCGCGAGCTCAAGGAAGTCGCCATGGGCCTCTTTCTGCTCTCCCACGCCGCGCACCTGGGCATTCTCGCCATGAGCGGGCAGCCGCTCTTCCGCAACGAGGCGGGGGAGCTCGTTCTTAAAGGCGCGCCGGTCCTGGGCGCCGCGGAGCATTACGTGGATCCGCTCCCGCAGGCGCTGATCCTGACGTCGATCGTCATCTCCTTCGCGGTGATGGCGTTCATTCTCACGCTGCTCGTAGTCACGCACCGTCGCGCGGGCGTGCTCGACGTGAACGAGCTGGCGGAGGAGGATCTGCCCCGCGCCTCGGATGAGCTCTGAGCCCCGCAACAGCATCCCTTGAACTGAATCACAACCATGCCCGCCAACCTCGTCATCCTGCTGGTCATCACCCCCTTCGTTGCGGGGATTCTCACCACGCTGCTCCGCGGCTGGATCGCGGCGCAGCGCGCCATCGGCATTGCTTCGCTCGCCCTGACGCTGATCGTCGGCGCGCACTTTCTGATCCGCGTTTACCCCGAGGCGCCGATCGTGAGCCAACTGGGCGGTTGGCCCGCCCCATTCGGCATCTCCGTCGTTTACGACGTGCTGTCGGGGCTGATGATCCTTGCTGCGACGCTCGTCGGATTCGCCTGCCTCATCGCCTCCTTCTCGCTGATGCGCCCGCAGGTGGAGCGAGACTGGTTCCACCCGCTCTTTCACCTGCTGCTCATGGGATTGAACTTCGCCTTCCTGACCGGCGATCTGTTCAATCTCTTCGTCGCCTTCGAGATCGTCCTGCTCGCCTCCTATGCGCTGCTGTGCCTGGGCGGCTCGCGCGAGCAGCTCTCTCAGGCGTACAAGTACGTCATGCTGAATCTGGTCGGGAGCACGTTTTTCGTGCTCGGAGCGGGTCTGGTATACGGCATGGCGGGCACGCTCAACTTCGCGGACCTGGCGATGTTCGTGGCCGAGTCGCGGCGCCCGGGGGCCGACCCGCTGCCGCCCGCGTTCTTCTCCGTCTCCATCATGCTGCTCTTCGTTTTCGCCCTGAAATCCGCAGTCTTTCCGCTGTGGTTCTGGCTTCCCGACACGTACCACACCTGCTCGATTCCCATCGTCGCCCTCTTCGGCGGTCTGCTGACGAAGCTGGGCGTGTATGCGCTGCTGCGCATCTATCCGATGGTCTTCGCCGCCGAGGCGCTCCGCGAGCGATCCGCCGTCGTCGTCGCGCTCTCGCTGGGCGCGGGGCTGACGCTGATGATCGCCATTCTGGGGGCGCTGGGGATGGGGCGGCTGCGGCGCATGCTCGCGCTCGTGCTCGTGAGCTCGATCGGCTACCAGATCTTCGGGATCGCAATGATGACCCCGAACGGCCTCGCCGCGACGGCGTTCTACGCGGTGCAGAGCATGCTCGTCATGGCCGCGCTGTTCCTCTGCTGCGGCGTCATCGAGGCGTACGCCGACACCGACGATCTCTCGGAGGTCGCCGGGCTCTTGAAGAAGGCCCCGTGGCTCGGCGTGCTCACCTTTCTCGCAGGGCTCTCCCTCGTCGGCCTCCCGCCCTTCAGCGGCTTCTTTCCCAAGCTGGCCCTGGTGCTCGAAGGATTTGCGCTGGAAGCCCGCGGCTTTTGGGTGCTCTCGATCGTGGCGCTCGTGACCGGCTTCTTCACGCTGCTGGTCTTCGCCAAGTTCTGGACGCTGGCCTTCTGGTCGCCGCCGCGCGGCTGGCGCTCGGAGGAGGACGATGATCAGGCGCCCCTGGCGCTCCGCTCGCTGGCGCCCGCCTACGCCGCGATCACGCTCCTGGTCGGCGGCTCGCTGGCGATGGGCTTCGGCGCAGAGGGTCTGAACCGCCTCTCGCTCGCCGCCGCCGTCGAGCTGAACGCCCCGCGCGCGTACGTCGCCGCGGTTCTCGGGGAGCAGTGGCCCGATCCAACCGGCCTCTCCAAGGATCCGGAAGCGCACGAGGCGCCGATCGCGGCCGCCGAGGAGGGCTCGCCATGATCACCCGCTTCCTGTTCAACCTCGCCCTCGCCGTCCTCTGGTGCGCGCTCACGGGCAGCGCGACCGCCTGGAACTTCATCGCCGGGCTCATCGTGGGCGCAGGCGTCATCGTGCTGTATGGACTCGCGATGCGGGATCGCCAGTATTTCACCTCGCTGGTCAACCTCGTTCGCTTCTTCACCTACTTTGTGCGCATCCTCATCCGGGCGAATCTCCAGGTCGCGTGGGAAGTCCTCACCCCAAGCATGCACCAGACGCCGCGGATCCTCCGCTACAGCGTCCGGGGCCTCTCCGACACGCATGTGACGACCCTCGCCTCCGCCATCACGCTCACGCCCGGCACGCTCGCGGTCGATGTCAGCCCCGACGGCGAGTACCTCTATATCCATTGCATGTACGCCGAAGATCGCGAGCGCGCTGTGGCGGAGATCGATGAGCTGGCGCGCCGCCTCAGGGAGACGTTCTTCGCATGATTCCATCCGCCCCGACCATCCTCGCCGCCGAGCGGGCCGCCGATGTGATCCTGCCTGAGATCGAGCGGCTCACCTCCGCCGAGCAGTCGGCGCAGGATCTGCTCTTCTTCGTCGTCGATCTGGGCATCATCACGCTGACGCTCGCCTTCGCGATGTGCCTCTATCGCCTGATCAAGGGTCCGACGCTGATCGATCGCGGCCTCGCCGCCGACACCATCGCGCTTCAGGTCGTCGGCATCGCCATCCTCCTGACGATCCGGCTCCGAACGCTCCTGTTCTTCGACGCCGTGCTGATCATCTCCATCCTCGGATTCGCCAGCACGGTCGCCTTCGCGCAGTTTGTGGGAAGGAGGCGGGCCGCGTGAACGGCTTCGGCGAATTCACATGGCGGGCCGCCGCCGACCTTCTCTCGGCGATAGCGCTGCTCGGCGGCCTCTTCTTCATGCTTGTCGGCGCGATCGGCGTCGTCCGGCTGCCCGATGCGTACAACCGCATCCACGCCGCCAGCAAGTGCGTCACGCTCGGCCTCACCGGGATGCTCATCGCGGCCTGCTTCCATCTCGGGACCATGCCCGTGGTCTCCAAGGCGCTGGTGACGATCGTCTTCACCCTCGTCGCCACGCCGATGGGATCGCACCTGCTCGCCAAGGCGGCCCACCACGGACGCGCGCCGCAGTGGGATCACACGCTCAGCGATGAGCTCGCGGAGGACAAGTCCCGCCCCGATCGAGCGGCGACCGATCTCGATGAAGACGCCGTTGAGGCCGAGGAGCGCTCCGAGGCCAGCGCCGCCTGAGCCGCCGGTGCGCGCCGCCAGCGCGCACAAAACAGCCCCGCGCGAGGCGGGGCCGCTCTTGCATCAAAGTACGCCCGACAGGAGTCGAACCTGTAACCTTCGGCTCCGGAGGCCGACGCTCTATCCAATTGAGCTACGGGCGCTCTCTGAAGCGCCGGGCGGCGCCCGACGCGCCACTATCCTACCCGCCTTCCCATCCCACGCCCACCGACCCGGACGCCTCCATGTCCCGTGCAAACTCCAGCCCCGCCGATCCCGTCGCTCTCGCGCCGATTCTTCTCTTCGTCTGGCTGAACAGCCTCGGGACCGGCGCGGTCACCAACGGCGTCTTCTTCCTCACCAAGCATCGTTTCGACTTCACGCCCCTGGCCAACTTCGCGCTGGGCCTGTTCACGGGCGTCGTCTACATCGGCGGCGCGCTCGGCGTCGGCCTCGCCCTGCGGGAGGCCGCCCGCAGGGTCCCCGCGATCACGCCCCGACGCGTTCTCGCCGCTCAGATGGTTCTGCTGGGCTTCGCCTGCCTCCTGCCGCCGCTCGCGCCCGAGCCCTGGACGATGTGGCTCTTCGCGGCGATCTACCTTCCGCTCACCGGCGCCCTCTGGCCCATTGTCGAGTCCTTCCTTTCCGGAGGGCGGCGGGGGGCGTCTCTGCGGCGCGCCACCTCCGGATTCAACCTCTGCTGGGCCTCCGCCGTCGCCGCCGCCTACTGGGGCATGTCGCCCCTGCTGGAGCAAAACGCGCTGGCGGTGCTCACCGCCCTCGCGCTGGTGCACTTCGGCTGCATCCCGCTGCTCCGCTTCCTTCCCGAGCGCCCGCCGCGCCATCTCGACGAGCCAGAGACATTGCACCCGCCTGTTTACGAGGCGTTGCTGCCCGTCTTCCGGTGGCTGCTTGTGCTCAGCTACGTTCTGCTCGCGGCTCTGAATCCGTTGATGCCGTGGAAGCTTGAGTTGCTGGAGGTTCCGGTCGAGCGCACGACGCTGCTCGTCTCCGTCTGGACGATCGGGCGTCTGGGGATGTTCGTGCTGCTGGGGCGTTGGGACGGCTGGCACGGACGCTGGCGCACGCCCCTCTGGACGGGCGGGGCAATGTTCGCGGGATTCGCCCTCGCCATGACGGCGCCGAGCCTGCCGCTGCTGCTGCTCGGACTCACGCTCTTTGGAATCGGGATCGGTGGGGTCTACAGCGGCGCGCTCTACTACGCGATGGAGGTCGGCACCGCTGAGGTCGACGCCGGAGGCAAGCACGAGGCGACCATCGGCGCAGGCTATGCCATGGGCCCGTTGACGGGCCTGCTCGCCGTAGCGCTCGCTCGTTCGAAGATCATCGAAGAATCGGCCATCGACATGGCCCAGCTCGCCTTTGTCGCGCTCGTATGCGGCGCCATCGCCGCGATCGCCGTGGCTTTCCACCTGCGCGCCCGTCGGCGAGCCGGCGCGTCTCGCGCATGAGAAAACCCCAGGCCTGCATGGACTGCAAACCTGGGGCGTTGAGTAAGAGGGAAGCCTTGGGAATCAGCGAGCGGCGCGATGCCCCAACGTCGTCACCGGCTACGCGGATGAACCGACGCACCGTGACAACCCAGCTTGGAATGTGGGGCGACCGCCGAGTCGCTCTGCGTCAAGATACGGCTGTCAATTCGTTCACGCAAGAGAAAGGTTCCAGCCTGAACGAAGTTGCCGTCGACAATCCGCCCGCATGCGCGCCCTTTGAGCGCAGGCGACCCAGCCTTCGCCCCATAACCGGGCGGTCTTCTGATCGATGCCGCCCGAACCACGCGCGCTTCCCCGATACCCCATCTTCACTCCGGCTCGCGCAGCGGAAACGCCTCGACAGCCCGGTAGACCGGTCCGCCCCCCTCCAGAATCGATTGAACAAGGCTCAGGCGCCGCACAGGCAGGGCGCCGCGGACGCCCGGCGCGCCGGAGAGATCGAGCCGACCCGGCGTCCAGCGCCCCTTCCAGCGGGCCAGTGTCAGGTGCGGCCGCGCGGATCGCTCGAGAGCTTTCCGCAGTCCCACCGTCTCCACCACCTGGGCTAAAGATTTCACCACCTTATCCGAGAGGCGGGCGAGATCCCCCGTCTCGTCGAATCCGACGGCCAGGATCCGCGGGCGGCGCGCATTCGGCAGCGCCGTCAGCGAGCCAGGTGGCGCCCGGAACGCAGCCCACATCTCGCTCAGGCGACCCAAGGCTTCTGAAATCGCATCCACCCGGGCGGGCTCGACCTCGCCGATGAAGGCCACCGTCACATGCAGATGCTCCCGCCGGACGGCGCGATAGCCGCTTTGCTCGCCAACCCATCGCGCCGCCGGGGCGATGGCGTCGAGCGTCGCCTCGTCCGGCCACACCGCCACGAAGAGCCGAATCCGTTCGTCCGCCGAACCGCTCAGCCCGTGCGCTCCTCCGGCTCGCGGTAGAGGTCCATGTAGAACTCCAGCCGCTCGACGCCGTCCACCAGGCGCGTCCGGGACAGTTGGAAGCCGAATCGGCGAAACAGAGCGATGGCCGCTTCCTGGTCCACCTGCGCGCGCAGAATGATCTTGACGTACCCGCGATCGCTACAGAATCCCAGCGCCTGCTTGACCAGCTCGCTCCCCACGCCGCGACCCCGCCATTGCGTATCCACGCGGAGCCTGCGAATCTGGGCGGTGCTGTCGCCGGCATGGCGGACGCCGATCATGCCGATGAGCTCGCCATCGCTGGTCTCCGCGACCCAGAACCCCGAGGAGCCGTCCTCCTCGAGGTAGGACTGGCGGAGATCGCGCAGATCCTCTGCGCTGTCCGTCTCCTCGATGGGGTCGACCTCACGCCCCGCATCGAAGAGGGCCATGATGCGTTCGGTGTCTTCCACGCTCGCCGGGCGGACCACCGCGTCGCTCCCCGCGCGGTCCTTCGCGTCGTCTCTGTGCGTCATGGGGTCCATCGCTCCAGCGTCATCGTAGCGGAAGCCCACCCTTGGGCATGAGCGGGCTGTCGCCATTGACAATCCGGTCCCGCGCCCCCGGGGCCGTCACGAGATCAATGAAGGAACGATAGGAACGGTCCAAATCTGCGATCGATCGACCGCTCTCGGGTCCGAGAAAGTACGTCTCAAAGACCTGGGATCCAAGGCGGCGGGTGAGCATCCGCATCGCCGGGCGAGCCCCGTACCGGAGGGCCAGGACCTGCCGCAGCCGTCCATCGGCCGCGTCGCGCAACAGCGTCCGGAGAGCCTGGCGGTGGGCGCCCTCCTCGCCTTCGTTCAGAAAGTGGGTCAGGGCCCAGACTTGCGCGTAGTAGGTGAGCAGCCGGTCATTCCGCCCGCCGATGTGGTCCTGGGGCCGCGTCGTCAGCAGCGTCCGGAGGCTGAGGAGCTCGCCTGCGGCGGCGGCGTCGCGGAGCTGCACGTGCCGCTCGAGGTTGCTCCATGCGAGGAAGACCGGCTCATCTCCCGCCCAGCGATGCCCCTCCATCAGGGCTGCGACGCCCTCCTCGAGCCACATGGGCAGCGGGTCGGCGAATGTCGCCTGCGTGTACTGGTGCCACCCCTCGTGCGCCGCGATGGCGAGTGTGTCGAAGGGGCCGATGTCGTAGAAGACGGCGAGCCCCCGCGTGGCGAAGCCGCCCCGCCCCAGCCCCGTGACGCGTCGCCCCGCCTCGCCCAGCAGATGAAGCGTCAGGCGATCCCACTCGGGCTTGGAGTCCATCAGATACACATCCAGCCTCTCTTCAGGCGCCGGCAGGGCGCCCAGCGCCGAGCGATAGTGATCCAGCGCCCGCTCCAGGAAGCCCGGCAGACGCCCGATTAGGCGCGGGTCATCCTCCGTCGTGAAGATGCGGTAATGGACGGTGCGAAGGATCCGTCCTTCCACATTCCCGAAGGACCATGGCGCCGAGGTCACGCGCCGGGCGGAGTCGGGAGCGGGCTGATCGCCGGCGACGTCCATGCCCGTCGGCGCGCGCGGCGCCGACGTCGATCCGCAGCCTCCCGCGCCGAGGACAACGACGGCGAGCAGCGTCGCGAGAGATGGGCTTTTCATCCAAGCCGCTCCAGGCTCGTCTTCGCCGCGTCGCGCTCCGACTGGAGCTTGGCGAGCTGATCGCGCGTCTGCTGGACGAGATGGGCGGGCGCTTTCTCGACGTATCCCGGATTGGCGAGACGTTTTTCGAGAGTGCCGATCGACTTCTCGAGCTCCGCCAGCGTCGCCTCCAGATGCGAGCGCTCGGCGCGCGCATCGGCCTTGACGTCGCCGGCGAGCCCGCTCAGATGGCGCTCCTTCGCATCGAACGTGAAGGGCGCGCAGGACTCGTCCGCCGGCGCGGTCGTCACCTCGTTCAGGCCCGCCAGCGTTTCGACGACGCCGCCGCCGGCGGTGATCTCCTGCGCGAGGGCGTCATCGATATGCAGCGTGGGACGCGCCTTGGGGGGCGTCTTCTGGCGCGCGCGAAGATCGCGGATCGTGACGATCAACTCGCGCAGCCGCTCGAAGGACTCCTCGGACTTCTCATCGCGCAGATCGTCCGACGCCTCGGGCCACGCGGCGGAGCACAGCAGCTCCGCCGGCTCGACGGTCAACCCAGGCGTGTCGGGGGCGCCGACCTCGCGCAGGCGCTCGTAGATCGCCTCGGTGACGAAGGGGCAGACCGGATGCAGCATGCGCAGGATCGCGTCGAGCGCGTTGCGCAGGACGGCCCGCTGGGCGGGATTCGTCTTGACGGTCGGCTTGACCGCCTCGAGATACCAATCGCAGTAGTCGCGCCAGAGGAGGTCGTAGATCGTCTGGGCGTACTGCGAGAACTCGTATTCCTCGATGGCGCGCTCGGCGGTCTTCAGGGAGGCCGCCAGGCGCGAGAGCATCCAGCGGTCGACGAGTGTCAGCTCGCCCTCGCCGCCGCCATCCTCCGCCTCCGTCAGCATCATGATGGTGAAGCGCGAGGCGTTCCAGAGCTTGTTGGCGAACTTCATGCCCTCGTCGAACTTCGGCGAGGTGTTGCGCCCCGTCTCGGGGTCGGTCTCCACGGGCATGCGCACGTCCTGCGTGTTCGTGGCGAGCTTGCAGCAGGTGTAGCGCAGGGCGTCGGCGCCGTGGGAGTGGATGATGTCGAGCGGATCCACGCCGTTGCCGAGGGACTTGCTCATCTTGCGCCCCTCGCCGTCCTGGATCATGGCGTGGATGTAGACGTCCTTGTAGGGCAGGTCGCCGTCTTTGAAGTAGCGGTTGAACATGACCATGCGCGAGACCCAGAGCGTGATGATCTCGCGCGCGGTGCAGAGGACGGAGGTGGGGTTGAAGGCGCCGAGCAGGTTGGTCTCATCGGGCCAACCCATCGTGGAGAGAGGCCAGAGGGCGGAGGAGAACCAGGTGTCGAGAACGTCGGGGTCTTGAGGAAGATCGCTAAACTTCTCCTCAAGGTCTTCGGCGTCTGGAGCTAAGCAAAAGTGTACTACCAGGCCTTCTGGTCGTGGCTCGACTTGAGTCCAAACTCGCGGGTCGTCTTTGTCGATCCCACGCTTCGAGATGAGTTGGAGCCAAGGACGCGAGTCAAGCTGTTGATCTGGTTTCGCAGTGCCCTCGAGCGCGGCGCTCCACACAGGAATCCGGTGCCCCCACCACAGTTGCCGCGAGATGCACCAGTCGCGCAAACCATCGTGCCAGGACTCGTATGTCTTGGCGTAGCGCTCCGGGTGGAACTCCATTTCGCCGTCCGAAGACGGGCTCTTGGTGGGACGGCTCGCCGAGCCGTCACTCCGAAGTTGAACAGCGTGCCGTAGCTCAACGGCCACGCACTCCTGTACGGCAAGCCACCCATACGCCGTTGGGCGATCGACAAGGCAGGCCTCCACCGGATTCCGCGCGATATACAGCAGCGCCTCCGAGAACTCCGCCTCGTCTCGAAGAATGTGATCGAAGTGCTCATCCTGCCACAACGATCCAGAGGTCTTAGCCTTCTTGTTGATCGCAGACGCCGTAAATCGTTTGAGGGCGCCGACAATTGTGAGCAAATCCTGATTATCAAAGGGTCGGACTATCGCATGCACATGGTCGGGCATCACAACAGCAGCGAAGACTTGCATCAAGGCAAGGTGGCGGTGTGCGAAGGCAGCCAACACCTCGTTGCGCGCACTCTCGTCCAGGCCCCTCCCATCGGCGACCCGCCATGTGACGAAGTATGTCGCGCCGGGCATGGTCAGGTGTGGGAGCTTCCGAGATCGGAGCTCAAGGTCACTCGGACTCTTCTCGTTCGGCGGGTAGGGATCCCGTCCGACAAAGCCGGCTGGTCGGATCGGGGGCAGAGCCGCACCCGTGGTGTCGAGCTCGGCCAACGCGATTGGTTGCAGCGAATGAGTTGAGGTAGAGACGGCTCGGCGAGCCGTCCCACCAGGATCGGTAGGAGGAGTAGAGGTGACGGCTCGGAGAGCCGTCCCACCAAGAGAGGCTTCGGAACGCTGCTCCTTCGCCAGCGCGCGCTGCGCCGAGCCGACGAGGCGGTCGTCCGTCACCTTCACGTACCACTGATCGCTCAGGTAGGGCTCGATCGGCGCGTGGCTGCGATACGAATGGCCCACGCCGTGGCGGTAGGGCCTGGTCTCCTCGTGGAGGCCCTCCGCTTTGAACGCTTTCACAACCTCCTTCCGCGCCTCCTCGCGCGACATTCCCACGAAGCGCCGCGCATCGCCGACGTCGCTCCAGCCATGCTGATAGCTGATGGAGGCGTCGGGCGCCATGACGTTGATCGCTTCCAGGTCGTGCCGCCGCCCGATCTCCCAGTCGTTGGGATCGTGCGCCGGCGTCACCTTCAGGAAGCCCGTTGCGTGCTTCGCCTTTGGATCAACGCCCGGCGCATCGGGATCCGGCGCGGGCAGGACCACGTAGTCGTCCTGAATGATCGGGATGATCCGGTTCACAAAGGGCAGGCGCACTTTCTTGCCCGCGAAGGCTGTTGCGCGCGGGTCCTTCGGATTCATCGCCACGGCCGTGTCGCCCAGGAACGTCTCCGGGCGCGTTGTCGCGACGGTCACGTGATCCGTCTCGCTCCCATCCGGCAGTGTCACGCTGATCCCCTTGCCGGCGTTGTCCACGAGCGGATAGCGCAGGTAATAGAAATTGCCGTCGATCTCGATGTTCTCCACCTCGTCGTCGGCGAGCGCGGTCTGTGTGACTGGATCCCAGTTCACCAGCCGCTTACCGCGGTAGATGAGCCCCGCCTTGAAGAGTTGGAAGAACGCCGCGCGCACGGCCCGGGCGCACTGCTCATCCATCGTGAAGCGCCATCGCTCCCAGTCGCAGGAGCAGCCCATGCGCTTCAGTTGGTCGCGGATGCGCTCCTCGTATTCGTCCTTCCACTCTTGGACCTTCGCGATGAACGCGTCGCGCTCGTACTCCGTCCGGCGCTTGCCCTCCGTTTCGAGCAGCCGCTTCTCGACGACGGTCTGCGTCGCGATGCCGGCGTGGTCCGCCCCCGGCATCCAGAGCGTCTCGAATCCCCGCATGCGGTGGAAGCGGGCGAGGACATCCTGGAGCGTGTTGTTCAGGGCGTGCCCGAGGTGCAGGGCGGCGGTGACGTTCGGCGGCGGGATGACCATGCAGTAGGGGGGCTTGGCGCCGGAGAGGACGGTCTGCGGGGCGGCGTGGAAGGCCCGCGCCTCGTCCCAGCGGGCGCGGATGCGGTCCTCATGGTCCGCCGGCACGTAGCGGGCGGGCATCTCGGTGGTGGTCGTCTGGCTCGGCATTGAACCGGTGAGTGTAAAGGGGGCGATACAGTTGGGCATGAGCATCGAACAGATCGATCGAGTCCGCCGCCGCCGGCGCCTCGTCGCGGCGATCCTGCTGCCGGCGGTCGTTTTGGCGGCGATTGCGCTGGCGCTGGTCAGCCAGTTCAGCGGCGGAGGCCAGACGGCGACGCTCCCCGAGGCGGACCCCGCCCGCCTGACGGAGGATCTGGCGGTCGCCCGCCAGGCGCTGAACGAGATGAAGCCCGCGAAGGCGGAGGCGGTCCTCCGGAAGACGGCGGCCGCGTTTCCTGAGGATCAGGATGTCCGAACCCTCCTCGCCGAAGCCCTGCTCGGGATGGGCGAGAGGGAGGAGGCGCATCGGCAGTTCGAGCGGGCCATCGCCATCGGGCCCGACAACGCCGAGCTGCGACACGCTGCGGGAACGGTGGCCAACACCGCCGGGCTGGTGGACCGAGCGGAGGAGCACTTCTGGCGCGCCCAGCAACTGGATCCACAGAACCCGAAGCATCCGCTTTATCTGGGGCTGATCCAGCGCAAGCTCGGGAAGACCGCCGAAGCGAAGAAGAACCTGATGATCGCGGCTCAGCTCGAGCCGTCGCTCGCGGAGGCGTGGGGCGCGCTGGCGGCGATCGGTCTCGATGAGAACAGGCTTTCGATCGCCCTCGGGCACATCCGCCGCGCGCGCGCCGCCGATCCGCCCAACCTGAACTGGCGGACGCTGGAGGCGAAGATCCTGCGGCGCGACAACAAACCCGAGCAGGCGGCCCGCCTGCTCATCGCACTCGACGACGAGACGATCCTGACGAACGCCGCCGTTCGTGAGGAGCTGGCGATCACGCTCGGGATGCTCGATCGCGCGGATGAGGCGGCGGCGATCTACGCCGAGGCCGTCGAACAAGCCCCCGATGACCCGGACCTGCTCCACGAGACGGCCCTCTGGTACGAGCGCGCGGGGCAGGAGGACGTGGCCGCCACTTACGCCCGCCGGGCGGCCCGCCTGGGCATGGCGGAGGCGGAGGCGACACTGGCCCGCTTGGAGGAGCGTGAGGGGTCGTAAAGGGCCTGAGCGCACGAAAGCATCGGCGCCTCTCCCGCAGCAAGTACTCAACCTTGGTGGAACGGCTGTCCGAGCCGTCTTTTTTCCTGATCTCCCGCTCACACCCAAAACCGGTGGGGCAGGCCGCCGTGCCTGCCCGTCCCTGAGGGTCCGAAACTCTACAGGTAGCGGCGGGCGCCCCTGCCCGCCCGTCTACAACCCCTACTCCCCCCGGCGGGCACGGCGGCCCGCCGCTACCGGGGTTGGCGCGGTCGGCCCGCCGCTCCCGGTGGTTGCGGGCTAGAGTCGATTTGGATGACGGACGTCACGCTCCATACGAGACGGCTCGGAAAGCAGTCCCCCCAGCAAGCCGAACGAGCGACGAAGGACACGCTCCGCGTCAACGAGGTCTTCTTCTCGATTCAGGGGGAGTCCTCGTGGGCAGGCAGGCCCTGCGTCTTCATCCGGCTGAGCGGGTGCCATCTCCGCTGCGCCTACTGCGACACGGAGTACGCCTTCCACGAGGGTGAGTCGGAAGCGATCGACGCCCTGATCGAGCGCGTGACGTCATTCCCCTGCGATCTCGTGCAGATCACCGGCGGCGAGCCGCTGCTCCAGAAGCGCGTCCACGACCTGATGCGCCGGCTCTGCGATCTCGGCAAGTCCGTCCTCATCGAGACCAGCGGCGCCTGCGACATCTCCGCGTGTGATCCGCGGGTGATCCGGATCATGGACATCAAGACGCCCGGCTCGCGCGAGTCGGAGCGCATGGACTGGGCGAACCTGGATCGGCTGACAACCCAAGACGAGGTGAAGTTCGTCATCTGCGATCGGCGCGACTACGAGTGGGCGCGGGACGTGATTCGGCGCGAGCGGCTGGACGAGCGCGTCGGCGAGATCCTGCTCTCCGCCGCATGGGCGCAGCGGGGGGAGGAGATCGCGGGCGTGGAGGGGCTCTCCATGCGCGCGCTGGCGGAATGGATGCTCGCGGACGGCCTCCCGGCCCGTCTTCAGACGCAGTTGCACAAACTCATCTGGGATCCGCAGACGCGAGGGGTGTGAGGCGAGACGGCTCGGAGAGCCGTCCCACCAGGAGCCCCGAGACGGCTCGGAGAGCCGTTCCACCAGACATCCGCTCAGTTGCGCGCAGGGGGCGTGAGCCCCGCGAGCCCCGCCGCATCGGCCTCCGCCCGCGCCAGCGTGAAGAGCGAGGCGACGCCCGCGGCCTTCAGGACTTCCTCGACGATCGGGTTCACCAGCAGGACCACATCCCGCCCGGCGCTGGTGGCGGCGTCGCGGGAGACGAGGCTCAGGAGCATCTCGATGCCCATCGAGGTGATGAAGGTCAGATCGCGCAGGTCGACCACGACGGGGGGCGTGGCGTGATCGAGCCAGCCCGCCACGCGCTCGCGGGCGTCAGCGACCGTCGCATAGTTCAACTCGCCCTGCAGGCGCAGCCACCGCTCATCCGGCGTCAGGTCGAAATCGAGCGTATTGAAGGTCATGGCGGTTGCTCCGGGGGCGGGGCCGGCCTTGGGGCTCCGGGCGGCGAGGCGGGAAGCGGGAGCGATCCGTCGCTCCGGCGTCAGTGATTCAAACGCGGGTGTGTGGAGTTGCACTGCAAAGTCTTTCCACCAGAGGTGAGTAGAATCGTCATTGATGCGTGTCCGTCTGGTGAAATCGTTCGGATTCGAAGCGGCTCATTTTCTGCCAACCTTTCCGGACGGCCATAAGTGTCGCCGCATGCACGGCCATTCCTTCCGGGTCGAGGTCGCGGTCGAGGGGAACGCCCCGGAAGACCAGGGATACCTCGTGGATTACGGGATCCTGAAGGAGGCCATCCGCCCCATCGAGCAGACGCTGGACCATCGGGTCCTCAACGAGATCGAAGGGCTCGAGAATCCCACAAGCGAGGTCCTCGCCCGCTGGATCTGGCGGCGCCTGGCGGAGCGCCTGCCCGGCTTGTCCGAGATTGTCGTTCATGAGACATGCACCAGCCGCTGCCACTACTTCGGCGAGTGAGGTGAACACTGCGGCGCGCTTCTCGTGAGACTTCGGCGCACGACAACGCCGCGGCTCGGACGAGCGGCGGCGTGGTCGCTGGGCTTCGGATGGGTGTCGAAGGGATGATTCAGTCGGCGTCGACGACCTTGATCACCGGGCGGGTCGCCGGGACCGGCGTCGAGATGCGCGTGATCGGCTTCGAGGAGACGGGGCGGGGCGTCGCGTCGACGCGCTGGAGATAGGGGCGGCGCGGCAGCTCGTCATGCAGACGGATCGTCGCGCGCGGGGAGGGATACATGGTCCGCTCGGCGTGTTGGTAGCGGGGGTTGACGTGCGTGCGCACGGAGAGGACGTATCCCTGCTCGCGGAGCCAACGGTTGCGGGCGAGCGTCCACCGCTTGAAGCCGTCCTCGTAGTGGGGCGACCAGGGGCGGATGGCGATCACCTGCGTGTTGTGGCGCATGAAGACCAGCTCATCTTCCGCCTCGGGCGGCGCGCCGTAGTAGGCGGCCCCCTCGTCGGCGTAGATCCGCTCGGGGATGGGGGTGCGCGATCCGATCGGGTAGCGGCTGTGCCAGAGGCGTCCGTTCTCGGGGCGATCGATTGTGTCGGTGCGCCCGGCTGGATACGGCGCCGGCTCGGCCAGAATCGCATCGCGACCCACCGGCTCGAGATAGTTGACGCCGGACCCGCTCGAGAGGGCGACCACGGCCGAGGCGAGGAGTGTGAAGCTCATATCTCTCTTTCTCCGCTCTGAGGATGTCGGGACGGCAGGGGCCGCCTCACTCCGCGAGACGGTCCGTCCACTTCTCAGGGTGTCCGGACCTTGAGCGGATTCAAGCCGGAAGTCAGGGAATGGAGTGGGATGAGGCTGCGCGACCAGTCCGACCCTCGCATGCGGCGCGGGTCGGTTGGTGGGGAGAACGCCCCCGGTGAGAGGGGCAGGGCGCGCGATGCCGAATACCCCGCTCGGACCTCGCAGGCCCGGGCGGGGTGGAGGGGAGAAAGATGCAGGAAATTATCAGCCGTTGTGAAGGTCAGGTCAATGAATTTGGGCGACATTATAGGACATGTCGATCAGATTCCCGCCCTTGGGCGCCGGGTCCCGCTCGGGGGTCAGCGGCGCGCCGCCTCGAAGGGCACGGCTTCGCTGGAAAGCATCCAGCGGTACGCCTCGAGCGAGGCGGAGACCTGCCCGGAGACGGTCCGGCTCGCCCGGATGAAGGAGCGGGCCTCTTCCCCGACAGCGCGGGCGAGCGCGCGGTTCTCGAGCGGGCGACGGATGGCCCCCTCCCAGGAGTCGGCGTCGGGGCTCTCGACGAGGAAGGCGGTGCGAGCGTCCGTGAGCCCGGGAGGCGCCTCGGCGGCGCGTGTGACCAGCGCCATCCCCGCCGCCATCGCCTCGTAGGTGATCGATCGCCGCCCCAGGCGCTGCTCGGGCTGCACCAGGCAGTCCGCCTTCAGGATCAGATCCCGTCGCCCCTCCAGATCAGCGATCAATGAGACCCGCTCGATCAGCCCCAGGCGCTCGAGGGCGCGCCAGATCCGCGCGTGCGACTTGAGGGCGGCCGCATCGAGGAAGAACAGGGCGTCCTCGTGATCCGCCGCGATGGGGGCGATCCCCTCCAGCGCGGCGACGAGTCCGGCATGGTCGCGTCCGGTGGAGAGGATGGCGATCGCGATCGGCTGTTCGTCCCGTCGCCAGGCGACGACGTGATCGGGCACATGAACGCCCCATTGGACAAACCGCGTCGGGCAACTGAGTGGGCGGTTGCGCAGCTCATCAAGCATCGCCTCATCCGGGGCGGCCCACAGCAGCGGAAGCGGCTCGGAGGAGCGCGCGTGGATCTTCTCCGTGGATTCGACGCGCTCCATGCATCGCTCCGACCAGACGTCCAGGAGGACGGAAGCGCCGGTGCTCCACGCGGTCTCAATCGCGACGTGCCAACAGTGATGTCCGAAGGCGTGGACCACATCGATGGGGCGGTCCTTGCCGGGAAGCTTCATCTCGGCGAGCGCCTTGGCGAGGGCGTCCGCCTGGCGGCGGACGGCGCGAAGCGCAACGGCGGTGGGAAGCAGGCGGACATCGGCCAGCTCCGAAGAGAGCCCGGGCTCGTAGATCAGACGCTCCCCGAAGGAGGCGATTTCGACCTCGGTGTCAAGCGCCGGGCTGGCGCGGACGACGCGGACGCCGTCATCCGCCAGACCAACCTCGAGGCGGTCGAGCATGGCGTGCTCGCGCGTGGCGAAGTCACGATCGGCGATCAGCAGGACTCGCATGGCTCTGACAGGCTATCGGCAGAATCCGCCCCTGCGCAAATGCGACGAGGCGCCCTCCGATTTGGAAGGCGCCTCGTCGGCGGAGGCCGATACGGTTCGGAACTCGCGTCAGCGACGGCGGGGCCGATCATCGGGCGTGAGGGGTCCGCGCTCGAGGGCCTTGCGAAGCAGCTCCGCGGCGCGATCATCAATGAGCTGGTCCCTACGCTCGAGCCGATTGTTGATCTCAGCCCGGAGCTTCTCGAGCCGCTCTTCGAGACGTTCGATGTGGCGCTGCCCGAGCTGGATGCGGATCTCGAACTGTTGCGCGAGCAGGACCTCCAGCCGATTCTGAATGTCCTCGAGCATGTCGGCGGTCAGATCGTCGGGCGCCGCGCCGGCGACGCGCCGGAGCAACTGGAAGATCTCGCGCGAGATCTGAAGCTCCCGCCGGCGCAGCTCGAACGCCTCCGGATCATGCTCGCGGAGCGTGGCCAGCTCCTTCAGTCGCGGGGCGGCCCGCCTCATCGCCCGCGCGAAACGCTCGGGGTTGTTCTCGCGCAGCTCGATCAGCCGAGCGTGCATCTCGGGGTTGGTCTCCTCGATCAAACTGAGCATCCCTTCCAGGCGCTCATTGTCGTCGCTGTCGCCGGCGCGGCGATCCCTGACACGTTCCCGAAGACGCTGGATGCGTTGGAGCCGCTCTCCGCGCGGCCCGTCAGCGTCGTCCGGGAAGCGCTCGCCGGCGCCAGGGCCGCCGCGCTGCCCGGGCTGGGCGCTGGCGCTGGGTGTGAGCGCCGGCGCCAGCGCGGCGATGGTGAACCCCAGAAGGGCGCCGGTCGCGAGAGTGAGAACGGTGGAGCGAGTCATCAGAGGGTCTCCTCGAAAAGCGTGATGTCGTCGGACCAAGAGGAGAACGCGTCGTTCGTCAGCCCGATTGCATCATCGATGCCCTGCGCCGACTCGAAGTCCATTTCCTCCCAGGCGGCGACGTCCACGACCCACGTCTCCAGCGCCTCATCGGGCGGCAGCTCAGCGACGGGCGGCGAGCTCGGCGCCGCTCCTCGATCGAGCACGCCGATCAACGCGACCGCGCTCCCGGCGATGAGCAGCCCCGCCGCGATGCGCCACGCCCCGCCGATGCGCGCCAGCGCGCCTGGCTCTTGCGGCGATGTGCGCAGGGATTCATAGGATCGCGCGGCGATGCGCGCGCCGACCTCGTCGGACGCCGACGCGCGGTCAACCTGCCCCAGCTCGTCCAGCCGATCTTCAAGCGCCTCGAAGCGCTCTGAGTCACGAGGGTCGCCGCCGCCCCGGCTCACGTTCCGGTGGTTTTCTTCAGGGGGTGTCATCCTGCCGCCTTTCGCTGCTGGGAGTCTTCTTTCTTCGCCGCTTTCTCCACCGCCGGCGTTTTGCCTTCGCAGCGTCCCTCCGCGGGCCGTTCCAGCATCGCCCGCAGCTTCCTCAGGGCCCGGTGATGTCTCGCGAGGAGCGTGCCCATCGGCTCCCCGAGCACAGCGACGATCTCGCCGAAGGCGAGCCCCGCGTGATGCCGGAGCGCGATGATCTCCCGATCCGCCTCGGGCAGGCGCTCCAGGGCCGACCGAAGCTCGGAGAGCTCGTCCGGATCGGCGACGCGCCCATCCTCGCGCGACGGATCGATCGAGGGCGCGAGGGCCGTCAGCTGCGTGGGATCGGAGGGCGTCGCCTGCCGGCGGGCACGCCGAACCTCATCGCGGACGCGATTCATCGTGATGCGAAACAGCCACGATTCGAATCGTCCGCGCTCGTCGTAGCGGTTCCCGCCGAGCGTCTCCGCAAGCGAGACAAACACGGACTGCGTGATCTCCTCCGCCCGCTCCGCATCGCCCAGCCGCGCCCGCGCCAAAGCGAAGACCCGACGCCAGTAGAGCCCGACCAGTTCGCGCCACGCCCCCTCGCTTCCCTGCGCCGCTGTCTCCAGCAGGGCCGCCACGTCAGCGGAAGACCTGTCAGCGGGGGGCCTCTCAGCGGGCTTGGACGGGCTCAGCGCCATCGATCTCCTTCTTCGGTTGAACGCCCGGAAGTCTCCGCGGATTGCAGCGATCGGCCAACATCAGCGCCGGAGCCTATTGTGCCGTCCTTCGGAGGAATCTCGGCCCATGACCCCGACTCCCGTGACCGAATACGCGCCCGAGCTGGTCCATTATCTGCCCATCGGCTCGACGGTGATCTCCGCCGCCTTCGTCGCCGCCCTGGTGTCCCGAGCGGTGAAAAAGGGCTGGCCCGCCCACCTCACGTGGTGGACGCTCGGCGTCTTCTTCTACGGGCTCGGAACGGCGCTGGAGTCGACCGTGACCCTGGCGGGCAACACGATCGCCCTGAACAAGGCGTGGTACGTCGCGGGCGCGCTGCTGGGGGGCTATCCCCTGGCACAGGGGACCGTGCACCTGCTCCTTCGTCCACGCACCGCGTGGACGCTCACCGCCATCACCGTCCCCTTCATCGCGGTGGTGGCGGCGCTGGTGCTCGCTTCGCCCGTGAACGCGGAAGCGCTCGAGCCGCACCGCCCCTCCGGCGAGATCCTCGAGTGGAAGTGGGTCCGCCTCATGACGCCCTTCATCAACCTGTACGCGGCGGCGTTTCTCATCGGCGGCGCGATCCTCTCCGCGGCCCGCTATTTCGGGCAGCGCGGCGCCAGAGGACGGGCCATCGGAAACTCGTTCATCGCCATCGGCGCGCTGCTCCCCGGCATCGGCGGATCGCTGACGAAGACCATGGATCTCGTCGAAGCGCTGTACATCGGCGAGTTCGTCGGGATCATCCTCATCTGGATCGGATACGCGTACTGCGTGCGCACACCCCGAGCCGCGCCCTCGCCGGAGGCGAGACCTCAATCGGGCGGCGTCAACGGTTCGCCGCCTTCCAGCGGCGCCCACTCCTGAATCGCCCTTCGCAGCTCCCGCGCCACCTCGATCAGCCCCGTGCTGGGCGAGAGCGCGAGGGGATGTGAGATCACCGCGACGCGTCCTGCGCGCACGGCGTCGAGATCCAGTCGAGAGAGCGGGCCCAGCAGCTCGTCCAGGCGGGCGGGGTCGGCTCCCGGCATGAAGAGGAGGATCGAGTCCGGAGCGAGACGCTTCACGCGCTCGAGGTCCAGCTCGATGTATGCGGCCCCCTCCCGCAGCGCCGTCGTGATGCCCATCGATTCGAGCATCTGGACATGAAATGAGCCCGGCCCCGCGGCGCCGGGCGGATCCGTCCAGTAGAGCGGCAGCGTGCGCCCGGCGCGGGCCGTGAGTTCGGGGGCGGGCGCCCAGGCGCGGTTCATCTCACGGAGGAGCCGCTCGGCGCGCGCCGCGGCGGCGTCATCCCCGATCTGGGACGCGAGAGAGCGCGCGGCGGCGCGGATGTCGCCGAGCGTGAGCATCGGGTACGACTCGAGCGTCCAGTCGCGCTCATCCGCGATCCGGACCAGACGCGTCGGCAGCTCGCGCGCTCCCCATTCCAGCAGGACGTGCGTCGGGCGGACGCGGGCCAGGGCTTCGTAGTCGATGCCCGACTGATCGCCGACAACGGGAATCGAGTCCGGGAGCGTCTCATCGAACGCGTGCCGACCGACGACATGGCGCTCCAGCCCCAGATCCCGCAGGATCACGCCCAGCGCGGGGCTGAGCGCCGCCACGCGGGGCGTTCGCCCGTCGCTTTCGCCGTTTTCCGGCGCCCCCTCTGCGCAGGCCGGGATGAGCAGCGCAGAGAGGGCGAGCAGCGTCACAAGGAGGCGAAGTGGCATGAAAAAAGGGTAGCGTCGGGAAGGTCCGGATATTCTGGGCTTCGCAGCCCGCGGGCGCCGATGGCGAAAGTGGAAGGAGATCACCATGCGCGTGCTTGACAAACTCTCGTCGATGATCGGTCGGAATGGAGCGGCGCGGGGCGGCGCGGAGGGCGTCGCCCCGGAGCGAACGGTCGAGATTGATCTCGACGAGCCCGCCCCGGGCGGCGCCGAGGGCTCGATCGCGACGACGCCGAGGAGTCGACAGGAGATGGTCGCCGAGCTCCAACGCTCCTATGCGGAAGTGGTCGAGCTCGTGCGCAAGGTGGACAACCATCTCGATCGAGCCGAGGAGCGGGCGGCCCGCCTGATGGACATTGCGGAGCGGCTCCCGGCGGCGCTGGACACCGTTCCGAAGATCGAGCGGGCGACGGAGCGCGTGGCGGAGGCGGTCGAGCGGCTCAACGAGACCTCGCGCGATGGATCGGAGCGGATCGAGTCCGCCGTGGGTCGGCTCACTGAGATCGGAATGGAGCAGCATGAGGCGATCGGCGCCGTCTCCGGGCGGCTCGATCGCGCGGAGCAGAGCGGTCGCGAGCTGGCGACGACGCTGACGGACTTCCGCGGCGCCGTCGGCGAGATGGCGGGCGCGGAGACCCGCGTCGCCGAGGCGCTGGACCAGATGCGCAAGACAAGCGAGTCCCGCGAGCGAGAGCTAACGGAGATGCTCGCATCCAACCGGCGCTTCACGACGATCGCGATGGTCTTCTGCGGCGTGGGCGTCGGCATCGCGCTGGTGGTGGCGCTGCTTTCGGCGCTGGGCTGAGCCCGCCGCCAATCAGGCGAAGGCGTTGTCGAACTCCCGGGCGAGCGCGCGCAGAGACGCCTCATCATGCAGCACGAAGGGCCAGGTGCGCGCCTCGGCGAGCTCCCGGGCCGACGCCGCCCGCCGGGCGGAGCGCGCCGCTTCGTCCAGACGCCTCAGCTCTGTCTTGCGCGAGCGCCGATAGTCGGCGAGCAAATCGTGGAGGGCTTGGAAGTCCGCCGCGGGGTCCCGCCCCGCGCGGCGCTGCTGCTCGATGCGCTCGACAAGGCCGCGTTTCCGCTCCGCCAGGCGGCGGAGCTCGGGATCGCTCGGATCGAGCCGGTTGGGATTGTGCCGGGCCGCGTGGGCGCGCCAGAGGGCGTCTTGAAGCTCGGGCCCGTCCGTTTGCAGCGGCGCGAGAGGGAGGCGGAGCGTCGCGCTGACGACGGTGGCGGGCGCGAGCGTCTCGCCCAGCCATTCGGCGAGCCAGCGCTCGGTGATGGCGTCGTAGGCGGCGCCGCCGGTTCCGTGAATGAACAGATCGCACGCGGCGAGTCGGACAAGCCCCGTCACGACGAGCGCCCGCGGGGCCAGCTCGCAGAGATCCGTCCCGTCGAGATCCTCGACGAAGACGCGCCGCCTCGCCTCACCCGCACGCATCCGCCAGAGCGGAAGCTCGATGCGGGCGTCGTCCTCGGGGAGGGAAAGCTCGGCGACGCCCGACGCAGGCGCGGCGCGCACGGCGGCGTTGTAGGAGGAGATGGCGACGCGCGGCTCGGCTTTCAGACGCTTCACGAACTCCGCGAAGAGATCGGTCGTGCAGAGCTCCGTCACAAAGCACGTTGGCGCCGGCGTCAACAGCGGGCGCATCAGCTCTGCCAGCGCCGCAGCGAGCTGGCGCGCGGCGGTCGGCTCATCCGCATGGGCGGCCAAGGCGCGCCGGGCGCGCTCGAGACCCTCGCGCACGGAGTCGCAGGCGAACGCGAGTTCAGGAAGCGAGCTCGGCTCGAAGCTGGGACAGAGCCCCGAAGGCGCGCCTAGGGGAGGGACCGCGCCCGGCGACGTCACCTGAAGCGTCCGCTCCGCAAGCGCGCCGTCCGACTCCTTCACCGGCGCCGTCACTGCGGTGTACTCGTGCTCGTCCTGATCGACCACGATCCAGGCGGGCGCCGCCTTTAGCGCTCGGGCGGCGCGATCGGCGGCGATGAACTTCGAGAGGATCCCCGCGTGCCACAGCGAGACCTGATGTCCCGTCATCACGACCGCCCCGGCGCTCGGCAACCCGAGCTGTTCACGGAAACGGCGGCGCCGGTCCGGCTTCGGCCTCGACAGCGCCTCCTCGAGCAGGCGGCCCCAGCGAGCCGGCGCCGGCTCGATGGTGATCTCCGGGGGCGGCGCGGGCGGACAGGCGGGGGCGTCCGCGGGCTCGGCTGTCCGGGCCGATGGCGTCACCCGCACGCCCCCGCGATGGTGTCGCGCACCGCCGGATCGGGCAGGCGGTCGGCGTTGCGCTGGAGGGCGCAGTGCAAGACGCGCCGGTAATGGGCGAGGCGCGTCTCCGGATCATTGAGCGGACCGCCGAACGCGCGGTTGGGATCGTTATAGATCAACCGCACAGGCGTCTCGCGGATGCGAAGCCCGTGCGCGACCGCCTCGACCCAGAACTGGAGGGGGAAGGCGTATCCCGGCTCGTCCAGATGAAGCGGCTTCAGCGCCTCGACGCGATACGCCTTGAAGCCGCAGAAGGCGTCGGTGATCGCCAGGCCCAGACGGGCGTTGAGCTCCGCTGTGATCTGGCGGTTGATCGCGGCGCGCTCCGGCGGCGGCGCGCTCTCAGCGTCGGAGGCGTTCAGATAACGCGAGCCGGAGATGACGTCCGCATCGCCGCGCCGCGCCGCGGCGAGAAACTCCGGGATGGCGCCGGGCTCATGCTGCTCATCGCAGTCCATGGTGATCACCCAGTCGAAGCCGTAGCACTGGGCCCAGCGGAAGGCGTCGAAGAGGCTGCGGCCGTAACCGCGGTTGACGGCGTGGCGAACGACGTCCACCGGGTGGCGAGCGAGCAGGCAGGGTGTCTCATCCGTCGAGCCGTCGTCCAGGGCAAGCACGTCGTCAGCGCGTTTCAGGACCTCGGGGATGACCCGCTCGATGTACTCCGCTTCGTTGTAGACAGGAATGGCGATCAGAGCGCGCATGCCGCGGCGTCCTCCTCTGGAAACTGAAAACCACTCTCCTCGATGGAGTCGTCTCCTCCGAGCCGCAAGCCAATGCTAGGAGCGCTCCGCCGCGCGCGCCGGACGGACGCTCAGCGGGGGGCGGTGGTCTCGCCGGCGTCGAGCCATGTCAAACGGTCGTCGCGAAGATTCCACCGCAGAATCCTTCCGTTCACGGCGGTGGGATGGGCGCGATCGAAGAGCGTGACGAGGTTCCGCTCATCCGCATGCGCCTCGGCGATTCCTGTCGCGCCATCGTAAAGAAGGCGGTCGGCGATGAGTTGACGACCTTCCTGCGCGGCGTAGACGGCGCCAAGCGCCTCAGCCCGCTTCACGATTGGCGCATCGTCGCTCTGCGCGGAGGCGTCGGGCGGCTCCGCAAAAAGCTCGGCGTCGAGTCGCTCGCACTCGAGCACTGTGACGCGCGAGGACCCAAGCGGACGCTGGCGCATGCGCACGAGATCGCGCATCTCCGTCGAGCGGGCGGCGCGATCCATACGCATCCTTCCCGCCCACTCGAAGAGCGTGGTGCCCCGAAGCGAGCGCGTCGTGTCCGCCTCATCCTCGCCGACGGGGCGCCGATCCTCGAAGAGAAGCCGCCCGCCGACAGGGACTCGAAGCTCGTCGGTCTCGGCGTCGGCGATGATGGTCTGGCCCTCGAGAAAGACGATGCGACGAAGGCGAACGCCCGTCGGCGCGGAAGCGTCGGGATCGAAGCGGCGCGATTCAACGGTCGCGGGCGCGCCATCCTCCTCCAGCTCTCCCCAGCCCTCGACGGTTGCGGAGAGCAGGCGGGGCGCGCCGTCCGTCTCTTCCGAGTCTGTGTCGTTATCCGTCGCGTCGGCGGCGGAGGGGGTGAGGCGCAGCGTGATGCGGTGGGCGCGCGCAACGTCGGAGGCCAGCTCCTCGGGATCGGCGGTCGCGAGACAGTCGCCCTCGAAGACCGCGAGCCCCGCGCGATCGTCATATTCGAGCGAATCCTCCCATTCGATCTGCACGCGCTCGTAGCCCAGCCCTCCGGCGCGGGGCTCGGAATAGTTGAAGACGCCCGGCCCGAAGACCGTCAGGGCGCGCTCCTCCGTCAGGAACCGCATCGAGCCGCCCGTGATCGAGCCGCCCTCGTAGCGGACGAGCGCCGGCTGCCCGATGAGATCGGCGATGGCGACACCCTCCTCCGTTCGGATCGAGTCGGCGAACGCCTCGACCCCGTCGGGGCGGGTGATGACCGCGCCCCCCTGCGCCGCGAAGCTGTCGATGGCCAGCTCGCCCGATTCGTCGCGCACGAGCGTTGTCTCAGCGAACTCGGCGGCGAGCGTCGAGCCTTCGCGCTGCGCGCGCACCCGACCGCTCGCCTCCCCATCCACCGCCGCGACCTGTCCGCCATTCTCGCGACGGAAGGCGACCTCCAGCCGCTCGGCGGTGAGTCGACCTTCCTCCGCGGCGTCGGCCTCGGCGTCGCCCTCGATGATGATGCGTCGGACCACCAGATCGCCGCGCGGCGCGGTGTCGAAGAGTGTGCGCACATACTGGCCGCGCACGTTCACCCCCGCCTCGCGCGCCAGGACGGCGCCGCGGAAGATCGCCTCGCGGAGCATGGGCTCCGCGTTGTCGTCAATCCAGCCATCGCGGGTGACGAAGAAGAGATCGCAGCCCTCACGCCAAGCCACGTCGCGCGGCGCGGGCGTCTGAAGCGGGTCGGCGAAGGGGTCGGGTCCGCTCGGCGCCGCCCGGAGGCTCCCGGGCCCGGGCATGGTCCCGTAGCCCGTGGTCAGATCCAAGTCAAACCGCCCCGCAAGGACCTCCCCCTGATCCGGCAGCGAGAGCACGACGCCGGCGTCCCCCCGCCCCGCCAGGGCGACCCGGGCGCTCGTGAAGGCGTAATCGAGCGCGGCGCAGGACGCCTGCGCATTCGCTCCATCATCGCGCAGCGTCACGGCGCCGCGCTGGGGCGATGTGAAGCGGGCGAAGAGATGCTCGTCCTCCAGCTCCTGCGGCTCGGTGTCGAGCGGGCGGACGACAAGCGGCCCCGACCACTGCAATCGGACAACGTCGGCGCCGTCGGCCTCGCCCTCCGCCGCATCACCGCTGGAAGAAGAGGCGGTCTGGCGTTCATTCCCTTCCACCGCGCTCTCGGCGCTCCCCGCCGTCGCGATGGCGTCCGGCGGCAACGCGTCGTCGATCAGGCGCGCCCAGAGCGTCAGCGCGTCGGAGGCGACCGTGCGCTCGGCGGAGGTGAGCGTGAGACCGCCCTCGAACTCGGCGCGGTAATGCACTCTTTCGCCGACCGCGGACTCGGCGCTTTCGGCGCCCGAGGCGGCGGTGGGGCCCGCGGCGCGGGACTCATCACTCGAACTCGAGTCTGCTCCGGACGCTCGCGGGTGAAAGACGATCTCGCCGTCGCGCTCGGTGCGCAGGAAAGCGAGCCGCCCATTCGTTTCGTCCAGATTCATGCGAAGCCCGACGAATCGCGCGCGCAACCGTTCCGAGTCGATCGTGACCTCATCGGACGTGCTGATCTCTCCGAGCGCGGTGTCGAAGGAGAACGAATCGGCGCGGACGAGCGCCAGGGGCTCGGGGAAGTCCTCGGGCGTCATTCGCTCGCGCTTCGGATCATCGCGCACGGCGTACGCGAACTGCGCGCGCTCGGCGGGGAAGTAGCGAATGGTCACATCCCCCGTCAGGCGTCCCGACTCGGGCTCCTCGGCGCCGGGAGGCTGAAGGAGCGAGGCGGCGGCGGCGTCGACGACGACTACATCGCCGTCGTCGAGAAAGAACCAGCCGCGCGGCGTGACGATGCTGACGCGCCCGCCCGGCGCGGAGTCGAGCTGGTCATAGACGAAGATGCGCGCGACGCGCTCCGTATCATCCGGATCCACGCTGAGCACGCGCCCGGATTGGGCCGCATCCACAATGTCGGCGACGTCCTCCGGCGTCCCTTCGATCGGAGGCGCTTCGTTCCGGGGAATCTCCTCAAGGCTCGAGGCGGGCGGGGCGCTCGATTGGGCGGAGAGCGATGTGTAGGCGGACCATCCGATCAGCGCGACGGCGGCGAGCGCCGTGACGCCTGCGAATGCGAGACCGATCGAGCGTGCTTGCATGGCGGGTTCCTCCGCACCGCGTCGCTTTGACGCGTCCTCCGTGACAGCGACATCCTAATCCGTGACGCTCGCTCAGTCGCGGACGACCTTGAGGGCGATCAGATCCTGCACGTCCAGAATGCCGACCGGGCGGCTGTGGCGGTCCACCACCGGGATCTCGTCCTGTCGGTGCTCACGGATAAGCTGGACGGCGTCGCGCACGAGCGCCGAGTCGGGGAGCATGCGAGGGGAGCGGGTCATCACCTCGCTGATGGGGCGCTCGAGTTGCCCGGGGTCTTTCAGAATCAGACGGCGCAGATCGCCATCGGTGAAAAGACCGGAGAGAGCGCCTCGGGCGTTCGTGACGACGAGCGCCCCGGGGCGCCGGCCTACTGCGGCGGCCTCGCGCAGCGCCTCGGCGACGGAGAGCGTCTCCGGCACGATCGGGAGGCTGTCGCCGGCCCGAAAGCGGAGCACATCGCTGACGGGGCGCAGCAGATCGCCCAGCCAGCCGCCCGGGTGGCGCTTGGCGAAGTCGTCCGGACTGAAAGCGAGGCGGCGGCTCGTCGCCAGCGCCAGCGCATCGCCCAGAGCCAGCATCGCGGTCGTCGAGGATGTCGGCGCCAGCGAGAGGGGGCACGCCTCCTCCATCACGCCGACGCCCAGCGAGACCGTCGCGAGCCGCTCCAGCGACGAATCGCCCTTGCCCGAGGTGATGGTCACGACGGGCAGACCGTCCTGGCGGACGATCGAGGCGAGCGCGACGACCTCCTCCGTTTCGCCCGAGTAACTGAGCGCCACCAGACAGTCCGCCTTGCGGATGCGCCCGAGATCGCCGTGGACCGCCTCCGCAGGATGGACCCAGTGAGAGGGGGCGCCGACCGACGCGAGCGTGGCGGAGATCTTCTGACCGATCAGCCCCGACTTGCCCATGCCCGAGACCACGACGCTGCCGTCCCTCGTCGCGGCTCGCTCGAGCACATCGACGGCGCGCACGAAATCCTCTCCGACAGAGTCCGCGACGCGCGCCACGGCCTCCGCCTCGCTGCGGAGCGCCTGTCGGGCGAACTCGAGCTCGTCAGGCGCCATCTTTCGCTCGGGGCTGGACACGGCGACGGGGCTCTCCGGGCTGGAGGCGGGGCGGGGGGGAGCCGTCCCTGGCGATCTGCTATCCATCTGTCCGAAACTCCTGTGAAGCCCAAGAGCGTACACTCGCGCAGTGTCTCGGGCAGATGAGCGGTCTCGGCGGGATCCCATCCTTCAGATAGGACTTCGATCCGAAAGGCGTCAGCGAGCGATGAGCACGGGCGAGCCGACGATCCGGCTGGAGCACTTCGAAGGGCCGCTTGATCTGCTCCTGCATCTGATCCGGCGGGCGGAGGTGGAGATCACCCGGATTCCCATCGCCTCCATCGCGGATCAGTATCTCGAGCACCTGCGGGGAATCGAGCGGATCGACATCGACCTCGCGGGCGATTTCCTCGTCATGGCGGCGACGCTGATGGAGATCAAATCGCGGATGCTCTCGCCCACGCCGGGGGGGTCGGGCGGCGACATGGGCGAGGGCGAGGGCTCGGAGGATGGCGAGGATCCGCGATCGGAGCTGATCCAACAGCTCCTGGAATACAAGCGGACGCGGGACGCCGCCGACGCGCTCGAGTCGCTGCGCGCGCGCTGGATGCGGCAGTATCCGCTGGGTCGGGCCGGCGTGGATCGTGACGCGCTCGATGAGGCCGGCGGCCGCGCCGCGGAGCTCGAAATCGAGGATCTCGAGCTGTACGACCTCGTCGAAGCCTTCGCGAAGATTCTCCAGCAGGTCGATTTCGAGAAACTGGGGGACCACACCGTCACGGCGGAGGAGGATGTCCCACTCGAATTGCACGAGGAGGACATTCTCGAGCGGCTCCGGGCCGCGCCCGAGACGCCGGACGGCTCGAAGCGGATCGCGTTTCGCGAGATCTTCCGCGCCCGGACTCGACTCGAGATCATCGGCCTCTTCCTGGCGACGCTCGAGCTCGTCAAGTCCGGGCAGGTGGGCGTCGAGCACAAGGAGGACGCGACGGACGGGATCTTCCTCACGCTGCGCGAGTCCGCGACCGACGCGCCGGAGGCGCCCGCGGAGATGGTCGTGCGCGATCGGACGAGGACGGATTCCTCAACCGTCTGACGAGGTGGCCTTGCGGACCAGATCGCTCAGCTCGATGAGCGGGCGGGTGAGTTCGGCGCGCGCATGCTCGAGCATCTCCGCGAGTTTGGGAGGGAGCCCGTCCGCCCCGGCCTCCTCCAGCAGCAGGGCGCGCCAGGGATCGAGTCGCTCGAGAGCCGTTTCGACGCGGCGCAGCGTGGCTTGGTGTTTCTCGGCGGCGCGTTCGGCGGCGAGCTCCCGCTCCTTGAAGGAGCGGATCGCCAGATCGGCCCGTCGCTCGATCGAGCTCGTCTTCTCGCTCAGGCGCTGAACGGTCGCCTCCGCGTCGCGCTCGATGCGCTCAGCTCGTGAGCTCAGACGCTCGTCGACGGCCTCGGCGGCGGATACTGCGTTCTCGGCGCGCGCCGCGATGGCGCCGGCGCGCTCGTCGAGCGCATCGACGCGCGCGGCGGCGCTCTCGATGGCCTCTGTGAGCGCGCGGCGGGCGACGTCGGCCTGCTCAGCCAGGGAGGCGAGACGATCGGCGGCGGTCTGTGAGGAATCCACGAGCGAGTCGGCGCGGTCCACGACATGGGTGAGGCTTGCGTCGCCCTCCGCGAGCGCCGTCGCTCTCTCCACGAGAGCGCGCAGCCCCGCGACGCGATCGCTCGACTCGATCTGCTCGACGAGCGACTCGATGCGACGACGAGCCTCCTGCGCGCGGGCATCCACGGACTCCCCGAGCGCATCGAGCGCGGCTTCGACGGACTTCTTCGTCTCCTCGGCGCGCTGGGCGGCTTCATCGAAGATGAGATCCACCGTGACCTGGAGCGTCTGGACATCCTCCCGGCGGGATTCGATCGCCTGGTCGAAGGCCGCGGACTGTTCCTCGATGATGGTCCGCCCTTTGGATTCGAGCGAATCAAGCGAGGCCGCGAGCAGTTCGGCGCGCTCGATGATCTGGCGGGCCCGGCGGGCGACCTCCTCCGACTCCTCGAGCGCCCGGCGCGCGGACTCGATCCGCTTGACGAGCTTCGCGGCGGAGGGGGTGATCTTCTCGACGCGCTCGGAGGCGGAGGACGCCGCCTCCGCTGCGGACGAAGTCCGCGCAATGAGCGCGCGCAGCTCGGCGGCGAATCGCTCGAAGGCGCCCTCGTCGATGACGCGCGGGGAGAGCATGAACTCGTCTGACCGGCCCTCGGCGCGGTCGTTCGTCCGGCCCTCGATGATCACGGGCCGCGCCGCGGGGCGCTGCGCCTGGGCATGGGCGGCGTCGTTTGGGCGTGTGGCCGGTTCCTTCGGCATCTCTGGCTCCTTCTCGGACCTGCCCCGGTCAAACGTCTGCATCGGCGAGCAGGGCCGCCGCACTGTGACGAATCCGGGCTGTGGGGCGTCGCGGCGATAGGATTGCTCCATGGTCCCACAGCCGGAGAAGCACGATCAGCATGATCCGCTGCGCGACGCCGCGCGCGGGATCCGTCTCCAGAAAGCGCTGGCGAAGGCGGGGGTGGCGTCGCGCCGGGCGAGTGAGGAGCTGATCGAGGCGGGGCGGGTGTCCGTGAACGGGCGCGTGGTGACGGAGCTGCCGGCGTGGGTGGATCCGGAGCGGGACCAGATCGAAGTGGACGGCGCCGGGATCGGCGGGGCTGAGCGGCGCGTCTACATCATGCTCAATAAGCCCCGCGCCACGCTCAGTACGGCGGATGATCCCGACGGACGGCGGACGGTCATGGATCTGGTGCAGCATCCCGCGGCGGGGCGGCTCTATCCGGTGGGGCGGCTGGACTACGACACGCAGGGGCTGATCCTGCTGACCAACGACGGTCCGCTCGCGAACCGCCTGACGCATCCGCGCTACGGCGTCGAGAAGACGTATCTGGCGACGGTCAAGGGTCGGCTGGAGGAGGCGGACCTGGAGGAGCTGGAGCAGGGGATTTTTCTGGCCGAGCGGAAGGCGGGGCAGACGGTCGGCGCCAAACGCGCGGCGCATGTCCGGTTGAAGGTGGTCTCTCGCGATCACGACCGAACGGTGCTCGAGATGACGCTCGGGGAGGGGCGAAACCGGCAGGTGCGGCGCATGATGGCGGCCGTCGGACATCCCGTGCGGAAGCTGGTCCGCGTGAGGATGGGCCCGCTCTCGCTCAAGGGGCTGGCGCGGGGGCAATGGCGGGAGCTCTCGCGCGAGGAGGTCCGCATGCTTCGCAGGGCGGCCGGGCGAAAGGCCGATAGGGGAGGGAGGGGTCGGGGGAGACCGCTCGAGCGTCGATCCAGAAAGTCGAACCAGGCATGAGCAAACTCGCCGCTTCGACCGTCAATGTGTTCCGTCGGCTCATCACGGCGCCGGACGAGGAGCTTGGGCGGTGGCAGCGGCTGATCAAGAACGCGATCTCGCTCGTGCGGCGGGCGGGGGCGGAGTTGGCGAAGGATCGGGCCCCCCAGCTCGCCGCGGCGCTGGCGTACCGCACGATCTTCTCGCTGATCCCCACGCTGGTGCTGAGCCTCTCGGTGACGGCGAGCTTCTACGCCCCGGAGGATCTGGAAGGGCGTGTCGACGACGTGCTCAATTACCTCGGGCTGAGCAACATCGCCCTCAGCGAGGAGGCGATGGATGAGGTCGGCGGCGTCGGCGACGGCGAGGCCGCCTCGGAGGCGACGCGAACCGCGGCGGAGTGGATCCAGGCGCTGGTGGAGCGCGTGCAGGAGGTGAACTTCGCGGCGATCGGGGCGGTCGGCATTGTGATTCTGATCTATGCGGCGGTGTCGCTGATCATCGAGATCGAGCGCGCGTTCAACGCCATCTACGCAGCCCCGAAGCCCAGAGGCGTGATCACGCGCATCACAAGCTACTGGACGGTCCTCACGGCCGGGCCGCTCGCGCTGCTGGCCGGGTTCTGGCTCAGCGATCGGCTCGGGTCGCTCTTCGAGGAGGGTTTGGGAGCGACGATCTTCGGGCTCTTCGGCGCCATCACCACGTTCGTCATCTCATGGCTGATTCTGCTGCTGGCGTACACCACGATGCCGAACGCGCGCGTGCACAAGCGTCCGGCGCTGATCGGCGCGTTCATCGGCGCCCTGCTCTGGGAGACGGGCAAATGGGGGTTCCGCGAGTACGTCGGCTTCTCGACCGGATACGCCCGCTTCTACGGCGCGCTCGGGCTGATCCCGATCTTCATGTTGTGGATCTACGTGACGTGGCTCGTCGTGCTCTTCGGGCTGGAGGTCTCCTATGCGCTACAGACGCACCGGCGGATGGATGCGAACGGGCGAGCGGAGCCGGGCGTGAGCCTGCTGGATCCTCTCGCGACGGTGACGATCATGCGGCTTTCCGCGCGGGCCTTCGCGGAGGGCGGCGCGGCGACGATGGAGGACATCGCCGATCGGCTGGGCGTGACGCGCGAGATGGTTCGCAGGCTCACGGACGCGCTCGCGGAGCGCCGTCTGCTGCGCAGCGTCGATCATGAGCAGGGCGAGGCCTTCGTCCCGGCGCGTCCACCCTCGGAGATCGCGCTGGGGGAGATCATCCGCGTGGGGCATGAGATTTCCGTCCCCTCCGCGGAGGAGGAGGACCTGATGACGCTCAAGGCGGTGCGCGATGCGCAGATCGAGGCGGCGGGAGCGAAGACGCTGATGGAGCTGCTGGAGAATCCGTCGCATCTGGAGGCAGGCGAGTGATCGTGCATCTCGATGGCGAGCTGCTCCTTGCGGAGGAGGCGAAGGTCTCCGCCTTTGATCGAGGCTTTCTCTTCGGAGACGGCGTCTACGAGGGGCTCCGCGCATTCGACGGCCATGTCTTCGCCATGCGCCAGCACATTGAGCGATTAAGTTCGGGGCTTGCGGAATGCCGGATGGAGGGATTCGATCCCGGGCGTCTCCCGGCGCTCTGCGATGAGCTTCTCGCCGCCAACGAGCTGGAGGACGCCTTTCTCTACTGGCAAATCACGCGCGGGGCGCCTGAGAAGCCCGCCCGCACGCGCCTGTCGGGACCGATCACTCCGACAGTCCTCGGCTTCGCCTCGCCGACGCCGAAGGTGAATCGATCGACTCCGCCCGGGACGAAGCGGATCGCGCTGGCGGAGGACCAGCGGTGGACGCGCGGGCACATCAAGTCGATCGCCCTGCACGGCAACGTGCTGGCGGCGATCGACGCGGCGCGCGCCGGGCACGACGACGTCGTCTTCGTGCGGGATGGGCTGGTCTGCGAGGGGACGTCGACCAATGTCTTCCTTTGGATCGACGGGCGCTTCGTCACACCCTCGCTGGAGTCGGCGTCGATGCTCGCCGGCGTGACGCGGCGCGTCCTGGTGGAGGCGGGCGCCGATGTCGAGACGCGCCCCGTGCGGGTGGATGAGCTCCGCCGAGCGGCGGAGGCGATGCTGGTCGGGACGCTCACCACCGTCGCCGCGATCACGCATCTCGACGGCGAGCCGCTGGGCGTGGCGGGACGCTCGGGCGAGCCCGGCGAGGCGGCGCGGGAGCTGATGCGCCGGCTCGTCTCGCTCATCGAGCACGAACGCGCCCCGGCCCGCGTAGAGTGAGCGGATGGCGTCCTCATCGTCCAGGCTGCTTGCGATTTCCGTCGGCAACACACGGACGCAGTTCGGCGTCTTCGAGGGGCGCGATCTCACGTCCGGACGCACGATCGGCAACTCCTCCATCGAGGCGATCGTCGAGGCGCTGACGGAGGCGGCGAAGGGGATCGAGGGCGCCGAGCGCGCGGCGGTTCTCATCGGCTCGGTGAATCCCAAGGTATCCCGCCCCCTCGCGGAGGAGTTGCGCTTGCGGCTCAAGCCGCCCGTGTATGAGATCGGCGCCGACGTCCCGATCCCCATCGAACGCGCGACGGAGCCCGAGGCGCCGACGGGGCAGGACCGACTCCTCGCCGCCGCCGCAGCCTACGAGATCGCCGGACAGGCGTGCATCGTCATCGACGCGGGGACGGCGGTGACGGTGGATTTCGTCGACGGCGTGGGCGTCTTCCAGGGCGGCGCGATCGCGCCGGGAGGCCGCCTGATGCTCGATTCCCTCCACGACCGCACGGCGGCGCTGCCCTCCGTCGACCTGGCGCGCCCGGATGAGAAGGCCGCCTTCGGCAAGAACACGGAGCAGGCCATGCTCAACGGTGTCTTCTACGGCATCCGCGGCATGGTGCGCATGCTGGCCGAGCGGTACGCGGAGATGTACGGCGCGTATCCCCAGATCATCGCGACGGGCGGCGATGCGCGGCTGCTCTTCGACGGCGACGAGTTCGTCGAGCACGTCGCCGACGATCTCGTCCTCCGCGGGATCGCCCTGGCGTACGAAACGGCCACCACGGGCGAAGGGCCCACGGTCGGTGAACGGCGGGCGAGGGGCGGCTCGCCGGCCGATGACCTGGAATGAGACCTCGGGCGATCGCCCAACTGGCGACGCCTTCGGGGCAGGCGGCGGTCGGAGTCATCCGAATCGAAGGCGATATCGACTGGGCGCTGACGCGCCTCAACCTCGGATCCGTTCCCATCGGAGGGATCGCGCTGCGGCGCGTGCTCGATGTCGACGAGTGCGTCCTGGCGCGCGCGCAGGATCGAACGCTCTTCATCACCCCACATGGCGGCCCGCGCATCCTTCGCTCGCTGCTGGGGTCGATGGAGTCGAGGGGCGTGGCGATGCGTGACGCGCACGACCCGTCCTCGGCCTATCCCGAGGCGGCGGATGAGCTTGAGGCGCGCGCGCTGGCCACCCTCGCTCGCGCCGCCAGTCCGCTGGCAATCGATCTGCTGCTGGATCAGCCGAGACGATGGCGGGCGTGGGACGGCGCTTCGCCGCCTCTCGATGCGATCGGGCGCGCCTCGCGCATTTTGAACCGCCTGATCGATCCGCCGACGGTGGCGATGGTCGGTCGGGCGAACGTGGGCAAGAGCACGCTGACCAACGCTCTGGCGCAGCGGGCGGTGTCGATCGTCGCGGAGGAGGCGGGCGCCACGCGCGATCACGTCGGCGTCACGCTCGATCTGGCGGGCGTGGTGATCCGCTGGATCGACACGGCGGGCATGGACAGCCTGGACGAGACGGCGCCCCCCGCGCGGGCGGCGATCGAAGCGGCGGATGCTCTCGTCGTCGCGGGAGACGCGATATCGGGCTTCCCGGACCTGAGCGGGCTCACCCGCGGTGCGGCGGATCGCCCGGTGATGCGCGTGAGGACGCGCGCCGACCTCGTCGATCCCGCAGAGGAAGCGATCGCGCGCCTCGATGTCGTGACGGCGGCGGGCGCGCCGGATGGCCCGAGCGGGCTTTCAGCGCTGGCTCAGGCGGTGCGCGACGCGCTCGTGCCCCCCGCGGCGCTGACGTTCCCGGGCCCTTGGCGGTTCGATCCCGCGCTGGGGTCGGACGTTGCGGGGGCGGAGGGGGATTCCTAGGCTCCACCGTTCCCGCCTCACGCAGGAGAAGGCTCGCTATGGACGATCGTCAACGCCAGATCACAGAGGGCGCCGGGCTTCAGGAATCCCGGATCAACCAGGATTTCATTGACTGGCTGAACAAGTGGGGGACGGTGATCCTGACGGTGGTCCTCGTCATAGCGCTGACGTGGGTCGGATGGAACTGGTGGCAACGGAAGCAGCTCGAGACGCTGGACACCGCCTTCGCCGATCTGGATCAGGCCATTCTCGCCGGTTCGCCCGATGGACTCCTGGCGGTGGCCGCGGAGTATCGGGATCGCGCCGCCGTGCCGCAGTTGGCGCAGGTGCACGCCGCGGACATCTTCTTGCAGGCCGCGCGCCGGGGTGTGGTCCCCGGCGGCGATCCGACGGCGGAGGAAGACCTGCTCGGCGAGGAGCGGCGGCGGGAGTTCGCCGAGCGCGCGCGCGGCCTCTACGAACAAGTGCGAGACGGCGCGGAGGGCGTGGCGGGACAGGAAGTGCTCCACTTGAACGCCCTGGGCGGGATCGCCGCGACGAAGATTACGCTGGGCGCGTATGAGGAGGGCCTGGACGCCCTCCGATCGCTCGCGGAGCTCGCGCGGGAGAAGGGATTCGAGAACCTGGCTTCCTTCCACGAGCGCCGGATCGAAGAGATCCCGCCTCTGATCGGCCAGCCTGAGCTGTACTCGATCGGAGAGATCGACGCGGCCATCGTCGAGGTTCCTGCTGATCAGGCGGCGCCGTCGGCTCCGGGCGCCCCCGAGCAGCCGCCCGCTGCGGAGCCCAACCCCCTCTTCGATTTGGCTCCGGAGGATCCGGGAGCTCTCGACCCCGGGCTGCCGCCGACAGGCCCCGCCGGCCCCGGCGATCGGTCCGACGATGACGATGGGACGGGCGAAACGACGCCGCCCGGCGGCGGGTGACGGATCCCCGGGGCGCCTCGGAGGAGCCTGCGCGTCGGCCACTGATTGCGCCGGGAGGCAAGGTCGATCCGCGGGCGGTGCGGGAGGCGATGGAGACCGAAGGCGATGAGGACGGCCCCCGGCGGGTGCGGTTCGTGCTCTCGCGCGAGCTGAACAAGCGGCTGGATAAGTACCTGCGGGATCGCATCCCCTTCCTCTCGCGCGCCCAGCTCCAGCGGCTGATCGCCAGTGAGGCGGTGACGGTCAACGGGCGCGCCCCGAAGGCGTCGACGACGCTGCACAAGGGAGACGTGGTGGAGGTGGTGGCGCCGCCCCCGCCCTCCAGTGAAATCGAGCCGGAGGACATTCCGCTCTCCGTGCTTTACGAGGATGCGCACCTGATCGTCATCAACAAGTCGCCGGACATCATCGTGCATCCGGCGCGCTCGAACCTGACGGGCACGATGCTCAATGCGCTGGCGCATCACTTCCGGACGAGATCGCAGGCCGGCGGTGCGCTCTCATCCGTCGGGCGCGAGGACGCGCGCCCGGGCGTCGTGCATCGGCTCGACCGCGCGACCTCGGGCGTGATCGTCTTCGCCAAGGACGACGAGACGCACTGGAAGCTCGGGCGGCAGTTCGAGAAGCGCGCCGTCGAGAAGCGATACCTCGCGGTGGCGCAGGGCGTCGTGGAGCCGACGGCGGACGTGATCGACCTGCCCATCGGCCCGCATCCCTCGAACCAGAAGGGCTTACGCGAAAAGTACGTCGTGCGTCACGATGATTTTGGAAAGCCTTCGGTGACCATCTACCGCGCACGGGAGACGTACCGAAACGCGTCCCTGCTGGAGATCGACCTGCGCACGGGGCGGACGCATCAGATCCGCGTGCATCTCTCGCACGTCGGATACCCCATCATCGGCGACGACATGTACGGCGGGCCCACGCCGACGCGCTCGGAGCTTCTCGGCGAGCCGCGGAAGGAAGGGGAAGCGCCGCTGATCACGCGCCAGGCGCTGCACGCGGCCTCGCTGACGTTCACGCATCCGAGGACGGAGGAGCGGATGACGTTCCAGGCGCCCGTTCCCGGGGACATCGCGGATCTGATCCGCCTGCTGCGGACGACCGGAACGATGGAGCATCACTCGGCGGAGGAGCGTCTGGATCTGGACGTGGTCGTCGGCGCTGCGGAGTGACTCAGCCCGCCGCGGCGCCCTGCGCCGCCAGCAGCAGCTCGGCGTATCCCGAGGAGATGGGCTCGCCAAGCGCCGGTCCGAAGAGCTTGCGCAGCCGCCCGATGGCCTCATGGCAGCGGGCGACGGTCTGCCGGCGGCTGACGAGCGCCTCCAGCTCGAAGAACCAGCCCAGCCCCTCGACTTCATCGAGATGGATGCGCACGGCGCGCTTGATCCAGAGATCGCGCCGCTTGCGCACAATGACCCACACCGGGAGGGGGCGCTCCCCGAAGCGGAGGCGCGCTTCAGTGTCGGAGTAGATGGTGAAGAGACTGAGCCGCGGGCGCGCGATGGCGTCGCGCTCGTAGGCGATCCACTCGATGGGCTCGCTCTTGCACTCCCGCCGCTTCAGCGTGCCCGACGGGACGCGGTAGTACGTGTCGGTCTGCTCGAGCCGCCCGACGTGGACCGCCTTGATGCGCGAGCAGACAGCGCGGGCCAGCTCCGGATCTCTCAACTCGCACTTGAACTCGACGTTCTGCATCCTGCCCCGTGTATCGACCAGCCCGGGTCAGTCGCTGGAGGGGCGTTCCGACTCGGGCAAAGCCTTCAGCAGTTTCTTCTCGTCCCAGACCTCCACGCCCAGCGATTTGGCCTTGTCCAGCTTGGAGCCCGCCTCGTCGCCGGCGATAACCAGGTCCGTGTTCTTCGAGACCGAGCCCGTGACTTTGGCGCCGAGGCGCGTGAGCAGGTCCTTGAGCTCCTCGCGCGTGAAGGAGTCGAGCGAGCCGGTGAGGACGACGGTCTTGCCGCTGAAGGGCGTCTCCTCGCCCGCCGACGCCTTCTCCGCCTGATACTCGCGCGACCTGAGATCCACGCCTTCCTTCTCGAGCGACTTCAGCGTGTGTTTCCCGACCTTGCTCTGGAGATAGTCGTGGAGCACGCGGGCGCGCACGGGGCCGAACCCCTCGATCTCCTCGAGATCCTCGAATGACGCGCCCAGCAGTTCGTCGGCGTTCTTGAAGCGCTTGGCGAGCAGCCGCGCGTTGGCGGCGCCGACATGGCGGATGCCCATCGCCCCGAGCACCCGCGCGAGGCCGCGTCCCTTCGCGCGC
>CAYVIJ010000002.1:23024-40478 GCA_964451515.1 uncultured Phycisphaeraceae bacterium | reverse complement strand
ATGGCGGATGCCCATCGCCCCGAGCACCCGCGCGAGGCCGCGTCCCTTCGCGCGCTCGACGCCCTCGAGCAGGTTCTCGACTTTCTTCTTGCCCATGCGCTCGAGCTCGAGCAGGGCGTCCTTGTGGTCTTTCAGCCGAAAGACGTCGGAAAAGGAGTCGAGCGGGATGCTCGATTCCTCGCGGATCTGATCGATCGTCTTTTCGCCCAGCCCGTCGATATCCATCTGCCCACGCCCGGCGAACCAGATGAGCTTCTCGCGGATCTGAGCCGGGCACTCGGGATTGACGCAGCGGCGCGCCGTCTCCTCCTCGCTCTCGCGCTCGCCCCGCTCCTCCAGCTCGGGCGGCTCGATCTCGACAGGCCCGCCGCAGACGGGGCATTCCTCCGGCGCATGGATCTTCTTCGCGCTTTTCGGCCGCTCGTTGAGCACCGGCTCGATGACCTGCGGGATGATCTCACCGGCCTTCTCGACGACGACGGTGTCGCCAATGCGGATGTCCTTGCGGCGGATCTCGCCGAAGTTGTGCAGCGTGGCGTGCTTGACGGTCGTACCGGCGAGCAGGACGGGCGCCATGACGGCCCGCGGCGTGATCTTGCCCGTCTTGCCGACCTGGAAATCGACCTTCTCCAGCTTCGTCGTCTTCCGCTCGGCCGGGTACTTGTACGCGATGCACCAGCGCGGACTCTTCGAGGTGGCGCCGAGGCGCTCCTGAAGATCGAAGCGATCAACTCGGACAACCATGCCGTCGACCGCGTAGGGCGCCTCGTCTCGGATCTTGTCAAAGGCCTCGATCGCGTCGATCGCCTCATCGACCGAATTGCAGATGCGCCATCCCCGCCCGACGGGAATCCCCATCTCCGCCAGCCGCTCGAGCAGCTCCGAATAGCGCGTGATCTCGCCCCCGGGCCTGATCTCCCCCTTGCCGTGGGCGACGAAGGCGAGGTTGCGCGAGGCGACGATGCGCGAGTCGAGCTGCTTGAGCGTCCCCGCGCAGGCGTTGCGGGGATTCATGAAGGGCTCCTCGCCCCGCTCCGCGCGCTCCGCGTTGATGCTCTCGAACTCTTCGATGGGCAGGTACGCCTCGCCGCGAACCTCGAGGATGTCCGGCGCGTCTTCCAGCTTCAGCGGGACGGCGCGGATCGTCCGCACGTTCTGCGTGATGTCATCGCCCTCGCGTCCATCGCCGCGCGTCAGAGCCTGAACGAAATCGCCCCGCTCGTAGCGCAGGGAGAGCGCAACGCCGTCGATCTTGGGATCGGCGACAAAGGCGAGCTCATCATGCTCGACGCCCTCCTTTTCGAGTTGCCGCTCGATGCGCTCGACCCACTGGCGCACCTCCTCGGGCGAGTACGTGTTGTCGATGCTGAGCATGGGGACGGCGTGCCGGCGCGTGGCGAACCCCTTGACCGGCTCGCCGCCGACGCGGCGCGTCGGGCTGTTGGGATCCTCGAGCTCCGGATGGGCCGTCTCGAGCTCCTCAAGCTCCTTGAGGCGGCGGTCGAACTCGGGGTCCGACATGATGGGCTCGTTCTCGACGTAGTACGCGTGATTGGCCCGGTGCAGCAGGCGGCGCAGCTCCTCCACACGCCGCTTTTCTTCGGACGCCGATCTCTCGCGGGATCCCGTCTTGCCCATGGCTCCATCGTACCGGCGGTCGCTATGCTGCCGATGCATGCCGGACGCGACAATCATCGACGGACGGGCCTTAGCGGAGCGCTTCCGCCAGGAGATCGCCGAGCGCGTGCGGAAGCTGCGGGAGGCGGGGCGGACCGTCCGCCTCGATGCGCTGCTGGCCGCCGATCCGGAGAGCCCCGCCGCCGTCTACGCCCAGTCGCAGGGGCGCGCGTGCCGGCAGGTCGAGATCGACTACCACCTGCACACCCTCCCGCCCGACGCCTCATACGACGATGTGGCCGGACGCGTCCTGCTGCTCTCCAACGACGAGCGCGTGACGGCGATCATGGTCCATCTTCCGCTCCCGGAGGGCGTCGATGCGGACAAGATCCAGGCGCTGATCGAGCCGGGGAAGGATGTCGAGGGCGTCAATCCCGTCAACATCGGGAACATCGTCTACGGGCGGAGATCGCTCGTGCCCTGCACGTCTCTGGCGGCGCTGCGGATGGTGGAGTCGACGGGGATTGAGCTGCGCGGCAAGACATGCGTGGTCGTGGGCGCCTCCAACATCGTCGGCAAGCCCATCGCCATTCTGCTCATGCGCGAAGAGGCGACCGTCGTCTCCGCCAACAAGTACACGGACGATCTCCCCGGACTGACGCGCCGCGCCGACGTCCTGATCTCCGCGGCGGGGGTCCCGGATCTCATCACGCCGGAGATGGTCAAGCCCGGGGCGGTGGTGGTGGATGTGGGGACCTCGCGGATCGCGGGCCCGGACGGGTCCATGCGGACGGTGGGGGATGTGGATTTCGAGAGGGTGAGATCGGTCGCTTCCCATATTTCGCCCGTCCCAGGAGGCGTGGGGCCGATGACGGTGGCGATGCTGCTGCTCAATGTCGTGGCGGCGGCGGAGATCCGCCTGAGAAGCGCGTGAAGAGCCTTCGCGTGACAATCCGGACTCCACCCGGGCGTTTGACTCACGAGGCCCCGTGCCCTTCAATCTGACGAACTCCGAACGGATCCGCCGATGCTCCAAACCATGCTGAGCTTCCCGCAGAGCCTCGCCTTTGGCATGCCCGGACCCTGGGAATGGATCATCATCCTCGCGGTGATGCTTCTGCTCTTTGGTCGCCGTCTGCCCGAGGTGGGCGCGAGTCTCGGGCGCGGCATCGTCGAGTTCAAGAAAGGCCTGCACGGGCTCGAGGAGGAGATCGACAAGGCTGGCTCGGGTTCGGGCGAACCCGCGAAATCCGGTTCCAAACCGTCACTGGAGTCCTCCCAGGAGCGGACGGTGGCCCAGTCATCGGCGGAGCCGCAGCAACCCGCGACAGCGGACCGCCCAACGCCCGCGGAGTCAGCCAACCCGGGAACGCCGCCGGGCTCCACAGAGCCCAAGGGCGCTTGAGCGAGCGGGACGCCTCCTCATCGTCATCGTCAGCCACGCTTCAGCGATTCGGATGATCTGACGGGGCCGGATCCAGCGCGTCCGCTGCGTCGAGAAGAATCTCCGCGCTCAGCGGCTCGGGACGTCCGCTCGAGATGAGCGCGTTGTGAAGAAGAGTCTCGGCGTAGAGACTGGCGTCGGGATCGCCGCCGCTCTCTGCAAGGGCGAGGAAGACGTGAAGCCCCCACGGGCGATTGGTGGCGTTGTCGGGCTGGGTGTGCTCGATGTGCCAGCGCCCGACGCGGCGCGCGCGATCGCGCCAGCCCGGGCGGTTTCGATGTGTCGCGAGCCGATCCAGCGCGTGGATGGCGCACAGCTCGCGCTCGGTCCAGACCTCGATGGCCTCTCCCTCCCCCTGCTGAAACATGGGGCCTTCACCTTGGGCGCCAACCAGAGACTCGATGTCTCCAATGGAAATCGATGAATCGATGAGGGCGCGCCACAGGGCGTCATCCCTTCCGCGGGCGGCGTCGATCCCCTCCCTCGTCGTTTGACTGCGGCGCCAAAGCAGAAAGCCGGGCGCCAGAGCGGTTGGAAGGTCATCGCTGCGAGCGGGCGCCGCGAGCGCTCGAAGCCGGCGGGCCCACTCTGACTGGCTCATGGATCGCATGGACTTCGTGTTTCTCGCTCAGGAAAACGCGGCGCGGCGGGAGGGGGCTGGACTTCTCGCCGACAATGGTATGATTCCTTCCGATGCAGGCGCCGGATCGCGTCATCGCGGAGCGATATACAAGGCGCATGTGCCTCGCCTGCGGCTTCGACGGCGATCTTCTCCAGGGCGATTATCTTCCGGCAAGCTTCACGTGCCCCTCGTGCGGCGCGGATCTGTATGCGCGCCCGCCCAAAGCGTATTCGGAGCTGGAGGATCTGGGCCCCGCGCGCGCAACGCCCTCCGCGCCGCCTCGCGCGCTCGCGAAGGGTTCAAAACGCCCGCGCCGGCTGCTTCGGATGCTGAGTTTCGGCGCGGCGGCCCTGTCCGCCGCGGCGGCGCTGACGCTCGTCGCCTCGCTCTGACCTGCGGCGGCGCGCCCGATATGCTGACGCCACCGAATGGAGAGGAGCCCCATGCCGATCGACGCCGTCAACTCGTATCTGGACACCCATGAGCCCGAGGGTATTGAGCGCTTGAAGGACTGGCTTCGCATCCCCAGCGTCGGCGCCGATCCGGCGCACCGCGAGGACACCCGCCGCGCCGCCGAGTGGGTGGCGGAGCGGCTGCGCGAGGTGGGGATCGATGCGGAGATCATCGAGACCGGAACGAAAGAGCGTCCTGGACATCCGATGGTCTGGGCGCGGCACGAGGGCAAGCCGGACGCGCCGCATGTGCTCTTCTACGGCCACTACGACGTGCAGCCGGCGGACCCGCTCGAGCTGTGGGAGTCCCCGCCCTTCGAGCCCGTGATCAAGGAAGCGACGCCGGATGGACCCGGGGAGCGCGTGGTGGCGCGCGGCGCGGTGGACGACAAGGGGCAGGTGAGCGCGTTCCTCGAGGCGCTGCGCGGCTGGAAGGAGGGCGCAGGAGAGATCCCGGCCAACCTCACCATCATGATCGAGGGCGAGGAGGAATCGGGAAGCGTGAGCCTCGAAGGGTTCATCAATCAGAAGATGGACGCGCTCAAGTCCTGCGATGTCTGCGTTATCTCCGACTCCAACCAGCTCGGGCGCGACAAGCCCGCGATCACCTATGGCGTCCGCGGGCTCGCCTACACGGAGGTCTTCCTGCATGGGCCCGATCAGGATCTGCACTCCGGCATCTGGGGCGGGCGCGTGCCGAACCCGATCAACGAGCTCGCGAAAATCCTGGCGCAGCTCTGGGACGACAAGCGGCGCGTCACGCTGCCGGGCTTTTATAACGGCGTCGGCGAGGTTCCGGAGAAGCAGCGCGAGGCGTGGCGCCATCTCGGAATCTCTACTGAGGAGGCGCTGAAGGGCGTCGGCCTCTCGCCGGAGGGCGACGTCGGCGAGGAGGGCTACACATCCACCGAGCGTGAATGGGCGCGCCCGACGTGCGATATCAACGGGATTACGGGCGGCTACCAGGGCGCCGGCGCCAAGACGGTGATTCCAGCGGTCGCCTCCGCTAAGGTCTCCTTCCGACTAGTGGACGATCAGGATCCGAAGGCGGTGACGGAGACGTTCTTCAAGTTCCTGCGCGATCGAACGCCTCCCGGATGCCGCTGGGAGCTGCGCGATTACGGGGGCGGCCCCCCCGCGACCGCGCCGCTGGACTCGCCCTATCTGAAGGCCGCCAAGCAGGCGGTCGGCGCGGCGGCGGGCCAGGAGCCGGCGATGATCAAATCCGGCGGCTCGATTCCCGTCGTCGGTATGCTCAAGCAGATGGCCGGGCTCGACACCATCCTCATGGGCTTCGGGCTCGAGGACGATCGCGTCCACTCGCCCAATGAGAAGTTCGAGCTCGACTGCTGGCGACTCGGCGCGCGGTCACACGCCCGCCTGATTGATGAGTGGTCGCGCTGGAGGGCGTGATCGATCGCGTCAGGCGGCAGCGCGTGCGCCGCTCTCCTCCGGCTTGATTTCCCCCGCGGGAGCGGGCGCCGGTTCATCCACGAAGTCCGCCTCGTCGACCTCGATCACCTCCGCCTCGCGCACGGCGCGCATGCGGGCCATGTGCGCCTCGCGGATGCGGATGGTCTCCTTCCGGAGCTCATCGAGCGCGACCTCGTGGCGAAGACGCGCGGCGAAGGCTGCGAGCATCCCCAGGACGCCCAGAGCTCCGATGAACGCAATGAGAAGGTTGACGAGCATCGCAGGCGGTGCATCGTCGAACCGGGGGCGCGGCTTGAAGGCGAATCGCCGCCGGGGGCGTTGGGAACGGGCCGCTCGGCGCGTCTTCGCGGACGCGCGGGCCCGCTAAGATCCTCCGCCGTGCCGCTCTTGCTTCTCTTTCGATCTCGATCCCTGGCGACGCTCTGGGCGCTGAGCGCCCTCTTCGTCGGCTCTCTCTACGCGGCGCAGGAGATTCCCGCCGCGACGGACGAGGTCGAGATCGAGGACGTTGTCTTCGGCGTGGGCGAGGCGGCGCGTCCGGGCGACTGGGCGGGGGTCCGGCTCACGCTGCGGGATCGGGGTGATCGCGTGCGCGCGGCGCTGGTGCGTTGGCATATCGAGGATCCCGATGGGGACACGGCGCTGCACCAGCGGCTCGTGACCCTCAACCCCGGACGCGAACAGGAGCTGTGGCTGTACGCTCGCCTGCCCTTCGGCATGGGCGATTCACAGGCGTTCACCGTGACGGTCCGGCTGGCGCCCGAGGGCGATGCCGAGACGGCGGGCAGACGGATCGGCGCAGCGCGGATCCAGCCCCGGCGCGTGGTCCCGGCTACGAGCGGACTCATCGGCGTGGTCGGACGACGCTCGGCGGGGCTCGATCAGTACGCGGCGACGCCCGCCGGAACCAACCGCCCCGGAACGTCGCATGAGCTGACGGAGACGGTCATCGGGCTCGAGCCGGCGTCTCTGCCCGATGACTGGCGCGGGCTCGCGGCGATGGAGGCGCTGGTCTGGCTGGAGGGCGATCCTCTGGAGCTCACCGACGAGGCGGCGCAGGCGATCCGGGAGTGGGCGCATCGCGGCGGGCAACTCGTGGTGGCGATGCCGCCGGTGGGGGAGACGTGGACGAACGAGCGGAATCCACTGATCGACCTGGTTCCAGCGATGACCATCGCCCGGCGCGAGGGCGTCGATCTGGACGACTATCGCGCGCTGCTGACGGGCCTGCGCCGACTGCCGCTGCCCGATCAGGCGGTGATCCACACCTTCAGCGCTCAGGACGGAGTGTCCGTGACGGAGGCGGCGCCGATCCTCGCGGGCCCCGACGGGCGCGCGGTCGTGATGCGGCGAATCGTCGGCTCGGGAATGTCCACGTTCGTGGGGATCGATCTGGGCTCCTCGCGATTGGCCGGGCGGATTGACGCCCAGCGGCTCTGGCACCGCATCCTGGGCAGGCGATTCACGGTGATGTCGCCGACGGAGATGCAGCAGCGGCGCCAGGCGGAGCCCGGCGTCGACTTCACCAGTTGGGACGAGGCAGCGCTGGACGCCGACCTCGGCGCGCTGATCAACATGACGGGACGCGCGGGGGCGGGCGTCCTTCTGGCGGTGACGGTCTTCGGAGCGTATCTGCTGCTGGCCGGCCCGGGAGGTTTCGCGGTCCTGAGGCTGCGCGGTTGGGAGAAGCACGCGTGGCTGGCCTTCGTGGCGACGGCGGCGGTGTTCGCGGTGGCGGCGTGGAGCGGCGCCACCGCGCTGCGCCCGTCGCTGACGGAGATCCGCCATGTCACGCTGCTCGATCACGTCTTCGCACAGCCGACGGATCGCGCCCGGACGTGGTTCAGCGTGATCCTGCCGACCTACGGATCGCAGCGCCTCTCGATCGGCGCGGGGGACAGCGCCGACGATCGCTGGACCAACGCGCTCGCCCCCTGGGACGATCCGGAGGGGCTCGGACGGACCGTCTTCCCGGATCGGCGCGAGTACATCATCAACTCGCGACGTCCCGACTCGCTTGTCGTCCCGACGCGCTCAACAGTGAAGCAGTTCCGGGCGGACTGGCTGGGCCCGCCGCAACTGCTCACGCCCATGCCGGTTGGCGGGGAGATCTACGTCGACTCGAGCGGAACGCTTGTCGGCGCCCTCGAGCACAAGATGCCGGCGGCGCTCGAGGACGTGCAGATCGTTCTCGTGCGCGGGCAGACGAGCCTCGTCGCCGAGGCCGGACTGCCGGCCGAGACCCTCGCCTGGAGCCTGCCCGATCCCTGGGCGCCGGAGACGACGCTCGATCTGGAAAAGCTGGGCGATCCCTCTGACGGGCAGGAGCTCTTCCGCGTGCTGGCGGAGCGTGTGGCCGGCGCGCAGGGATTCGCGGGCCTGGCGCGGGCGCGCAGCGAACGCGAGGGGCGGCGCCGTCTCGCGATGGCGGCGTGGATGACGATGCTGGAGCCCCCGAACTGGCGCACGATGCGCGGCGGGGTCAAGACGCTTCTCCAGCGGCGCGAGACGCATGGCTGGGATCTCGGCGCCTGGTTCACCCAGCCCTGCCTCGTCGTGCTCGGCCAGATCGAGATGGAGACGCCCATTCCGATCCGCGTCGATGGACGCAAGCCCGAATCGCGGGGGATCGTCATGCTGCGCTGGATCTATCCTCTGTCGCCGAAGCCGGCGTGGGTCTCGGGAGGCTGAGTTTCGTGTCCATGATCGAAACGATCAACCTGACAAAGCGCTACGGTGATTTCACCGCGCTCGACAATCTCAATTTACGCATCGAAGAAGGCGACTGCTTCGGCTTCATCGGCCCCAACGGCGCGGGCAAGACCACCACGATCAAGATCCTCGCGACGCTCCTGAAGCCCTCATCCGGGCAGGCGACGATCAGCGGCCTGACCATCGGCTACCAGAACCGCCAGATCCGCCCTGTCATCGGATACGTGCCCGACTTCATGGGCGCCTACGAGGACATGATGGTCTCCGAATACCTGGAGTTCTTCGCCGCGGCGTACGGCGTCCACGGCTCGCAGAGGCGGCGCGTCGTGGCGGATGTCCTCGAGCTGACGGACCTCACATACAAGGCCGACGCCGAGGTGACGGCCCTGTCCCGCGGCATGCAGCAGCGGCTCAGCGTGGCCCGCGTGCTCCTGCACGATCCCAACGTGCTCCTGATGGATGAGCCGGCGTCGGGCCTGGACCCGCGCGCCCGGATCGAGATCCGCGAACTGCTCAAGGAGCTCAAGCGGATGGGCAAGACGATCCTGATATCGAGCCACATCCTTCATGAGCTGGCGGAGCTCTGCAACACCGTTGGCATCATCGAGCAGGGGCGGCTGCTCTTCTGCGGCTCCGTCCGCGAGGCGCTTCGGCGCGCGCACGTCGGCAGCTCCTACCAGATCTGCGTCTCCGATCGAACCCGCGAGGCGGCGGAGCTGCTCCAGAAGACCCCAGGCGTGGCCAAGGTGTCGATCTCCGTCGAGCCGCAGGAGAACGCCATCAACGGGCAGGGGGCGACGGAGCGCGTCATTCACATCACGCTCGACGACTCGGCGGTCGCCAGCGTCTCCGACATCCCGAGCCGCCTGATCAACGCCGGCTACCGCCTCACGCGCTTCGCGGAGGAGCCCGTCAACCTCGAAACGGCCTTCATGCGCCTCACGCAGGGGCTCGTCCAGTAGCTTCTCCGCCCGCCCCCGCAACGGCGGGCGGCGAGGGTCTGTATAGTCGTCGGATTCGGGCGGGCGCTGACGGGCGCCGGCGCGGGACAGTCGCAATGGAATGGAAGGACGGACCGCATGCGCAGCACTTGGATTCTCTCGGCGCTTCTTGGATCGACTTTGGTCGGAGCCCTCGTGATCGGACTGGGCGGATGCGCGGCTGAGAGCGCCGCTTCGCAGTCGTCACAGGTCACCGTTCCCCTCGACGCGACGGTCAAGCCCCGACGCTATCCGATGGCGCCGCGGTTCGGACAGGTCGACACCTACCAAGGCGTCGAAGTGGCCGATCCATACCGCTGGCTCGAGGATCCGGACGCGGCCACGACGCGGCTCTGGATCGAGCGCCAGAACGAGCTGACCTTCGGGTATCTCGAAGAGATCCCCGAGCGCGAACTCGTGACCGAGCGGCTGAGCGGTCTCTGGAACTACGAGCGCTGGGGCGTGCCCTTCGAGGAAGGCGGGCGGTACTTCTTCACGCGCAACGACGGCCTTCAGGATCAGAGCGTGTTGTATGTGGCGGACTCCCTCGACTCGACGCCCCGCGCGCTGATCGATCCGAACACCTTCTCGGAGGACGGCACCGTCTCGCTGGCGGGATACAGCGTCAGCGATGACGGACGCTTTATCGCGTATTCCAGGTCCGACGGCGGCTCGGACTGGCGCGAGGTCTTCGTCCGCGACATCGAAACAGGCGAGGACCTGGACGACCAGCTCGAGTGGGTCAAGTTCTCTGGGCTCTCCTGGAAGAAGGACGGCTCCGGATTTTATTACAGCCGCTACGACGAGCCGAAGGGCGAGGAAGAGCTCCAGGCGGTCAACCGCTTCCAGAAGCTCTTCTTCCACGAGCTCGGCGCGCCCCAGTCGGAGGATCGGCTGATCTACCACGAGCCGGATCAGCCCGATCACGGCTTCGGCGGCTCGGTCACCGACGACGGCGACTACCTGATCATTTCCGTCTGGAAGGGGACGGAGCGGAAGAACAAGATCTACTACCAGGACCTCCGCTCCGAGTCGGACGAGATCGTCAAGCTCATCGATGAGTTCGAGGCGCAGTGGTCCTTCGTCGGCAACGACGCCGCAACCTTCTACTTCTTCACCGATCTCGACGCCCCGCGCGGACGACTCGTCGCCATCGACACGCGCTTCCCCGGGCGCGACAACTGGCGAACGATTGTCCCGGAGACGGAGGACACGCTCCGCGGCGTGAACCTCGTCGGCGATCAGTTCTTCGCGTCGTACTTGAGCGATGCGCACACCCGGGTGCTGCGGCACGATCTGGACGGCGTCCTGCTGGGCGAGGTCGATCTGCCCGGCATCGGCTCCGCGGGCGGCTTCGGCGGCGAGCGCGACGACACCGAGACGTTCTACACCTTCACGAGCTACACCACCCCCGGATCGATCTACCGCTATGACCTCCAAAAGGGTCAGAGCACGCTCTGGCGGAAGCCCGATGTCGACTTCGACTCCGATCGCTACGTCACCAGGCAGGTCTTCTACACCAGCAAGGACGGCGAGCGGATCCCCATGTTCATCACCCACAAGAAGGGGATCGAGCTGGACGGGCAGAACCCGACGCTTCTATACGGCTACGGCGGGTTCAACATCCCGCTCACGCCCTCCTTCTCCGTCCCGCGCTCCGTCTGGATGGAGATGGGCGGAATCTACGCCGTCGCCAATCTCCGGGGCGGCGGCGAATATGGGAAGCAGTGGCACAACGCCGGACGGCTGAAAAACAAGCAGAACGTCTTCGACGACTTCATCGCGGCCGCCGAGTGGCTGATCGACAACGGCTACACCTCGACGCCGAAGCTGGGCATCAGCGGGCGGAGCAACGGCGGGTTGCTGGTGGGCGCCGCGATGACGCAGCGGCCCGATCTCTTCGGGGCGTGTCTGCCGGGGGTGGGCGTCCTCGACATGCTGCGCTTCCACAAGTTCACGATCGGCTGGGCGTGGGTGAGCGACTACGGCTCGCCCGACGACCCGGAGATGTTCCCCTACCTGTACGAGTATTCGCCGTATCACAACATCGGGGAGGGGACGTGCTATCCGCCGACCTTCATCGTCACCGCAGACCGCGACGACCGCGTCGTGCCCGCCCACAGCTTCAAGTTCGCCGCGGCGCTCCAGCACGCCCAGGCCTGCGAGAATCCGGTCCTTATCCGCATCGAGACGCGCTCGGGTCACGGCGCCAGCAACCTCTCGAAGCGGATCGAGGAGTCGGCGGATGAGATGGCCTTCCTGGTCCGGACGCTCGAGATGGAGGTCGAGAACTGAGGCGGGGCCATCCTCACGGATTTCTCACAGTCGGGAAGCGATTCCGCTCTTGACGGGTCGCTCTCCCCGCCTAGCATGTCCCAACGGTCCACAACCTCCCTCTGACGGAGCGTCTGGAGCGAGGTGGTGGACGTGGTCTTTTCGGACCCTTGGTTTCGCCCGAGGGTCGACATGTTGGAGGTTGGCTTATGGATCCTCAGGATGAGGACGACGACGCCGACCCGCACTGAGACCGTCGCCGGCTCAGGCGAGTCGGCGATCAGACCTCGGGCGGCCGTCGGAATCGACGTCGTCCGCCAAAGTGTCTGAAATCACCCGGTTCAGCGACCGATACGAACCGGGGTCGTCCCAGAACAACAAGGTCCGCCATCGCGTGTGGATCGAGGCATCGCCGCAGGCGAGCGTTTCGCCCTCGCGGAGCGGACGGGCCGCATGGCAGTGGAATCCGCGGCGTCGCGAGTTGTCGCCGGTGGGTTGGGGTTTTTTCGAAGCGTCCGCGTTTGATCGGGCGGGCGACAGAGAGTCGAAAGTCAGAGTCATGGATCTCAAGAAAGTTCGCAACATCGGCATTTGCGCTCACATCGACGCGGGCAAGACCACGGTCACCGAGCGGATTCTGTTCTACACGGGGAAGAACTACAAGATGGGCGAGGTGCATGAGGGCACCGCGACCATGGACTTCCTCGAGGAGGAGCAGCAGCGCGGCATCACGATTCAGTCCGCCGCCACCTCCTGCCCCTGGCCATACGAGGGCACGGACTACCTGGTCAACCTGATCGACACGCCCGGGCACGTCGACTTCACGATCGAGGTGGAGCGCGCTCTCCGCGTTCTCGATGGAGCCGTCGCCGTCTTCGACGGCAAGGAGGGTGTCGAGGCGCAGTCGGAGACGGTGTGGCGGCAGGCGGAGCGCTACCGAGTCCCTCGCCTCGCGTTCATCAACAAGATGGACAAGATGGGCGCGAACTTCGATTACAGCTTCAAGTCGATCAAGGAGCGTCTGGGCGCCAACCCGATCGCCGTCCAGCACCCGATCGGCGCCGCCGACACATTCGAAGGCATCATCGACCTCGTCAAGATGAAGGCGTACTACTTCGACGCCAGCGAATTCGGCGCCAAGGTCGAAGAGCGCGACATCCCCGATGAGCACAGGGAGACGGCGGATCTCTGGAGACACGAGCTGGTCGAGAAGGCGGCCGAGCTCGATGACGAGCTCATGGAGAAATACCTGGGCGATGAGGAGGTCGGCGAGGATGAGATCCACCGCGCTCTCCGCGCGGGCACGCTGTCGCACAGGTGCGTCCCCGTCTTCTGCGGCTCCGCCCTCAAGTACATCGGCGTCCAGCGTTTGCTCAACGGCGTGATCGAGTATCTCCCGGCGCCGATCGAGGTCGCGGAGGTCGAGGGCGTCGACGCCAAGGATCCGACGAAAAAGATCAGCCGCCCTCACGACCCGAACGCGCCTCTCTCAGGCCTGGCGTTCAAGGTCGTCAGCGACGCCCACGGCGATCTGACGTATGTCCGAATCTACTCCGGCACGCTTCGCAAGGGCATGCGCATTCTCAACACTTCAAAGGGCAAGCGCGAGAACGTCAGCCGCATCTTTGAGATGCACGCGAAGGAGCGCAAGGCGCTCGACGAAGCGACGGCGGGCCAGATCGTCGCCGTCGTCGGCCTGAAGGACACCGGCACCGGCGACACGGTCTGCGATCCCGACAGCCCCGTGATTCTCGAGCAGATGACCTTCCCCGAGCCCGTCATCTCCATGTCCATCGAGCCGCGGACCGCCGACGACAAGCAGAAGCTGGGCGACGCGCTGGCCATGATCAAGCGCGAGGATCCCTCCTTCCGCGCCAACTACGACGACGAGACGGGCCAGACGATCATCGCCGGCATGGGCGAGCTGCATCTCGAGATCATCAAGAACAAGCTCGTCCGCGACATGAAGGTCGGCGTCGAGGTCGGCAAGCCGCGCGTCAGCTATCGCGAGACGATCATGGGGCCGGCCGCGAACGTCCGCGGCAAGTTCGTCAAGCAGACGGGCGGGCGAGGTCAGTTCGGCGACGTCATCATCAATCTCGAGCCCTACACCGCCGAGCAGGCGGAGGAGGAGGGGCTCACCTTCAAGGAGAACGTCGCCTTCGAGAACAAGATCGTCGGCGGCGCGATTCCCAAGGAATTCATCCCCTCCGTCGAGGCGGGCGTTCGCGCGACCGCGCTCTCGGGCATCATGGCCGGCTATCAGCTCATCAACATCAGGGTCACGCTGATCGACGGCAGCTACCACCCAGTCGACTCCTCGCAGGTCGCCTTCGAGCAGGCCGCGCGCCTCGCGCTCACAGACGGCTGTCAGAAGGCCGGCATGACCTTGCTCGAGCCCATCATGAAGGTCGTCGTAACAACCCCCGAGGAATACCTGGGCGGCGTCTCCGGCGATCTCAGCTCCCGACGCGGCCTCATCGTCGGCACCGAGGACCGCGGCAACACCAAGGTCATGACCGCCGAGGTGCCGCTCTCCGAGATGTTCGGCTACGCCACCGTTCTCCGCGGCCTCACGCAGGGACGCGCAACGTCCTCGATGGAGCCGCTCGAGTACCGCGCCCTTCCGCCCAACCTGGCGAAGGAGGTCATCTCCTCCGGCGCGTGATCGAGAGCTGCGGCTCTGTTTTCACAAACTGACTCAGATGAGGCCCGGACTGCGCGTCCGGGCTTTTTTCTACTCCGAGCGGCCTCGACGGACATGGTACGCTGCCGGCGCCGAGAAGGAGCCGCTGTCGCATGGTGAAGCTGAACAGGATCTACACAAAGACCGGCGACGCCGGGCACACCGGGCTGGGCGACGGCGCGCGCGTGTGGAAGCACGACGTCCGCGTCGCCGCCTATGGCGACGTCGACGAGGCGAACGCGACGATCGGGCTCGCCGCGTCCATCTGCGATCAGAGTGAAAACGAGCAAGCGGCGATCCGAGAGACGCTGCTGGAGATCCAGCAGGATCTCTTCGACGTGGGCGCCGATCTCTGCGTGCCCGGGGAGGACAACGAGCAGGATGGATCGAAGCTGCGCGTCACGAGCGCGCAGGTGGACCGTCTCGAGCGGATCATCGACGAGCAGAACGCGCGTCTGGCGCCGCTGGAATCCTTCGTGCTGCCCGGGGGATCCACGCTCGCCGCGCATCTGCACCTGGCGCGGACGGTCGCGCGGCGCGCCGAGCGGTCCGTCGTCGCGCTCCTGGAGGAGCAGTCGGCCGCGACGAACGAGCTTACGGCGGTGTACCTGAATCGCCTGGGCGACCTGCTCTTCGTGCTGGCGCGCGTGGCGAACGATCTGGGCGGCTCGGACGTGCTCTGGGTTCCGGGTAAGAACCGCGGCGACTCAGCGGGGTAAAAGGGGCCCGATGGAGCCGTGTGCCGCGCGGACACCCGGGCGCGGAGAAAGACCATGACGGCGACCGTCACATCCGACTTCCGCCACGAGTTCGATCAGGAGCGCACGCGCTGGATACGGAAGCGCGTGCTGTGGTACTTCGGTGTTCTCGTCGTTCTCGGAGCCGCGTTGACGGCTGTTGGATTCGGCGGGATGCGGGCCATGTATGAGCAGCAGCCGATCCCCGACGTTGTCGTCGCGATGGACTGGCTGCTTCGAATCGGCTATCTCCTGATCCATCTCGCCGCGGCGCTTGTGGTCCTTCGCAAGCCGCTCTCACGCGAGACCATGCTGTCACTCGTGCAATGGGTGATCATCATCAGCGCGGGCGCCACAACCCTGTTCGCCGCGATGGCGATTCGGATCTTCCCTCCTCAGTCGATCACCCAGACAGGCGAGAACGGGGGAAATCCGGAGCTGCTCATGGGCCTGGCGATCGGGCTGACAGGGCTCTGGAGCATTTTCATCTCCCACTTTTTCGCAGCGCTGTTCATCCCCTGGTCCCCGCGCGAGGCCATGAGGCCGCTGCTCCCGCTGATCGTCCTCTTCGTGCTCGTCACGGCCCTGCTCACCCCCGGGCCGGGCGCGGTCCGGGCGGGGCTGATCGTGGCCTCCCCCCTCGTCGGCGCCCCGGGCGTCGCCATCGCCTGGTGGCGACACAGCCGCTTCCGCCAGAAGTTCCACTACCGTGCGCTCCGCGGCGTCTACGGCGACATGAAGCGCGAACTCATGGACGCACGCCGCATCCACGAGGCGCTCTTCCCCGCGCCGATCACCGAAGGCCCCGTCCGCCTCGACTACCGCTACGAGCCCGCCAAGCACATCGGCGGCGACTTCCTCTACGTCCACCGCTTCCCGGGTCTCCCGGGCGAATCAGCGGATCGCGAGCCGCTGAGCGTGCTCTTGCTCGACGTGACGGGCCACGGCATCCCCGCCGCCCTCACGGTGAACCGCCTCCACGGCGAGCTCGACCGCCTCTTCGGCGAGGAGCCGGACATCAGCCCGGGAGAGGTCCTGAGCGCGCTAAACCACTACGTCCATCTCACCATGGCGAACCACAGCGTCTTCGCGACGGCGCTGTGCCTGCGCATCGACGTCCGCGAGGGCGTTGTCGCCTGGGCGAGCGGGGGGCATCCTCCCGCGTTCCTGCGCACGGTCGATGGACGCCTCGATCGGCTCGGGGCGACCTCGTTTGTGCTGGGCGCCTGCGGGCAGGAGGAGTTTGACGCCAACGAGCAGACGATCCGCCTCGGCGAAGGCGACACCATCGTCGCGTACACGGACGGAGCGATCGAATCATGCGATGAGCGCGGCGCCATGCTGCGCCTCGAAGGGCTGCAAGCGATGCTGCTCTCCATCTCGCCCCGCGCCGTCGCTGACAAGGGCTGGGCCGCGGCCCTGCATCAGATGGTCGAGAGCTGGCGGTGCGGTCCCTCCCGGGACGACACACTTTTCGTGGAGATCTATCGCCCCGCGCCCTCCGCCTGAGCCGCAGGCTGAGGCCCCGCCTCTCCCCGCAGCGAGCGGGTAGTCTGTGCCGCCCATGCTCCCGCTGATGCTGACAACATGGTCCTTCGGTCCGATCGGCAACGACAAAGCGTGGCCGACGCTGGCAGGCGGCGGCGCCGCGCTCGATGCGGCCGTCGAGGCGGCGACGGCCATCGAGGACGACCCGTCGGTCGACTCGGTGGGAGTGGGGGGCCTGCCGGACGTGGACGGGCAGGTCTCGCTCGATGGCGCCGTGATGGTCGATCCGCATCTGGCGGGCGCGGTGTGCTACATTCGCCGCTTTGCAAATCCCGTGCAGATCGCACGGCGCGTCATGGAGAAGACGATTCACATTCTCCTCGCCGGCGAAGGCGCCGAGGAATTCGCCGAGCGCGAGGGCTTCGAGCAGCGCTCGCTGCTCATTGATGAGGCGCGAAGCGTCTGGGAGAAGTGGACGAAGGATCCGCGCAACATCGACCGTGACAAGTACCGCGGCTGGCTCCCCCCGCTGAACGTCGAGGAGCTCCGCGGCTTCGAGACGCAGGGCAAACCCGACCCGCGCAGTCATGACACCGTCGGCGTCCTGGCGGTCGACAAGCAGGGGCGCCTCGCCTCCGTCTGCTCGACAAGCGGCATGGCCTTCAAGACGCCCGGGCGCGTCGGGGACTCGCCGATCATCGGTCAGGGGCTCTACTGCGATCAGGAAGCCGGCGCCGTCGCCGCGACGGGCACGGGCGAGATCATCGCGGGCGTCTGCGGATCGTTTCTGGTGACGGAGCTCATGCGCGCCGGCGCAACGCCCGTCGAAGCGATCAAGACGACGCTCGAGCGCATCCGCCGGCGCCACACGCTGCGCGAGGAGCACCAGGTCGCCTTCATTGCGATCTCAAAGGGCGGCGATTCCTGGGCGAGCGGCGCGCTCCGCCCCGGCTTCCGCCACACCATCACCGACGAGCGCGGCACGCGCGTCGAGGATCCGACGTTCGT
>CAYVIJ010000002.1:0-22924 GCA_964451515.1 uncultured Phycisphaeraceae bacterium | reverse complement strand
CCTTCCGTGAGAATCACGGGGCCATTCTCCGAGATGTAGACGTCGTGCTCGTAATGCACGCTGAGCGAGCCGTCGGCCGTGAAGATGGGCCACTGCCCGCGCGCCTGCCGGATCTCGGGCGTGCCGACCGCGATCATCGGCTCGACCGCGATGAGCGAGCCCACCTGCGCCGGCGTGAAGGCGTCCGGCCACTCGCCCGGATACGACGGAACAGCGTTCGCGATGTACGGCGGGCTGTGTAGCTTCCGCCCGTACCCATGTCCGCCCAGCCCGCGCACGCAGTGGAAGCCGCACTCGCCCTCCGCGTGCTCCTGCACCACCTTGGCGAACTCGATGTACGGCGAGCCAGGCCGGAGCTTCTCAACGCCTCGCCGGATGCTCTCCTTGCCGCAGTCCATGAGGCGCTTCGCCTCGTCCGAGCGCGTCTCGAAGGCGTACGTCCACGCCGCGTCGCCGATCCAGCCCTTGTGCGTGACGCCGATGTCGATCGACAGCAGATCGCCCGCCTTCATCGGCTGCGTCGTCATCCCCGCCGCGCCATGGACGATGCAGTCGTTCGGACTGACACACGCGTAACTCGGAAAGGGCGGCAGCTTCGGCTGCTTGTAGTGCAGAAAGCAGGACTTGCACCCCAGGTCCGCCAGCGTCTCCGCCACGAAGCCGTCGATCTCCGCGAGCGTCTGGCCGCACCTGAGGAATCCGACGAGCCGCCGGTGCGTCTCGACGACGCACTGGGCGGCCGCGTGGGCTCGATCGACTTCGGATGGCGCGATCCGTGCGTTCATGAAGGGGGCATCATACGGAGGCAGATCCGCTCCGCCTCAGGCGCCGACGATCTCGCCGTCCGCAATGACCAGATCGACCGGATCCCCCCCCAGTTCGAATCCCAGCATCCGCTCATCCGAATGGCGAAGCAGCACGCAGTCCGCCCGCGCGCCCGGAGCGATCACACCGCGATCGTCGAACCCGAGCAGGCTCGCCGCGTTGACGGTGCACGCCGCGATCGCCTCCGCCGCCGTCAGCCCCAGCTTGCGCACCGCGAGCGCAATGGCGAAGGGCATGGACGACGTCGGCGCCGAGCCCGGATTGCAGTTCGTCGCGAGCACGCCCGCGCCCCCGGCGTCCACGAACGCCCGCGCATTCGCGTATCGACCGTCCACGTGAAAACCCGTGCAGGGGAGAAACACGCCGAATGTCTCTGACTCCGCCAGGCGCCGCAGCGCGTCCGGATCCGTCGCCTCGAGATGATCCACCGAGCGCGCCCCGAGCTCGATCGCCGCGTCAACCATGCCGAGTGAATTGAACTGATCCGCATGCACGCGCACGGGATGGCCCAGCTCGAGCGCCTTCTCAAAGAGCCGGCGCGTCTCCTCGACGCTCCACGCGCCCTGCTCGCAGTAGGCGTCGATCGTGATCCCGGGAAACTCAGCATTCACGGCCGGCAGCGTCTCCTCGATCGTCGTGCGCACGAAGTCGCTCTGCTCGCGATCGATCGCATGCCCCAGCAGCGCCGTCGCGACAACAGTTCCCGGAAAATCGCGCGCGGCGCGGTGAATCGCCCGCAGCATCTTCAGCTCGTGGTCCGTCGCGAGCCCGTAGCCGGATTTCACTTCGATCGTGGTCGTGCCCTCCAGGAGCATCGTCTCGATGCGTCCCCGCAGCATCCGCGCCAGCTTGCGCTCGCCCGTCTCGCGGACGGCGCGCACGGTCGCCATGATCCCTCCGCCGCGCTCCAGGATCTCGAGATAGGGCATGCCCCCTTGCAGCGCCTCGAACTCATCCAGCCGGTCCCCCGCCCACAGCGCATGCGTGTGCGCATCCACGAATCCCGGCATCAGCACGCGCCCCTCCGCCTCGAGGATGTCGATCTCCTCCTCCATCCCCCTCGGAATGAAGGTCGGCGAGCGCGGATCGTCCCGCAGCATGGCCGGGACCACCGCGACGAAGCGGCCATCGTCGATCAGCACGTCCGTCGCGTCCGACGGCGCGAGCAGGCCCAGATTGAGCCCCCGGCGCGGGATGTCCCCGGCCTCGAGCGTCAGCACGCGCGCATTGCGGATCAGGATCGGCATGGGCGGAGCGTAGCGGTGAGCGCTTGGCGGCGTCAGTCCAGCATCGGCATATCCACCTCATGCTCCTCGCCGCAGCGGACCGCCTCCTCGTAGCCCGCGTCGGCGTGTCGCATCACGCCCAGCGCCGGATCGTTCGTCAGCACCCGGGCGAGCCGCTCCGCCGCCTCAGGCGTGCCGTCGGCGACGATGACCTGCCCCGCATGCTGGCTGAAGCCGATGCCGACGCCGCCGCCATGGTGGAAGGAGACCCATGAGGCGCCGGAGGCGATGTTCACCATCGCGTTCAGGATCGCCCAGTCGCTGATCGCGTCCGAGCCGTCCTGCATCCCCTCCGTCTCCCGATTCGGCGAGGCGACGGAGCCGCAGTCGAGATGATCGCGCCCGATCACGATCGGCGCCGAGACATCGCCGCGCTGCACCATGTCGTTGAAGAGCAGCCCCGCCTTTTCCCGCTCGCCCAGCCCGAACCAGCAGATCCGCGCCGGCAGGCCCTGGAACTGCACGCGCTCCCCCGCCAGCTTCAGCCAGCGATGCAGCGCCTCGTCCTTCGGGAAGAGCTCCATCAGCGCGCGATCCGTCGCGAAGATGTCCTCCGGATCCCCCGAGAGCGCCGCCCAGCGGAAGGGCCCGCGTCCCCGGCAGAACTGCGGACGGATGTACGCCGGGACGAACCCGGGAAAAGCGAAGGCGTCTTCAAACCCCTGGTCGCGGGCGCGCTGGCGGATGTTGTTCCCGTAGTCGAACGTCTTGGCGCCCGCCTTCTGGAGTTCGACCATCAATTCGACATGCCGGCGCATCGTCTCGAGGCTGCGCCGCTCGTAATCTTCCGGGTTCATGGCGCGAAGCTGCTCCGCGTCCTGGAGCGTCATGCCCATGGGCACGTAGCTCAGCGCGTCGTGCGCCGAGGTCTGGTCGGTCAGCGCATCGGGCGTGATCTCGCGCTCGACGAGGCGATCCAGCAGCTCCACCGCGTTGCACGGCGCGCCGACGGACACAGCCTGCCGCTTCTCCGCATAATCGAGCGCCGCGCTGATCGCCTTGTCCAGATCCTCGATGACCTCATCGAGATAGCCGTCATGGCAGCGCCGATCGAGCTTGGCGCGATCGACATCCGCGATCAGGCACGTCCCACCATTCATCGTGATCGCCAGCGGCTGCGCGCCGCCCATCCCGCCGCACCCCGCCGTCACGCACAGCCGCCCTGAAAGCGAGCCGTCGAAATGCCGGCGCGCGCACTCCGCGAACGTCTCGTAGGTCCCCTGGAGGATGCCCTGCGTGCCGATGTAGATCCACGAGCCGGCCGTCATCTGGCCGTACATGATCAGTCCCTTGCGCGCCAGTTCGTCGAAATGCTCCTGCGTCGCCCAGTGCGGAACAAGGTTGCTGTTGGCGATGAGCACGCGCGGCGCGTCCTCATGCGTGCGCACGACCCCGACCGGCTTGCCCGACTGCACAAGCAGCGTCTCATCGGGTTCGAGCCGGCGCAGACTCTCGACGATGGCGTCGTACGCCTCCCACGAGCGCGCCGCCTGCCCGCGCCCGCCGTAGACGACGAGCCGCGCCGGATCCTCCGCGACCTCGGGGTCGAGGTTGTTCATGAGCATGCGGAGGGCCGCCTCCGTCTGCCAGGTCTTGCACGAGCGATCGCTTCCGCGAGGGGCGCGGATGGCGCGATCGGACGCCTCCGTTGTGACGCTCGCCTGAGTCATGGCGGGGATCTCCTGAAAACCGCGCCCCCGGCGCGCAAAGCCGCCGATGACGGTACCGACCGCCATCGGCGGGCTCAACGCTCGATTCCGGGAGAGACCCGGATCAGTTCAGGTTGCGGATCGCCTTCAGGACCTTCTCCGGCGCCGCGCGATCCTCGTTCTTGATCCCCCAGCTCGCATGGCTCCAGCGGATGACGCCTTCCTCGTCGATGACGAAGGTCGCCGGCGCGGGCAGCTCCCAGCGCTGGAAGGTGTTCCACGAATCGAGATTGATCCCGAACCCGCGATATTTCTTGACGGTCTCGGGAGTCAGCTCGAAGCCCACCCGAAAGCGCCGCATGGTCTCGCCATGCGCGTCGGAGAGCGCGAGCCCTTTCAGCTCCGTCTTTGCGATCGTCTCGTACTGGTGCTCGCGCGTCTCGGGGCTCACGGCGACGAACCGGTAGCCCAGCGACTCCAGCTCCTCGACCTTCGGCGCCCAGCTTGAGAGCTGCGCGTTGCAATACGGACACCACCCCCCGCGGTAGAAGACCAGCACGACGGGTCCGTCGGCGTAGAGCTCGCTCAGGCGGATCGTCTCGCCCGCCCGGTTCTTCACAGCCGCATCGGGCGCCGCGGCGCCGACTGGCAGCCCGGGAACGTCCGTCTCCGGATCGAGCAGGGGGGGCAGCTCCCCCTGCTTCGCCGAACGGGACGTCTCAGCCTGCTCAGCCCACGCGGGCGCGAGCGAGAGCCCCCCGCTCACCGAAAGCAGGGCGGCGGTCGCGAGAAGTGTTCGAATGCGATTCATGGGTGCATGCTCCTCAAAATTGGATGCTCAGATCGGACCCGGTGGAAGGCGCTGCCTTCGTCAATTATTCCGGAAAACGCTCCGTCACAGCCCGCCGATCTCGGTGAACCGCCCGTCGCGCACCAGACGCGCGATCGCCTCGATGTCCGGCGCGGGCGGCCGATCGGCGATGAGCGGGGGGGCGACCGATCGGACGAGCTCGTGCGCGCGCTCCACGCCGGTCCCCGATTGCAGCGGCGCGTGACGATCCAGCGCCTCCGCGGCGCACAGCAGTTCGATGGCGACCACGTCCGCGGTCAACTCGAGCGCGCGATGCGCCTTGCGGGCCGCGCCCGGCCCAAACGAGTTGTAGTCCTCCATCCCCGCGCTCGTCGGGAGATTCGCGACGCTCGCGGGGGCGCTCAGACGAATCAACTCGTTGCAGCAGGCGGCGGCGGTGTACTGCGTAATCATCAGCCCCGAGTGCAATCCGGGCTTGGGGCTCAGGTGCGGCGCCAAGCCCATCTCCGGATCAGACGCGGAGAGCATGAAATACACGCGCCGCTCCGCGATCCCCGCGATGTGGGCCAGCGCCGGCGCCAGATGATCCAGCGGCAGCGCAATGGGAAGGCCGTGGAAGTTCCCCGCCGAGATCACGGCAGGATCCTCTCCAGCGCACACCAGCGGGTTGTCCGTCGCCGCGCCCAATTCGTGGGCGAAGATCGTTCGCACATGCTCGATGGTGTCCACCGCCGCCGCGAGGACGTACGCGGCGCAGCGGATCGAGTACGGATCCTGCACACGCGGATCGTCAATCCGATGGCTCGGGATGATCTGACTGTCGGCGAGCAGCCCGCGCATCATCTCCGCCACCCGCGCCGCCGTCGGCTGGTTCCGCGCCCGATAGACGCGCTCGTCCAGGAAGGCGTCCGTCGCCCGGCAGGCGTCGATGGACGCCGCCGCAGCGCACACCGCCGCGGAGACGATGTGGTCGATGTCGCGCAGCAGCAGCGCGCCCTGCGCCGCCATGAGATGTGTGCCGTTGATCAGCGCGAGCCCTTCCTTCGGGCCCAGCTCGATCGGCGCGAGCCCCGCCCGGCGCAGCGCCTCGCCGCCCGGGAGGCGCTCTCCCTCGAAGTACGCCTCGCCCTCGCCGATCAGGACGAGACACGCGTGCGCCAGCGGCGCCAGATCGCCGGAGGCGCCGACGGAGCTGATCGAAGGCACGACCGGCGTCACCCCCGCGTTCAGCAGCGACGCGAGCGACTCCGCCACCTCGATGCGCACGCCCGACCACCCCCGGCACAGCGAGCCCAGCAGCAGCAGGAGCATCGCGCGCACGACGTCCGTCGCGAGGGGCTCGCCGACGCCCGCGGCGTGCGAGCGCAGCAGATTGCGCTGCACGTCGGCGAGCTCGTCGTCGCTGATCCGCCGGCGGGCGAGCGAGCCGAATCCGGTGTTGACCCCGTAGATCGGTTCGGCGCGGCTCATCACCCCCCGCAGAGCGTCATACGCCGCCGCCAGGCGAGCGTGCGCGCCGTCGCCCACCTCGACGCGCCGTCCCCCCCGCGCCACCTGTTCGACCTCCTCAAAACGAAACGCCCCTCCCTCCAAGATGAGCGGAGGCGTTGAGCCGTCAATCCGGACCGGGCGGGTGGGGTCATCCATCCGAAGCAGTCTGAGATCGGGGTCCGTCCGCCGCAACACCCGGACAGCGCCCGAGCCGTTTGCCACCTCCGCCGCACGCGGGTATCAGAGCGGCATGCGCGAGCTCGTGAAATGGGCCCTGCTCGGGGCCGTGACGCTGATCGTCGGGCCAATCGCGGGTTGGCTCACCGGGCGTGTCCCGGCTCCCGACGGCGGGCCCCATGCGACCATGCTCCTCAGCGCCGCGCCCCTGGCGGCGGTGCTGGGTACGCTGCTCGCCCTGGCTCTCGCCGCCCTTGTCGGAATCGTGCTGGGAAAGATCGGTCGAATCCGCTGGGGCCTTTTCGCGGGCGGGGTCGTCCTCGCCTGGGCGTCTTTCGAGAGCGCGACGGTCCACGGGCTTCTGCTCTGGTCCCGATCGGGAGACGCGGTCTTTCTGCGCCTTGCGGTCGAAGGATTTCTGCTGGGGGCGCTCGGTGTGGCGATGGCGTGGATCATCCAGCGCGCCGCCGACCACGACCTCGCGGAGGGCGTTCGGGAAGAGCCGGAGACACCGCGCCGCAGGGATGCCTGGATCGGCCTGACGGTGGGCGTCCTCGTCGGGGCTCTGGCGGCGTGGGTGATTGCGCGGGAGGGGCTGAAGGGGCAGACGTTCGCCGCCGGCGCGATCTCGGGGGTCTTCAGCGCCACGGCGGGTCGGCTCGCCGCCCCAACGGCGCCGCCCATCGCATTCATCGCCGCGGGCGCGATCCTCGCCGTCCTCGGGCCGCTGAGCGGCATCTTCATGCAATCGGGCGACCCTCTCATCGCGGCCAACGCAAACGAGCTCTTCGCCCTGGCGTGGCTTTCGCCGCTGGACTGGGTCGGCGGCGCCTTCTTTGGCGTCCCGCTCGGGCTCTCATGGGCCGCATCGCTCATGGACAGGCGCTCCGGCTGACGGCGTGCGCGCCGCGAAGGGGCGACGGGCTCTCGCGACGGTCCCCCTCGAATCCGCCCATTCCGGGCCGTCGAAAGGACTAAAGTTGTGGCGGAGTCTTCACCCCCCTCGACTGTGAAGGAGCTGACTCATCAACCCCGAGACTTCAACGCGTGACGACCCGGCGCCGGCGCGTCCCATCCCCGATGTTCAGGCCTCCTCCGACGCCCGGAAGATCGCCATCGATAAGGTCGGGGTCAAGGACGTCACCTACCCGATCACACTGCGAACACCCGATGGCGGATCCCAGCAGACCGTCGCGAGCATCAACATGTACGTCTCCCTGCCCCACCACCAGAAGGGGACGCACATGAGCCGCTTTCTGGAAGTGCTCAACGAATACATGGGCAACGTCACTCCCGATCGCATCCCGCTGATTGCGCGCGAGATCAAGCAGCGGCTCGACGCGGAGGAGGCCCATCTCGAGCTCGACTTCACCTACTTCATCAACAAGCACGCCCCGGTCACGAAGATGCACGGGCTCATGGACTACCGCGTCCGGTTTGAATGCGCCGCGAACTCGCACGAGGATTTCGTGATGGTCGTGACGGCGCCCGCGACGAGCCTCTGCCCCTGCTCGAAGGAGATCAGCCGGTTCGGCGCGCACAATCAACGCTGCCTGCTCTCCGCCGCCGTGCGATTCCGCGGGGAGATGTGGATCGAGGATGTCGTCCGGATGCTCGAGGACGCCGCCTCCTGCGAGGTCTACGCCGTCCTGAAGCGGCCCGATGAGAAGCACGTCACGGAGGAGGCGTACGAGAACCCGAAGTTCGTCGAGGACATCGTCCGCGATCTGGCCCTGGCGATGGAGGCGGACGACCGCGTGCTGTGGTACTCCGTCAACAGCGAGAACTTCGAGTCGATCCACAGCCACAACGCCTACGCCCAGATCACCCGCGACAAGCGAGCGGACTGAGCCCGGCGGCGAGCGAGAGTCAGGCTTCCCCAAAGCGGGCGGGTCCGTCGGATCGATACAGTGGACGGATCTCGTCGAGCCTCGCAGGAAGCCCCATGGCCAAGCGCCCGCCCCGTGTCTCCAGCATGTTCCATCGCCGCCTCCTCCTGCTCCTCGCCCTCGCCGCGAGCGGGATGACGGTCCTGACGGGGCAGATCGTCCGGCTCACCGTCATCCAGGGGGAGACGCATCGGACGGAGGCGGAGAGCCGCCTGATCACCCAACGGTGGATGCCGACCGTCCGTGGGCGCATCCTCGATCGGCGCGGACGCGTCCTGGCGGTCGATCGCCCCAGCTTCGATCTCGCCGTCGATTACCGCCTCATCACGGGCGACTGGGCGTACGACGCGGCGGCGCGCGTCGCCCGCCTCCGCCATGCGGACCGGTGGCCCGAGATGAGCCCCGTCGAACGGGAAGAGCGGATCCAGGAAGCTCTGCCCGCTGAGGAGGCCAAGCTCGAGGCGCTGTGGCAGCTCATCTGCCATCTCTCGGGCGTCGAGCGCGAGCGCCTCGAACAGCGAAAGAACCGAGTCGTCCGAACCGTCAAGCGCATGGCGGATCATCTGCACGCCGTCCGTGTTCGACTCGAGCGGGAGGAATGGGAACGGAAAGAGCGGGCGACGCGCTTCGATCCCGCGGATGTGCCGCGCCGCCCCATCCGCGAGCAGCGCACCGCGCACGTCCTCCTGCCCGATCTGGAGGACGCGGTCGCATTCGAGCTGCGCGGGCGGATCGAGCGCCTGGGTTTCTTCGAAGAGCAGGACATTCAGATCCGCGACGGATCCGTCCGCGCCTACCCCTACGAGACGGTCGAGCTGTCGATCGATCGTTCGACGCTGCCGAGCCCCGTCGCCTCAGGCGAGACCGTCTCGATGGAGGTCCGCGGCGCATTGACCCACGCGCTGGGCTGGATGCGCGACGGGCCCAACGCCGAGGACATCGAGGCCCGCCGGGCGAGGCGCACCGCCAGCGATGAGAATGACCTCGATCGTGGGAGATACTTCCCGAGCGACTCCGTGGGCGTCGCCGGTGTGGAGCGCGCTGCGGAGCACCGCCTTCGCGGCCTGCGCGGGCTCGTCATCGAGCATCTGGACACAGGAGAGGAAGAGATCACCGAGCCGCGCCCGGGCGAGGATCTCGTTCTCACGCTTGACGTCCGCCTCCAGGCGCACATTCACGCGCTCTTCAATCCCGCCCTTGGCCTTGCGAGCGCGCAACCCTGGCACGAGAACGAGTACGTCGCGACGGGTACGCCGCTGAACGGCGCGGCGGTGGTGATCGATGTCGCCAGCGGCGACATCCTCGCGCTCGTCAGCGCCCCGACGTTCACCCGGCGCGATCTGGATGACCGACCGGATGAGATCTTCGGCGACGAGCGACGTCAGCCGTGGGTGAACCGGCCGATCGCGCGCCCCTATCAGCCGGGCTCGATCGTCAAGCCGCTTGTGCTGGTCGAGTCCGTGTCGCGCGGCGCGCATCGGCTCGACAACTCCATCGAGTGCACAGGGCACTTCCTGCCGAACCGGCAGGACGTCATGCGCTGCTGGATCTACCGCGAGCGATACGGCTTCATGACCCACTCACAGCAGGTGGGCGGGCCGCTGGACGCGACCCAGGCGATCGCGCGCTCGTGCAACATCTATTTTTACACGCTGGGCCAGATGCTCGGGATCGAAGGCGTCCGAGCCATGTACGAGCGTCTCGGCGTCGGCGAGGCGTATCGTCTGGGCTTGTCAGAGGCGGTGGGGGGGTTCCTGGGGCGCCTGGATGGCTCACCCCTGGAGCGGAGCGACGCCATCTTCATGGGGATCGGGCAGGGGCCCGTGTCATGGACGACTCTTCACGCCGCCGACGCCTACGCCACCCTGGCGCGAGGGGGCGTGCGCCTCGCGCCCCGACTCGAGCGCAGCGCCGAGCCCGAGCGCCAGGACCTGGATTGGGATCGGCAGGCCGTCGCCCACGCCATCGAGGGGCTCCATCTCGGCGTGAGCGAGTCCTACGGCACAGGGCATCATCTGACGATCGACGGCGCGCGCGAGCCCATCTTCAATGCGCCGGGGATCGAAGTAGCGGGCAAGACGGGCACCGCCCAAGCGGCGCCGGTGCTCATGCGGGATGACGCAGGCGAGATCGTGCGCGACGAGGCGGGCGAGCCGGTCGCGATCTGGAAGGGAGAGCACGCCTGGACAGTCGTGCTCGCGGGGCCGGAAGGAGAAGCCCCGCGGTTCGCCATCGCCGTGCTCGTCGAGTATGGCGGCAGCGGCGGACGTGTCGCCGGGCCGATCGCAAATCAGATTCTGCATGCGCTGATCGCGGAGGGCTACCTGCCGGAGGATGGGGCGTGACGCGCGCGCTCGTCGAGCGCGGCGCCCCCCAGCCGACGCCCACGGTCGCGCGCCCCTCCTCGCGCTCGCTGGACCGCATCATCCGCACCGCGCGCGCCGGCAGCCGGCGCATGACGCTGGCGCATCCCGGCTGGCTCACATTCGGCGCGTCCCTGCTGCTGACGGCGCTGGGGATCTACTGCATCAATCTGACTTCGGGTCCAAACGCCGCGGGGCTGAACCCCCTCGCCCAGCGCCAGCTCGCCTTTCTCGCGGTGGCCGTTCTCGGCGCTTTGGCGGCGATGATCCCGTCATACCGCCTGATCGGACGCCTGACGCCGCTGATGGTGATCGTGACGATCGGCGCGCTGGTTTTGCTGCTGCTGCCATTCGCGCCGGAATCCATCGTCACGCCCCGCAACGGCGCACGGCGCTGGATCAATCTTGGGGTGGTCGACTTCCAGCCCTCCGAACTGGCGAAGATCGTCTACGTCATCGCCGTGGCGCGCTACCTCCGATTTCGCAGCAATCACCGCCGCCTGGTCGGGCTGGCGCCGCCCGCGCTGATCACCTTCGTGCCCATGGCGCTGATTCTCGTCGAGCCGGATTTGGGAACGGCGCTGCTCTTCCTGCCCGCCCTCTTCGCGATGCTCATCGCCGCGGGCGCGCGCCTCAAGCACCTGATGCTCGTCGTCGCCATCGCGGGCATGACCGCCCCGGCGATGTACCCGCTGCTTCAGCCCCATCAGAAGTCGCGCGTGCAGGCGATCTACTACCAGATCATCGGCGACGACAGCCACGCCGATTCGATCAACTATCAGGGGTTCCGCGCCATGACGGTCGTCGGCGCCGGCGGCGTCTCGGGCTTTCCCGAGAGCAAGAGCCGGGCGATCCTGCATTTCAACCGCCTGCCCGAGGATCACAATGACATGATCTTCGCCGTCGTCTCCAATCGCTTCGGTCTGTTCGGCGCCCTGGGCGTGCTGGGGCTGTACCTGCTCTGGGCCGTCGGCGCGATGCTCTCCGCCGCGTTGAGCAAGGACGCCTTCGGGCGCCTCGTCGTCGTCGGGCTGACCGCGATCGTGCTGACGCAGGTGGTGATCAACGTCGGCATGACGATCGGACTGCTCCCGATCACCGGCATGACGCTCCCATTCGTCTCCTACGGCGGTTCGAGCCTGGTCGCGGCCTTTCTCTCCGTCGGCCTGATCTGCAACGTGGCGATGCGCCGCCCCGTCTCCGTGCAGTCCGCCCCCTTCGAGTTCGACGATGACGACGCCTGAGCCGCCCGCGAGTTTCCTCGACGCCTGTCGCGAGCTGGGCGTGGCCTTCGACGATCGGGATCTGGACCGCCTTGCGCTCTGGCTGCAAAGCTTGCTCGAGGCGAACCGCTCCTTCAACCTGACCTCCATCACCGATCCGGACGAGGCGTGGACCCGCCATGTCTTCGACTCCCTCACACTCCTCCCCGCTCTGGCGGAGCTCCCGGAGGGATCGGAAGTCGTGGACGTCGGATCCGGCGGCGGCGCCCCCGGCCTGCCCCTCGCGATCGTGACCTCGACACTCCGCTTCACGCTCCTGGAGGCGACGGGCAAGAAGGCGGCCTTCCTCGAACGGATGACGCGCGAGCTCGAACTGGAGCATGTCAACGTGGTCCACGATCGCGCCGAGGCGGCGGGAGCCGTTGGCGGTCCCCTTCGGGAGCGCTTCGCCGCCGCCACCGCCCGGGCGGTCGGTCGCCTGAACGTGTGCGCCGAACTCGTCCTGCCCCTCCTCAGAGTGGGCGGTCGGGCCCTGCTGACCAAGGGCGCCAGAGCTGAGGAGGAGCTGGCGGAGGCGGAGCGGGCTCTCGACCGCCTGGGTGGGGAGTGCGTCGGCGTGATGCAGACGCCGACCGGACGCATCGTGCTGCTCGAGAAGATCCGCCCCACGCCCAGGGCCTATCCCCGCCGCCCGGGCGAGCCCAGGCGGGCCCCGCTGTCCTGAGCGGAGCGTGCGTCTGATAACGCCGGAAGCCGTCAAGCTCGCCCAGATTTGCGATTTTTATCGGCAGATCGTGCCGAATCCCCATTGCGGGAGCATCCTCCGTCCGTATATTCGTCAATTGGCAGGTGAGTTCTCGGTCCCTGTCGGAGCAGAGAATCGGAGCAGAGAAGGATGGACTGCGTCGCACGCCAATGACGGACTGGGGGGTCAGGCGAGCGGCGGCTCTTGGGGTACTAGACATGACATCGCGCCTCGTTCTGTTGGCCGCGTCGGCATCCGTTGTGGTCGTCGACGCGCCGGCTTTCTCCAACTCGGAGCGGCATCAGCCGCAGCCGCGCCCGCTCTCGGGCGATCCCTTCGCGAACACGTTCTTCGGCGAGGACGTGAACACGAACCCGGGCGAAGTCGAGATACCACGCTCCCAGCGCGTCAACGCCAACGCGGCGCAGGCTGATTTCCTCGCGGCCGTCGGCGGCTTCCTCGCGAAGGAGTCCTTCGAGGGTTTCGACGAAGGACACGATTTCTCCTCCGAGTCCATGTTCCTGCCCTTCGAGAACAAGTCCACCGGCGCCAACATCGATCGGGGACGGGTGCGGGAGACGCCCGGCGGCATGGCCAACGACGATGGCCGCTACAGCACGGACGGCGACCAATACCTCTCCGCGAACACGATCCTCAACGGCTCCTTTCGCATCGAGTTCGTCGATCCGCAGGACGCTTTCGGCTTCTTTGGAGTCGACGTCGGAGATTGGGACGGGCAGTTGACGCTCACCTTCGAGCTCGTCGGAGGTGGCGAGCAGATCGTCGACGTCCCCCACCTGCTCGGAGAGGAGGGAGAGGACAGCGGCAGCGTCTTCTTCTGGGGCTTCGTGGATGAGAAGAACCTCTTCAGCGCGGTCACATTCAGCGGCTCGGGCGACGACCGCGATGTCTTCGCCTTCGATGAGCTTCAGGTCCGAGGCACGATCATCCCCCTCCCGACGCCTGTCGCGCTCGCGGCGGGCGGGCTGGCGCCCCTCCTTCTGCGGCGTCGCCGGCGCGATCTCTGAGTCGAGCCGAGTCGAACCACGCAAGACGCAGCCGAACCGACGTACACTCGCGTTGTGCGCCGAGACGCCGTCGAACTCCTCGCCTCCACCGGGCCCGTGGCCGACCTGCTGGGCCCCGCCTACGAGCCGCGCGCCCAGCAGCTCGAGATGGCCTCGGCCGTCGCCGAGTCGCTCGATCAGCGCCGCTCTCTCTTCGTGGAGGCGGCGACGGGCGTGGGCAAGTCCTTCGCCTATCTCGCGCCCGCTCTGCTGCGCGCGCTGGAGCACCGAGAGCGGGTGGTCGTCGCGACGAACACGATCGCGCTCCAGGAGCAACTGCTCGAAAAGGACGTTCCGCTCCTTCGCGCCGCCATCGAAGCGGATCGGGGCGAGCTGGATCTGAAGATCGTCCTCGTCAAGGGACGCAACAACTACGTCTCCCTCCGTCGCTTGAAGCTCGCCGCAGAGCGGAGCGAGCGGCTCCTGCCCGACGCCCGCGCCAAGCGCTCCCTGCGGGTGATCCAGCAATGGGCGAAAGAGACCGACGACGGCACGCTCTCGACCCTCCCCCCGCTGGAGCGCCCGGGCGTGTGGGACCACGCCCAGTCCGACTCCGGCAACTGCATGGGCCGCAAATGCCCAACGTACGAGCAGTGCTTCTACCAGCGCGCGCGCCGGCGGATGGAGCGCGCCGACGTGCTGATCACCAACCACGCGCTGTTCTTCAGCGATCTCGCCCTGCGCGCGCGGGGCGTCGGCTTTCTGCCGTCCTATGACCATGTGATTCTCGATGAGGCGCATGGCGTCGAAGACGCCGCGGGTGAGCGCTTCGGCCTCTCGCTTTCGGAGGGGCGGGTGCGCCGCCTGCTCACGACCCTCTACAGTCAGCGGACGAATAAAGGCTTTCTGCCCAATCTGGAGGTCGATGCGGACCGAACCGAGCAGCTCGACCGAACAATTCATCGCGTGCTCGAGGCGGGTCTCGCCGCCGATCGATTCTTTGACGCCTTGATGCGCTTTGTGGGAAGCCACGCGAGCGACCAGCCCCGCTCCGTGCGCGTCGGAGAGTCCAACGCCGTCCCGAACGATCTGACCGAGCCCTTCCGCGATCTCGCCACGGCGCTCGGGCGACTCAAGGAGGGCTGCCGGCAGGAGGCGGATCGCTTCGAGCTGAGCGGGTATGCCGAGCGCGCCCGCGCCATTGCCGACGAGGCGGACCTGCTCATCGAGCAGGGGATCGACGGCTGCGCCTACTGGATCGAGGCGTCGCGCGGCCAGGCGGGGCGACGCGTGTCGCTGGCGTGCTCGCCCATCGAGGTGGCCCCCATCCTGCGCGAGACGCTCTTCGACGCCGACCATTCCGTCATCCTCACTTCCGCGACGCTCACGACACGCGCCGGCGACTTCTCTCACATCCGCGCGCGCCTCGGCGCCGACGATGCGCGCACGCTCGCTCTGGGAAGCCCCTTCGATCTGCCTCGCCAAGTGGAGGTGCATGTCGATCGCTCCATGCCCGATCCCCGACGCCCGGATTACACCGACATCCTCGCCCAGCGCGTGCTGGCGCATCTGCGCGAGACGGACGGCGGCGCCTTCGTCCTCTTCACGAGCGTGGCGACGATGAACGCCGTCGCACAGCGCCTCGATGAACCGCTGCGACAGGTTGACATGCCGCTCTGGGTGCAGGGGCGCGACGGACCCCGGACGCACATTCTGGCGCGCTTCTGCGAGAACCCGCGCTCCGTGCTGCTGGGCGTGGCCAGCTTCTGGCAGGGGGTCGACGTGCGGGGCGAGAGCCTGCGGAATGTGATCATCACGCGCCTGCCCTTCGAGCCGCCCGACCGCCCGCTCACCGAGGCGCGACTCGAGCGGATCCGCGCGCGCGGCGAGGATCCCTTCATCGTCGAGACGATCCCGAGAGCCGTCATCCGCTTCAAGCAGGGGTTCGGCCGCCTGATCCGCAGCAGCGCCGACCAGGGACGGGTCGTCGTGCTCGATCCAAGGATCGTGACCCGCTCCTATGGCAAGGCGTTTCTGGCGGCGATCCCCTCCGGAGTCCGCGTGTGCGAGAGCGCCCCGGGCGCCGACGGCGCCCTGCGATCGGGAGGGCCCTCCGTTATCCTCTGAGGCCGGAAACGCCACCACCGGAACCCAAAGGAGCGGCTGAAACTCCATGCTCGGGAATGTCTTTAAGGCCTACGACGTCCGCGGCGTCTACCCCGATCCTCTCAACGAGAAGCTCGCCTGGCAGATCGGCTACGGCGCCTCGGCCTTCCTCCTCGCCCGTGCGGAGGCGGAGGGCGAGCGAACTCCGATGATGAAGCATCTCGTCCTGGGTCGGGATATGCGAAAATCCAGCCCCTCGCTCTCCGAAGCGCTGGCCAACGGTGTGACGGACCAGGGCGGCAGCGTGATCGACGTCGGGCTCGTCGACACGCCCTTCATCTACTTCGCGATCAACCATCTCGACTGCGCCGGCGGCGTCATGACCACCGCCAGCCACAATCCTCCTCAGTACAACGGCTTCAAGGTCTCCGCCCGGAAGGCCAAGCCCGTCGGCGCGGCCACCGGCCTCGACGACATCCGGATGCAGGCGGCGATGGCGGACCCCGCGAAGCACGCCGATCCGGACCACAAGGGGCATATCGAAAAGCGAGATCTCTGGGGCGCCTACTCGGAGCATGTCCTCTCCTTCCTCGATCTCGCCGGAGCGTCGCTGCGGATCGTCGTCGACGCCTCCAACGGCATGGCGGGCACGACGATCCCGCGCATCTTCGGCAAGCGCGGCGAGCGCATCGACGGACTCGAGATCGACGAACTCAACTTCAAGAACGACACAGGCGAATTCATACACCCGCCCGATCCGCTCGTGCGCGAGAATCTGGCCCAGCTCCAGGAGCGCGTCCGCGAGACAGAGGCGGATCTCGGCGTCTGCTTCGATGGCGACGCGGATCGCTGCATGATCGTCGATGAAAAGGGCGAACCCGTCGGCTGCGATCTGCTGACCGCCTGGCTGGCCCGGGAGGCGCTCCGCGAGGAGCCGGGCAGTCCCATCGTCTACGACCTCCGCTCCAGCAAGGCCGTTCAGGAGGAGATCGAGAAAGCGGGCGGCAAGCCCGTCCGCTCGCGGGTGGGGCACGTCTTCATGAAGCAGCGCCTCGCAGGAGAGCAGGGGATTTTCGGCGGCGAGCTCTCGGGCCACTTCTACTTCCGCGACAACTTCTACACCGACTCAGGCGCCATCGCGATGGCGACCGTGCTCTCCGCCCTCGCGCGAGCCAGGAAGCCGATGAGCAAGATCATCGAGCCGATCGCGCGATACGCGCAGTCGGGCGAAATCAACTTCGAGGTCGTGGATAAGGACGCGGCCCTCGAGGAGCTCAAGGAGGCGTATCAATCCCGCGGGGAGATCGACGAGCTCGACGGCGTCACCGTCGACTGCTTCGAGCGTGAAGGCTGGTGGTGCAATGTCCGCAAGAGCAACACCGAGCCGCTCCTGCGGCTGAATCTCGAGGCGCGCGATCCGGAACAAGTGAAACGGATGGTCGATGAAGTCTCCCCCTTCCTCGGCGCTCCCGCCGAAGCGCACTGACCCAACCACCCTCGGAGGCCGCGCGCCGTGAATGTGGCGACCTTTCTCGAGCACTGGGGACTCGTGGAGAACCCCTTCCGCGCCGAGGAAGCGCGGCAGGACGCCGTCTTCTCCCGCCTCTCCCTCGAACGGGCGGCCCACCCGGACTTCGAGAAGATCGTCGGAGATCTCTCACAGCCCTCGACATCGATCGTCTTCGGCGAGAAGGGCAGCGGGAAGACCGCAATCCGCCTCCAGCTCGAGCAGCGCGTCCGCCGCCACAACCAGGAGCGGCCCGACAGCCGCGTCCTGCTCATCCCGCATGACGACCTGAACCCCTATCTCGACGCGTTCTGCGGTCCCCATCCCACGGAGAGGCCGCGCAAGGGCGCCCGGCGCGAAGATCCCACCAGGCGCCTCGCCGACCTCCGCCTCGTCGATCACATGGACGCCATCCTCAACGCCGCCGTCTCGCGAATCGTGGACGCCGTGCTCGAGGATCACGACGCCGAGTCGGCGCTCGAACTCGGCGATCGCCCCGCCCGCGCACTGCGGCGAAGCGACCGCTCCGTCCGCCTGGACCTGATGCTGCTTCAGGCGGTGTACGACCGCCCCGAGCGCGCTACAGCCCGCACCGCCGCGCTGCGCCGCCGGATTCGCGCGCCGCTCGGGTGGTCGCGCCTGCTCTGGACCGGCGCGGCGTACACGGCGTGGATCCTCCCCGCCGGCGCGGCCGCGCTGTGGCTGCTCTATCGAGACGCGCTTTCGCAGCAGAGCTGGATCATTCTCTTTCTCGTCGCCCTTGCCCTCTGGGCGGCAGCGCTGGGCAAACGCTTTATCTGGGATGAATGGCGCCTGCGCCGACTCGGAGGACGCGTCGCGCGCCAGCTTCGCGTTCTGCACCGATCCGGGCGCTCTCTGGCGGAGAGCTTCGCGCATCTCCCGGATCATGCGCTCCAATCCGAGGGCTTGCCGATCGACGAGTCGGACGATCACCGCTACGACATGCTCCATCGTCTGCGCGTCGTCGCCAGCGGCCTCGGCTTTCGAAGCCTCCTCGTCGTGATGGATCGCATCGATGAGCCGACGATGATCTCGGGCGATCCCGATCGCATGCAGGCCGTTGTCTGGCCCATGCTGAACAACAAGTTCCTCCAGATGGACTATTTCGGCGTCAAGCTCCTCCTGCCGATCGAGCTCCGGCACGCCCTCCTCCGCGAGTCCGCGGCATTTTTTCAGGAGGCGCGCCTCGACAAGCAGAATCTCGTCGAGCGGCTCCTCTGGACCGGCGCGACCCTGTACGACCTGTGCAACGCCCGGCTTCGCGCCTGCCGCGATGGAGCGGACAGCGACGTCAGTCTGCTCGATCTCTTCGATGAGGACGTGTCGCGCCAGGATGTCGTCGACGCGCTCGATCAGATGCGCCAGCCGCGCGACGCCTTCAAGTTCCTCTACCAGTGCATCCACGAGCACTGCTCGAACGTTCCCGAGGAGCAGGCCTCGCCCAGGATCCCCCGCTTCATCCTCGAGACAGTCCGACGCCAGCAGGCCGATCGCGTCGAGCAGTTCCACCGCGGCGTGCGCCCCGCGTAGGCCACATGATCTTCGCCACCCTCGAAGCCGCCCGCGATCCCGAGCGCCCGACCGATTGCGTCACCGCGCGCAAGCCGGCGCCGAACCGAGTCCTCGCCGCCATCGCCGACGCCAGGGGCGACGACATGCCCGCGGCGCAAACCGCCCGAATGGCGGCCGTCTTCGCAATCCAGGCGTTGGACGACCTCGATCCCAAGCGATATCGCAAGCCCAGGTGGTGGCGGAAGCTCCTGCGCGAGATTGATCGCGGCGTCGCAGCGGCCGACGGCGTGGGCGAAACGGGCCTGCTCCTCCTCGCCACGGACGGCGGGAATGTCTATCTCGCAGGAGTGGGGGAGTGCGCCGCATGGATCCTGGGACGAGGCTTCGATCAGGATCTCTCGGCCGAGTTTCCGAAGAGTCCGCTTCTGGGCTCGGGTGAAGCGCATCCCGCCTTCGCCCAGGCGACGCTGCCGGGGCCGACCGACGAGGATCGCGCCCGCGGCGGCTCGGCGCTGCTGGCCATGACGCCGGGCGTCTGGCAGCACGTCGACAAGGCCCACCTCGCCGACGCCGCGCTGCACAACGCGCCCGAGGGCGCCTGCGCGCGCATCGAGGAGGTCGCGCGATGGCGCAACAACGGCGCGCTCGCCGACGATGTCGCCGCCATCGTCATCCGCCGGCGCTGACGCGGCCTCACTCACCCGGGATGTAGGAGATCGTCCCCGTCCAGGGCGACGACGCCGACGCATACTTGCGCTTCGGAATCCGCCCCGCGCGATACGACTCACGCCCCGCCAGGCACGCGTGCCGCATGGCGCCCGCCATCAGGATCGGCTCCTGCGCATGCGCGACCCCGGTGTTCAGCAGCACCCCGTCCGCGCCAAGCTCCATCGCGATCGACACATCGCTCGCGGCGCCCACCCCGGCGTCGACGATGACCGGATAACGCTCGTCGGACTCTTTCAGCAGCTCGAGGCAGAGGGCGATGTTGGCGTGATTGAGAATCCCCTGACCCGAGCCGATGGGCGAGCCCGCGGGCATGACGCATGTCGCCCCCGCCTCCTTCAGCCGAAGCGCCGTGATGGGGTCGTCGCTGGTGTACGCCAGCACCTCGAAGCCGTCGCTGACCAGCTCGCGGCACGCTTCCAGCGTCCCGGTCGGGTCCGGCAGCAGCGTCTTCTGGTCTCCGAGCACCTCGAGCTTGACCCACGACTGCCCCGGGTTGTCGAGCTGCTCGAGAATTTCGCGCCCCAGCCGCGCGACGCGCACGGCGTCATCGGCGCTGAAACAACCGGCGGTGTTCGGGAGGATGGTGTAGCGGTCGGTGTCGACGAAATCGAGCAGGTTCTCGCCGCGCTCATTCACGAGCCGTTCGCGGCGCACGGCGACAGTCACCACCTGCGTCCCGCTGATCTCGAGCGCCTGGCGCATCGTCTCGAAGTCGGCGTACTTACCCGTGCCGAGAATGAGCCGGCTCGTGAACCTCCGGCTTCCGATCCGGAGAGGCTCGATCGCCTGCAAATGGTCCGTCGGGTTGCTCGTCTGTGCGGTCATGGCTTGTTTCAAATGCCTGCCCAAAAACGCGGGGCCGCTCATCAGCCTCCACCCACCAGTGTGACGATCTCCACCCGATCTCCGGGCTCGAGGCGCCACTCCCCGTGCCGTCGCTTCGGCGCCAGCTCCCCGTTGACCTCCACCGCGCAGGGCGATTCCGAAAGACCCCGTCGCTCCAGAAGCTCGGCGATGCTCACGCTCTCCTCCAGATCTATCTCGACGCCGTTGACGACGATCCGCATCACTTCATTCTACGAGGCGGCGAGGCCGCCGTCCGCCCGCCGCTCCTATGCTCACGGAACTTCGAGGAGCGCCAGATGCGTCCCATTCTCGTCGGTCTCGCCGTCGCGGCAGTCGCCATCCTCAGCGGGGCGGCGCTGCTCGTCTTTTCACCGGACCGCCCCCGTCCGGTCTATCCTGCGTCCACACCCGAAGACGTGCTCGACGCCGCCGTCGCGATGATCGAGGACGGACGCCCCGAGCTCCTGCCGACGCTGATCGACGCCCCCTCGCCCGAGTTCCGCAGCGTGCTCAACCGGCTCGGCGAGCTGCTCGCCGGCCTCCGCGACCTCGCCCAGGCGCTCGAGGCGAAGTTTCCGGAGCAGGTCGCGGCGCTTCGATCCGCGCCGCCGCCGGCGGCGCTCTCTGCCGGAGGCGCGCCGGAGCTTGATGAGGGCGCGCTCGTCCGACTCATGGCGGATCCCTTCTCTTGGCTTGTCGACACGCGTGACCGTCTGGAGACCACACCCCTCGGGGAAGACGGCGCCGCGATCCTCGTCGACGGCGCGCCCGCCTTCGGACTGGGTGTAACGATGCGGCGCAACGAGAGCGGACAATGGCGCATCGTGCCCCCCCTGGGCCTCCCCATGCTCAGCCGGTTCATGCCGCAGAACCGCGATGAATGGTCCATTGTCGCGTCCATGGTGACGGTCGTCGACAACGCGCTGCGCGATTTGGCGCGCGATGTCCGGCGCGGACGCTGCGACAGCCTCGACCAAGCAGTCCAACTCGCAGGCGAGAAGGCGTGGCCGCCCCTGGCGATCTGCTATTTCGCCTACCAGCGCGCCATGGAGGCGCGAACCCAGCCCTGACGCGGGTCAGGAAGTCCAGAAGCCCAGCACCCGCGCGAGATCCTGCGCATTGACCAAGCCGTCGCCGTTCAGATCGGCGTCCGGATCGCTCGTGCCCCATCGCCCGAGCAGAGCCGCCAGATCAGCCGCGTCGACCTGACCGTCGCCGTTCAGATCTCCGTCCACGCCCGCCATTTCCTCGCGCACCTCCACGATGACGGCGTTCGGCTCAAACTCAACAACCAGCACCGTCCCCGAGGGCGGCGCCGGCAGCGAGACGCCGCTGAAAACCCCCGACACGCCCCCGTCAGCGGTCAGCAGCGTGAAGGATTGGCCCAGCGACGGCGTGAACCCGCCGGCGAACGCGACCGTGATCGCCCCATCCAGCGCAGCCGCGCCCGTCATTGCAAGCTGGTCATGCTCCCCCGGCAGCGCGCCGCCGATCTCGAACTCGATCGCTCCCGCCGCCTCCTGCGTGTAATCCCCGTCGATGGACAGCAGCCCGACGCCCTCAATACCGGGGCGGAGAAGTCCGCCGTTCTCGACGCCCGCGAGGATCGTTCCCGCGCCCTCGAGCAACCCATCCGGGCCGAGCGTCGTCGTCGTGGCCATCAGCGAGGCGCCAGCGCCCACACGCACCCGCGACAGCGCATCGCTGCCCCGCGGCGTCGCTTGCGCGGGGTCCGTCGGCGCCGCGAGATTCGTCACGTCGGGCACGCCCGCCGTGACCGTTTGCGCGACTTCGACACGGGAGCCCTCGCCCAGCACATCGAGCCGTCCCACGCCGCCCAGCGTCGACCCGAGCACGATCCTCGAATCGGTCCCCAGAAACCCCCCCTGCGTAATCTCGATCGTCCCATCCCCGCCCTCGCCGATGACGACCTGGCGGAGGCATCCCAGCCCGGCGCCGGGGATGGAGATCCGCCCCGTGGCCCCCAGCGTCTCGCCCACCTTCGCGGATTCGCACAGGATCACGCCGCCCACCAGCTCAAAGGCGGCGTCTTCGCCAAGCGTCTGCCCGACCCGAAGCGACGTGCCGTCGGGGTCGGTCAACATCCAGACCGTGCCCGATGCATCGATCGAGACGACGCCGGCGCGGAACTGGGCGCCCAGAGTCGTCGTCGACTGCGAGATCGTCACCTGATAGGTGGCGTCGACATCGAATCGAGCCCGATCCAGCTCGCCGGGCGGCGTCCCCCCATCCCAGTTGGCCCCCTCGCTGAAGGCGCCGCCGCCGGGGGCGATCCAGTCGATCACCGCGCCCCGCGCCTGCTCGGAGAGGCCGATCGCCCCTCCCCCCGCCAGGACCACCGCACACACAACGCCACGTCCGATCACACTCGACTCCTTCTCCCGTCGCGGGCCCGGATGCCCACCGCCCACCGGTCCCCGCCCCGGTCTCCGCCGTTGTACGCACGCCGTCTCTCCCGCGTTCCACTCCATCCATGCGCCCGGGGGGCGTCCGGTCAAGGGACTCTCACGGATTGGAGCGGCGCTCCCCCCGCCCCGGGCCGCCGGACCCTCTCATCTTCGCCGACCCCTCGCCCCACGCCCATCGGCGCATCGCCCGCTGTTCGCTCGGACGTCGTGGTGATAGACTCTTCACCGCGAATGCGGGCGTAACTCAATTGGTAGAGTGTCAGCCTTCCAAGCTGAATGTTGAGGGTTCGAGTCCCTTCGCCCGCTTT
>CAYVIJ010000001.1:0-276974 GCA_964451515.1 uncultured Phycisphaeraceae bacterium | reverse complement strand
CTGCTGCTGCTGGGCGTGCTCATGGTCAATTCGGCGGGGTTCAGCGTCGGAGAGGCGGGGGGCGAGGCGGGGGGCGTCACGTTCTGGTCGATCGTGACCAGCAAGCACGCCTTCTACGCCGGAATCGCCATCGGGCTGATGCTCCTCGTCTCCCGCGCCCCCCTCGGACGGCTGACGGCGCTAGACCCGGCCCGCCGCTTCGGGACCTGCCTGGGCGAGCGGCTTGGGCTCATCTGGCCCACCGCCCTGCTCGTCGCCCTCTGTGCGCTGGTGTATGTTCCGAGCGTCGGTCGGGAGATCAACGGCGCCAAGCGCTGGATCGGCGCGCCGGCGCCGCTGCCCGACCTGCTCAGCTTTCAGCCCAGCGAAGTCGCAAAATGGGGCATGGTCCTCGTCATCGCGCTCTACGCCGCGGCGCGCCCGACGGCGCTGCGGTTCTTCTGGCGCGGGCTGGCCCCGGCCCTGTGCGCCGTGGGCGCGGTGGCGGCGGTGATCGCGCTGGAGGATCTTGGGACGGCCGTGCTGATCGCGGCCGCATGCTCGCTGGTGCTCATCGCCGGGGGAGCGCGCGTGTGGCACTTCGCCGCGCTGGCGCCGGTGGGTCTGCTGGCGGTGACGGCCGCTGTGCTGGCCCGCCCCTACCGCATGCAGCGCCTCGCGACGTTCCTCGATCCCTTCGCCGACCCCAGCGGCGCGGGATACCACATGATCCAGTCGCTCACGGCCGTGGCGAATGGACGCGTCTTCGGTCGCGGGCTCGGCTTCGGACTCCAGAAGTTTGGGTATCTGCCCGCGGACGGCAGCGACTTCCTTTTCGCCGTGATCTGCGAGGAGTTGGGGATCGTCGGCGCGCTCGTGGTCGTCTCGCTCTATACGGGCATTCTCATCAGCGGCTGGGGCATCGCGCGGCGGCATCCGTCGCGAGTCGTGCAGCTTGCAGGCCTGGGCATCCTCGCGACGCTGGGCCTCCAGGCAGTCCTCAACCTGATGGTCGTAACCGGGCTGGGCCCGACGAAGGGCATCGCCCTCCCACTGCTCAGCGCCGGCGGCACCGGCTGGCTGCTCACGGCCGCGACGCTGGGTCTGCTGATGGCGGCGGAGCGGGATATCCGGATCGAGGCGCCTGCCTGCGACGAAGATGCGGGGCGGGAGGAAGCGCCGCTGGTGGAGACGCGCGTCGCGCGTGGTCGCGCGAGCGGCATGGCGACCATCGGCTGACCCTCCGATCGTGTAGAACCCCACCCGTGTCGAACGGACTCGCCATCATCTTCGCGGGGGGTGGGTCGGGCGGACACGTCTTCCCGGCACTGGCGATCCGGGAGCGCGTGCTGGCGGCGCGCGCCGACGCGCGGACGATCGTCGTCTGCTCCGAAAAGGAAATCGATCGGCGGATTCTCGAGCAGGCGAGCGGGGGCGCCGACAAGATCGACTTTCGGCCCATCCCCGCGCGACCCTTCTCGCTGCGGCCGCTCGGGCTCCTCAGGCTTGCGCGCAACTGGGGAAAGTGCGTACGCGAGGCGCGCGCGCTGATCCGTGAACTGCGCACGGACTTCGACGTGCGCATCTGCGCCGTCGGTGGGTACGTCAGCGCGCCGGTCGTGCAGGCGGCGCGGGTCGAGGGCGCGCCGGTGACGCTCGTCAACCTCGACGCGGCGCCGGGGCTGGCGAATCGCTGGGCGGCGCGCCATGCGGAGCGCGTCTTCACGGCTGCCCGGCTCGATCGCGAGCGGACGGGCTGGGAGTTGATCCGGCCCGTCGTGCGGAGCGCCGCCTTCGCTCCGGGCGACGCCGCAGCGTGTCGGAAGCAGCTCGAGCTTGAGGCGGAAGGGCGGACGCTCGTCGTCCTGGGGGGGAGCCAGGGCGCGCGCACGGTGAACCTCGGAATGCTTGAGCTCGCTCGAAGAGAGCCCGGGTGGATGCGCGGCATGCAGATTCTGCATCAGACGGGCGGCGGCTTCGCGGAGGCGGATGATCTGGCGGAGGTGTACGAGAAGGCCGGCGTCCATGCGCGCATCGTGGAGTTCGTTGAGCACGTCGGAGCGGCGTGGGGCGCGGCGGACGCGGTCGTGAGCCGGGCGGGAGCGGGGAGTGTGGCGGAGGCGTGGGCGAATGCGACGCCGACAGTCTTCCTCCCCTACCCCTTCCACAAGGACGAGCATCAGCGGCGCAATGCGGGCGTGCTGGAGGAGGCGGGCGGCGCGGTCGTGCTGCGGGACGCTGTCGACCCCCTGACAAACGCCGAGACGCTGGATGGGGCGCTGGAGCGGATTCTGTCTGATCCGAACGAGCGTGGGCGCATGGCGCGCGCATTGCGGGGACTTGGATCTGCGGATGGGGCGGATCGGATCGCGGAGGCGCTGGTGCGCGGCTGAGCACAACGGCGGTGTCCGCAGCAGGGAAAAGTGGGCCCGTTCTCGGACGCAGAGGCGTTTTCCACTCGGGAACCGTCCTTCGGCGTGATAGACTTCGAACATGTCGGAATCCGGGCAGAGCGGAGGCGAAGTGCGGTGCGTCGTGCTGGCGCCTGAGGGGGTTCCGTCGGCGCTCTCAGCGTCGCTGGCGCGTCGAGGGGTGGCCGCAAGCGAGGTTCGCGATCCTTTCCAGGCCATGGCGGACGTCCTGCGGGCTTCGCGGGAGGAATCGGGCATCGTCACCCTGCTGGTGGTCGAGCCCGAGCGGGTCCACCGCTCCGCGGAGCTCATGCGGGCGGTCGAGCGCTTCGCTCCCGAGGTCAACCGCTGGCGCTACGACGCCGACTCGGAACCGAAACTGCGCGGGTATGTGCTTGATCGAGGGGAGGTGACGACCACCAACGGCATGGATCCAACGGGCGGTCGCATGGGCTTCGGAGGCCGCGTCGACACGCCGCCACTCCGCCTGGCCGGCGCCGATCTGTCGCCCGCCGGGGCGTCGGAGATCGCCGAGACGCTCCCGGATGAGGAGGGTGCGGAGGAGGAGGCGGCGCGGAGCGCCCGGGAGCTGCTGACGGACGAGGAGCTGGAGATGCTCCTCTCCGATGGCCCGTTGCCTGAGGATGAGGATGGGGGCCGACCATGAGCCGGCTCGAGGCGATGGACCGGCCGGCGGATCTCCGCGTTGTTCTGGCGGGAACGAGCGATCTGGAGCGCGCGCTGCGGCGCGACGCCGGGATCGAACTGGTGCGAAGTCGGACGGCGCTGGACGCCATCGGAGAGGCGGCGTCGCCCATCGATGACGAATCGCCCTCCCGCACGGTGGTGGTCGTGGCCCCGGGCGCCCTGAGCGAGGAGGAGTCGGCGTCCTTCGTGGCGGGCGTCAAGAGCCTGGGCGAGGAGATCATCGTCCTTGGGGTTGGGGACGAACATCACGATCGAGGCCCGTATGACGGGCTCATCGCCGCCGACGCCGACCATGTGATGCTCCGGCGGGCCGTGGAGCGCACGCTGGGAAGCGGTCTCATCCATGACGATGTTCCGGCGCCGTCCGGGGACGCAGCGGAGGAGGCGCCTCCCGGCGAACCCGGGAGCAACACGCTCGAGACACATGCGCCTTCACCTCCGCTGGACTCGGATCGCACGCCGCGCCCGTCGATCGATGAACGAGCCGGGCTGGAGGAGATCCTGAGCGGGGGCGACGTGGTCGATGTCGGTCTTCGCACGTTGCGCGAGGCGTATGGCGATCCTGGGCTGCGACTGGTCGAGGCGGGAGAGGGAGGCGCGGCGGTCGAGCGAAATGGCGTGGTCTTCGGACATCTGGTCGGGGAGCGGATCGGCGGCGGCGAGTTGGAGGAGGCTGCGACGCGGCTGGCGCTCTGGGCTGCGGTAGGCGCTCAGCAGCGTCAACTCCGGCGCGCGGCGTTCACGGATCCCCTCACCGGCGCCTGGAACCGACGGTATCTCGAGCGGTTCTTGCCAGCGGCGATCGAGCACGCCCGCGCGGCCCGCCATGATCTGACGGTCCTGCTCTTCGACATCGACGAGTTCAAGCAGTACAACGACGCCTTCGGGCACGCGGCGGGGGATGAGATCCTCCAGGAGACCGTGCGGCTGCTCACGTCGCTCGTCCGCCCCACGGATCGGGTCTGCCGGCTCGGGGGCGATGAGTTCGTGGTGGTGTTCAACGAGCCGCGCGGTCCGCGGCAGGAGGGCAGCCGCCATCCGGTGTCGATCGGAACCATCGCGTGGCGGTTCCAGCAGGCGATTTGCGACCGTCGCTTCCCAAAATTGGGTGTCGAGGCGGGATCGACGCTCACGATCTCGGGTGGCATGACGACTTTTCCGTGGGATGGCGCGACGGCGGAGGAGCTGCTGGAGCGTGCGGATCAGCTCGCTATGACTTCAAAAAGGCAGGGGAAAAACGTGATCACGCTGGGCCCGGGCGCGGAGCGGCGATGCGGGCGAGTGAGCGAGGAATCAGACTCGGAGGAGGGCCAATGAGGGGTGGGTAAGCCGCTGGGCTTGCCAACAGCGGGGATTTCGGGAAGATAGTGGCCGCTTGCCCGAGGGAGGGGCCACCGCCCTCGGGTCGAATGAATCAACCATGCGCCAACGTGGAGAGCACCCGTGGAAGAATTCGAGCACCTGAAGCAGCTCCTAAAGGACATCGAAGAGGACATGATGAAGGCGGAGGGCGGGAACAAGGCCGCTGGGACGCGCGTGCGGAAAGTCATGCAGGAGGTGAAAAACACCGCCCAGGCCGTGCGTCAGAAGGTGCTTGAGCAGCGCGACACCGAAGAATGACCAAAGCCGAATCAGCACTCATGGTCGAGGGAGGGGGGGGGCGCTCCCCGCAGCGCCGCCCCAACACCCTCCTTTTTGATCTGGACGGAATCGACCTGACCCAGACGGCCTTGTCGCGCGCCGATCTGGAGAAGTGGAATCCGCATCGGGGAGACATCGTGATGCTGGATCGCGTGATCTGGCATCAGAAGACCTTCCAGCGGGCCGTCGGGGTCAAGCATGTGCGGGAGGACGAGTTCTGGGTCCAGGGGCATTTCCCCGGGCGACCGATGATGCCAGGCGTGCTCATGGTTGAAGGGGGGGCGCAGCTCGCGAGCTACCTCTTCTACGCCCGGCGCGGCGAGCCCTGCATCGTCGGTTTCACGCGCATCGATGACACGGTCTTCCGGGGACAGGTCCGTCCCGGTGACGACCTCCTGTTTCTGGCGCAGGCGGTCAAGTATCGCCCGCGGCGGTTCATCAGCGACGTCCAGGGCGTCGTGGACGGCAAGCTCGTCTTCGAGAGCCGCATCACGGGGATGGTCCTTTGAGCGGCGGTCCAGCGCCGGGCAGGACGAGCGAGACGGACGCGCGCGGGCGGGCGTGATGCGAAGCGGCGGCGCGATCGGCTGGCCCGCCCTGCGGTCGAGGCTGTCGGCGCCCCACGAGATCGATTCATCCGAATGGTCGTTGGAATTGGCGCCGGCGCGCGCGGGCGTGGTCTGTCTCGAAACAAACGATGGCGAGGTCGTGCAGATCGTCTCGACGGCGAGTGTGCGCGATGCGATCCGGCGGCGGCTGACGCCAACGGAGCAGTCGGAGGATCGGACGCGCCGCGCGGATCTGCGAGCCGTGGTGGGGCGCGTGCGCTGGGCGACCGCGGGTTCGGACTTCGAGCGGGATCTGCTCTTTCTCGAGACGGCGCGGGATCTCGCGGAGGCGACGCACCGCGAGGCGTGCCGGCAATGGCAGGGCTGGTTCCTGCATGTGGATCCGGAGGAGCGATTCCCCCGCTGGACGAAGGTGGCTCTCCCAGGCTGGCTGGCGACCAAGGGCGCCGCCGCCCCGCCAGATCGGGGGCGGCTGATCGGCCCCTTCCGCGACAAGCATGCGGCCCAGAGGGCGGCGGAGACGCTGGACGACCTCTTCGACCTGTGCCGGTATCACCACATCCTCGTGCAGGCGCCGAATGGGCTGGCGTGCGCGTACAAGGAGATGGGCAAGTGCCCGGCGCCATGCGACGGCAGCGAGGCGATGGAGACGTACCGCGCTCGGATTGCCGCGGCGGCGGCGTTCGCGGCGGCGCCGGCGACGCGAAGTCTGGAAGCACTGGCGGAGGAGATGCAGCGGGCCTCGGAGTCGCGGGAGTTCGAGGAGGCGGCGATGCTGAAGGACCGTCTGGAGCGGGCGAAGGCGCTCGCATCGAAGGGGTGCGCCTGGTGCGGAGACCTGGCGTCGCTGGCGGTGATCGCGGTCGGTCCGGCGGAGCGAGGCGGCTGGGCTCGGATCACGCTTTTTGCACAAGGCGACGCGTTCAGCGTCGCGGATCTGGCGGGTGAGACGGATGAGCGAGCGATCGAGGACGTGGTGGAGCGCGTGCGCGCGATCGCGTCATCGCTTGGCCCATGCCGGCTCACGGACCCCCAGCAGGAGCGGATCGGCCTGCTGTGCTCGGCGCTGTATGGTCCGCATGAGAAGGGCCCGCGCGGGTCGACAATGCTGCGGGTGGACGAGATGGATGTCGCGGATTTGCGGCGCGTCGTCCGCAAGGCGGCGCGGAAGAAGAGGAAGACGGCTTCCCAGTCGGGCGAGGCGCCCGATCGTGAGCTCGAGGGAGAGGGCGCGTGATGGACGAGGTGAGCCGCGAGCCGATGATCCTGCGACCGATGCTCTACGAGAAGGTCTGGGGGGGGCGTCGGCTCGAGCGGTTCGGCAAGGCGCTCCCGGAAGCCAAGAGGATCGGCGAATCATGGGAGCTGGCGGATCTGGACGCGACAAGCGCGTCGGGAGGCGGCGGCGGCGCGGCGCGGAGCGTCATCGAGTCGGGGCCTTGCGCCGGCATGACCCTGCGCGAAGCGATCGCAAAGATGGGGCGTGATCTCCTTGGCGACGCCCGGACCACGCCGACCGGCGGATTCCCCCTCCTCCTGAAGTATCTCGACGCGGCGGAGCATCTTTCGGTGCAGGCGCATCCGAGTCCGGCGTACGCGGCGGCGCATCCGGAGAGCCATCTCAAGACGGAGTGCTGGTGGGTGGTCGAGGCGGAACCCGGCGCGGTCATCTACAAGGGCCTGCGGAGCGGCGTGACGGCGGAAACGTTCGCGCGGCACATCCAGGAGGGATCGGTCGAGAAGGATCTGATCCAGGTTCCGGCGCGCGCGGGAGATTTTCACAGCCTGCCGAGCGGCGTCGCGCATGCGCTCGGCGCGGGCGTGCTGGTCGCGGAAGTGCAGACACCGAGCGACACGACGTTCCGCGTCTTCGACTGGGGACGGACGGGGCGAGAACTGCATGTGCAGCAGGCGCTCGAGTGCATCGACTTCGAGCACGAGGACGAGGCGGACGCGGCGCCGATGCGATTCGAGGGGAGCGGGCGGGGCGAACTCGTGCGCACGGAGTATTTCACCGTACACCAGCGGAATCTGGGGGCAGGCGAGAGCGGGACGATCAAGACGGGCGGAGGGCCCGTGGCGGTGATGTGCGTCAAGGGCTCGGCCCGGCTCGAAGACGCGGATTTGCGCTCGGGGACGACGGCGCTGGTTCCGGGTTCGGCGAAGACAATCGAGTTGAAGGTGAGCGAACAGGCGACGCTGCTGGAGATCGAACTGCCGTAGGAGACGGCTCGGAGAGCCGTCCCACCAGAAATCATCGCCGGTACGCGCTCGCGACCTTCCGCAGCGCGGCGCCGATCAGGTGAAGCTGCCGCTCCTCGAGAAATGGATGGACGGGGAGGCAGAAGAGCGACGCCGCGAGTGAGTCGGCGACGGGGGAGTCGACCGCGGCGCTCTCGAAGAGAGGCTGGCGCGACAGCGGGCGCGGATAGTGGATCGCCGTGTGCACGCCTTCGGCGCGGAGCGCGTCGCAGAACTCGTCGCGCGTGCAGGAGAACTGCTCCTGGTCGAGCTTCGCGGCGTAGAGGTGATAGACGTGGCGATCCTCGCTGGTGGGCGTCTGGGGCGAGGCGATTCCTTCAATCTCCGCGAGCACGGCGTCGAGCGCGGCGGCGTTGCTTCGGCGGCGCTCGGTGAGCTCGGGCAGGCGCTCGAGCTGGGAGAGGCCGATGGCGGCCTCGACGTCGGTCATGCGATAGTTGTAGCCAACGATCTCGTGCAGATACTTCTGCGTCTCGCCGTGGGAGCGGAGGAGGCGGAGCCGCTGGGCGAGATCGTCATCGTTGGTCGTGACCATTCCTCCCTCGCCGGTGGTCATGTTCTTGGTGGGATAGAAGGAATAGGTGGCGGCGTCGCCGAAGGCGCCGAGGCCCTTGCCGGCGTGCGTGGCGAGGTGCGCCTGCGCGGCGTCGTAGATGACCTTGAGGCCATGCTCGGAGGCGAAGCGCTGGACGGCCTCGAGGTCGGCGGGCGAGCCGTAGAGATGGGTGGCGGCGATGGCGGTCGTCTTGTCGGTGACGCGGCGGGCGGCGTTCTCCAGATCGATCGTGAAGTGGGTCGGATCGGCGTCGACGAAGACGGGATTGGCGCCGCGGGCGACGATCATCGAGGCGGTGGCGATATAGCCCCAGGCGCAGACGAGGACGTCGTCGCCCGGCTGGATCAGTGGCTCGTAGGCGAGCTGGAGCGCGCACGTGCCGTTGGCGCAGGCGATGGCGTGCCTGGCGCCAGTCTGCTCCGCAAAGGCTTCCTCGAGCGCGAGGACGTTCTTCCCCTGGGCGAGCATCCCCGAGCGCAGGGCCGCGATCGCGGCGTCAACGTCCTCATCGGCGAGGCGAACGGCGACGACGGGAATGGGATCGGGTGAGACGGGCTGGCCGCCAGAGATGGCGAGGGTTTCGGCGCGCGCGGTCGTCGGCATCGGTCTCTCCAGGCAAGGTCCGGACGGGTGATGACTGTAGCGGCGCGCAGGCGCGGAAGCGGGCGGCGCGTGCGGGGTTTCCCCCCAGTCGGCACAGACGGAACGGAAGGGTCCGGAATCGCGGCGTTCGTGATCGGGCGGCGAATGTCCAGCGGGATTGGGCCGATAGCGACAGCCGCATGGGGAGCCCAATGATGACGACTTCACGACAGACGTTCACACAGGTGAAGGACATTCTCAAGAAGCTGGACCGCTCCATCGAGCAGGCGAGGGAGAAGCGCTTGCAGGGCGAGACGGAGCCGCCCGAGCGCAACGGCGAGCCCTCGGCGCGCCCCGCGCCAAAGACCGAGCCGCTCGATGAGAGTCGCCCGGACGCCCCGCCCAGCAACGGCGCTGCGGGCGCCGCGCCCGAGCGCCTCAAGGCGCAGCCCAAGCGCCCCCGCGAGGGCGGCCCCGAGGCGTCGCTGCGCCGCACGGCGTGGTGATCGGCACGTCCGGCAGAGACGTCAGGCTTTGACGCGCCGAGCCAGCCGGCGCGTGCAGTCGCGCGAGGATCGGGACGATGGTCTCGAGGCAATGGTCGAGGCGGCAGGTTGGAGCGTCGCGGCCCGGGAGCGACGGGGAGGCGCTCACTATGGAACGAACGCACGAACCAGGCGGGCCGACGCCCCGCGACAGCTTTCCGTCCGCGAGTCCACGACCCGCGGAGCGGTCCAGGATTATCGACCCGGAGCTCGAGCGGGAGATTCTGCCGGATGTCGAGCATCCGCCGCAGCCGCCGCAACTGGCGACGCTCGAGCGGCTCGGCACGACGGTCGTGGTGACGGTCACCGTCACCGATCTCTCGGGCGGCGAGGCGACAGAGCTCGTCTCGCAACTGCTTGAGATCGTTGAGACCAGCGAGACCAAGCACTTCGTCTTCGATCTTCAGAACGTCAGCTTCATGGACTCCTCCTGCGTCGGAGCGATGGTCGAGCTGCTGACGATCCTCCAAAAGCAGGGCGGGCGAATGGCGCTGGTCAATGCCGCCCAGTCCGTCTCCTATCTCTTCAAGCTCACCCGCCTCGATCGGCTCTTTCCGATCTGCCGGGACGTCCCCACCGCCGTGGCTGCGGTCGAACGCACAGGCGGGAGCCCGCCCAAGAAGAAATCCGGCTGGCTGTGGTGAGCCCCGTTGGACGTCGGACAGCCGATTCCGCCCCGGATGGCCCAAAAACGAAACGGGATGCGAACGAACCGGCGGCCGCGGCGGTTATACCCTTAGCGGGACCGAGCGGCGGATGAGCCGCCCCCGGCGAGAGACCGCCGGGCCCTGGAACGAGCGTGACTTCAGCAGAGAGGGTCGAACGGATGTTTATGAGACGCACTGCGATTCTTGCGATCTCGGCGGCGGTCTTCGGACTGGCGGCGAGCGCTGCGATGGCGGAGGCGCCGGCGGAGGCGAAGCCGGACTGGCTGGATCGCCGCCTCTCCACCGTGGATCGGACGTGGTTCAGCGAGCTGACGGGGCACGCCCCGCCCGCCTTCCGCGACGACCTGCACTGGGTGGACAGCGAACCGCTCGATTGGGAGGGCCTCCGGGGCCGGATCGTCGTCCTCCAGTCGTGGACCTCCCGGGCCACGATCGGACGGATGTGGATGGACCGTGTCAGCGAACTGATGGAGGATTTCGGGGAGGATGTGGTCGTCATCGGGCTCCACACGCCGCAGGGCGCGGAGAAGGCCCATGCGTTCCTCGAGCGCAAGCCGATGGACATCCCCATCGCCATCGATTCCAGCGGGGCGATGTGCGATGACCTGGGCTTCTACAAGCGGGCCACGAACATCGTCGTCGATCGCAACGGCGCGGTCCGCTACGCCGGGCTCACCCCGAGAGGGCTGCGGGAGGCGATCTCGGCGCTGGTGGACGAGCCGCACGATCCCTCTGCGACGGCGGCGACGCACCCGGCGTACGAGCGGGAGATCGAGGCGACGGTCATCCCCTTCCCGGAGCAGAACACGGGACGGCTCAGCGCCCTGGACAAGCAGGGGGACCGCGTCCCGGATCAGTCGTGGCAGTCGATCCGCTGGCTCTCGGGCAAGCCCTCGATCGAGGGCAAGGTCGTCCTCGTCGACTTCTGGGCGACGTGGTGCGGGCCCTGCCGGGCGTCGATCCCCAAGCTCAACGAGATGGCGGAGAAGTACGCGGAGGATGTGGCGATCATCGGGCTCTCGGACGAGCCGCCGCTGACCGTCGAGCGCTTCATGCAGGAGAACGGGGGAACGCCTCTGGAGATGCGCTACACCGTCGCCACGGATCCGGATCAGCGGATGGAGAGCTGGTTCCGCGTCCGCGGGATTCCGCACCTGATGGTGATGAGCCCGGACGGCATCGTGCGCTGGCAAGGCCACCCGCTGGAGCTGGAGCGCGATCTCGAGATGCTCGAGCAGATCATCGCGGCGAGCGAGACGGCGTCGAGCGTCTCCGCGCCGGCGCGGCGGTGGGAGCGCGAGCTGACGGGCTCCTGAGGCTTATCCCGAGTGGCGAGCAGACGCGCTCAAGCGCCTCTTGCCGACCCGCCGATCGAGGGGTAGGATCGCCAAATCGCCTGGGGATTGGTGTAACGGTAGCACGGCTGATTCTGGTTCAGTTAGTCAAGGTTCGAATCCTTGATCCCCAGCTTGGCTCCCCTGCCCTGAACCGCCGGAACTCCGGCGGTTTTTGCATGCGCTCGGCGTGGGGATAGCGCATGAAAAAACCGAGGCCGGGCGCGCCCGACCTCGGTCGATTGTTTGCTCAAGCAAGGCTCAGCCGACGCTCACGCGCGGCTTGGCCCCGGATTGAACGTCACTGAACCTCACCGACATCTTGGAAGCCATCGAGCCACATGAACTCGGTCAGCGTCTGCGGTTCGAGAGCATCCGTGTCGTCGATGCCGTTCGACCAGACTCGCATGAAGATGTTGTCGCGCAGCGCTGGATCATCGTTGGTGTTTTCGTTGGTCTCATCGACGAAGATGTTGTCGCGACGCGTCACTCGCGGAGTTTGCGTAGGATCCTGAAAGGTCACGTTGGTCGGATCGGGCATGTTCTCGAGAGCGACGTGGCCATCGTTGTAGACGACGTTGCCCGCCCAGTCGCGCACCGAGCCGGCGAAACGCAGCGCGTCCGAGCCCTCGCCGAACAGGGAGTTCGCACCGGTCGCCAGCCGCCAGAGCTCGTCATCCGGCGTGTCGAGGAAGTTGCTCCCCGGGCCTCCGTCAGTGTCCGAGTAGAGCGGGCCGCGATTGGCCATGATCGGCGTGTTCGAATCGAACGTGTCCCTCCAAAACCCAAGCCGACGCCCGCTGAGCGGGTTGTGCGCGTAGGACGAGTTGCCGTCGAAATCGGGAGTGTCCTGGTCATAAAACTGACCCGTAATTTCCCGACCCGGAACCGAGCGGAACCCCGGATCCCAGAGCGCGCGGCTCGGCTCATTAAGCGCACCGTCCGGTCCATCTCCTGCCGCCCGCAACGAGCCCCCACCCTCATCGTCCTGTGTGAAGGAGAAGCGGAAGTTGTCATCGGTCGTGATCTGGCCGTTGGGCTCCGCGGGGCTGACGCAGATGTCCTGGACGATGTTGCCGTTGAAAATCAGGATCGAGAACATCGCGGCGGTGCGATTCTTCTTCCACGCGTCCTCGGTCTCGTCCGGATTATCCGGCCCCTCGGTGAAGTTGTCGTTGTCGACGCGGGAGGGCCGTGGATAATTGCCATTCTCGCTGGCTGCCCAGCTCGCCAGACCCAGGTGGATCTGCTTGAGCTGGGTGCCGTCCTTCAGGGCCTGGGCGTTGCGGCGAGCGCGGCCCAGCGCAGGAAGGAGAATGCCGATGAGCAGCGCGATGATCGAGATGACCACCAGCAGCTCAATGAGCGTGAATCCGCGCGTATTTCTGCGCTTCATGTCATGTGCTCCTGTCGAGCCTTCGACGACCAGCTCCGATCCGGACGTCCGCGATGCGGAACGGAGGGCCCGTTGGCTCTGAATTCGAACGGTGTTCCTGTACGTCTCACCAGACGCGCCCGGCGCTCTCGGCGCGGGCGACAGTTCATCAACTCCCGTCGGCGCCGCGGACGTCCCGCAGTGGAAGCGGCGCCCTGCGACAGGCTGGGCGACGCGCACTCGGCTGAGCGGCTGACGGTTCAGGTTGTCGGTGAGGGACTCGGACCGTTCGAATCAACTCAGCGGCGGAACGCACGCCGGGTCCATGAGTGCGGGTGGCCGATCCAACTTCAGGCAGGAATCGGGCCGGAATGGGTGGCCTCAAGGCCCCTCACCTCCGCATATCGCGGATAGCGGAATGCTTGCCCAAGAAGGTTCGCATGTCAAGGGGAGCGGTTCCAGGGCCCGAGCGATTATGGTGAGCGGGAATCCCGACGTTCGGGACGGATTCTGTTCGGGAGATCTGGAAAAATGGGCAAGATCATCGAGCGGCTCGCGGAATTGGGGCTGACACTGCCTGAAGCGGCCAAGCCGGTGGCTTCGTATGTGCCGACGGTTCGGACGGGCAACCTCGTCTTCGTCAGCGGTCAGCTTCCCTTCTTTGCGGGAAAGCTGATCGCGGAGGGCGTCGTGGGCGAGGAGGTCAGCCTGGAGCAGGCCCAGGCGTGCGCCCGCCAGTGCGTTCTGAACGCGCTGGCGGCGGTTCAGCTGGAGATCGAGGATCTGGATCGGATCTCCCGGGTGGTGCGAGTGGGCTGCTTCGTCGCCTGCGCGCCGGGCTTCGGGGATCAGCCCAAGGTCGCCAACGGGGCGAGCGAGCTGCTCCAGGAGATCTTCGGCGAGGCCGGACGGCATACGCGCGCGGCGGTGGGCTCCGTGTCGCTTCCGCTGAACACGCCGGTCGAGGTGGAGATGGTGGTGGAGGCGCTGTGAGGAGGGGCGCCAGGGTGGGGCGTCTCAGGCCATCGTGAGCAGGGCGACGAGGATCAGGTTGACGACAACGCTGACGATCACGACCACGACGAGGACTTGGGCCAGGGGATGCGACCAGGGCGAGGGCTCCTGCGTCTTGTCGACGGGGATCTCGGCCGAGGCCGTTTTCGCCGACTGGGCGGCGAGCGTCGCCAGCTCGGCCGCCTCGAAGTCGGAGCGGGCGAAGACAAGCGGCTCGCCCGCCTTGGCGGCGCGGAGGTCGGTGAGCAGGTCCTTGCAGGACTGGTAGCGCGCCTTGGGATCCTTTGCCATCATCATCTCGATGATCTGACTGATCTCGGCGCTCAGCTTTGGATTGACGTGGTCCGGGGCCACGAGCTCGGCCTTCAGGTGCTTGTGCATCACATCGGAGGGATTCTTGCCCTCGAAGGGGACGGAGCCCGTGACCATGTGGTAGAGCGTGGCCCCGAGCGAATAGATGTCGGCGGCGGGCGTGAGCTTCTTGGCGCCGCGGATCTGCTCGGGGCTGATGTAGTAGGGCGTTCCGTAGGCCTTGCCGGCTTCGGCCTCCGCGGCCTCCTTGTCGGACATGGCGCGGGCGAGGCCCATGTCGGCGAGCTTCACGACGCCCTCGCGGGTGATCATGATGTTCTTGGGCTTGACGTCGCGGTGGATCAGACCTCGCTCGTGCGCGTGCAGCAGCGCTTCGGCGACCTGGATGGCGATGTCGATCGCATCCTTCTCGGGATACCGCTTGTGGCGGGCGATCTGATCGAAGACCGTCGACCCCGCCACATACTCCATCACGAAGTAGTGATACTCCCCGGCCTTGCCGACGTCATACGCCTGCACGATGTTGGGATGGTTGAGCTGGGCTGCGGCGCGGCCCTCCGCATAGAACCGCGAGATGAACTCGGGGTTGGAGGAGAACTTCCGCGGCAGGACCTTGATCGCGACCAGACGGTCGAGCGAGATCTGCTTGGCCTTGAAGACGGTGGCCATGGCGCCGGCGCCGAGCTTGCCCAGGATTCGAAACCCCGGTATCTGCTGGCCCGAGCGCTCGGCCTCGACCATCCCCCTGAGCCGATCAAGCTGCGAACTCGTGATGAACTGATCGCGGATGAGCTGCTCGCCCAGCGAGCCCTTCCCGGCTGGCTCCTCCTCGCCCGCTGTGGAATCGCCAAGAGCCTTCTGCACTTCCTCGCGCGTGGCGAGCCCCTGCTCGACGACAAGTCGCCCGAGCACCGTGTCGAAGCTGGAGCTGGAAGACTTCGAGCCTGACTTGGACCCGCCCTTGGAATCTCCCGCGGAGGAAGAAGCGGAGGGATCGTCCGGCATCTTGAGCTTCTCTGGCTCGCCGGAGCCGGATTGGTTCTGGTCGCTGGTCATAGACCGGGGGTTGGACTCCTCGGCGGCCTGAACAGGCAGGCTAGACCTGCCCCCGGAGGGTGTCAACGACTCGCGGTCTGTGGCGGTGTCCGGTGTAGGATGCGGCATGCGCGTCGCACTCACGGGAGCGTCAGGGTTCATTGGCGCGTCGGTCGCCCGAGCGCTCGGCGAGGATGGCCATTCCGTCACAGCCCTGGTCCGGCACACCTCCGCTCGGGAGCACATCGCTCCGTACGTGGACAGATTCGTGTTCGGAGACCAGGCTGATCCCGCAATCTGGGCGGATCTTGTCGAAGATGCGCAGGCGTTGGTCCATAACTCCGTCGACTGGGCCGCCCTGCGGGAGGGCCCCGTGGATCGGCATCTCCGCCAGAACCTGCTGGGCTCGATCGAGCTGCTCGACTTCTGCCGGCGTTCGGGCGTTGATCGGTTCGTTTTCGTCTCCAGCGTCGCGACGCATCACGATATTTCCCTGAAGTGGGAGGGTATTGTGGATGAGGATCATCCGCTTCGTCCCGCCACGCTGTACGGGGCGTACAAGGCCGCCGTCGAGCCTCACCTGTGGTGGGCCCACTTCAGCGAGGGCATGCACACCGTCGCGGTGCGGCCCGCCGGCGTCTACGGCGTCGAGCCCGTGCGGCTGGAGAAGACTCATGGCTTCGAGCAGGCCAGGCGGCTGCTGAGCGGGAAGCGGGTGACGAAGGAGGAGTTCCCGGGCGGCGGAAAGTGGGTGCATGTCGATGACGTGGCAGTGGCGATCGTGCGAGCGGTCGAGCGCGACGACGCCGGCGGGCGGGCCTTCAACCTGGCGGACTGCTACGCGAAGCGGACCCGCTTCGCGGAGCACGCGGCGTCCATCCTGGGGCTCGACGCCTCCCTGGTGGAGCCGGATATGGGCCCTCCTGCAAAGAACATGTTCAGCAAGGAGGCGACGCGCGACATCCTGGGCGTCGGCCTTGATCGAGGAGACGAGGGGATCCGCGAGCACATGGGCGCGCTGATCGAGGCAATCCGCACGCGCGAGTCGTCCTGACCTCTCTCAGCGGTTGTCGGGCGAGGCGCCGCGCGGCTGGCGCGGCGACGTCGCCTCCGTCCGAGGCGGCCCGGACGCATCGCGATCCTGGCGATCGATCATCGTGTCGAGCATGGTGCCGATGAGGGCGGTGGTCTCGCCGGAGGCGCTCGAGGAGTCGCCGACGACCATCACGCGCGGCGTGATCTGAACCCCCCGCTCGCCGACGATCTTGAGCAGCTCGATGAGGGCGGCGTTGCCCTGGCCGATCTGCTGGGCGATGAGCTGGAAGGCCTTCGCCTGGGCGTCGGCCTCGATGCGGATGGACTCGGCCTGCGCTTCGGCCTGGATGATCTGCTGCTGCTTCTGCTCGTTGGCGATCTGGACTTCGTACTGCGCGGTGGCGAGACGGCGCTCCTCCTCCGCCTCCTGCTGGGTGCGCGTCAGCGCCTTGCGCTGCTCGGCGGCGCGCTGCTGCTCCTGGAAGGTGAGCTGCTCTTGGAGGGCGATTTCGCGATCGGTCTGCGTCTTCAGGAGATCTCCGAGGGACTCCTCGTCGCCGACATCTCCGATGCGCACGCCCGTGACCGTCACGCCGAAGGACGCCATCTGCTCCGTGATCATCGCAAGAGACTGGGACTCCTGCTGCGATCGCTGCTTGACATAGTCCAGCGCCTTCACGCCCTCGGCGTTGTTCCGGAACACGGAGCGGACGACGGAGTTCAGCCGATCGGTCAGTCGAGCGCCGTCATCGCGAAACTCGGCGACGACGATCGGCGCTTTCTGCGGCTCGATCTGATACTCGATGCGCACGTCCACGGGGAATGTGAAGCCATCCGAAGAGCGGACGGTGATCTCGCGCTCGTCGCTGTCGCCGCCCCGGCTCGATTCAGCGGCCTTGGTGTAGCGCACGGTGCGCTCCTCGGTTGAGATGATCGTGATCTCGTACGCTTCGAGATTGATCGGATAGGTGTCCGGGAGCAGCGGCTCGCGCCAGATGCCGCGCTGGCCGCGCTCGACGAGGTTGTCGCGCACGGACTCGCTCGGGCGCTGCCCCACGTTCGACTTGACGACTCCGACTGTCGCCTTTTCGACGTTGGTCACGGGAACCTGGTTGACTTTGAAGAGGCGCGTGTTGATGCGGTAGGCGCCGGGACGGAGGACCGACGTCTGAGGGCCCTTGTATCCGCCATTATTCAGGAAAAAAGCCGCCTCCTGCATGCGCTGGAAAAGAACCTCGTCGTTGTCGGCGACTTTTTCCGCATCGGGATAGTTGCCGACCGCCCACTCCGGAGCGAAATAGTCCGTCTCCGGGAGAGGACGTCCATCGACGGCGGTGAGCAGGCCAACCTGGCCCTGCGGAATCTCGGTGATGAGCACGAGGTCCACGTCATAGATGACAGGCCACATCCAGAAGTTCCAGCCGGGAGGCAGGATCTCCGCCTGCACGCCCTTCTCGCCCTCTGTCGCGAGGATCTTGTTCTCCGGAAGGCGGGGGCCCATAGCGTTCTTCTTGACGATCCCGACTTCCTGCGGGCCGACGTAGACGATCGAGCCCAATGTGAAAAACGCCGCGAAGACCAGCAGCGCCGCAAGGACGATGCCGGCCCGAAGCGCCGTGTTCGGGACCTTCGGAATCGCGGCGAGGATCACGACGGCGAGCACGGCGCCCAGCAGAATCATGATGGCGGACATGAGTGAGGTCTCCTTTGTCGCTCGCCTGCGAGAATCCGGCGGGCGGCGTTATCGTATTCGGGATGAGGCAGGCGCGTTGGCGCGCTGGCGTGTCGAATCTCAAGGATTCCGAGACACGCCATGCGCAGAAACCGCGTGATCATCAAGCAGGCGGCGAAGCGCGGCGACATGCGCCGGCGTCGTTCCGCAGCAGCCCCCAAGGAAAGCGATGGGAAAGTCAAGCCAAGTCGAGGCGCAATCCGCGTACCAGTCGGGCGATGTCGCCTCCGTAGATTCCCATGCTCCGTCCGTCGTCAAGCGAGCGGTGTTCGCATAGGCGATGAGCGGGAGGTCGGGTCGCTGATCGTGCATGATCTGTAAATGAGCCTGCATGTCGGGAGCGGCCACGCAGTTGACGCCGACAGCGAGCGGGCGGACGGGCATCGCCTCGAGCAAATCGGCGATCGGCTCTCCGGAAAGCAGGACGCCGGGCGCCCCGGCGCGACAGACGCAGGAGAGAATCCATCGCCCCCCCGCCGCTGCATGGGCCGCGCGGGCGGCGGCGAGGGCCTCCGAGACATTGTTCATGGTCTCGAACAGAACGATGTCAACGCCTGCGCGCACCAGCAGGTCGATGCGCTCGGCGTGCTCCTGCTCCGCCTCCTCCGCGGGCGGGGCGTCCTGGGGGCGATAGCAATCCTCAAGCGGTCCGACGGAGCCCATGATGAGCGCATCCGGCTGGATCTTCTCCGTCGCTTCGCCCGCGAGGTCGACGGCCCGGCGGATCAGGTCGAAGGCGTGATGCTCCATCCCGGCTCGGGCGAGGGCTCGCCGATGCAGGCGGAAAGTGGCGGCGGTGAGCGCATCAGCGCCGGCCCGGAGATGGCTCTCGTGAATCCGGCGGAGAATCTCCGGCCCCTCGAGCAGGGCTCTGGCGGACCAGAGCGGCGGAGAGACGTCGACGCCCAGCCGCTCGAGGGCGGTCCCGACGGCGGCGTCGATCAGCAGCGGGGCCCGGCGGCGCATGTTCGGCAGCGTAGAGGATGACCGGCGCGGGCGCGGAGGTACCATCAGGGGCGTCATGGATGATTCCGTCTCGCCAAGGACTCGTGAGCTGGCGGCGCTGGATTTCGCGCACGTCTGGCATCCATTCACACAGGCCCGGGTCTGGCGGGAGCGCACGCCGACGATCATCGAGCGTGCGGAGGGCTTCGAGCTCATCGACACGGAGGGGAATCGGTACATCGACGGCTTCTCGTCGCTCTGGTGCAACGTCCACGGGCACCGCCGGCGCGAGATCGACGAGGCCGTGCGCGCCCAGCTCGAGCGGGTCGCGCATTCCACGCTGCTGGGGCTCGCGAACGTCCCGTCGATCGAGCTGGCGGCGCGGCTCGTCGAGATGACGAACCGGCGCGGGCTGACGCCGAGGCTGGAGAAGGTGTTCTACTCCGACGCCGGGGCGACGGCCGTCGAGGTCGCCTTCAAGATGGCCGTAGGGCATCACTTTCATCGGGGCGAGGGGCAGCGCGACACGATCGTCGGTCTGCGCGGCGCCTATCACGGCGACACAGTCGGGGCGATGAGCGTCGGATTTCTGGAGGCGTTCCACCGCCCTTTCAAGCGGATGACCTTCCGCTGCGCGTGGGCGGCGGCGCCGGATGTCGCGCGGATGGATCGCCCGACAGCGCCGGGCGCGGAGTGGCCCTCGTGGGACGCGGGCCGGCGGGAGCGTGTGCGTGATCAGGCGCTTGCGGATCTCGATCGCGTGCTCGATGAGGTAGGGGATCGTTGCGCGGCGGTCGCGATCGAGCCGCTGATGCAAGGCGCTGCGGGGATGATCGAGCAGCCGGAGGGGTACCTGCGTGAGGCGGCGAAGCGTGTGCGCGCGCGCGGACTGCTGCTGATCGCGGACGAGGTGGCGGTGGGGCTGGGGCGGACGGGAGAGCTCATGGCGTCCAACACGGAGGATGTCCAGCCGGACATCCTGTGTCTCGCGAAGGGTTTGTCGGGCGGGTATCTGCCGCTGGCGGCGACGCTTTGCACGGAAAAGATCGCCGCGAGCTTCGAGGGCGAGCCACACGAGCATCGCACGCTCTATCACGGACACACGTACACCGGGAATCCGCTGGCGTGCGCTGCGGCGCTGGCGTCGCTCGAACTGATCGATCGCGAGCAGACGACAAACCGCGCGCGCCGCCATGGCGAGCGGATCGCCCGCGTCCTGCGGGAGGGGCTCGCGGAGCACCCGCATGTGGGCGACGTGCGCCAACGAGGCGTGATGGTCGGAATCGAGCTCGTCCGGGCGCGCGATCCATGGACGGCTTTCGACGAGCGGTCGCGGATGGGTGCGGCGGTGTGCTTCGAGGCGCGTCGGCGCGGATTGATGATCCGCCCGCTCGGGGATGTCGTCATTCTGACGCCGGCGCCGGGGATGGATGAGGGGACGCTGGATCGGGTACTTTCGATCCTGCTCGAGACGCTCGATTCGTTTGATTTCACAGGCGAAGGGGAACGGCTCGTCGGCGGAGCGAAGACGTGAGCCTGTACAATCCGTCTATGGAGGATCGGAGCGATTCGGGCGGCGGCGTCTCGACGGTCGATCTGGCGCGGCAGTTGGAGCCGGCCCTCGTCGAGGCGTGTGGAGGGCGGCTGGGGAAGATTCGGTGGTTCCAGGCGGACTGGCAGCGCGGCGGGGCCGCGACGGGCTATGCGCTCCTGCGCGACGCGGAGGGCGAAGGCGAGCGCGAGGTCGTCGTCAAGGCGCCGGTGGGCCCGATGGAGCACCGCTTCACGACAGGGCTGGGGACGATCGATGCGCCGACGCCCCGAATCGGCGCCGCGGGCGACACGCTCGGGGCGTACGACCTGGCGTGGCTGGTGATCGAGAAGATCGACGGCCAGCCGCTCTCACGGGAGTCGGGCAAGAAGCTCTTCCGGGACCTGGCGGTCGCCGCCGCAGGGTTCTACGCGCGCTCGCGCGAGCTGTGGACGCCGCAGGGCGCGCTCGAGGAGCCGGCGTGGGAGCAGCTCGTCGCCAAGGCGCGCGAGAACGTCAAGACCAACGGCGTGCCGGACGAGCAGCGCTGGAACAACGCGCTGAAGAAAGTGCAACGGTCGCTCGATCGACTCGTCGATCGGTGGGAATCACGCCCCATCACGGACTGGAGCCACGGCGATCTGCACCCGGGCAACGCGATGCGCCGCGCCGCGGGCTCGGTGTGGGGCGATCCGATGTGCGTGCTGATCGATCTGGCGAACGTGCATCCCGGGCACTGGGTGGAGGACGCGGTCTACCTCGAAAGGATCTTCTGGGGGCGCGAGCACATTCTGGAGGGGGCCAAGCCGATGAAGCTGCTCGCCAAAGCGCGCAAGGACGCTGGGCTTGACAACGGTGAGGAGGCCAGCGAGCTGGCGAACATCCGACGCGTCCTGCTGGCGGCGTGCGTGCCGGCGTATCTCGAGCGCGAGGGCCACCCCGCGTACATGGCGGCGTCGCTGGAGCGCCTGGAGCGCCTCGCGCCCTTGGTGTGCGATTGAGGCGAGGGCCGCGCATGAGAAAGGGCGGGCCCAATTGGGCCCGCCCTTGTGGCGCTCCATCAGGTGGGCATTCGTCTCAGAGCGTGCGCCGGCGGCGGATGACGGCGAAGCCCGCGAGGCCCGCAAGCCCGAGACCCGCTCCGGTCGGCAGCGGCACGGCGATGGTGACGCTGTAAGAGAACTGGTTGTTGGGGGTGAACTCGCCAAAGCCGTCAGCCAGCTCCCAGGCGCCGTCGCCCCATGTGACGAACTGGAATGTGTCCTCGCTGTCAAGACCTGGGAACGTCGGCAGGTCGTCGAAGATGCGCTGGAAGGAGAAGGTCATGAAGTCGCCGGTTTCGAGGTTCGCCCAACCGAAGGCATCGCCCTTGGAATTGGAATCCCACTCGAAGCCGCCGTTGACGCTCTTGAAGCCGGTTCCGGGGTCCTGGACGGGCGTGTTGTCGCCGGAGTCGTTGATGAACTCGACCTTGTCGGAGGACGCCTGCGTTCCGAAGGCGATGCTGGAATCCAGCGTCTTGAAACCACCCGGCGCCGTTTCGTCGTCGATCAGCACGACCCACGCGAGGCCGGCGTCGCCCGTCTCGACAAGCATGCCCGTGACCTTGCCGTCGGTGGCGACGCCGTCGGCGTTGAGCTCGGTGTGAATAGAGGCGAGGGCGGTGTTGGTGAAGCTCGGCGACGACGCGCCGAATAGACTCGGCATCGACCCGGACTGAAGTCCGAGCGGACCTCCGAGCCCATCGACTACGGCGATGGCGGCCTGGGCGGCGCCAGCGGTGCAGGCTGCGGCGGCGACGCCCGCAATGAACAGTGTTCCATTCTTCATCTCTTGACTCTCCCGGTGTTCTTTTCTTCTGCGGATCGTCCGTGCGCCGCTTCAACCGCGTTCGAAGTGGCTACACACTCACAGGTACACCGCACCGGCGGAGCGTCCAGCGAGAGAATGGAAATCACGAAAGAATCGAGTTTTCGGACAGTCCGGGGCGTCAGCCGGCGGCGCTGGCGGCCTTGGGGCTCTCGGCCCCGGGCTCGCCCGCCGCGACATGGTTGGCGCCGCCCTGGGCGACACGGGTCGCCGCGCGATGCAGGCTCTCGAAGGTGCCTGCGTCGGTCCACCAGCCTTCCAGGACGTCGTAGGTCAAGTCGCCGCGCTCGATGTAGGCGTTGTTGACGTCCGTAATCTCGAGCTCGCCGCGGGCCGAGGGCTCGAGCGTTGAGGCGATGTCGAAGACATCGTTGTCGTACATGTAGACGCCCGTGACGGCCAAGTTGCTCGGCGGATTCTCGGGCTTTTCGAGGATCTGCGCCACGCGTCCCTCCTCCACGACCGCGACGCCGAAGCGCTCCGGATCATCGACTTCCTTGAGCATGATCTTGGCGCCGGAGGGCTGGCAGAAGAAATCGCCGACCGCCTTGTTGATGTTGCGCTCGATGATGTTGTCGCCCAGCATGACGATGAGTTTTCCGCCGTCGGCGAAGTCCTCGGCGAGCTTGAGGGCGTCGGCGATGCCCCCGTTGCCCTCCTGGTAGGTGTAGTGCAGCTCGCGGATCCCCAGACTCTTGCCGTTGCCGAGAAGCTTGAGGAAGTCGCCCGCGTGCTCGCCTCCCGTGACGATGAGTATCTCGCGGACGCCCGCATTCAGCAGCGTCTGAATGGGATACATGATCATGGGACGGTCGTAGACGGGGAGCAGGTGCTTATTGGTGACGAGCGTGAGCGGGTTGAGCCGCGTGCCCATGCCGCCTGCGAGAATGACGCCCTTCATGATCGGACCTCCGGTCTGCGGTTCAGGCGCGAGCGCCGCGAGCGCGCATCGCATTCATTCGTCGGACCGTGCGCGAGCCTTCTCAAGCCGGCTCCCGAGATCGGCGAGCTCTTCGCGCTGCGCCGCGTTTCTCGGACCCCGCGCCGCCGCCCGCTCCAGCGCGACCGTAGCGGCCTCGACGGCGCCGAGGCGCAGCTCCGTCTCCGCCAGCCCGAGGAGAAGGTCGACATCTCCCGGATCGAGCTCGAGCCCGCGCCGAAACTCCTCACGGGCCTCCTCCAGCCGTCCCAGTGCGAGCAGCGCTGAGGCGCGGGTGTCGACAAAGACGGGCACATCCGGCGCGGCCTCCACCGCCCGCTCGGCGAGCGACAAAGCCTCCTCGCCGGAGCCATTCGTTCGCAGGATGAGATAGGCGAGATTGTTCATCACCGCCGGGTCGTCCGGATCGAGCTGGATCGCAAGGCGATAGTGCCTCTCCGCGACCACATGCTCGCCGATCTGCTCGGCGGAGCCGGCGATGAGCTTGGCGGCGACCGGCGCCATCTGCTCATCGTCCAGCGAGGGCTCCAGAATGTCCATGGCTCGGCGATGCGCCTCGGCGGATTCGTGAATGAGGCCGAACTCGTACCACGCCTGCCCGATCCGAAGCCGGCCCATCGGCGTCGAGACAATCGCAGGCTCGATGCGTGACAGCCAGCGCACGAAGGTGGAGGGCGTGTCGCGCTGCGAGAGCGCGACGTTGAAATAGCGCTCCGCCCATCGGGGATCCTGCTGCGCTCGAGGCCAGAGCAGCTCGTGCGCCCTCTCCGCCTGCCCGGCGCGAGCGAGAGCCGTGGCCAGCAGCGCCAGTCGATCGGGATGGGCGTCTCCCTGGGAGACGATCCGCTCGCGGTGCGGCTGGAGCTGCTCGAGAGCCTGCTCGGGCTCATTGAGCGACAGCTCCAGCGAGGCGATCGCCACATCCGCTTCGAGCGGGTTGTCCCGCGAGCGATCGCGCCAGCTCCGAGCGGCCACGATCGCGCGCTGGGCGTCGCCTGAGGCGATCAAGGCCTCCGCATGCAGACGCGCGGGGCGCGGATCGGTGGGCAGAGCGGCGGCCGCCCGCTGCGCGACGGAGATCGCCTCATCGAGCTTTGCGACCGACCGAAGAGCTTTCACCAGCAGATCCCACGCGGGATAAAAGGAGGGGTACGTCTCCGTCACCTCGCGCAGAGCCTCGATGTAGGCCGAGCGATCGTCCGGCGCTTCGGAGAGGGAGGCGATCGCCTTCCGCAACGCGATGGCGGCGGGATCGTCCGGATCCACCCCCCCCACCGCCATGGCGTCCGCGAGGGCGTCGGGATCGACGGGCAGCCCCATGCGCAGGCGGATCACGTTCTCCGTCGCGATCAGATCGTGATCCTCCGGCGCCAGCGCCAAGCCTTGCTCCAACGCCGAGCGTGCGTCCTCGATCGCGCCCTGACGGACAAGGAACCGCGCCAGCGCGTTCCACGCCTCGGGCGTCCCGTCCTCCTCCGCATGGCGTCGGAAGAGGCGCTCCGCCTCGGATGAGAGGCCATATCGCGCCAGGTACGAGGCGATGCGCCGAACTCTGGGGGGATCACCTTCCTCCGGAAGGCGCATCAGGATCGCCTGTCCCCGATCAACCTCGCCCAGACCCCCAAAGAAGTTCGCGGCGGCTTCCAGCGCCGCCGGGTCGGGATCAGGCTCCGTGAGCAGACTGTTGTAGATGGCGCGCGCGCGAGCTGTCTCTCCCCGGCGAGCGTGCAGTCTCGCGAGATCGAGCGAGGCGCGCCAGTCGCCATCCTCGGCGACGGCGGAGAGATCCTCGAGCGCCGGATCCCAGAGCCCGTAGTCCATAAGCAGCCGTCCGCGCACCTGCCGAAGATCGCGCGAAAGATCACCGATGGCGGCGAACTCACGGAGCTGGCGTATGACGGCCTCCGTATCGCCCGCTTCACGCAGGAGATTCACGAGCTCGAGTTGCAGGCGAGCATCGCCCGGGCGCGCGGCGACCGCCTCGCGGAGGTAGCGCGTCGCCGTCTCGACATCGCCAAGCTCCAGACGGGCGGCGGCGGCGATGCGCCGGGCCTCCGCAGACCGCCGATCGTTGTTGATGATCTCGGCGAGGAGGAGTTCGACGCGCGCCGCGTTCTCCTCCGAGGGCTCGAACGTGAGCAGGCGGCGAGCCTCATGCAGCTTCCACGCGACGCCCTCATCGCCAGTCAAGGCCCGCAGGCGCTCAATGGCGGCGGCGATGCCCGGCTCATCCACCCAAGTCGAGGAAGCTTCAAGGACGGCGAGTTGCGCGGGAACCGAGCGCTCGTTCTGGGTCGCGAGTTGGAGCAGCGTCTCCCGCGCCTCCGGATCGCCGATTGCGTCCAGATAGAGCGCGCGACGGATCGCCAGCTCGAGCGAGGCGCTCTCGCCGGCGCGCCCGAGGGCGTCGTCGAGCAGGCGCTCGCCATCCTCTGGGCGTCCCGCATTGGCTGCCTCGATCGCGAGGGCGTAGAGCGTCGCGGGATCCTCGGGCGAGGCGGCCCGGACGGCCTCCGTGAGCGCTGACTCAAGCCCCCACTGGCGCCGGCGCGACAACTCCGCGAGACGGGCGTACGAGTCCGCGGTAATCTGTCGCCGCTGCTCGGCGATCCGCTGCGTGAGAGCGCGCGCCTCGTTGTACCGCCCGGTGGCCGCGAGGCCGCGGGCGGCGAGCGCCAGCGCTTCGCCGGAATCGGAGAGCTTCTCCGCCGCTTCTGTCAGAACCTCGATCGCCAGGTCCCGTTGCGCGGGCGTTGCGCGTCCGGACTCGAGAAGGCGCGCCGCGACTTCCGCGAGCGTCGGGATGACCACGCCCGGGCGCGGCGCCGCCCGATAGGCCCGGATGGCGTAGCCAAAGGCTTGCGTCAGGCGATCCTCCCCGAGCAACAACTCGGCGAGATCGACGGCGAGGATGACCCAGCGCGGCTCGCGCGCCGCAAGCGGCTCGAGCAGTTCAATAGCGCGACGCCTCTCCCCCAGCGTCTTTGCGGCGCGAGCGAGGGCGTATTGCATCAGCGGGCGCGTCTCGGGACCGCCCGCTGGCGCGCGCTCGCCAACGATCTCACGGGCGTCGGAGGGACGGGCGTCCTCGAGCGCCTCGCGCGCATCGACGAGGGCGAGCCAATCCGCCGACTCGGCTGTCGCCACCTCGTCTAGGCGAGCCCGGGCGGCCTCGAAGCGCTCGGCGTCGCCATCGGCGCCGGCGTTCAAAAGTGCGATCCAGCCCAGCATTGCGGAGGGAGCGTCATCGAGCGTCGGAGCGCCGGCGTCCAGGATCGCGCGCGCCTCATCGGTCTCGCCAGCCTTCCACGCTCGCTCGGCGGCGACCACGAAGATCGGATCGCCTGGCTCCGCAAGCTCAACGCGCGTCTCCAGCAAGCGTCGCGCCTCCTCGTCCATGCCCAGGTAATCGAGCACGCGGAGGAGGACCCCGATGTCGGCGTCAGGAGCCTCCTCGATCATCGCGAGGGCACGCTCGGCGGAGCGCCGGGCGGCATCGCGATCGTCGAGGAGCACATGCGTCCGCGCGCGCAGCAGCTCGAAGTCCGGGTTGTCCGGATGCGCCTCAGCGGCGGCCTCCATGATCCCCACTAGCTCTTCCGGAGGACGCCCCGCCTCATCGAGCAGAAAAAGCAGAAGCTGGTGAGCCTCAACGCTGTCGGGGTGGGCGTCGACGAGCAGGCGCGCTTCCTCGATGGCGGCGTCGAGATCGCCGGTGGCGCGGGCGCTGGCGATCTTCGCGGCGCGAGCCCGGAAGTTGTCGGGATCGATCTCAAGAAGCCGGTCAGCGGCGTCCGCCAGCTCGGTGTATTGCCCGATGCGGCTGTAGATCTCGATGAGCTGCTCGTAGGGGCGGGGGTCGCTGGGCAGCAGATCGCGCGCCCGGCGCGCCCCGACGATGGCCTGGGCGATGTGCTGGCCCTCGTCGTCCTTGACCGCCCAGCGGGCGTCCGTCCAATTGATCCAAAGCTCGGGATCGACCTCCTCTCCCGCGTTCTCCGCCCGGTTCAGGTAGACGCCGAGATGACGGACGACCCCGCGGTCATCCCCCGATTCAAGCGCCGCGAGGCCGCGCTCGAGCGCGCGCTCGGTGATGCGCTGCTGCTGGACAGCGCGGATCACGGCGCCGCCGGCGACGAGAAGCCCAAGCGCCGCAAAGACGACGAGGAGGAGCGTCAGGCGCTTTTTGGCGCGATTGGTCATGTCGAGGGATCCTCACCACGGAAGACTTTCTCGATCGTCTTCAGGATGACCCAGAGATCGAGCCGCCAGCTCTCATGCTGGACGTATTCCAGATCGTATCGGATCCACTCCTGAAAGTCGGTCTCGGGCTGCCTGGTGCGTCGCACCTGCCACAATCCGGTCACGCCCGGACGGACGCTCAGACGCCCCTCGCGCCAGGAGGGACAGAACTGATTCTCCTTATCCGGGCTGGGACGCGGCCCCACGACGCTCATGTGGCCCAGCAGCACATTCCAGAACTGCGGCAACTCATCGATCTGGAACCGACGGAGGAGCTTGCCACAGCGCAGGATGCGGGGGTCGTCGTCAATGAAGAACTGAGGACCGTCCGCCTGGTTGCGCGCCGCAATCTCCGCCTTCATCTGCTCCGCGTTCTTGAACATGGTGCGGAACTTCAGGCAGGGAAACTCGCGCCCCCGGATCGTCTGGCGGCGGTGCGCAAAGAAGGGCGGCCAGCCGTCCTCCATGAAGATGGCCATGATCACGAAGGGATAGAGCGGAAGCGTGCCGACCAGGACGCTCGCGCTGAAGACGATGTCGAAGAGGCGTTTCGTCGAGCGGAAGCGCCAGCCGCGAGAGCGCGGCGCCAGGCGCCATCCGGGCTGACTCAAGGAGCCCCAGTCGACGGGGCGCTGCTCAGGGGCGGCGTGCTCGTCGTCCGGCAGCATGCGCGGCCCGATGAGCACCTGCCCGGGTTGCAGACGGGCGCCGGCGCCGATCCAGACGGGCCCGACAAGACGGACGCGCTCGGGCAGCGCCACCGATTCGTGCAGCAGCACGCCGGGACGAAAGGCGTAGACGCCGTCGATCGCGGCCGACGGCGCCGACCAGGTGCGCTGAAGATGCTCCAGAAAACGGGCGGAGGCGACGTCGGAAGCCGCCGAGAAGACGACGCCCTTCGCCACCCCGGAGGCGGAGCGTGGGGCCTGGCTGTCGCCTCGGCGTCCGCCGGCGAGGGCGCGCCAGGAGGCGAAGCCACCGTCGGTCTGCCGCCATCGCTCGGCGAGGCGGCGACTGCCAGTGATGGCGGTTCGGCGCACGCCGCCCAGGCGCGAGTCGTAGACGCGCCGGAAGCCCTGGAAGCGGCCCTCGTCGTCGGCGAGCACGCGCTCTTCGTATCGGCTGCGCGCATCGGAGACGCGGAGCCGCATCAAGCCCGAGCGCAGCCAGTTCAATCGTTTGACATGCGGCTCGATGGAGAAGTCGAGCAGGTCGTGGCGATCCACGAGCAGAAAGAGGTCAGGGCCTTTGGGGTCCGGGGGCGCGCCCTGCGGGCGGACGACCTGCACGCCCCGCGTCGCCCATCGGCGATCATGCAGATCGCGAATGTCGAGGCCCCAAAGGCGTTCGGCGTCCGCGGCCCGCGAGATCCGAGGCTGAGCGCGTTCTTGTTGCACGGCTGATCTGCTCACGGCTCACGATGCGACTCGTTGCGGCTCCTCGTCGGTTTCGCCCAGCCCGACCACGGCGCGTCCCAGCGCTCCGCCCGCGACGCGGATCGGACGGCCAGCATCCTCCGCGCGATCGTCGTCGGAGGGCGATGTGCGCACCGACTGGGAGAAGAGCGACGTCGCGCTGACGCTGTTCTCAAAGTCGTCGACCGCGGCGCGGTTGAAGACGAGGCCCGCGCACGAGGCGCCCATTCGGTTCAGACGCTCGATGCACGCCTCCACCAGCCGATGGCTCTGCCCGCGCGAGACGGCGAGGATGACGCCGTCGGAGTTGGAGCAGGCGAGATTCGCCTCGAGGCTGCCGAGGAGCGGGCCCGTGTCGATGATGATCGCATCGTACCGACCGCGCAGCGTTCGCAGCAGCGCGTGGACAGACTCGTGGGAGAGATGCCGCGCATCGAAGTCCTCGCCCTGACCAACTGGCATGACAACGAGTCGCTCGATGCTCGTGTCGTGGATCTGCGCCGCCGGGTCGATCTGTCGCATCGCCTCGCGCAGGCCCGGCGCGCGGCGCATCTCGAGCTCGCGTGTGACGCCGCGGCCGACGAGGTCGGCGTCGATGAGCAGCGTCCGCCGACCCGAGACGGCGTAAGACATAGCCAGGGCCAGGGCCAGGCTGGTCTTGCCATCGCCGGCGGCGGCGCTGGTGATGGTGAAGACGCGGGCGTCGCCGTTGTTCTTGGCGAGCTTGAGGTGCAGCATGTTGCGCAGATGATGCACGCTGAGCGCGGCGAGCTCGTCGTGCTCGGGGGAGCGGCTTCCCAGGTCGGGGAGCGTGCCGAGAAGGGAAGCGCCGAGCGTGTCGCGCTCGATGTCGTCGATGTAGCGATACGACGGATCGAAGAACCCGAGCAGAAAGACCAGCCCGAAGCCGGCCATGAACCCGCCGAAGCCACCGGCGGCGGCGAGGACGGGACGGCGATCCTGCGGGGTGACGGGGCGCTCGCCGCGCTGCGGCACGGTGACGCGCTCCGTGCTGCCCTGAGCGCTCTCCACACGGATCTGATCGAGACGGATCTTCGTGGCGGTGAGCTTCTCCTGGATCAGGCGGATCTCACTCTGGAGCGAATCGATCTGCGCGAGCTTGGAGCCGAGTCGGGCCGATTCCTCCTCGAGCGATTCGAGGCGGCGCCGCTCGCGTACCAGCCGCCGCTCGAGTTCGTCAAGCGTGAACTGCTCACGGAGCGGAAGGTTGGCGTCCGCGGGGAGTTGATTCACCTGGTCCGAAAGCTCATCAACACGGTTGCGGATCTGTATGCGAACCAGCTCCAACTCATCGTTCATTGACTTCATCGCGCGATGCTTCGGTCCGTACTGCCCGCTCATCGCTTCGATGCGCGCCAGGATCGTCTCCTCGCGCTCTGTCAGCTCCGCGAGCTGCTCGTCCTGCGCGACCAGTCGCTCGATCAGCGCGGAGCGGTCCAGCGGGCCCGAGGGCTGTCCCTCCATCGCGACGCGGGCCTCCTTCACAGCCTCCTCGAGCTGCGCGACCAGACGCTCCACGTCGCCAAGCTCCGCGACGCGCGACGCGTGGATCTGCCGGAGCATGGTGGGGCCGTAGTCATCGGAGAGATCCTGCACCGTGCGTTTGAGGCTGGCGAGCGTCATCTCGAGCTCGCGCTCACGCTCCTGGAGCTGACGGATGGTGACGTTCGTCGAGATGTTGTTGATCTCACCGTAGATCTCGATATAGGCGTCAAGCACGGTGTTGACCGCCGTCTTCGCCATGTCGGGGTCGACATGCGCCGCCTCGACGTAGATGAGCTGCTCCCCGCGACCGCGCCGGACGGTGAGCGCCTTCTCGAGCTCCGCGACGCCCTCATGCCCGGTCGGCCAGTTGATGGTCCGCATGTCGGGATGATCCACGGCGCGATTCAGGACGCGCCGCGTCTTGACAAACGAGCGCTGCGCCTCGACCCATGAGTCCCACATCGGCGGCGCGTCATTTTCCGGGCTGTCGGTGTAGAGGATGGGCTGGAGCGCCGGCGCTACGCGAATGATGCCCGTGCTGATGAACTCGGGCTGCTTGAGAATCCATCCCACATACGCGCCCGGAATCGCGAGCAGAATCGCCAGCGCCACGCCCAGCGGATAGCGGCCCCGCAGCCGACGATGGATCATCAGCAGCGGATTCTCCAGGCGCTGCTCGCCCCCGGGAAGGGCTCCGTACGCCTCGTCCTCGAGAATAGGATCGTGCTGTCGGCTCGTGGGATCACTCACTCGGCGCTGCTCCCCAATCTCCGGACTCGCTTCCTCAGGACTCGCTCCGCGAGATCACCCGGATCGTCGGCTCGATGGCCCGCCCGAGTTGCTCCAGAATCTCCCGCCTGCGCTCCACGGGCATGGCCTCGTCCACGACAAGCTGCACCTGGGCCGCGCCCAGTCCCGAGAGCGACCGGTTCGTGGCCCGACGGTTCAGATCCTTGATATCGGCCGCGAGCGTGCCGTCGGGCAGGATGAAAAAACCGACGACGGCCATTCTCTGCTGCGAGCCTTGGACCTCCCGTTCAAACCGATACGACCGGGCGGGCAGACGGTCCGCCCCCACGTCGAAGTACGTCATTCGCGATTCAAGGTGCGTCCACCCGTGAGCTGGATAGCAGATTGGCGGATAATGCCCCTGCATGTCCCGCATGTCGCCGCAGTGAACGAGCAGCAGGTTGAAGCTCTCACCCGTCGCCGGGTCCGTATAACGCCGCTGCATGAGCGTGTTGGGCTTCAGGAGCTTGACGGCGGCGGGGGGCGTCTCGACATCCTGGGCCACCCATGGTCCGATGCGGTAGGGAATTCGATCGACAGCCATCCGGACCGCGGCGTGGTACTCCTGCACGCCCTCAGGGGTCTTCGCGTCGATCCCCCCAACCGCCAGAAGCGCGGTCAGGATAACGGCGGCGGCCACGGGCGCGGCGCGGTTGATGGCGTGGAGCGCGGATAATCTGGCCATCGTCAGGCCTCCGACACAGCGTACGGGGTGATCGGGACTTCGATCCAGCGCAGCAGGGCGAGCAAACCCCAAAGCAACCCGAGCGCCACGCCGAGCATCGCCCACCCGCTGAAGTCATGGAACGCGTCGGCGAAATCGGGATCGCTGTAGCCGTAGAGCAGCACCGTCGGCGTCAGGCGGATCACATTGACGATCAGCGCGATCAGAGGCGAGATCGCCAGAATGGCGAGGCGGACGCTGTGCCGCATGGGCGTCGAGAAGACGAAAGCGAAGGAGATGAGCCCAAGCGCCGCGACCATGCGCATCCCGTTGCACGCCTCCGCGACGGCGATGTCCTGACCGTTGAGGCTCAGCACGGAGCCGGATCGCACCACGGCGACGCCGAAGATGTCGAGCATCCACTCCGTCACGATCGCCGTGTATTCCTGAAGGGGGATCGACACGTTCGTGCGCACGCGCCCGGGCACCGGCAACAGGAACAGCAGCGCCAGCGCCGCCGGAAAGAACGCTCTGACAAGATCGAGTCCGATGACGGTCACGACGGCGCCGAAGACGATGAGCAAGGCGCCGAAATGCCAGAAGAGCTGAAGGCTGTCGTCAGCGCCCCATCCCTGGAACCCCCAAAGCGCAAAGAACCAGCCGACGCCGACGAGCAGAGGCCCCAGCATCGACCACGACGGTTTCGCATATCGCAGGCGCTCGCGTCGAACCCAGATAAGCCAGAGCACGATGATCGGCGTCAGCAGGATGTGCGACTGCTCATCGCTGCGCCAACCGATCGAAAAGATGTCCTGCCAGACGCCATAGGTCGCAGCGACAGCCAGGCCCGTGAGAGCCGCCAGAAGCAGACCATCGCTGAACTTCCACGATCGGCGGCTGTTCATACCGCGTGCTTCCACCGCCGGGGGTCCGAAGAATCGTCGCCCGATTCTACGCCGCCCGTCCTGACCACCTGATCGACAATCTCGGTTCCGGAGGCCACGCGCGCTCCCGGACAGACAATCGACCTCGCCACGACCGCGCCTGAACCCACTTCCGCATCCGGCATCACAACGGCGTCGGCGATCACGGAGTCCGGCGCGACACGAGCGCCCGGAGTGATCACCCGGAAGGCCGGGCGGCCAGGATTCTCGGACGCTCCCCCACCCGCGCCCAGCTCGATGCGCGTCGCGGCCGCGGCTGCTTCGAGGAATTGCGAGCGTGTGCGAAGCGGTATCGAACAGCCGTCGGGAGATCGGTGGACCCAGATCCCCAGCCCCGCCTCCATCGCCCTCGCCAGGAGCTGCTCCTTGAGGTCCATGAAGCCCCGTGATGGGACGAGATCCTGGAGGACGGCGGCGCGAAGCAGGTAGATCCCCGTGGGACGGTCGGATTGATCGCAACCGACGGTGATGTCGGCGGCGCGCCGCTTGTGGGCGTCGGCGAGCTCCAGAAGGCTCCCCGTCGCCCATCGCGCTCCCTCGATAATCAGGAGCTGATCGTCGGCGTCGTAGCGTGCGCAGGCGTCTCGGAGCGCCCCGGCGGGCCCGCGATAGGCGGAGGCTTCGCGCTCGAACTCAACGGAGGCGCGTTCGCCCGGCGTGGTCGGCTGATTGGGCTCGGGGGCCGATTTATCGCAAAGGACGCGAATCGAGATGACGCCCCGGCGCGCGCGCAAAAGCGCCTCGACATGGGCGATCCAGGCGTCCAGAACGGTTCCCGACTCGGTCAAATGCAGGTCGAGCACCGAGCGAGCCGCGGCGCGCGCCAGAGGCGAGGGGCGCAGTCCTCCCGCAAGGATGATGGCGGCGGCGATGCGCGAACGGGAGCGGTGGTCCGATGCAATCATCGGGATGTGAACCTTGCCTCAGGCGTGCCGAACGCCCCATGGAAACCCCGGGACGCTGTCGTACGCCCGGCGCTCCTCATCGGGGGAGGCGGGGTCGTACTGCTCGGTGACGTAGTAAAGCAGACCGGCGGGCTCCGCGCCGACGGTCGCGGCGCCGTGCCAGAGGGGCGGCGGGATGACCAGAACCGCGGGCGCCTTCTCGCCGAGCACGGCCATCCAGGCGAAGTCGGCGGCGTCGGCGTACACCCCCACTTTGATGTGCCCGAGGAGGCAGATCCAGAAGTCAGTCTGCTTCTGGTGGCGATGCCACGCCTTGATCACGCCGGGATGCTGCACGGAGAAGTTGACCTGTCCGCTCGGCGCCAGCACGCCCTGGAGCTGGTTCATCAGCGACCAGCCGCGATCGTCCGCGAAATGACGCTGCGGCGAGAGCACTGGCTCGGCGCGCTGGCGCGCCAACTCGTAGGCGGCGGAGATCCCGTCCTGACAGACGAGGGGCTTGCGGATGTCATCAATTGTCGGCATCACGGGACTCCATTGACTCCATGGGCTCCAGTCCGATCTCCCGCAGCGCGTCGAAAACAGCCTCCCCCTTGGCGCGCCACGTCTCGGCGCGCACGCGGGCGCGGCCCGCATCAGGCGCCTCGGATTGATCCAGGGCGTACCGGATGGCGTCGGCGAACTCCTGCGCGCCGGATGCGATATGCACGAGGCTCTCATAGCGGTGGAGCTCGTGAAAGGGCGTCGTCACGACCGGCCGGCCCACGGCGAGATACTCCTTGAGCTTGACAGGATTGCACGCGCGGATCCACTCGCTGTCGTTCCAGGGCATGATGAGCACGTCGCACGCCGCCATGTAGGAAGCGACCTCGTCGTAGGGCTTACGACCGAGGAGATGCACGTTCTCGAGCGAGCACCAGTCCTCCGGCAGCGAGCAGGCGCCGACGAGAATGAAGGAGATCTCGGGCAGGCGCGACGCGACGTCCACGAAGAGATCGGGATCGAAGGTGTGCGCATCGATGCCGCCGATGAAGCCGACGCGCGGCTTGGGAAGATGAGCGATATCCGGCGGATCGACAGGCGCGGCGCCGGCGTCGGCGAAGCGGTCGTAATCGACGCCGTGGTCAATGTACAGCGCCCGGCGACAGGCGTCGCCCTCTTTCTCCATCAAGAGCGAGGCGCAGAAGAGCGTGAGGTCGGCGCGGTCCTTGAGGGCGCGGTCGTAGCCGGCGATCTGGTTGGAGTCGACATCCTTGAAGCGCTCGTAGCGATCCGTGCGCTGGTAGACGACGCCGACCGGATCGAGCGCGCCGACAGCCTCCGCGCCGGGCGGACACGCCACCCAGACGAGCGGACGGCGGACGCCCATCCGGCGCGCTGCGCGCCGGACCTGGAGGGGGAGGAGGCGCGCGGTGATGGCCATGCCGAGCGGCCCCGGCGCGACGAAGGGGCTGTAGACGGCGAAGTTCTCGCGAACCGGAACGACTCCCCGGGCAAGGCTTCGGAGCTTGCGGACGACGCGCTTCAGGAACATCGCGCCCTCACCGACGCGCGGCATGCGCATGCCGATCGAGTTGACGTAGAGCACCGGGACGCGCCGGCTGAGCTCGCGCATCATCTGCATGTCGTAGTGGCCCCGGTTGTGGTACCACCAGTCCTCGCCGCCGAAGCAGATGACGCCGTCGAAGGCGCGCGTCGCGGGCGTGACGGCGGGCGTCGGCTTGTGCTCGGTCGAGGCGATGGCGCTCATGCAGCTCTTTCTCCGACTCAGGCCTTGACCAGCCGCGATCCCATGTCGGCGGCGTGCTCGCGCATGGCGTCGCGCGTGTCGATGACAAGACGGGCGTGACGCGCAACGCTTTCATAGTCGAAAGCCTGGTGGTTCGTGGCGATGAGCACCGCGTCGTACCCACTCATCGTCTCGGGCGTGAGATCGACGCTTGTCATGCCAAGATCGTGCTTTCGGACAGGAACCGTCTTCGGAATGTGGGGATCGGAGTAGTCCACCTCGGCGCCGCGCTGGCGGAGCATCTCGATGAGCTCGAAGGAGGGGGACTCCCGCGTATCGTCGACGTCGGGCTTGTAGGCGAGCCCCATGACGAGAATGCGCGATCCTTTCACTGATTTTCCATGCGCGTTGAGAGCGTGCATCAGGCGCTCGATGACGTAGCGCGGCATGGATGTGTTCACTTCGCCGGCGAGCTCGATGAAGTGCGTAGCGCGCCCAATCGCCCGCGCCTTCCACGACAGATAGAACGGATCGATCGGGATGCAGTGGCCGCCCAGCCCCGGGCCGGGCCAGAAGGGCATGAAGCCAAAAGGCTTGGTCGCGGCGGCGCGGACGACACTCCAGATGTCGACGCCCATCTCCGCGAGGACGACCTTCATCTCGTTGACGAGCGCGATGTTGACGGCGCGGAAGATGTTCTCCAGCAGCTTGGCGGCCTCGGCGACCTCTGCCGACTCGACGCGAACCACCTCCGCGACGCCCTTCTCGTACATGATTGCGGCGAGATCCGTGGACTCCGGATCGAGCCCGCCGACAAGCTTGGGAATCGAGCGGGTCGAGTGCGACTTGTTGCCCGGATCCTCGCGCTCAGGACTGAAGGCGACGAAGATGTTCCTGCCCGACTCGAACGGTTCGCCGGAAGGGGCCGTGCTCAGGATGGCGCCCAGGAACTCCTCGCGCGTTGTGCCGGGGTAGGTCGTCGACTCGAGGCAGATGAGCTGCCCCTCGCGGAGCGTGCGGCCGATGTCCTCGCCGCTGCGGACGACGTAGGAGAGATCCGGCTCCCGGTGCTTTCCGAGCGGCGTGGGCACGCAGACGATCACGACGTCGCACTCGCCGAGCCGGGCGAAGTCGGTCGTTGCCGAGAAGCGATCGCTCTCGGCGAGATCGGCGAAGACCTCGGGGCCCAGGTGGCGGAGGTAGGAGCGCCCGGTGTCGAGCGCCTCGATCTTGGCGGGATCGATGTCGAATCCGAGCACGGGCAGCCCGCCTGAATGGAGCGCATGCGCCAGAGGGAGGCCCACGTAGCCGAGGCCGATGATTCCGACCTTGGCGTCTCCCGACTGGAGTCGACTCTTCAAACGCTCGTAATGACTCACGATGAATGTTCTCCGAGCGCAGCGGCGGATCGAGCGCTGTCGCCGACCGCCGCAGGTTGCTGGCTGGGTTCTCTCTCTCGCTCTTCGGCGAGCGGCTCACGCGCTCGCGCCTTGAATATGAAGGACCGTATCGCCTCGATAAGCTCGGGAGAGGCGCCGCTGGAGATGCGCTCGCTGGGGCGAAGCTCGGCGAGGGCGTCGAGTCGGACGGCGAGCTCCCGCTCGTCCGTGGCGACGGCGATGCGATCGCGCCATTTCAGGGCGGTCGCCAGCTGGTGGTCGTTGCGTGTTTCGCGCAGGGCGCCTTGTCGCGGCATGACGAGGATGGGCTTTCCAAGCTCGAGGGCGGTGAGGATCGATCCCATGCCCGCATGGGCGACGATCACATCGGCGGTCTCCATCCTGCGCCTAAACTCCGCCGGCTCGATGAACGTCTCCCAAGCGATATGGGCGGGCCGCCAGTCGGTCGGCCCGATCTGGGCGAAGACGTCGCTCCGCCCCCGCGCCGCGGCCCACTCGTCCACGGCTCGAACGAGCCGGTCGAAGGGCATCTGCGATCCAACGGTCACGAAGATCACACGGTCGCTCCCAGATAACGGATGCGGCCCTCGGCGAGCTCGGGCCACTGCGTAAGCGTCAGGTCCGCGTGACGCGCGATGCGCTCCCCGGAGAGTGAGACTCTCTCGACATTGGCGACGCTGTCGAGCCAGATTGTGCGGGCCCTGAAAAGCCTGGCGAAGCGGATCGCGAAGTACCCCGGGGCCGCCCCGGTCGAGATCACGACGTCCGGACGCTCCTTGACGAGGATGCGCAGAAGCTGCGCAGCCATGACGAGCAGCCCCAGCTTGTCCCAGCGTGTGGCGTCGCGGACGACGTAGAAGCGATCAGCGCGCGCCTCGGGTTGGTAGGACTCGTTGACGGTGACGACGGCGAGATCGCAGCCCTCGAAAGCCGCGCGCAGACGCATGAGTTGGACGAAGTGCCCGCCGCCGGAGGCGACCGCGAGGACACGGGGCTTTTCAGGCTTCGACATGAGTCGCCTCCATCGTCCGAGACTCGACCGTCCGCGACGGCGTCCTCTCCGGCGGCGGAAGAGCCGCCCGCCACTCGCGACGACTCCGCCAGAGCTCGATCCAATCGTCCGCGCGGGGGTCGGACAAGCCCAGCGCCTTGATCAACCGCCCCAGCGCCATGCGGCGAAAGGCCCAGGCGTCGATCATCGCGCCCGCGAACCACGCCGCCGCCGGGCGCCAGCGCTTGCGGAAGAGCTGGTTCTTGGCGCGGAACTGACGGATCGTCTGTTCCACCGATCCGGCGCTGGATCGGCCGCCATAGTGGATGATCTCGGCGCTTGGCGTGAAGAGCGGACGCGCTCCCAGCGCGCGGGCGCGCACGCAGAGATCCACTTCTTCGCCGAAGAGGAAGAATCGCTCATCGAAGCCGCCGAGACGGTCCCAGAGCGATCGATCGATGAGAAGGAAGCAGCCGGTCACGATGTCGACTTCCCGAACGGTGTTGCGACGCCAGCCGGGCATCGGCTCGGGATTGAAAAAGGAGACGCCGCGGAAGAGCGCGGCCAGACCCACGCCGCGACTGAACATGGACCAGGGCGTCGATCGCGCCCAGCAGGACGTTGGATTGAGACTCCCATCCTCAAAAAGGGTGCGGCCGCCCCAGATCCCGTTTTCGGGGCGCTCGTCCGCGAAACGGACGAGCGCCGAGACGGCGTCCGATTGAAGCAGCGTGTCAGGATTGAGAAGCAGCAGGCGATCGCCCCGGGCGGCGCGGGCGGCGACGTTGTTGGCGGGAGCGAACCCGATGTTCTCGGACAGGCGGATGACGGCGAGGCGCTCCTCGGCTCGGGCGATCTGCTCGATCGCGTCCGCGGAGCCGTCTGTGGAGGCGTTATCGACGACGATGATCTCAAAGTCCACGCCGCTCGTATGCTCCAGCACCGAGCGCACGCAGGCGGTTGTCAACTCCCGCGTGTTGAACGAGATAATGAGGATCGAGACATTCACGGCGCGGACTCCCCCGGCTTCATCGGTCCTCCCGTGCGGGGTGGATGACTGAACGAACGCCGGATCGAGCGCCGATAGTGAGGCCGCGGATGGGCGAGACGAGTCACATCATTTTGACGCGGTTCAACGTCCGAGTCGACGCGGCGTGGGCGACGGCGGCGCAGGACACGGAGTGGCTGGAGCACCGTTTCGGACTCTTCGAGCAGTTCTGCCTGCCCTCGATCCTGAGTCAGAGTGTTCGCGACTTCGACTGGGCGATCTTCTTCGACAGCGACACTCCCGATCCGTACCGAGCGCGCGCAGAAGCCCTGTCGGAGCACGATCGAGTTCACCCGATCTTCATCGATCGTTTTGATCCCGCTGTGTGGAAACCGCCGCTCTGGCGGTTCGTCGACGGGTCGAGGCGGCTGATCACGACGCGACTGGACAATGACGACGCGCTGGCGCGCACATACGTCGAGCGCGCGCAACAGGCCCTGAAGAACGAAACGCTCGCCTTCGTCAACTTCAACATCGGCTGCACGTGGCGGCAGGGGCGGCTGTATCGCGCGACGCATCGGAGCAATGCTTTCGTGTCGATGGTGGAGCCGACTCCGGATCGAGTGGAGGAGATCCAAACGGCATGGGCGGTGCAGCACATGGAGATCAGACAGTTCGCCCCCGTGATCGGGCTGGGCGATCCGCCGGGCTGGTTGCAGGTGATCCACGGCGCCAATGTCCTGAACCGAGTGCGCGGAAGACGGCTCCGCGCCGGGGCGGCGCTGGAGCACTTCGAGATCGATCCGTCGGTCGTTCCGGAGCGCGAATCCGCGGCGCCCTTCCTATACGACGTGCTCCTCAAGACCCCGGTTCGCGCCGGTCGGGATTTGGTGTACGACCTGGGACGGGCGGCACGCCGTCGCCTGCGCCCTGGCGGCGCCTCCCGGCGGGCGACGCAGGCGTGAGCAGCCCCAGCCCGCAGCCCACTTGCTCCCAGCTCTCCACGATCTCCTCCGCCCCAGGGCGCTCGCGCAGCTCGCGCCAGAAATCCGGAACCCGGCACGATGGCTCATGGGGCTGGGGAACGATGTCGTGCAGCACGACGAGGCCGCCTGGGCGGACGAGCGGCGCGTAGAGATCGAAGTCGCGCTTCACGCCCTCGTAGGTGTGGTCGCCGTCGATGAGGAGGTAATCGAGGGGCGCCCCCAGGAAGAGGGAGTGGATACGCTCGAGCGTCTCGGGCGCGTGCGAGTCCACCCGCAGGAGGTCAAGCCGCTGCCCGGGACGCGCAAAGGCGCGGTAGAGCGGCGCGCGCCAAGCGTGATAGCCGCCTCCGAACCAGCCGCCCGGCAGATCGACGCTGACGACGTGCGCGTCCTCCGCGGCGAGCCGACACAGGACGAAGAGCGAGCCGCCCCGCGCGGTTCCGATTTCAAGCGCTCGGCGCGGACGAAGCCGCTCGATGCGCTGCGCCAGCGCGAGCAGTTCGCTGCGGATCTGAATGGGGCGGAAGCGCCCGTCGAACCCATTCAACGCCAGATCGACGATGCGCTCCGGCGCGCGTTCGGGGAGCGATTCCCGCAGGCGCTTGAGCAGCGAAGCTCTGGTTGGGATGTCGCGGAGATCGCGTCCGAAGCGGTAGAGGCTTTCGGAGGCGCCGACAAGCCACGGGAGCCGCCCCTCGCGCCGCCACTGCTTGACGCGAACGCGCATCGCTCCGATCACGCCGTCGCCCCCGGCAGAGCCCGCGATCCGGCGGCTCGCCTCGCGCGCACTGCCGCCGCGCGGCGGCGACGGGGCGCGCGCGCGGCCACGCTCTGGGTCGCGAGATTCTGGAATGTGGCGGAGAGAGCCACGGTGAGCGTCCAGAGCATAATCATCTGTCCGAAATAGGACACGGCGAAGAACATCATCGTGTGCGTGAAGAGAATCACGCCCAGGCAGTATGCGGTGATGAGCGCGGGACGCGACGGCTCCCACGCCTTCATCGCCATCCCTGCGGCGCGGTAGCAGAAGGCGAGCAGCGCGATGAACAGAGCGAGGGCGACGATCCCGCCCTCGACGCCGACGGCGAGATATTGATTCGTGACGTCGCTGAGACCGTAGCCCCAGTGGGCGGTGGACTGCGTGCCGTTGAGCGCCCATTCGGAAACGTTGCGGATCCCCTTGTCGAGAAGATGGAAGCGATGCCATCCGGTCGAGCCGCTGAAGAGGTTCGCCTTGGCGAGCAGCGACCACACCGGCCCTTTCATCACGAAATGCAGAAGGATCAGCGACGCGGCGAACCCCCAGCGGATCGCCCGAAGGCGATGGCGAAACGGGAAGAATCCGGCGGCGAACGCGGCGAAGATCACGCCCATCGCGGGCGTGCTCGAGGCGCTCGCGAAGACGCAGAAGAGCCCCGCCAGAACCCCGACCATGGCCAGTTTCCGCTTGTCCCACCACCAGAGGCTCGCCATTAGCGGCAGGGCGATCGCCCAGAACGAGCCCATCATGATCGCATGCGGGAACGCGCCCTGGCAGCGCCGCCGCCCGCCGCGAACGAGCGTCATCTCCGGGACGCCGCCGAAGACGCTGAACATGTTCCGTCCGGTGAACAGCTCCACGGAGACGACCGCCGCAAATGGAACGCTGACGATGACGAACGAGGTCGCCAGCGCGCGCACATCCGCCAGAGAGGCGAGGAGATGGCGGAAGAGAAAATACATGCCCACCGCATCGAAGAGCTGTCCTGACTGGAAGATCGCCGCCTGGCTCGACTGCCAGAGCGAGATGTAGGCGACCGCGCTGACGACGGGCACGCTGATCACAAGCAAGTCGATCGCCGTCCAGCGAATGGGGCGCAACTCATGGCGCATCAGCAGGCGGGTCCAGCCCACGATCACCAGAAGCCGGAGCATGTTGAAGTCGAGCCCGCCGATTGCGAGCTTCTGCGCGGGAGAGATAAAGCACGCCATCAGCAGCATCGGGAGCAGCGCGTAGCGCCGCGGAGCGAGCAGCGTCGCGATGGCGAGGATCGCGAAGAAGACGAGACCCAGCGGATGAAGCAGCGTTTGATCCTGGGTCATGCCGCCCCCAGCCTCTCGCTGCGTTCACGCGCTTGCGAACCCGAGGCGACCATCGTGAGAAACTCCGACAGCTCGCGCGTCAACGCCCCCCGCTCGAAGCGGCTTATCCACTCCGGAGGCCACCCCGGCGGCGGCGCCTCCATCGTCTGGAGTCTTCGGATCGCCTGGGCGATCCCGTGTGGATCGCAGGGATCGGCGCAGGCCGCACGCCCTGTGCGCTCGACCAGCTCCCGAGCGTCGCCGGGCGGAACGCAGGCGAGGATCGGCCGACCTAGCGCCAGGTACTCATAGGTCTTCCCGGGAACGATCCGCGCGCGCTCGCCCGCGGGCAGTCCGTAGAGCGGCAGGAAGAGCGCGTCGGCCGAGGCGGCTTCACGAAGGGCCTCAGCGTGGGGCAGATAACCGATCAGCTCGACCGCATCAGGCGTGGGCGAATCGCGGACGCACCGCTCCGTCGCCTCGTCGACCGGCCCGAGGACCCGTACACGAACCCGCTCTCCGAGTGGGTCGCCCTCGCGCCGCAGCGCGTGGATCGCCTTCAGCAGCGGGCGAAGCGTGCGTCCGGCCGGGGCGACTCGCTGGGGACGGTGGCGGCGAATCCTGCGCACGAATCCCGCCGGTCCGCGGCGCTCATACAGCGCTCGGGAGTGCAGCGTTCCCAGATGCGCGATCCGAAATGCGTCGTCGCTTCGGGGCGCGGGCTCGAGCCCGGTGAAGTCGTCGACGTCGTAGCCATTGGGGATGACGACCGCTCGTCGAGCCCGCGCGCCGATCCCGCGTTCGATGGCGGCGCGGGCTTCGGGTGTGTTGAAGATGACGCCCTCGCATCGCTCCAGAGCGCGGATCATGACGTCGCGCTCGCGCCGCCAGGCGGCGGCGCTCGAGAAGAGGCGGCCGCCATCAAAGGCCCACGGATCCCGGAGATCGAGCACGACTGGAATCCTGATCTGCTCCGCAAGAACCGGCGCCAGACGCGCAAGATCGTACGGGGGGGCCGTGAGTACGATGACATCGAACGTCTCTTCGGCGCACAGACGCCCGGCCTCCGCCAGCGTTTGGCGGAGCCACGCGGGATCGACATCGCCGCTGAGCTTTAGATTGACTTCCGCCGCCGCCGGCGCGGGCTCCAGGCGGTGGATCCGGGCGGCGGCGACATCCTCGAGGAGGGTCTCGTCCTCCGGGTCCCACTGGGTTCGGGAAGCGGGCTGCGCACGCGTGAGCACCGTGGGCTGCCACCCGAGAGCCGGCAGCCGCTTGCAGAACTTCGCCCAGCGCTGGCTGCCGCCTCCGCCGTCGGGCGGGAAGAAGAAGGCGATGATGAGCGCGCGTCGAGTCACGTCGGTCCACCCCGCGATGAAGGGCTCACGCTTCCGCGGCAGAGACCCACCAGCCATGCTTCTGGTTCAGGCGCCGCACGCCCGGGATGCGCTCCAGCGCGGATTTCACGGCTTTTCGGCGGTTGCGATTGGCGTCGCGCCACCGGTAGTAGCGGGCCTTCGCCTGCTCGAAGGACTCGTGGGAAGAGTACGCGGGGCCGGAGGCATGGAAGACCTTGAGATCGGCGAGAACAGCGGAGCGGTATCCCGCGTCGGCGAGCGCCTTCACAAAGGCGCCATCCTCCTGCCAGAAGATGAATTTCTCGTTTTCGACGAAGCCGCCCGCCTTCTCGTACGCCTCGCGAGAAGTGATGGAGCACCAGCCGCCTGTGGGTCCGTCGAGAATGTTGACGCCATTGATGGTCTGCGGCGTGTACTTGTGCGCATCGCGGCGATACATGATCTCAGACGCGACGCTCTTGCCGTCGTCAACGCAGGCGGCGGCGAGGAAACCGAAGCCCGGGAGAGCGTCGAACGCCTCGCGCATGATTCGGTCCCAGTTCTCCGGGGCGTCGATGATGTCGTCATCGAGTTCGATCAGGTGCTCGCCCCGCGCGAGCTTGAAGGCGCGGGCGAAGGCGTTCGTGCCCAGGTTCTCCTCGCTGTGAATGACTTGTGCGCGGGGATCGTCGAAGGCGTCGAGGAGCTCGCGCGTGCCGTCGACGGAGGCGTTGTTCCAGATGACGATCTGGCCGGTCTCCTCCGAGAGCCGTCCGAGCACGTTCTTCAGGCACGCCTCAAGCAGATGCCTTCGATTGCAGGTCACCAGAACGATCGAGATCATCGGTCGTGCTCCTCTCCGGATCTTTGGCGTCCATCCGACGCCAGGGAACGGGCCTGCCGAGCCGATCGGCGAGATCGGCGTCGGAGCGGGCGAAGACGTCGCGCAGCGCGTCGCGCGTCGCGGGCTTCATCAATCCGCTGCCACTTCTTCGGCGAACGGGGCGCGTCGCCTTGGCCGCGGCGGCGGCAAGACCCTCGATCAGCGGCCCCGCGGCGGCAGCGGCCGGCTTGGCTCGCTGGATCAGGCGGTCCAGGGCGGGGAAGCGGGGAAAGTCCGCCTTGTTGCGGTGTGGCGGCGGACCCGGGGCCTCGATGGGCGGGCTCAGCCCGAGGTGGACCGAGACGCGGTCCAATTCGCGGAGCGGATCGGTCTTCAGCTCCTCAAGGGTCAGGATGAGAATCCGCTCGCGCGGGAACTGCGCTTCCAGCCGCTCGAGGCTCTCGATATACCGCCCCCGCGCCAGGTAAGAGAAGGCGTCGCGCTGCTGGAGATCGCCCGTCTCGATCCGCCCGGGCTCCGCCTCCAGCGCCTTCTCGAAGGAGAGCTTGTCCCAGCCGCGCCGGACCTGGTGCCAGTAGTGGGACCAGGCGCGATCGACGGGATCGCGCAGAATGATGATCAAGCGCGCCTCGGGGACGACACGACGGATGCGCTCCGGCGCTTTGAGATCGAACAGGTAATTCGGCGTCGCTTCGCCGCAGAGCTGATCCGGCTTCGCTCCGGCGAAGTGCGCGGCGTAGGCGTCCAGATCACCCAGAGCGTCGGGGCCCGAGCCGCCGAAATAGGTGTAGCTCGCGAAGAAGTGCAGCTCCTTGTCATGGGACGAGAAGATGCGCCCATCGGAGGCGAGCATGTCCCAGAGCGTCGTGGAGCCGCATTTCATCTCGCCCGCGATGAAGAAGTCCGGCAGACGCATCAGCTCGCTTTCTCGGATCGTTTTTCGAGCCGAAAGAAGCGGTGAAAGGGCAACTCACTCACGCGCCAGATTCGATCCACACGGAACCCGACGTTCTCGATCGTCCGCCGCACATCGACGAGTCGACTCCCTTCATAGCCGATCTCCCAGTAGTGGCCCATTTGCTCCCATCGCTCGCGCCGCCAGGCCTCAGTCGTGCGAAGGGAGCGCGAGAACTGTTTCTCGATCCGTCCGACGATCGGCGCGCGGACGCGAATCTCGTACAGCGCCGTGATGTCGGGAAGACTGAGCACCAACCCGAGCCGACACACCCGATGGAGCTCCGAGAGCGCGACAGGACACTCCGACCACGGCAGATGCTCGAGCACCTGGCTGCACAACGCCACATCCTGTGACTCATCCTCGAAGGGCAGGTCAGTGACCGATCCCACCACGTCGGGCTCCAGCTCTGGCTCGACGTCCATTGTCACCACTTCGAACCCCACTGTGCGCAGCGTCCCGGACACGAGCCCCGGCCCGACCCCAATCTCGAGAACGGAGCGTGGCTGAAAGGACGCCACGGTCGCGATCTGGTGGGCGAAGCTGAACATGCGTCCGCCGTCGATGTATTCTGCTGAATAGTGGGCTTTGCCCGGAACCATCGAGCGGTCCTGAGTCGTGCTCATCTCGGTCTCCACGAAGGGGCGCCGGCGGCATGATCGTCCGAATGGCGAAAGCATATGAGCCGACTCATTCTGGTGGAGCACGGAAGCCGCTGCGCCGGGTCCGCCGGGTCTTATCCGTCGGCGAACGCGAGTCCTGAGAGCACACGCGGAGACCCGCCCAGCCACGCGCTTCCCCACTGCCGCCTGCACGACCGAGACGCGCCGACCGCCGAAGCGCCGGCGAAGGAGCGTCCCCGGCGCGATTGACGCCAACGTCACAGACGCGGGCGCCGGACCGGGCGAAGGGACGCGGGAACGCGCAGGGCGCACGGAAGCGGCGCCGATTCGCGCCTTGGAATACGAAGTGACGCGCAGCCTTGGCGGAGGTGTCGAACGCCACCCGCGCCGCGTCAGCCTCGCCTGCGCTCTTGACCGAAACGAATCTGCTCTCTCTGGAACGAATGCCATTCACGCAGCTCAGCCGAGAAGCGCTCCCGCCTCGCCTCGCCTTTTCAGAAGATGTCCAGCGACACGCCTGAGCGGCAACACGCGCAGACCGCCAAGAAGGACGAACAAGCCCAGATAGAGCGGAGCGAACGCGGCGCCGTTGACAAGCAAGGCGAGCGGCGGGGGGAGCGCGTCGGAGCTCCACTGCGAGATGAGCCACGCTCCGCCCGCGGCTACGATCGCCGCGCCGGCGACGGGCGCCATGGCGAGGGCGATGTCGGTCGTGCGGACGGGCGTGCGATGGGCGGCGTAGACGACGAAGGCAAGAAACGCGGGCGTCCAGCTCAGGCTGAACGCAAGGGCGACCATTTCGATGCCCCACGGGAGGGCGATCGCGACGGCGAGCAGCGTCAGCGGCGCACTCACCAGCGCCCACCGCATCGCGCGACCGGAGTTGCCGAGCGCCAGGCACAGCCATGTCGGCGCGACGTTCACCGCGCTGAAGAAGGCGGCGGGCGCGAGGTATCGAAAGACGGGCACGGCGTCCAGCCATTGATCGCCGAGTACGGTGAGGATCGCGTTGCGCGCGTCGGCGAACAGGAAGGCGACGACGGGAACGGTGACGAAGGAGATGCCGGCGACCACACGAATGAAAAAGCCGCGGAAGCGTTCCGGATCGTTCTGAAGGCGGCTGAGCGCCGGCGTCAGCACGCCGCCGATCGGCGCGTTAAAGTTGCGAATCGGCATCATGAGCAGGCCATAGGCCTTGGAGTAGACGCCCAGCGGAGTCGCTCCGAGCCACCAGCCGATGAGGACGTTGTCGAGGTTGCGGACGGCGTAGTCCATGAGGTGAAAAACGGACATGCCGCCGCCAAAGCGGACCATGCCGCCCACCTGCGAATCGCGCCGTGGCAGGCCCGGACGCCAGGGCGAGAAGACCCATACAAGGACGCAGTTGACCAGCGCGATGGCGGCGGTCTGGGCGACGAGCGCCCAGTAGCGCGCGCCAAGCAGGGCGAGCGCGATCGCCGCCCCAACGCCGGAGACGATCGACGCGATCTCGATGAAGGCGAGCGTTGTGAATCGCATGCGCCGTCGGAGGATGGCCTGGTGCTGCACCGTCAGCCCGCCCAGTACGATCGTGCCCGCGAGCGCGATGGTCACCATCGTCAATTGCGGCTCCCCGTAGAGCCAGGCGACGACCGGCGCCAGCGCCGAGAGCACGGCGAGAATGGCGAGGCTGAGCCCGACGTTGATCCAGAAGAGCGTCGAGACCTGCGCGTGCGTGACGGATTCGCGCTGAATGGTGGCCGTCGAGAGGCCCGCGTCCTTGAACTTCGCGACAAAGCCGGTGATCGCGACCACCATGGCGAAGAGGCCGAAGTCGGCGGGCGTGAGAATGCGGGCCAGGATCGCCGTCGAGCCCAGCATCAGGACGAACTTCAACGCCTGGGTGACGATCGTCACCGCGCCGCCGCGGACGGATCGTCCGGAAAGGTCATCGAGCAGATCGTCGGTGGCGAGCTCGCGCTCGGGATCCCGGGCGCGCGAAGAAGCAACGGCGCCATTGGGCGCCGTTGCGGGGGCTCCGCTCTGCTCGCTTGGAGGGCCGTCCTCCGGCCCGTCGGCCGATGAGGAAGCGGCGCTCTCGGATTCAGCGCGTCCGGCCGTCACTCATTCTCCCACCAGGTCCACTCGAACACGTTGTGAGCGAGAATCCCCTCGGGCGCCTCCACGACCAGTTGCTGCCGGGTCTTGGCGGGGAACCCGCAGTTCTCGAAAACCACATTCCTGGCGACGTAGCCCTCGTCCGGGTTTCCAACTGTGTCCGCTGTGCGCAGGTTCAGCGGAATGTCGGATCGCACGTTGCGGAAGATCACGTGATCGTTGAAGCAGTAGAGCTGACTGCGCGTATGGTCACGGAGCGGGCGGCCTGTGCTGGGGCGGATCTCGTCCTTCGTCTTGAACATGATGTCGACGAAGGCGATGTCCTCGTACGTCGCGCCGCCGCCGGTCCGCAGGAAGAAGTGCTGCGAGAAGAGACTCTGGCCGCGGACGCCGTAGAGAATCTGGTTCTCAATACGCCGACGGCGAGAGTCATGCCACTGAACGATGTCGGTGTGCACAGCGTTTTCAAGGATTGAGCCGTCGACGTTCTCGATGTCGGTGTCGATCACGACCCGCGAGCCTTCGAAGACCTCGCCGCTGATCCGCCTGATGTCGGCGCCGCGGACGAGCTGGTGGCGCATCGGGCCGAAGCGAGTGTCGAAATACTCCGAATCCGTCGAATACCAGACGCCGCTTCCGTTGAAAGGCGTCGGAATGTTCCTGGGATAAGTGTGATCCCAGCCGTTGGTGTCGGTCCAGTAGCACCCATCGAACCAGTGCGAGTCGCCCGGATGCTTGCTCGTCGGAGGGTGGGGAACGATGCGCTGAATGCGCGCTAGATCGAAGGTCAGATCCTTCCAGCGGATGAGCTGGCCCTTGATCACCATGTAGCGGCGGCCCTCCTCGAAGGGAGGACGAATGCGCACCTGCTCCCGCGCCACGCCCGGCGCCGGGCGAATCGTGAGCCAGCGGCTCATCTTCCTCGCCCGCCGCATGTCCGCGATGTCATAGTCGCCCGGCCCCAGGTGGATCTCCCCGCCCTCGGGCGTGCTCGCGATCGCCGCCGCGAGATCGTCCGATGGCCCAAGCGTCACGATTTCGACCGGCAGCGAGCCGCCCGCGTTGCCGTTGACAAACATCGAGTGTTCGCCCGTGATGAGGGATTCCTCTTCGATCGGCCCGGCCAGCACGCGCGGCTCTCCTGTGGTCGGATAGACGACCGCGCGGATCTCGACCAGCCCGTCCTCGACTTCCGCGGGATCGAAGTTGATCCAGTATTCCTCGACGCCCGTGCGCGGATTGAGCGTGGCGTCCTCGACCGCCATCCAGGGACCGCCCTCGAGCGAGAACTCGACGCGATCAATCCCGTTCATGTGAAACGCCGCCACGCCGACGCCGAACGCCTCGTCGACCGTCTGGTAGGGCACGACATCCCAGCGCGCGATCGCCTTGGCGTCGAAGCCCGCCTGCGTCAGCGAGCCGACAGGACCGGGCTGCGGCGTGCTCCCGCTGAAGCCGTCGCCTGCGATAAGCGTTGTTCCTGTCTCGGCGGGCGGGTCCTTGTCCGGCTCGGGCTCTGCGGGCGTGGTGTAGGAGCCCAGAATGAGCGCAAGATCATGCGCGTCCACCTCGCCGCTGCCGTCGAAGTCCACAAGCGGGTTGTTCGTTCCCCAAGAGCCGAGGACGATGCTCGTGTCCGCCTGATTGACGGCGCCGTCGGAGTTCAGGTCGTACGGGTTCTCCGGCGCGGCCGCCGCCGGCTCAGCCCCTGTCGGCGCCGGCGCCAGAGAGCCGCCCCCGCGGCCCGCGATATGGTCGGTCGGGATGGGCTCCAAATCCGGCGGCTCGATTCCGGCGGGCTTGGGGAGGTCGTTCGTCGCCAACTGATCGGTGTGCTCCTCGAAGTCCTCCGGCGCCTCGTCAAGCAGCTCGTCCTCGCTGCGGGCGGTGATCGCCTCATCGCTCGGGAGCTCTTCGTAGGCCGCGAAGACCCACTTGTCGGCGTATCGAAGAACGAGCGGCCTGGCGCCACCCCAGCCGAAGCTCTCGAGCCAGTCGAACTCGCGCTCGATCTTCCAAGCCATGTCGCGCCGACGCTCGTACCGGCGGAAGAGCTTCTCGAAGTTCTCATCGACGAAGATGTAATCGAAGGAGTCCACGAGCGACTCATAGAGCGGACCCGTCCGGCTCCGGCGCGGCGCGAAACCCTCGATTGCGATCATCGCCTCGGGCAGCGCTTCTTGAACGCGACCGAGCACATCGACCAGGGCCTCCTCGAGATCTTCCTCGTAGGTGCGCATCCCGCGGGCGATGCGCCGCCGATCCATGAGGGCGCCATCCATGGTCCGCATGGAGCGTGGACTGATCGGCCTCCACCGCTCCGGAAGCTCCGGCAGCTCGACGACGAAGAGCCCCGCGGCCGGCGCCTCTTTGATGATTCGCTGCGCCAGCGCCGCGCGCGCCGACTCGACATCGTCGGACCAGCACAGGTCGTACGCGAGCAGATCCGACTCCATCTCGACGACCACGCGTGTCGGCTCGGGGATATCCCGATACTCGAGCATCGCGTCCGGTGGCGCCGAGGCGACGCGAGGAGTCACGAAAACGCAGGCCGCCAGAACGGCCAGGGGCCGGGCGAGGCGACTTGTCAAAACCCTGATTCGGTTGCCAGCGTTCCGTCGCATGGACCTTCTCCCGCTTCGTGTTGGCGCACAGCGGCGCCCGAACGCACAAACGCTTGGCACAGCATCGGTTCCAGCGTCGCTGCGGGTCAGCGAGGACGGGGGAAGGTGGCAAACGAGGAAAGCCATGAACCGCATCCCTTCGCCAGGCGGCATGATCGGGACGGAGAGCACTGGTTTTCTGACGTCAACCCTAGGGCGGAAGTTCGGGTCCCGGCCCGTCAGGCGGGGCGGCCGGCCGCCATCTCACGCCGGGCGGCGGCGGTCCAGTTCTTCTCGAGATATCGGGCCACGTAGTCGACAATCGACGAGGCTTCAGGGATCTCGGAGTTGCTGGTGGGGCCCAACGGCTCGAAGCGCATGCCCTTGAAACGGATCACGGCGTCCTCGACGGTCAGGCCGTGCTGAAGCGAGAGGCTGAAGGCCCGGCAGAACGCCTGACACATTCCGGACAGCGTGGAGCCCTCCTTCGCCATTTTCAGGAAGATCTCACCTGGTCGCCCGTCGGAGTGGAAGCCGATCGTGAGATAGCCCTCGTGCCCGCCGACGCTGAACTTGTGCGTGACGGATTCCCGTGTCGTGGGCAGCGATTCCCGGCTCATCAGCCTCCTCCAGGCAAGACGGCCCCGCGTCGAACGCCTCCATCGGACGGGGAGCGTTGGAGCGTCCAGAATAACGCCTCCGTGCGGATTATCCGAAGAGTCGGCGGCGCGCTTCCTCGTAGCGCTCCAGTGTGGCCCGAACGACGGGCTCCGGAAGCACCGGGCCAGGCGGCGATTTGTCCCATTCGCCCCGCTCGACGACCCTCAGCAGGTGCTCCCGCACGAACTGTTTGTCGAAGCTGGGCTGGTCCCGTCCCGGGCGCCAGTCCTCCGCAGGCCAGTAGCGCGAGGAATCGGGCGTGAGGGCCTCGTCCACCAGGATCAGACTCTCTGGATCCGCCTCCTCCCCGCGGGGCGACCCGAACTCAAACTTCGTATCGGCGAGGATCAGTCCGCGCTCGAACGCGTACGCCGACGCGGCCCTGTAGATCGCGAGCGAGCGAGCGCGCAGACGCTCCATGACGGCTTCGCCCGCGATCGTGCAGGCGCGCTCGAAGGAGATGTTCTCATCGTGCGCCCCTTGCTCGGCTTTCGTGGCGGGGGTGAAGATCGGCTCGGGGAGCCGATCTCCCTGGAGGAGCCCCTCCGGCAGAGGAACGCCGCAGACGCTGGATCGCTCGCGATACTCGACCCACCCCGAGCCCGCGAGATAGCCCCGCACCACGCATTCGATCGGCACGACGCCGCACCGACGCCCCATCATGACGCGTCCCTCGATCAGCCTTCGATCCTCGGCGCTCAGGTGGGGGATCTCTTCGGGATCGGTCGATTCCAAGTACGTCCGACACAGCCCTTGCCCCTCGATCCAGCGCATCCAGCGCGCAGAAATGTCGGTCAGGAGCCTGCCTTTACCCGGGATCGGCGTCGGGAGCACGACGTCGAACGCGGAGATCCGATCCGTCGCGATGATGACGATCCGCTCCGCCCCGTCCCTCGAAGAGCCGCCTTCAAGGAAGTAGATGTCCCTCACTTTTCCCTCACGCCGCTCGGGAAGGGGGAGATCGGTGCGAACAAGGGCGCGCTGCATGACGTCAAGGTCGCCCCTCCGGGCGGCGGCTGCAAGAGGGGGCGCCGACTCCCGAGTGAGAACGCGTGACGGGCTCACGATTCAAATCCCTGCTCCGACGCGGCTTGTCAAAGAACGGCGAGCGGCCACAATGGGACCCGACACCCGCTCCCGCTCCCAGGCCCGCCCCGGCGGGGCCGCTGCCGAGGATCGCCGACCGCATGCTTCGCTTCGCTGTGCTGGATGGACGTGGCCCCGCCCGGAGCTTTCCGCTCCGTCGAGCACATCTGCTGGGCCCTGACAGCGCGGTGGTTCCAGGCGAAATCGGCTTCAGCGACGGGCATATCGAAGTCCAGAGCCGCTCCCGGGGCGCCACAGCTCTGGCCCTGCTGTGGGAGGATCCCGAGTGGGGGTCGATGGTGCTGGACACCTGCCTGCTCCCCGATCGCGAGGCGCCCTATCTGCTCTCGCTGGAGCTGGCGCGGAAGCGGATCATGCTCTTTCTCGTGAAGCTGGAGGAGTGGGGCCTGACGGATCTGCCGGCGGAGCATCCGGCGCTGATGGCGCTTGCGGAGGCGCGGAAGGCGTTCACCGAGGCGCTTTGCCAGTCTCCCACAGCGAAGGGCGAATTCGGCGTGGAGCAGGATCGGCTGGCGAGAGAGGCGATCACCGCCGCCCTCCGCGCGTCGGAGCGGCTGACGGAGACGCACGCCGAGCGCTCGATCGCGCGCCGGCTGGAAGCGATGGCGCCCGGGGACGCCTCCGCGCGTCCGCGTCTGGGGTGCGTCATCGATCCGACGCATTTCGCCGAGCCGTTGCAGCGCGTGGTCTCGGAGACGTTCGACTTCGTCACCATGCCCATGCGCTGGTCGGGCTTCGAGCCCGAGGAGGGGCGCTATTTTTTCGGCAAGACGGATCGCTGGATCGAATGGGCAGTGCGTAAGGCGAAGCTGCCGATCGCCGGCGGCCCGCTCATCGATCTCAGCCCGCGCGCCACGCCCGACTGGCTCTATATCTGGGAGAATGACTACGAGACGCTGCGCGAGGTGGTGTATGAGCATCTGAAGCGCGTGGTGACGCGCTACCGGCGAACGGTCACAAGCTGGACCATCGCCTCGGCGCTCCACGTCAACGCAAATTTCACGCTCGAGCTCGATCAGATCATCGATCTGACACGCCTCGCAGCGCTGCTCGTCCGCAAGCTCCAGCCCAGCGCCCGCATCCAGGTGGAGATCGCTCAGCCCTTCGGCGAGTACATCTTCGAGAACCCGCAGTCGCTCTCACCGCTGCTCTATCTCGAGCTGCTTTTTCAGGCGGGCGTCGCGGTGGACGCCATCGGCGTTCGCATCGAGATGGGCGAGGCGCAGCCCGGCGCCGCCACGCGCGACCTGATCCAGATGGCCGACCTGCTGGACCGGGTCGCGGAGTTCGAGAAGCCCATCTCGATCTCCGCCCTCGCCGCCCCGAGCCAGCCGCCCAAGGCTGAGTCGCTGGGCTCGGAGGGCGTGTTCGATCCCGGGCACTGGCGGCAGGCGTGGTCGGAGCCGACGCAGGCCTCCTGGCTCGCCCACGCCTGCTCGGTCGCCTTCGCCAACCCCTTCGTCTCCTCCGTCTGCTGGCAGGAGCTCTACGACCTCGCGGGCGAGGAGACGCACACCGGACTGATCGACGCCAGCGGCAAGGCCAAGGCGTCTCTGTCGCGCATCCGCGCCATCCACGACCATCTCAAACAGGGGCGGGGCTTCGCGGAGCTGGCCCGGAATGAGCTATAAGCCACGTCCGACAGCCCGGCGCCCGTGATGTCTGAGCCCACGACGAATCAACACCGAGCCGCCCGACGCGGCGTCGCCGCCGCCGCAGCGCTGCTGCTCATCCTCGCCTGCGCAGGACTGCTCCGAGAGATCACACGTCCGCCCGCCGCCGCAATGGTTGTCCCAGGCGCCGCGTCAGGCGCCTTCGAGCAGCGTATCGACATCAACACGGCGTCGGCGCCCCTGCTCCAGACGCTGCCCGGCATCGGGCCCAGACTGGCGCAGCGCATCGTGGAAAGCCGGTCTTCCGAGGGCCCCTTCCCCTCCATCGAGGATCTTCAGCGGGTGCCCGGCATCGGCCCGCGCACCGTCGCCCGCCTGGAGGGCATCGCCTTCACCTCCAACCGGACGTCTTCGCCCGCTTCCCCATCGCCTCGCGACCGTCTCCCGGGCGACGAGCGCTCCGGCCCCTAGCCTACAGTCGTCGTCTCGATGAACCGTTGATGACCGCGGAAATACGCTCCGCGGCGTTCGCTCATGCGCCAGATCGATCCGCAAACGCTCCTGCACATCCCCGCTGAGTCAGCCTCCGTGCGCGCCTTCGCGGAAGCCCTTGACGCGGGCCGCTCGGTCGCGGCGGAGGGCTCGCAGGGCTCCTCGACAGCCCTCCTGGCGGGGGCGACGGCCCGGATTCTCAACCGCCCGGTCGTTCTCGTCGTCGCCCACCTGGACGAAGCGGACGACGCTGTGGACGAGCTCGATCGGCTGGGCGTCGAGGCGCATCGCCTGTGCGCACTCGAGCTCTCGCCCGGCGAGTCGAGCGTCAGCCTCGATCTGCTTGCGGAGCGGTTCTCGCTCCTGCGTCGCATCGCGGAGGGCGGGGTCGGCGAGGCATGCGTCCTCGTCTGCCCGATCCATGCGCTCATGCAGCGCTCGGCGAGGCCCGAGGACCTCGCCGCGCTGACCAAGCCGCTGCGCACAGGGGAGGAGCATGCTCCGGAGGAGCTCGTCCGCTGGCTTGACGGCGCCGGATACAAGCGCGTCGACGCCATCGAGGAGCCAGGGGACTACGCGGTCCGGGGCGGCATCATCGATCTCTTCGCGCCCACGCCCGGCGAGCGTGGGGAGGGCGAGTTCGCCAGCGCGCCCGTGCGGCTGGATTTCTTCGGCGACGAGCTGGAGTCGATCGCGGAGATCGATCTCGAGACGATGGGCTCCGACCGCGCGCTTACGTCGCTGGAGCTCGTCACGACCGACGCCGAAGCCATTCGCTCGCGCAGCGACGGCCCGAGCCCGCTCGAGCTGATGCCCGAGACCGCGGTGGCGATCCTTCACGAAACGATGGAGGTCACGGAGCAGGGGCGCGGCTACTTCGAACGCGCGATGGGGGACGCCGTGCTCGGCCCCCCGGCGATCCTGAAGCTGCTCCAGGAGCGGTTTCACGCCTTCGCCGAGGTGAACCAGTTCAGCAAGGGCGCGCCGGGCGCCGACGTGCGCCTGGAGTTGCCTGTGGGCGCGCTGCGCGGATTCTCAACAACCGTTTCCGATGCAGTCGTCGAGCTGTTCGAGGAGGCGGAGGCGGGGCGCGTGATCGTCGTGTGTGATTCCGAGGCGGAGCTCGCGCGCTTCGGGGAGCTGGTGCGCGAGTTCAAGCCCGATCGGGCCGATCCCGATCCAATCGAAGCCGTCATCGGACGCCTTCACCACGGGTTTGTCTGGCTTGAGGGCGAGCGGCCGATCGCCTTTGCGCCGCATCACGAGCTGCTGCATCGCTATCAGTCGCGCCGGCGCATTCGCCGCCTGCGCGCCGGGCGCGCGATGGACACGTTCCTCGAGCTCGAGGAGGGGGATTACGTTGTCCACGCCGATCACGGCATCGCCCGATTCGCCGGGCTGAAGCGGATGAAGCGGCGCAAGGGGGACAAGGAGGCGGGAACCGAGGAGTTTCTGACGCTCGAGTTCGCGGCGAGCGCGAAGCTGCATGTGCCCGTCGATCAGATCGAAAAGGTGCAGAAGTACGTCGGTGGCTTCCGCGGCCATCCCCCGCTTTCGACGCTGGGCGGGAAGCGCTGGGCAAAGCAGAAGGAGCAGGTGCAGGAGGCGGTGCGCGATCTCGCGGCGGAGATGCTGCGCATCCAGGCGGCGCGCGAGCATCTGCCGGGGATTCGCTATCCCGCCGACACCGCCTGGCAGAAGGAGTTCGAGGCGGAGTTTCCGTACGAGGAGACGGACGATCAGGTCGCCGCTCTCGGCGAGATCAAGCGCGACATGCAGCAGGGCCGGCCGATGGACCGGCTCCTCTGCGGCGACGTCGGCTACGGCAAGACGGAGCTCGCCATCCGCGCCGCGTTCAAGGCGGCGGAATACGGCAGGCAGGTGGCCGCGCTGGCGCCGACGACCGTGCTGGCCGAGCAGCACGAGCGCACGTTCCGGGAGCGCTTCGCCGACTATCCCTTCCGCATCGAATCGATCTCGCGCTTCAAATCGCCCGGGGAGGCGCGGCTGCTTTTGGAGGAGGCGGCGAAGGGGCGCGTGGACATCCTGATTGGCACCCATCGCCTGCTCTCGCGGGACGTGAAGTTCGCCGATCTCGGTCTTGTCATCGTCGATGAGGAGCAGCGCTTCGGTGTCGAGCACAAGCAGACGCTGCTCTCCCTGCGCACGACGGTCGACGTTCTCACGCTGAGCGCCACGCCCATCCCGCGAACGCTGCACATGTCGCTGCTGGGCATCCGGGACATCAGCTCCCTCGCGACGCCCCCGCTGGACCGACGATCAATCGTCACGGAGGTCATCCCCTACAACGAGAAGCGGCTGCGCCAAGCCATCGCCCGGGAATTGAACCGCGATGGGCAGGTCTTCTTCGTGCATAATCGGGTGCACAACATTCGGAGCGTCGCGGAGGATGTTCGGAAGCTCGCGCCCGATGCGCGCGTGCTTGTGGGACACGGCCAGATGTCAGGTCGCGAGCTCGAGGAGGTGATGCTGAAGTTCGTGCGGCGCGAGGCGGACATTCTGGTTTGCACCACGATCATCGAGTCCGGAATCGACATCCCCACCGCCAACACCATGATCATCAATGACGCCGACCGCTTCGGCCTCGCCGACCTGCATCAGCTCCGCGGGCGGGTTGGACGCCACAAGCATCGCGCTTACTGCTACCTGCTCCTTCCCGTGACGCGGACCGTCTCGAAGACCGCCAAGCGCCGGCTCAAGGCGATCGAGGAGTTCAGCATGCTGGGCGCCGGCTTCAAGATCGCGATGCGGGATCTCGAGATCCGGGGCGCGGGCAATCTGTTGGGCAAGGAGCAATCGGGGCACATCGCCGCGGTCGGCTACGACATGTACTGCCGACTGCTCGAGCGGTCCGTGCGCGAGCTCAAGCATGAGGAGCATCGCGCGCCGAGCGAGACGACCATCGAAATCGGACTCACCGGATCGATCCCCAAGCCGTATATCCCATCCGACACGCGCCGGATGGAGGCCTATCGACGCATCGCTCAGGCGACGACGCGGGAGGAGCTCGAGAAGGTCGAGCGGGATCTGACCGACGCCTACGGCGAGCCGCCTCCCACCGCCGAGCGACTCCTCGCGCTCGCAGCGCTGCGCATCGACGCCAGCGCGCTTGGCGTGCGCTCGATCGTGGTGAAGACGCCGGACGTGATCCTGCGCTGCGAGGAGCCCACGCCCGTGCAGGAGGCGCTTGAGAGCGCGCCGGGGACGTTGCGGGTGATCCGTCCGGGGGGCGCGGAGCGGAGCGAGGACGGGCTCACGGAGCTCTTCTTCCGCCCACCGACGCCGTATCTCGAGCCCGAAACGCTGCTGCGCGTCCTCCGCAAGCGCTTCCGGCGGGATGCGGAAGCGCTTGCGGGGGTCTAAGCCGACCGCAGCGCGCGGGCGGCTTCTGCCAGCGCCGGGTCATCGGTGTGAATCGTCGCCCTCGCGCCCTCAAAGCGGATCAGCAGCGAACGATCGGAGACAACGAGTTCGCCAACCTCGACTTCGCGCAGGCGTCCGGGCAGATCGGTCTCGCGCGCGCCGAGGCGCGCCTCGGAGCCGTCCGTCCGCCGCAGCGTGAGCGTCGCGACGCCCTGCTCGGCGAGAAACCCCGCGATGGCGAGGCGCATCTGCTCAGCGGTCTCGCGCCGAAGGCGCGTCATCGGCGCGCGCCGTCGGGGTCGGTCGGCATCCAGATATCGGAGAGATCCTGCTCATCGTTCACGCGCCGGCAAAGCAGAAGGAGCGTCGAGGAGAGGGAGAAGAAGACGCTGACGATGATCGCGCCGATCAGGGCGCGAAAGGCGCTCGTCCAGATCGCGCGGATTGACTCCGCCACGCTCGCCGAGGGTGACGACTCCGACGGTCCGGACGCGAGCCTCTCCGCCAGCAGAAGCGTCGTTGCCCCAATCCATTGAATCGCCAGCGACGTCACAACCAGCAGAGCCGCGGCGACGAGGGCGTACAGCAGAAATCGCCCCGTCCGCCCGAGGACGTAGGCGTAGGCGCGCTGGACGGCGTCGAACGCGTCGGCGGACTCAGCCGCGATCGCGGGCAGCAGCAGCGGGCTCCCGATCGCCAGGGCGACCAGCAACAGGACGATGAGAGCCGAGAACGCGAGAACGAGAGAATGCAGCAGCGCGCCGACGACATCCACAAGGGGAAGAGCGCCCAGCAAGCCCACCAACCACGCCAGCAGCGCCAGCGCCGCCGCGAAGATCAACGGGATCAGATAGGCGCCAATCGCGCTGCCGAGGCGGGGCAGGGCGAAGCCGAGCCCTTCCGGCGCCGAGAGGCGGAGGGTCATGCCCGCGTCCGTCACCATCAGGCGACACATCGCCAGCCCGAAGAGGCACCAGACTGGCAGCAGCAGCAGCCCCAGCAGCGTCGAGGCGATGGGATGCGCCGAGATCAGCGCCATCGCGCGCGTTGCGAGCTCCGCCGAGGGCGAGGACGCCAAGGCTGCGAAGACGGGCGTCTGGACATCCGCCAGAGCGCCGTGGATCGCGTCGAACGCCTCCCCCACCGCCATGAGCGAGACGACGAGCAGAAAGGCGAGCCCAATCGAGGCGGGTCGGAAGCCCATCGCGGTGGCGGCGAGGAGCTTGGGCCAGAGCAGATCCGCAGCAAGCTCGCGGAAAGTGAGTGGAGCGGGTGGAAGCGTCTCTCGTGTCATCGGGATCGTTGATTGAGACATGCAAAGTTCGGACGAAGCGGTCATGCTAGCGAAGAGATGGTCCTTGTGAGAAGGAGCCCCGTATGAGCTCATTCATCGTCGGCGTCGTGATCGCCGCTGTATTCGTCGGATCGCTGCTGCTCTTCGTCGGGATGTACAATGCGCTGGTGCGCCGGCGTGTCGCATGCGAGAACGCCTGGTCTCAGATCGACGTGACGCTGAAGCGCCGGCACGATCTGATCCCGAATCTGGTGGAGACGGTCAAGGGGGCCGCCTCGCACGAGCGCGAGACGCTTGAGGAGGTGACGGCCGCGCGCACGCGGGCGGTGCAGGCGTCGGGGCCGAAGGAGCAGGCGGAGGCGGAGGGGATGCTCACCGCCGCGCTCGGGCGCCTCTTCGCGCTGGCGGAGTCGTATCCGCAGCTCCGCGCCAACGAGAACTTCCTGAGCCTCCAGCAGGAGCTGGCTCGGACGGAAGACAAGATCCAGTCCACCCGAGCGGCGTACAACGAGGCGGTCCGCGCCTACGAGACGGCGCGCCAGACCTTCCCGACCACGCTCGCCGCCGCGGCGTTCAATTTCCAGCCTCGTGAGTATTTCGAGCTCGAGGAGCCCGCGGCGCGCGAGGCGCCGAAGGTCTCATTCAATTAGGGCGCCGCCGCGCGGCGCCGCTTCAACAGATCCGCGAGCGCTTCGAGAATCTCCTCCGGCTCGCTCATGCGCCCGGGACCCACCGCCCGGCACGCCTGCCATCCGGCGGCGGGGCCGACGAACTCGAAGCCATCCTCCCGCAGGGTCGCGACGTTGCGCTGAGTCGAGGGTTGGCGCCACATCACCTCATTCATCGAGGGAGCCAGCAGAACGGGGGTTTCAGCGCGGTTCACCGCGCTCAGGACCAGGGTCACGACGTCGGAGACCATGCCCGTCGCGAGCCGCGCCATCACGTCCATGGTGCAGGGAGCGATCACTGCCGCATCGGCGCCGCGCGCCAGCGCGATGTGCTGCGGATCCTTCGACTCCACGTGTTCCCACTGCGAGGTGTAGACGGGCCGCGCCGAGAGCGCCTGGAAAGTCAGCGGCGTGACGAATTTCGTCGCCGCGTCGGTCATCAGGACGGTGACCTCCGCGCCCCCCTGCGCCAGCCGGCTCACAAGCGTGGCCGACTTATACGCTGCGATCCCCCCGCTCACACCGACGATCACTCGCGTCCCGGCGAAGGGACCCGGCTCGCCGTCGCCGCTCATCCTGGGGTGGTTCGCCGCGGACATCGAGGTGGGAGCTCAGAGCGCCGGCTCAGGCTCGGCTTCATGCGCCTCAAAGTCCTCCGGGGCGATTTTGCCCTGGAGGATTTCTTGGACCACGAGCTCGAGATCGGAGCGCCCCTCGCGCTCCACCAACGGGCGGGCGCCCTCCATCAACTCCACCAGACGACGCTGGATGAGGGCGCAGAGGCGGAAACGCCCCCCCGCCATCTCCACGATCTCTTCGCTCTTCAGAGCCTCGATCATGCGAACGCGCTCTCCAAGTGGACACGACCAGGCGCTTCGCGCCCCGCCATGGCCTCGGTGCTGAGGAATGTCCCGCGGCGACCTTCCACGGGCGAACGGAAAAGTCTACGATCCCCCCTGTTCGCCGGCAAACGAGCTCGAGCCTTCTTGGGGAGGCTGCTCGGGCGCCCGGGGGGGCCGGAGCCATCTCAACTCAGCGGAGGAGGCGTCGCGCGAGGGTTGCGGCGGCCTTGTGGCAGGGAGTCGGAGCAGTCATGAGCGGAATGGAGTTTCGGTCGGGGGAAGTCCTCATGCACGCCGATCGCCCCGAATGGGGCGTCGGGACGGTGCTCGAGGCGCAGCCGGTTGTCCAGGAGGGCCAGGCCGCCCAGCGGCTTCGCATCCGCTTCGAGAGGGTGGGTGTCAAGACCCTCTCCACGCTCTATGCGAAGCTCCGCAAGGCGGAACAGACCGCGAACCCGGCGGTGGGTTCGAGCGAGCAAAGATCAAACACACCCACCTCCTGGCTCGATGAGCTGGAGGCCGAATCCCCTGAGCAGACGCTCAGCCGCTTGCCGGACGCCGCGACCGATCCCTTCGCCCCTGTCCGCGATCGCCTGAGAGAAACGCTGCGCCTCTACCGCTTCGAGCCAAGCGGCGCCTCGCTGATCGACTGGGCGGCTACGCAGTCCGGGTTGGCGGATCCGCTGACCCGCTTCAACCGCCAGGAGCTCGAGGCGTTTTTCCCACGCTTCGCCGAGGCTCGCCAGAGCCATCTGCGATCGCTCATCGCCGAGGCCCGCCGGACGAACCCGGACGCGATTCAGACGGCCGCGCGAAGCGCTCCCCCGCAGGGCGTCGAGGCGCTGCGCCGCCTGCTCGCCAGCCGATAGAGATCCGTTCGAGCGCCGGCGCTCCCCTCCCGAGGCTCCACCGGCGCCCAGTCGCGCTCTCCCGATCGCCCCGCCCAGCCCGCACAGACGGACCACGTTCGAATCTTCTCTTCGAACCAGGTGAAAGCCGGTGTATCTCTGTGTTTGTGCCCCATCGCGGGTCCAATCGAAGAGCAGCACAGTGGAAGGACTCGGCCGTGAACGAGCAGGAGTTTCAGAACAAGCTTGGCGAACTGATCCGTCAGATCGATCAACTGCCCGAGGGAGAACGCGAACGCCTGGAGAACCTTGCCCAGGAGACCAAGAGGCGACACGAGAAGATGAAGCAGACGGTCGGCCAGCTCCAGGAATCTCTGGACTACCTCCGTCTGAGCATCAAGTACCTCGTCTTCGACCTGGAGGCCACCCGGCGCGAGAACCGGTATCTGCGTCAGATGCTCAAGAACGGTCCCGACGAGGACCCTCACGAAGGCGCTGACTGAGCCGACGCCCGGATTGGAGAAAGAGAGCTTCGCCCCGCGAGCGCACGCGCGTCGTTCGCGGGGCGTTCTCATGCGCTCGGACGTCGCGCCTGTGAAAAGAGACAAAGGCTGACGCTCACGCCGCCTCCGCCGACCCGGGCGACGCTCATTCCCAAGGGGCGCGTGGCGGAGCCGGATTCGCGCGGCATGTTTCAGAAGCGCAGGGAATCGGAGATCAGAAAGCACTCATGGAATCTCGAGAGCGAACGCGTCATCTGCTGATCAGCGCCCTCCTCGCGGCCGGACTGGCTTCGCATGCGCGCGCGGACATGATTTTCTTCGGGCGCGACCTGAACGCTACGGCGGACCCGAACACGACGCCCATCCCCCCCGCCGATCGTGTCAACGCCAACGACGCCCGGGATCGGTTCCTGAGCCTGGTTCCTGATCCGGACTTCGAGAGCTTTGAGACCAGCTCGGTCGATGAGGATCCGGGCCCCTTCTTTTCCAGCATGAACGGCGTCTCGGCCACCTTCAGCGGCGCCGAAGCCCGTTTTCAGGCGGAGGGGACCGCAGGCCCAATACTTCCGGAAGGGCCCTTCAACACCCCCACCGGACAGGGCCGATACGGCGCGGAGGGATCGTGGTATCTCGAAGCCGAGCCCAGCGAAGCGCTGTCGATCACCTTCGATCGCCCCGTGCGCGCGTTCGGCTTCGCGGGGATCGACGTCAACGACGTCCAGAACGTGCTCGAGATCCGATTTGACACGGCGCTGTCCGCACTGGACGGGGCCGACGCCATCCGCATCACCGATCTGACGGGCGCCGAGGTGGGAGACGACCTCGAGGGGAACTTTCTCTACTGGGGCATCGTCTCCGAGACACCATTTCAGCGCGTGGATCTGGTGAATCTGACGCGTCCACCCGACAGCGACGTCTTTGCCTTCGACACGTTCACGTTCAGCGACACGTTCATCCCCACGCCTGGCTCGGTGGTCTGCCTGGGCGTGGCCGGGGCCTTGGCGGCGCTGCGTCGCCGGCGCGGCTGATCTTCGACGGAGGAATCCCGCTCAGTTGACTCCGGCGGGAGGCGGCCTGAGAATCTCGGGCTTCCCGGAGAGGTGGCCGAGTGGCTGAAGGCACCGCTTTGCTAAAGCGGCGTGTCGGGAAACCGGCACCGCGGGTTCGAATCCCGCCCTCTCCGCTTTTGGTTGATCATTTGTCGGTCGTTGGCCTTCAGGCATTCCGGGGGCGTGGCCGCTGAGAGGGCAGGCTTTCCCAAAGGAGCTCATGCCAGCCATTCTTGAAGCCGCTTGAAGCCCTTCTTCAATTCGCGCATGTGCCCCTGGATGTCGAACGAGCGGCTGGGATGCTCGACGGTCAGCATGCCGTCAAAGCCGCCCCGTCTCAACTCGTTGATGATCGCGGGAAGATCGAGCACACCGTCACCCAGGGCGACGCCTCGGCCCGTGCCGTCGATGTCCTTGAGATGCACGCTGCGGATGCGGCCACGGAACTCGCGAATGGGAACAACGGGGTCGATCCGTGCTCGCGCAAAGTTGCCGACGTCGACGCACGCGTCAAGCCGTTCATGCCGCTCGAGAATCGTGGCGACGTCCTGGATCGTCACCGGAGACCGCCCCGGGAGCGGACTGGTGTTGTGAACCGCCACGCCAACCTCGTATTCCGACAGGAGCCCATCGAGGATCTCCATGGAGGCGTCGTCGGGGCGGCAACTGAGATGACGCAGCTTCATGTCGGCGGCGAGATCGAGGATGGCTCGGTTTCGCCGCTCATCGGAGGAGAACGAATCCGTGTAGGTCGCGATCGGACTGATGTCGAAGTCGACGAGCGCTTGTTTCGCCCGAGCGCGATCATGATCCGACATGAAGACCGAGAGCTGTCGGTCGTACAGCTCCAGAGAGCCGACGCCAAGCTCCCTCGCCGCTTCCAGGAGCGCCCGCAGATGGAGCCGTTGCAGCGAGTATCCCTGCATAGCGACCTTGAAGCGGACATCATCCGCGCCGGCGGCCAGCGCGGCGGCGCCGAAGGGAGCGATGGTCGCGGCTGCGACGGCGCTCCGCAGGAACGTTCGTCTGGTCCAGATGACTTCGTGGCGCATGCGATCTCTCCTTCGTCTCGCGCAACAGGGTCAAGCTCGTGCGATGTCGCTACTCGTTCGGGTCGGATTCCGGCCAGCCTCTCGAGAGTGTCTCGCCCGAGCGAATGACGCCGCTCTGGACGACGTACTCGATGTCCGTCGTGTTGCGAATGTCGTCCAGAGGATTTGCGCGAAGCACGAGGAAATCCGCGAGCTTGCCGGGCTCCAACGTCCCCACCTCATCCTCCACACCGATGATGACAGCCCCTTCCCGCGTCGCGCTTTCCAGCGCGCGCATCGGCGGGACGCCGCCTCGCACGAACGACCACATCTCCCAATGTGTTCCAAGCCCCGTCGGAGCGGGCATGTCGTGCGCGCCGACGCCCACGATCGCTCCCGCCTGCACAAGACGCGCCACGTTCTCGATCAAGGGGACGAAAGCCGTCTCCCGTTCATCGATGCCCTGTCCCCGACGCGGGCGCGCGACGAGCATCCGCAGCGCCGCCTCGGAGATGAACGACCGGAGCTTCTCGTTGTTGGGCACGTCGCTCCGTCGAAAGTAGTGCTCGGCCCCGATCTGGGTCAGCACCGTCGGCACGTAGAAGGTTCCGCTGGCCGCGACGAGCTGCGCAAAGTCATCGCGGATCGGGTGATTGCCGGCGGAGTGCTCGACGCCGGTGTAGCCATCGAAGATGGCCGTCACCGAGTGCTTGTAGTCGAAGCCTCCCTCCGCAGTGACGGCGATCCTCTGAGCGTAAGCCGCGTCCGAGATGAGCCGCCGCGCACGCCGGTCCGGCTGCAAGTACTCCTTGATGTAGCTCGCTCCGAGGGACCGTTGCGTCTCGACCGCCTGCTGCGCGTCCGGGAGGTCGTCGATCGGGTATTCCTGCGGACGCAGCCGCTCGCCCGTGAAGAAGAAGCGCGGGCCAAGCGCTCGCCCGCTGTTGATCAACTCGATCATGGACACATCGCGCACGTTCGACAGCAGCGCCGGGTCGCGCGTCGTCGTCACGCCGAAGGCCAGGAGGACGGAGGCCGGCGCGAAGTCGGGCCGCGGCGATCGCAGTTCGTCGGCCCCGAGCAGTGCAAGCGCGTGCTGATGCGCATCGATCAGACCTGGGATGATTGTGCGCCCCGAGACGTCGAGAATGGTCGCATCGCCGGGGATGTCGACCTCGCCGCTGGGGCCGACGGCCTCGATGCGACGTCCGCGCACGACAATCGTCCCTTCTTCGATCACGCCCTGCCCACTCATCGGTATGAGGCGGGCCCGCGTCAGCGCCACGGCTTCCTGCGGCGATGGGCCCGGCGCGGACGTGCGCACGCGCACGTCGAATCGCCTGGGACGAACATCTGACGCTGGGACCGCGCCGGCGTCATCGCTCATGGCGCTCACCAGGACGTCGCCGCCGAATGTCCACGTCAGCGCGCCATGCTCGCTCCAGTCAGGGAAATACCCGCTCCCGATCTCCTTGAGCGCGGCGTCGCCATCGCTTTCGAGCGGCCGCACGAAGATGCGATGACCCATCGCGACGGCGAGGCGCTCGCCATCCGGCGACGGAACCACTTGACGCGCTCCCGGCACGGTCAGGTGCGTTCGCTCCTTGCGCCTATCGAGGCTGATCGACCGGAGCTGACCGCCGACGGTGTACCAGACACGCTCCCCGTTCGGTCCGAAGCGTGCGCCGGCGTCGCTTACGCGGCGCTCGGCGATCGGGTGCGGCTCGCCGCCGGTGGAATCGATCCACGCGATCTGCCTTTCAGGAATGAATCGCTGAGCGAGCGCGCGGTCGTTCACCTCGGCCGACAGAAGGACGATCCTGCCGCCATCGGGCGACCACATCGGGCGCGCATAATCCTTTGCCTCGGTGGTCAGCCTCTCGGCATCCCCGCCCGCCGCCGGCACGCGGTAGAGGTGCTCGGAGTCATCGGGATCCATCGACGCGACGAAGGCCACCCACCGTCCATCTGGAGAGAGCGAGGGCTGCGTGGCGTGCATGGTTGCGGGAGTCAGCGAATGGGGACGGCTCTGCGGGTCGCCCAGATCGCGCCGCCAGAGCCGTCCAATCGCCTCGAAGATGATCTGATCGCGCGCCTCGTCGACGACCGCCCATCGCGGCATCCGGCTCTCGAATTCCTCTCCAATTTCCGCGCGGACCTGCGGAGCCTCGGGGAGCCACACTTCGGTCCGGACACGGAACGGCACGCGCTGCTGGTCGCCGTCCCGGAGCGACACGCGTCGAATCCGGCCATCGACACTCGCGTAGATGGATGCTCCCGCCGGATCGAAGGCGTAGCCCGGGAAGAGATCCATGCGCGTCAGAAACATATCCTGGAGCGTGCGCTCGACGCCGCGCAGCACGACGCGCTCCCCGTCTCCCTCAACGTCGCTCAGCAGAAGGGCCGGCTCGTGATCGCGCCAACCGGCGTATGCCATGCTGTGGCCGTCCGGTGAGATGAGCGGACGGACGGCCCCGCCATCACGCTCCGTCAGTCGCCGGATCTCACCGCTCGTCAGATGCACGCGGCCAATCTGCCAAGACTCCCTCCGAAGCGCACGCCTCCCTCCCCCGGCGCCAAATGGCGCCGAGAAATAGACGTGTTCCCCATCGGCTGAGAAGACCGGCCCCTGCGCATCGATCAGCTCGTCAGCGCGTGTCAGCCGCGTCGACGCTTGCTCGTCCGCGCCATCAAGCGCATAGAGCCAGAGCTCGCCCGAGCGGCTCGACTCGCTGCGCCGGCACACGACCGCGCCGCCTTCCGGCGACCACGCTGGTGAGTTCAGAATCACCCCGTGCTCATCGCTGACGCGCCGAGGGCTCGATCCATCGGAGTTCATGACCCAGAGGTTGTCGCTTCCGCTGCGATCGGAGATGAACGCGATCCGCGCGCCGTCAGGAGAGAATCGAGGTTGGCTGTCGAAGGCGAGACCATGAGGGCTCGACGCCGAGGGGCTCGTGTCGGTCAGTCGCCGCGCTGCCCCGCCAGCGTTCGAGACAAGATAGATGTCGCCCAGAAGATCGAAGACAAGCGTCCCCCCGTCTGGCGAGGCGTCGATCGACATCCACGTCCCCGTCTCCGTGTCGATGTTCACCGTCCGCAGCGGCCGATGATTGGCGCCCGTATCGCCGTCGCCCGCGTTGGCGGCGGGCGGCAGAGCCAAAATGGCGATGAACACGGCAATATTCAAAGGGCGCGGGAGAAGGCTCATGAGACAGACTCCTTCGTGAGCGCATGAAGTGGACGCCGGCCCTCAATCGAGATCAAAGAGCACATCGTCGGCGCCTCCCGCCGGTGGAGAGAGGTTCCCATCGCGCTTCTCGTCGATGTCGATATCGCCGAGGTTGTGCTCTTCGAGCTTCCCCATCGGCGGGCTCAGGGCGTTGTACCGGTCGTAGCGCGTCGGCGCCCGCGCTGATACATGGCCGTCGAGCCATGCGATATGGCCCGCGCCGTTGTTGTGACGTCCGTGAAAACTCGGCCAGTAGAAGGGGATCGAGGCTCCATCCGGTCCGAAACGTCCTGAGGGAGGCCAGCCGAAGGCGGTGCGCTCGAAATCGCCCCAGCCAGGGTTGGCGTGACGGATCCGCCCGCTGTCGAAGAACGCCACCGTCCTTGACGGCTGGCGAACCTTTGTGAGTTCGGCGCCGAGCGGGCTCCGCTCCGCGGCGGGCCGGAGGATGAGTCCCAGATAGACGACGTTGTATGCATAGTCGACCGGTCCTTGGAACGAGCGGGAGTCATCGTCGAGCGATGGGCAGCCGGCGACGTCGGCGCTGCCGAGATACGCGTGCATGACGCCCTGCTCCGGATGAAACGCGCCCTCGGAGAAATCGCCGCCGCCGTACCAGAACCGGTCCACGCCCTCGACCGACGCGTCCTGTGCGCTCGGGAGACGCTGGTCATGTTCGTTTGCGAAGGTGAGGGCCGACAGCGCCAGTTGCCGCAGATTTGACTGACACGCCGACGCACGCCCTGCCTCGAGCGCCGGCGCCGCGGCCGTGAGCAAAATGGAGAGCAGCGCGCCGATGACGGCGATGGTCACCAGCAGCTCGACGAGCGTGAAGGCGGATCGCATCCGGGTCCTGTGTGACAAGAGCAAATGGCGCGACCGCCGGAGGGTCACGGGCACAGTCCCCAGGAGCCCAGCAGTATCGCGAGGTCATCGGCCCCGACCGCGCCGCTTCCATCCAGATCCGCAGCGCTGTCCCCACTCCAGTCGCCGAGGAGCATCGCGAGATCCGAGGCGTCCACCTTGCCGTCTCCATTCAGATCCGCAGGGCATCCGATCCCGATGACGCCGACTCCGAGCGGCACCGATGCGAACGTCGGGTCGCCTTGCGCCACCGAGACCGGCGACGCGCCGGACGCGGGCAGACCGTCGATCCCGAGCGCGACAGAGAAGAGCTGATTTTGCTGCGGATCCGTCCAGAACAACGCGTCGTCAAAGATCTCGAAATCGACGATGAGCTGACCGTTCGTGACCGGGCCGACCACCGTTTCGAAGCTCTCCGGATCGTCGGTGTCGAGATCGAAATCGATCGGGATCCGCCGGATCTCGCTCGGCGGCGCGAACGCGCCGTTGCGGTAGGTGAAGTAGACGAATCCTCCAAAGACCGAGACGTTGCGACCAGAGGAGAGCACGGTGAATTCGGACGCTTCGTCGAGCACACCGTCATCCGGAAGCGGATTCTCAAGAAACAGCTCATCGCCGCCCGCTGGAAGATCGGTCGCCGAGCCGCTCACCCTCCGGATCTGCTGAAGGCTGAAGTCCGTCCCGCGATTCAAGACGTAGTAGAGCACATCGCCCGTGGCCGGGTCGTAGTCGAGTCCCGTCGCGCCGCCGTTCGGCGGGGCCGTCACGACGGTCTCGATCGTGTTGGTCGCCACGTCCAGACGGGCGACCCGCCCGTTGTTCTGGAATCCGGAGCCCTCTCCTTCCCCTTCCTCCGAGAAGAACACCGTCTGTCCGTCCGGCGTCACGTCGATGTAGACCGAGCGATTGAGCCCCGCCGCGTGCTGCACCGGATCGCTCCCATCAAGGTTGAACGACCAAATGGAGCCTCGGTTATCAGAGATGAACTCCCGATTCGGCGGCGCTGTGCCGTCATCCTGTCCCGCGCCGGCGACGAAGAGGCGATCCGTCGTGGGGCAGTAGTCGATGTCCCAGGGGAACTCCAGACCCGCCGGAAGCGGCAGTGTTGTGAAGGCGCCCATCTCGCCAATCTGGATCGCGTCGAACGAGCTGCTCGGAAACCCTGGGTTGGTTTGAGTGAAAGCCAGTTGGGGGCTTGCACAGACCGGCTGGAGCAGGAGGGACATGGCAGCCGCTGCAAGCGCCGTGCGGCAAGCTCGTTGTGATGACGTTGAAGACTGCATCGGATCCCTTTCTCGCTCTCAGTGCTGCTCGCCTCGTCGCCCATGATGGACGCTTCATGACTGTGTGAAACGTACGCGCGTGGAACGTACGCGCCCGGCGCATGCGTGTGCAATTTCTGCACACACGGGCTCGGCTTCGAGGGCCAACCAGAGATCGGGGGTATATGGAGTCGTCGGGCCTGAGTTCCAGCCTGAGTTCCAACTCTGGGTGCGCGAATCGGAAAGAATCGAAAACGATCGACAAGAGCCGAGGTTGCCAACTGGATGTGGAAGAGAGAACTGTGAAGATCGTCCGCTCTGAGAGCGATTTCGACCCCGCCGATCGCGAGAATCGCGCCCTCTCCGCTTCCGCGCCACAGTCGCGAATCGCCTTCAGGATTCGTCCGTGAACCGCTCGAGCCAGTTGTAGAGCGTGCGGCGGCTGATGCCGAGAGTCTTCGCCGCCTGCATCTTATTGCCGCCCGCGCGCTCGAGAGCCGCATGCAGAGCCTGGCGGCGCAGCTCGTCGACTGACTCCGGCGGCTCCGAGTCCGCCACGATCTCTTGAGCCATCGTTCGCGAAGGGTCGCTCGCCTGACGGCCCGCGCGGTCGAGGGCCTTCTCGAGCTCTGCCAGTGTGAAAGGCTTGACCACATAGTCCGCGGCGCCCGAGCGAATCGCCCGCTGGGCGCTCGGAAGATCAGCGAACGCGGTCATGATGACGGCCGGGCGGTCGTCGCCGCCTCTCCGCAGGGACTCCAGGAAGCTCAGCCCGTCCGCCCCCGCCAATCGGATGTCAAGCAGGAGCGTTCGAACCTCTCGATTGTCCAGGAGGCGCCGCGCCTCCTCGACGCCCGACGCGCCAACCCCCGTGAGCCCCATCTCAGGCAAAGCGCGCAGCACCATCTCGCACAGCCGCGTCTCGTCCTCGACCACGAGCACATCCACACCGGCGTCGGCTTTGGCGGTCGCTCTCCGGTTCACGCGGCGACCTCCGCGCTCGCCGCCGGCAGAGCGAGTGTCGCCACGCTGCCGCGACCAGGACCCTCGCTGGCGATCCGCAGACGCGCCCCGTGCCGCTCCGCGATCGCGTGGCACACCGATAAGCCAAGACCCGGCCCCTCCCCGCCCGAGACGAAGGGGTCGAAGATGCGCTCCAGCATGTCGGCCTCGATGCCGGCGCCATCGTCGGCGATGGTCACGATCACGTCGTCGTCTCGGCGCAAGCAGCTCAGCGCCACCGCGCCGCCCGCCTCCGTCGCCTGCACGCTGTTCATCAACAGGTTGACGAGCACTTGGATATACTCAGACTCCTCGCCCAGCGTGCGGGTTGACTCGGCGTCGCACGCCGCCTCACATGCGAGCCGACACCCGCGTTGCTCTGCGATCGGGCGAACGAGGTCGACGGCTTTCCGAGCGACATCGCTCATCAGCAGCGGCACTCGCTCACTTCTCCCGTGAGCGCCGAGGCGCTGGAGGTTGGTGATGATCCGCTTGGCCCGCTGCGCTTCCTCCAGTGTGACATCAAGCGCCTCCACCAATTCCGCGCCGGAAGCGCCGCCGCCCCCCGACTTCCAGCGGCGCAGCGCGAGCTCCGCATGCCCGCTCATGATGGCGAGCGGGTTGCTGATCTCATGCGCAAAACCCGCCGCCAGCGCGCCCAGGCGGGCGAGGCGCTCGGAGCGGATGAGCTGCGCCGTGCGATCGCGCACGCGCCGCTCCAGCGATTCCTGCGCATCGAGGATCTCCTGCGCCATCTCGTTGAACCCCTGCGCCAGCTCGCGAAACTCGCGATGGCCCGCGACGGGCGCCTCGGCGGATCGCCGGTTCCGCACATCCTCGACACTTCGCCGCAGCGCAAAGAGCGGCCGCATCACGCTGCGATGCTGCGCAAGCCCCACGCCCACGCTCACCATGCCGATGAGCAGCCCAGCGCCCGCCAGTTGAATTCCCGCCGCCGCGTTGGCGGCGATGGCCGCCTCGCGACGCGAACGCGCGTCCCGCTGAATGCCCTGCGCCAGACGCTGCACAACGCCGACGGCGCTCGTCGCCTGCGACGCGATCCGAAATGGATCCTGCTCCTCGAGCGCCGACGCGAGCGCACGGCGCAGCGCGTTGAGTTCCTCCGAATCAAAGGAGAAGCCGCCGGCGGGGCGAGAACGGAGCCCCTCGTCGACGGAGGAGAGCGCGCTGCGCAGCTGCGCGTGCGCCGCCTCCACATCCGGCGAGGCCTGCTGAGCCAAGGCGCGCGCCGTGAGCAGGTGATGCCCGGCGCGATGAGCGAGGCGCAGGGCGTCGAACTGATCCGTCGTCGCATCGAGCGCCGTACGCGCCGATGAGAGTCCCCACAGCCCCACAGCGCAGAGGGCCGCGACTGCAAGGATCTGGGCCGCGATCGTCAGCGTCAGCGTCCGTCGGAGCGTCATGCCTTCTCCTTCCGAGCGAGGACCTCGATACTTTGCGCAGAATCGGCGAAGCCGTTTCGAGATCCATGATGACGCCGACCATGCGATCAGCCTGCATGGCGTTCATCGCCGGCGCCGCACCAGCGCAGGATACGCGGGATCATCCGCCTCCCGAACGAGCGTCCCCGCAAGCCCGGTGTGATCGCCCCGTCCCGGGCCGCGGGCGACCTGGCCCCCATCCACGCCGTCGCGCCGCCTCGTCGACGGCCCCATTAGAAAGGTCCGGAAGGCGGCATTCAGGTCGGCCAACGGGGACACCCCTCCGTCTAGGGGTGGTTCGAGGCGCCGGCGTGGTTCCGGCTGGAATGACTTCCATAACACGGAAAGCTGAGTGTCTGTCATAATCTGCTCTTGTGCCCACGCCCGAGATCGACCATTCCTTCACGCCCGCCGACCGCAGGGTCCTCCTCGTCGGCTGGGACGGCGCCGACTGGCGCGTCATTCGCCCGCTTCTCGAGCAGGGCAAGATGCCCGTCCTGCGCCGCTTCCTCGACGCCGGCGTCTCCGGCAACATCGCCACGCTCCATCCCGTCCTGAGCCCCATGCTCTGGACCTCCATCGCCACGGGGAAGCGCCCCTTCAAGCACGGGATCCACGGCTTCACGGAACCTGCCCCCGACGGCAAGGGCGTCCGCCCCGTCACCAACCTCTCGCGCAAAACCAAGGCTGTCTGGAATATCCTGAACCAGGTCGGCAAGACGCCCATCGTCGTCGGCTGGTGGCCCTCCAGCCCCGCCGAGCCCATCCGCGGCGCCATGGTCAGCAACCACTTCCAGCGTGCGCCGCGCCATGTTCAGGCATCGCTCTGGCCCATGCGCCCGGGGACGGTGCATCCCGAGCGCCTTGTCGAACCGCTCAAGGAGTTCCGCTTTCACCCGCGCGAGCTCGTCGGCGAGCACATTCTGCCCTTTGTCCCCAAGTTGGAGGAGATCGACCAGGAAAAGGACCGCCGCCTCCAGGGGCTCGCCGGGACGATCGCGGAGACGACATCCATCCACGCCGCCGCGACGGCGCTGATGCAGCTCGAGCCCTGGGACTTCTTCGCCGTCTACTACGACGGCGTCGACCACTTCTCCCACGGCTTCATGAAGTACCACCCGCCGCGTCAGGAATGGATCCCCGAGCGAGACTTCGAGCTCTACTCGGGCGTCATCGAGGCGGCGTACCGATTCCACGACATGATGCTGGGGGCCCTGCTCGCGCTCGCGGGTGAGGAGACGACCGTGATCCTCATGAGCGATCACGGCTTCCACCCGGATCATCTCCGCCCGCGTCAAATCCCCGCCGAGCCCGCCGGCCCGGCCGTGGAGCACCGCGATTTCGGCATCCTCGCGATGCGCGGGCCCGGGATCCGTCGGGGCGAGCCCGTCCACGGCGCCAGCCTCCTGGACATCTGCCCGACGATCCTCTCGATGTACGGCTTGCCCATCGGCGAAGACATGGATGGCAAACCGCTCGTCACCGCGTTCGAGGAGGCGCCTGAGATCGATCGGGTTCCGTCGTGGGATGAGATCGAGGGCGAGGATGGGACGCACCCGCCCGACAAGCGGGAGGATCCCGTCGAGAGCGCCGAGGCGATGCGGCAGCTTGTCGAGCTGGGGTACGTCGAGGAGCCCAGCGAGGACGCGGAGACGGCGGTGCGCGAGTGCGTGCGCGAGCTGCGCTACAACCTCGCGCAGTCCTACTGCGACGCCAACCGCTACGCCGACGCCGCGGCTCTGCTCGAGCCGCTGTGGCGCGACTGGCCCGAGGAGCATCGCTTCGGCGGGCTGCTCATCCAGTGCTACGGCGCTCTCCGCGAGCTCGCGACGCGCGCCGAGGCCATCGATCGTCTCGAGGCGAACATCGCCGAGCATCGCGAGAAGGCCCAGCGCGAGTTGAAAGAGCTCGAGCCGCATTGGCGGACGCTCGTCGAAGCCGAGCAGCACAACGAGCCATCGCCTGAACCCGTCGCTGGCAAGGCTGATGCTGACGACAAGGCCGGAAACGGCCCGCCCCCGCAGCAGCTCCGCTTCCAGATGCGCAAGCTCGCGCATCTCGCCGCGCCGCGCACGCGTCTGATCCAGTGGCTCCGCGCCACGCAAGCTCTCGCGGAGGGGCGGGATGAGGACGCCTTCGCCTTCATCGAGCGTCTGCGCGCGCAGGACTCGAGTGATCCGAAGTTTCATCTCCAGCTCGGTGGCGCCCTGCTTCGGCTGAAGCGCTTCGAGGACGCGAGGGACTCCTTCGCGAATGCCCTGGAGCATGACTCGGAGAACGCCTCGGCGCAGCTCGGGATCGCCGAAGCCGCGACGGGGCTGCGCGACTGGTCCGCCGTCGTCGACCACGCCCTCTCCGCCATTGAGCTGCTCTACTTCAACCCGCGCGCGCACACGCTTCTGGGACGGGCGCTCCATGAGACGGGCGATTCCGAAAGTGCGGAAGCCGCGCTGGGCGTCGCTCTCTCACAAGCCCCGAGCTACGCCCGCGCGCTGCGGCTGATGGGGCGCGTCCTGCGGACTGATCCCAATCGCGCGCACGAGTCCCGTGAGTTCTTCGGGCGCGCACGTGAGGCGAGAGCCCGATCCGGGATGGAGCGCGGACGCCAGCGTCTGCTCTATCAGGACGCCGGCGCGCTGGACGACGCCCGCCACGGCAGCGCGCCGGATGAGCCTTTCGCGCACCGTCCGATCGACCCGCATCGCACCATCGTCGTCGTCTCGGGCCTCCCCCGCTCGGGCACGTCCATGATGATGCAGATGCTCTCCGCCGGGGGGCTGCCGGTCTTCACCGACGCCGAGCGCGCCCCGGACGAAGACAACCCCCGCGGCTATCTCGAGCACGGCCGCGTCAAAGCGCTCGCTTCAGATGCGTCCTGGATCGGCGAGGCGCGCGGGCGCGTCGTGAAAATCGTTTCGCCGCTGCTGCGCCATCTTCCGCCGGAAGAGGACTACCGCTTCATCTTCATGGAGCGCGATCTCTCCGAAGTTCTCGCCAGCCAGCGCGCCATGCTCGAGCGGCAGGATCGGCAGGGCGCCGATCTCGACGACGAGCGCCTCGCCAACGCGCTCATCGCCGAACGGGACGGCGCCATGCGGCGCGCCGCACAGGCCGGCTGGCCCTTGCTCCGCGTTCGCTACGCCGACGCCGTCGAAGATCCGCCCGCCGCCGCACAGCGCGTGAATGCTTTCCTCGGCGGAGCCTTGGAAGAATCCACCATGGCGACAGCCATCGACGCTCGCCTGCGACGGCAGCGCCGCGGCAGACCCGACTCGCAGGCGTAAGCGGGCCCTCAACCGCTCAAGTTGGAACGTGATGCGCTTCCTCGGCGTCAGTTCAGACGCGTTGCGACAATCCGGAGATCCGGCGCCTCGATCGTCAGGCGGCCCCCGCGCTTCTCGTAGCTCGCTCGTACGGTCCGCCCCGGCGGGCGCAGGACGAGTGTCGAGTCCGTCACCTGATACCGCTCGCGATCGACCTCCACCGCGCCGTCTTTGAACGTGGTGATCGTTGTCAACTCCCCCTGCCCGCCGAACTCGAGCACCTTCGACAGCGCGTCGTCCATCGGCGCCGACGGCGTCATCTCGACGACCCGCCAGCGCGTCCCGGCGAGCGGGTTGTAATCGGCGTCAAGGGTGCGGCGCGTCGTGTTCCTCGGTGCGGGGCGCGTTTCCCGATCGCGCCGCTCACTCTTGTCCATCTCGTTGCCGACGATGTAGCCGAGACCGGCGCCGACGCCAGATCCGATCAGCGTCGAGCCCGTGTCGCCGCCGATCGCCTGCCCCGCGAGCGCGCCGATCCCGGCGCCCGCCAGCGCTCCCGTCTGCCCGCGTGAGCGGCATCCAATCGACGCGGCGGCGAACGCCGCCAGAGCGATGAGCAGAAGAAGCTTGACCCGATTCGGCGTGTGCGCAGGCATGAATGATTGCCTCCCTTGAAGTCTGCACAAACCGTAGGAGCGACTCGCGCCGCTGTCGCGCCGGGAACTGGCCCGACACCGCCATGCGCACCGCGGGCGCAGCTTCTTTATTCCGTCTTTTCAGAGAACGCGTGCGCTCCGTTTCCATCGGCGGGCTCACGGGGCGCGCCCGCGATGCGCCGACGACGATCGACACATCAAGTCAGCACCCGAAGCGAGGGCTTTCAGCGCGTCCCTCGACGAAGAGGGCCTTCCATCGCTCGGAGTCCTCCGCCTCCGAGGATGCGGGCGCCGCCGCGTGAGTTTGACGCACTGAGTCCACATGAGCCTTCCCCAACTCATACTCATTCCACCGTTCCGTCACGCGGCGCTTTGTCGCTTCGTCCATCTCGATGATCGGCGGCCAGTCGCGGATCGGCGCTTGCGGCGTGCCATCCTCCGGACGCTTGGGCGTGGCGTCGAAACCGATGCGCTCGCCCCAGCGGACCGCGTCGCGCCCGGGGTCGGAGTTCGCGCACCAGTGGAAGAGCGTCATATCGGGGTCGCGCAGGTCGACGTCCGGGCCGACGACGATCACGCAGCGGATCGCCGCCGCGTCCTCTCGCTCGTCGAGCAAATCGAAGACCTCTTTCATCGTCCGCCGCCCCGCGTCCGCTTCGTTCGTGCGAACGAAGAGCCAGCCCCGCCAGCCGCCTGGCTCGCCTGATTCCTGATTCGGAAGAGCGACGTCATCGACGCCCTCGATCAAACGCAGCGACTCGATCGTCTCCGATCCGATCCCTCCGGAGGGCGGCTTTCCTTCGATCGGCACGCCATGGACCTCCTCGCCTTGGATTTTGTGCGTCGCGTCAAGGCCGATCTTGCAGCCGGCGCCGAGGCGCGGCGCGGCGTGATCGAGAATGTCGAGCGGGCCGTTGACGATCTCGATGTCGCGGGCGGGGTTGCAGCGCTCCCCCACCGCCGAGGCGACGGCGCAGGCGTCGTGCACGTCCACGTCTTCGTCCACGACGATGATTGTCTTCGTCCACGCCATCTGCCCCGCGCCCCAGATCGCGTGCATGACCCGCCGCGCCTGGAGCGGATACTCCTTCTTGATCTGCACAACGGCGCAGTTGTGGAAGGCGCCGAAGAGCGGCAAGTCGTAGTCTTCGATGTCGTGGATGATCGTCTTGAGCAGCGGCAGGAAGATGCGCTCCGTCGCTTTGCCCATGTAGTAATCCTCCTGCGGCGGAAGACCGACGATCGTCGCGGGAAAGACTGGGTTTCTGCGCATCACGATGGCGGTGATCTCGACGATCGGGTACCTGTCCGGCAGCGAGTAGAAGCCGGTGTGATCGCCGAAGGGGCCCTCGAAGAAGGCGCCTGGGCCGAGCGATTCGGGATCGACGCGCGGGTCGTAGCCGGGTCCGCCCGCCTCGCTGCTGACGTAGCCCTCGAGGACGATCTCCGCGTTGGCTGGATAGCGAACGGGGACGGTCTGGCCCTTGACGAGCGGGATGCCGCGTCCGTTCAAAAACCCCGCGAAGAGCAGCTCGGACATGCCGGGCGGCAGCGGCGCGATGGAGGCAAAGGGCAGCACGCTCTCGCCGCCCAAGACAATCGCCACCGGCATCCGCTCGCCGCGGCGCTTCCAGGAGCGCCAGTGGCGCGCGCCGTCGTGGTGCATGTGCCAGTGCATGGCGAGGCGCTGGCGACCGATGAGCTGCATGCGGTACATGCCGATGTTGTGGGAAGACGGCTTCGCCATGCCGGCGTCGTCAGCGTGAATCGAGTGCACGCCCGCGAAGGTGATGTAGCGTCCGCGATAGTCGGGGTGATTCGCGAGGTCGGCGGCGGGGACGCCCCGGTTGACGTCTGCGGGATAGCTGACCGCGCCCGGATCGCCGTCGAGCGGCCAGCACTTCAGAAACGGAAAGCGGGTCAGATCGATCCGGTCGCCCGTGAGCAGAGCCTCCTGCACGGGGCCCGAGCGCACGGTCCGCGGCGGGATGCGCAGAAGCGGCGCGAACTGCCTGGCCTTCGCGACGATCTCGCCCAGCCCGCGCGGCGGCTCGGGCTTGACCAGCGAGCCGATCCGATCCGCGACTGCGTCGAAGCCGCCCGGGAGCTTCCCGTGCGCGACGCCGGGGCCCGCCTCGTTGCAGGAGATCGCCATCTCCATGCGCCGGTAGGAGCCCCAGGCGTTGATCAGCAGCGGCATCTCGGAGCCTTCCACACGCTCGAAGAGCAGGGCTCGCCCGCCTCGATCATGGAATCGCGGGTCGTTCCGGCGGGCGGAGGCGCTGGGGAGATGCGCCGCGGGCGACTTGCTCTCGCGATCGGCGATCTCGGTGATCTCGAGCAGCGGTGAGACCGGCGCGCGGACACGCGCGAGCTCGCCGGCTCGCTCCAGCGCCTCGATGAATGCTCGCACGGAGTCGTACACGCCCGGATCGTATTCTCTTACCCGAATCCGTGAGGCGGACGCGCGGTAGGATCGACCAACGGAAATCCGGCGACCGGGTTCCCAATAAAGGGGGTATGGAGCAAGAGAGGATCGACCAGTCATGACGACCGCATCCGGCGAGATGGCCATCGATCTGGGGCATGTCGCCAAGACGTACCGGGGGAAAGTGCATGCGCTTCGCGGCGTGGAGATGCGGGTGCAACGCGGCGAGATCTTCGGGCTGCTGGGGCCGAACGGCGCCGGGAAGAGCACGCTCGTCAAGATCCTGACGACGATCGTGCGCCCGACGAAGTGCGAGGGGACGATGCTTGGGGCGAAGGTCGGGCACAAGCCTGCGCTGCGGCATGTCGGCTATTTGCCTGAGCATGTCCGCTTTCCGGAGTATCTGGACGGCGGGCAGGCGTTGGGCTACTTCGGGGCGCTGGCGGATGTGCCTCGAAGAGAGCGCAGAAGGCGCGCCGGCGAGATGCTGGAGCGCGTGGGGCTCGGCGAATGGGGCGGAAAGAAGATCAAGTCGTACTCAAAGGGCATGCGGCAGCGGCTCGGGCTGGCGCAGGCGATGATGAACAACCCCGACCTCGTCTTTCTGGACGAGCCCACGGACGGCGTCGACCCGGTCGGACGGCGCGACATTCGGAATATGATTGTGGATCTGCGCGCGCAGGGGAAGACGGTCTTTCTGAACAGCCACCTGCTCAGCGAGCTCGAGATGGTCTGCGATCGTGTGGCCATCCTGGTGCAGGGTCGGGTCGTACGGCAGGGCGCGTTGGATGAGTTGACGCAGGAGGAGCGGCGATACGAGATCGAGCTCATCGAGACGCTGGATGAGGCGGGCGCGCAGCGCGTTCGGCAGTCCGTTCGGGAGTCGATCGAGACGACGATCTCCGAGCGCTCGATCCGCCTGGCGACGGAGGATGCGGACGCGGTGCAGCCGGTGATCGACGCGGTGCGCGCCCAGGGCAAGACGATCCGATCGGTCCAGGCGGTGCGTCCGACGCTCGAGGACTTGTTCATCAAAGCCGTCACAGATCCGGAGACGGGCGAGACGCTGACCCCCGGGGCGGCGAGCGAGCGGAGGGCGCGCCAATGAGGCAGACATGGGCAATCCTGCTGGACGCCTATCGGGCGCTGGCGGCGAAGAAGCTGTTCTGGATCGTGCTGATCCTCTCCGGGCTTGTGGTGGCGGCGTTCGGGGCGGTCGGGATCAACGAGAGCGGGCTGACTTTCTTCGGATGGGAGAGCGACGTCGGATTCACCACGGCGCAACTCTCCCCGGCGGTCTTCTACAAGACGATGTTCGTCTCGCTCGGCATCGGCTTCTGGATCGCGTGGCTGGCGACGATTCTGGCGCTGGTCTCGACGGCGGGGCTCATCCCCGACTTTCTCAGCGACGGATCGATCGACCTGACGCTCTCGAAGCCCGTCGGTCGGCTGCGACTCTTCCTGACGAAGTATGCGTCGGGGCTGCTGTTCGTGGCGCTCCAGGTGCTCGTCTTTTGCGTTGCGTCGTTCCTGGTGCTCGGGCTGCGCGGCGGGACGTGGGAATGGGGCGTCTTCATCGCCGTGCCGATGGTGACGATCTTCTTCTCCTACCTGTACGCGATTTGCGCCTTATTGGGCGTCCTGACGCGCTCGACGATGGCGTCGCTGCTGCTGACGCTGCTTCTCTGGTTCGTCATCTGGGGCGTGCAGACGACGGAGCAGACGCTGCTCTTCTTCCGCACGATGGATCAGGAGCGCATCGCGGTCCTCCAAGAGGACATCGAGCGGCGCGAGGGCGATCTGGCTCAGATGTCGGAGCAGGAGAGCGCTGGAATTGTCGAGGGGCTCAAGAACGCCGTGTCGCGTCCGAGCAGGGAGAGGGCGATGGAGCGTCGCCAGGAAGAGCTCGAGCGCGCCGAGGACCGGCTTGCGACCATTTCCCGCTTTCACAACGGCGCGCTGGCGGCGCGGACGATCCTGCCCAAGACGGGCGAGACGATCGGCCTCATCGAGCGCTGGCTGATCGATCTGGCGGAGCTGCCCGATCTCAGCGAGGAGCCGGAGCCGATCCTGCCGCCATCTGACGCGCCGGATGGCGAAGAGGGCGAGGAGCTCGAGATCGACAACGCGGCGCTTCAGCAGCGCACGCAGCAGCGCGTGGTCGAGAAGATCCGCGAGCGCTCCGTCCTCTGGATCGTGGGAACATCGCTGCTGTTCGAGGCTTTCGTCCTTGCGATCGCCTCCTGGCTCTTCGTCCGGCGCGACTTCTGAGCGATCACGCTTTCGCGGCGAGTTCGGCCCCGCGGGCGCGCGCGGCGCGCATGCTCTCCACGAGCGCCTCCATGACGCCCTTCTCGTCGAATGTCTCTGTCGCCGCGGCGGTCGTGCCGCCCTTGCTGGTGACGGCGGCGCGGAGAGCCGCCGGATCATCCTCCGAAGCGCGCAGCATCTCAGCCGCTCCTGCCAGCGTCTGGCGAACGATCAGCGAAGCATCTTGTGCGCTGAAGCCGAACTCCTCAGCGGAGGTCCCCATCGCCTCGGCGAGGTAGAAGAGATACGCAGGGCCCGACCCGGCGAGGGCGGTGAAGGCGTCCATCTTGGCCTCTTCGATCCCGACCACAGCCCCGCATGTCTCGAAGAGCCGCCGCGGCGCCGACAGGTCGTCCTCGCCCGCGCCCTCCCCCACTGCGATCGCCGTCATGCCCATGCCGACCCGAGCGGGAAGATTGGGCATGACGCGGACGACCCGCCCCCCGCCGAGCCGCTCGCGCACGCGCCCCGACGCGACGCCCGCGAGAATCGAAATCACGAGCGGATCGCGGGTCGCGTCCTCAAGAATCGGCGCCAGCTCCCGCCCCACCGACGCCAGCATCTGCGGCTTCACGGCGAGAAGGAGAGCGTCGCCCGGGTTCAGCCCCCCTTTCAAGTCCGCGATGGCGGGGAGCGTCCCCGCGAGCCGCTCGGCAAGCGGCAGCGCCTCGACCCGCTTGCGGGCAGAACCATCGGGGTCGACGACAAGAAAGCGGTCGAACCCGGGGCGCTCCGCCCGGGCGGCGCCCTGAAGAATGGCGCGAGCCATGTTGCCGCCGCCGATGAGGACAAGACACGATCCGGACATGGAGCCTCCTTTCGATGGAGAAAGAGTCGCCTGCCGGACCACTGAGGGCAAGGGGCGGGCGATCCACCGGCGGGTCGCTGCCGAACGGCGCCACGGCTAGCATTGGGGCCTTACGCGGAGCCCATCAGCGATGTCGACGATCTATCAACTCGATTTCGAGAAGCCCGTTCTCGAGATCGAGAAGAACATCGAGATCCTCGAAATGGAGCTGGCTTCCAGCGAGGGGGGCGACGCGCCGTCGGAGGCCGACGCGGAGCTGAAGAAGCTGCGCAACCAGCGCGACAGGACGCTGGTGAAGCTCTATCGCGCGCTGTCGCCCTGGGATACGGTCCGGGTGGCGCGGCATCCCAACCGCCCGCAGACACGCGACTACATCGACCTGATCTTCAAGGACTTCTGCGAGCTCCACGGCGACCGGCAGTATGGCGACGATCCCGCGATTGTCACGGGCTTTGCACGGCTCGGCTCGATCAAGTGCCTGGTTGTAGGGCATCAGAAGGGGCGATCGACCCGGGAGAAGCTGGCGTGCCACTTCGGCTGTGCGCATCCCGAGGGGTATCGCAAGGCGCTCTCGAAAATGCGTCTGGCGGAGAAGTTCGGGCTGCCGATCGTGACCTTCGTCGACACGCCGGGGGCCTTTCCCGGGTTGGGCGCGGAGCAGCGCGGGCAGGCGGAGGCGATCGCGGTGAACCTGCGCGAGATGAGCCGCCTGAAAACGCCCATCGTGACGGTGGTGATCGGCGAGGGCGGCTCGGGGGGCGCGCTGGGGATTGCCGTGGCGGATCGGGTGGGGATGCTGGAGCACGCTTGGTACTCGGTGATCAGCCCGGAAGGCTGCGCCGCGATCCTCTGGAAGGCCGCGAACGAGGCCAACAACATAACGGCGGCGAGCGCCCTGAAGCTGACGGCCCGGGACAACCTGGAGCTGGGCGTCGTGGACGAGGTGCTTCCCGAGCCGGCGGGCGGAGCGCATCGCGATCCGCAGGCGATGGCGGAGCGGATCAGCAAATGGCTCACGGACCGGCTGCGGGAGCTGCGGCGATTCAAGCCTTCGAACCTGCCTCCCCGTCGCTACGAGCGATTTCGGAAGCTGGGGCGGTTCGAGGTGGCCCCGCCGCCAACGCCGGCGCAGGAGGCGGCGGAGGAGGACGCGGGGGCGTAGGGACCCATCGACTCCGTCTTTCTGTTTGACGGCTGTTCGCGTGGTCGGTATTCTTGCCGACCTTTTGGCGTCAGGCGGGGCCCTGAGCAGCTTTTCGGGGGCGACACCGTGGCCAAGAAAAAGAAGGCGTCGTCTCGCGGCAAGACGAGCTCCAAGAAGAAGCCGGTGCGCCGCGGCTCCTCCAACAAGAAGAAGTCGACCGCCAAGAAGACGTCGACCCGCACGAAGCGCTCCCCCTCTTCATCCTCCGACGCTCGAAAGGGCGGGAAGAAGAAGACGGCGAAGAACACAGCGAAGAAGACGACACGGAAAAAAACCGCGAAGAAGGCGGCCGCCGGCGCGAGCAAGAAGCGGACGAAGAAAGAGTCCGTGACGAAGAAGAGCGCGTCGGGCGGGAAGAAGTCGACCTCGACGAATCCAAAGACAACGAAGCCGAAGAACAAGTCCGGCTCCTCGTCTAGCGCGAGCGCCGGCGGCGGGACATCGAAGCGTCGTCGGAAGTCGTCGACAAAAACATCAGCGTCCAACGCAGCGTCCACCTCCGGCGCCAAGGGTGGACACGAGACATCGGCGCCCCCATCGCTGGAGGCGGCCAAGGCGGCGGCGTCGAAGCTGGCGGCGGCCGCGGGGCTGCGCCCGGTCGAGAAGGTGCGCGTCAACGGCGACGAGGCGCTGCCGACCGTCAAGCGACTGACCAAGACGCCGCTGGGGAAGCGCGAGCTGGACAAGTTCCGCAACATCCTTCTCGAGAAGCGGGCGGAGGTCGCAGGCGATGTCTCCGATCTCGAGCTCGAAGCGCTCTTCGGAGGCGGCGGCGCCCTGAGCTCGCTCCCGCAGCATCTCGCCGATCAGGGATCGGACGAGTACGAGCAGTCGCTCACGCTCGACATCGCCTCGACGCAGCGGCTCCTGCTTGGCGAGATCGACGAGGCGCTGGAGCGTATTGAGAACGGAACGTACGGCATCTGCGAGTCTATCGGCATCGCCATCGAGAAGGAGCGCCTAGAGGCGCAGCCCTGGACGCGATACAGCCTCGAAGGGGCGCGACTCATGGATCCAGGCCGGCGCGGACGGTGAACGCGCAGGCGGGGCCCATCGCGTCCCGGGGCGGTCCCGTCCCGGCCTTGCGCTCTCCGCGCGCGTGGATTCTTCTGCTCGTTGTGGTCGCAGTGGGAATCGCCGCCGATCTGGCGACCAAATCACTCGCCTTCCAGCGTGTGGCGCCGCAGGCGGTGCAGGTCGAACGAGAACGCGTGCTGAGCGGCGATCTGAGGGACATTATCCCGCCGCATCAGCCGCGCGTGGTCGTCCCCTACGTCCTCGAACTGACGCTGGTGCTGAATCCCGGGGCGGTCTTCGGCGTCGGCCCCGGAAAGCGCTGGTTCTTCGTGCTCTTCACCGTCGTCGCAGTGGGCTTCGGGCTCTGGATCTTCGCGCGCTGGACGGCCGCGCGCGACTGGCCCGCGCATCTCGGACTCGGACTCATCCTCGCGGGAGGACTCGGGAATCTCTACGACCGGCTCGTCTTCGGCTGCGTCCGGGACTTCCTGCATCCGCTGCCAAACGTGCATCTGCCGTTCGGGCTGCGCTGGCCCGGGGGGGCGCGCGAGGTGTGGCCCTGGGTGAGCAACGTGGCGGACGCCCTACTGCTCATCGGCATCGCTCTGCTGATCTGGACGCTCTGGCGCAACGGGGATCCCAAGGACGCGCCCCGACCGGGCGCGACGCCGCCGAAGGACGCTCCCCCGAGCTAAACGCCCGCGGCGTCGGACTGCGCCGAGCCCTCGCGCGTCTTGGACCTCAGCATCGGCAACAGCCCCCGCGCCTCCTCCGCCATGCGCGAGTTGGGGAACTGATCGATGATCCGTTCGCCCACCTCGAGCGCAGCCGGGAAGTCGCGATCCTGAAGCGCGAGCTTGAAGCGCACGCCCAGATTGTCCCGCGCCTTGCCGATGACGCCGCGGGCGACCTCGCGCAAGGGCGCGGCTTCCTCCTCCGTCAGATAGACGTCCAGCTCGCTGAGGAGGCTCATCGCCTCGTCGATCTCGTCGCGCTGAGCCGCCAAAAGGAAGCGTCGCTCCAGATCGGCCTTGTATCGCTGGCGAGCCTCCTCGACGCGCCCCGTGAGGTTCTCCACTCGATGGGAATCGGGATACAGGCGGCGGATGCGCGCCGCCTCCGCGAACGCATCCGTCCAGCGGCGCTCGTTGATGAGATTCTCCAGCCCTTCCAGCGCCTCGTTGACGAGTTGATCCAGCGTCGCAGCCCGGGCGCGCTCGATGCGCACGCGGAACTCCTCGGCGTCAGCGCGATAGCCGAATCGCTCCGCGAGCTCTTTCACGAGGACCATGGCGGCGTCCCAGTCCTGATCGCGGATATCGCGCTCGATTTCGTCGCGGAGCAGCTCGCGCTCATGCCGGCGGTGCAGCACTCGCTTGGCGGCGTCCGAGAGCCCCGCTTCGTTGGTCATCTGCTCCACAGCCTGCGCCAGACGGTCCAACTCCTGTGCAGCGCCATCCGTGCGCCGCCCGCCGATGGAGCGAAGCCCGATGGGCAGCAGCGCCAGCGAGACGACAAGCCCCACAAAGGCGTGGCCGCGCAGCGCCGGGCTGACGATCATCACGATCGCACACGCCGCCACCAGCGCCGTGTAGAGCCCGACCCAGACGAAGTCGAGGGGCCCAATGCCCGAACTCCCGCGATTTGCGGATGAAACCCTGGTCGCCTCCGAATGCTCGTCAGATCTTGCCATGCTCGCGGCTCCGTCCTCCTCCGTACATCGTCCTCGGCCGCCCCTCTGCTGAAGCGTCGGGCGGCGGGCTCGCTCAATCGGCGGCTCTTCTCAGCTCCCCGGCGTCGGCTCTCCGCAGTTTTGGCTCGCGGGGACGAGGCAGATGAAGCGGAGCTCCTCGCCCTGATCCGCCCGGAACTGATGCTCTGAGTTGGCGGGGACGAAGAGCGCGTCTCCCGCTTTGATGCGCCGCTCCTTCCCATCGTGCAGGGCGGCGCCAGCGCCCGCGAGGATCAGCACCTCGTGCTCGTAGTCATGACTGTGCCTTGGCGTGTGCCCGCCGGGCTCAACGCGAAACTGACGCATGGAGAAGTTCGGAGCGCCGTCTGCGCGTCCAATCATCATGGCCATCCGGACGCGCTCCGCGCCCTCCATCTCCACCGGCTTGAACTCGACCTGATCCACGTTGCGAAGCGTCATGGGCGTCTGCTCCAGAAATTCGGCGCGAGCGAGGGACCCGGCAGGATTCTACAGTGTCGGCGATGAGCGATCCCACGCAGCCGCCGGTGGTGGAGCGATTCGTCCTCGGGCCTTTCGAGACGAACTGCTACCTCGTCCGTGCGCCCGAGGCGGGCGTGTGCTGGATTGTGGACGCGGGGTTCGACGTCGAGCCCATGCTGGAGCGGGTCCGGGAGACTCAGGAGCGCGTCGAGGCGATCGTTCTCACCCACGCTCATGTGGATCACATCGCAGGCCTGGAAGAGGTTCAGCGGGCCTTTCCCGAGGCTCCGATCCTCGTGCATCAGGCGGAGGCGGACTTCCTCCAGGATCCCGAACGCAATCTGAGCGCCGCCCTGGGCCAGCCCCTGCGAGCCCCGGCGCCGACCCGGCCCCTCACCGGCGGGGAGCGCCTCGATCTGGGCGCGCACGCGTGGGACGTGCTGCACACGCCGGGGCATTCGCCGGGCGGCATCACGCTGGTCAGCGATGCGGCGGGGGCGGCGCTGGTGGGAGACACGCTCTTCGCCGGATCGATCGGGCGGCATGACTTTCCAACTTCGGACGAGTCCGCGCTCTTCCGCTCGATCCGCGAGACGCTCTACGCGCTGCCCGAGGAGACCCGCGTCCTGCCGGGGCATGGCCCCGAAACGACGATCGGTCGGGAGAAGCGGTCGAACCCCTTTGTGCGCGCGTGAAAGGTTAGTCCGGGGAGTTCAAGACGCGCTGCATTGCGCGGATGGTCTCCTCGCTGACGTGATGCTCGATGCCTTCGGTGTCGATCTCAGCCTGCCGATCGGGGACGCCGATCGATTTGAGGAATGCGAGGACGATCTCATGCCGCCGTCGAGCGGCGCGCGCCAGCTCGCGACCCTCGGCCGTCAGGTCGATCGGCTGGTAGGGCTCCGTGCGCACCAGACCCGCTTTCACCAAACGTTGCACGTTGCGGGAGACGGTGACATGGCTGACGCCCATCATCTCCGCGAGGTCGCGTACCCGCGCTTCTCCGCTCCGATCGATCATCTGCTGGATGGCCTCGACGTAGTCCTCCGCCGTCTCATCGCGATGAGCCGCTCGGGTGGAGCGGAAGCGGGCGGCGGCGTCTGTCGGGCGGGGGCTGGTCACGTCTCACTCGCAGTCGGTGACGGCTCATCGTATCCGATCTTCCAGGACGAGAGCCCCGCGGTAGGATCGATCGCGTGAGCCGGCGTCTGAAGAACATGCCAGCGTCGTTGCTGCGCCAGTCGCGCTTTGTGAAGCTTGGCTCGGAGCGCATTCCGGCGCTGCTGGCGCATCCGGACTGGGATCGGCCCGCTCCGGTGGTGCTCTGGATGCACGGACGCACCGCCTACAAGGAGCTCGATCCGGGTCGGTACCTGCGGTGGATGCGTCGCGGCGTCGCGGCGTGCGCGATTGATCTGCCCGGCCACGGCGAGCGCCGCGATGAGCGACTTCAAAGCGCCGCATCGACGCTGCGCGTGGTGGAGCAGGCGGTGGAGGAGATCGATCTAGTCGTCGAAGCGCTGGCGGACCCGGGGTTCGAATCGGTCTTCGACACGGATCGCATGGGCGTCGGCGGGATGTCCGCCGGCGGGATGGCGGCGCTGCGGCGCTGCTGTGAGCCGCATGCGTTTCGCTGCGTGGCGGTCGAGTCGACAATGGGCGACCTGAAGAAGGCGGACTTCGCGGGGCGGGCGTCCGACTCGCTGATCGAACGGCTGGATCCAATGCGGCATCTCGACGGCTGGCGTCCGATTCCGGCGCTGGCGCTGCATTCGGAGGCGGACGCCTGGGCGCCCGTCGAGAGCATCCGCTCCTTCTTCGATGAGCTTCGGCGCCGATCGCCACATCTCGATCCAGATGCGGTGCGGCTCGCGACCTGGCCCGAGACCGGCGCGCCGAACGAGCACGCCGGCTTCGGGCGCGTCGCGAACGAGGCGAAGAACATCCAGACGGAGTTCCTCGCGCGCCATCTCCTCGGGGGAGCAGGGGGACAGGAACAGGGGGACGGGTGAGGATTCCAAATCCGCTCCGCGGACTGAACAACCCGAGGGAAGTCCTGGCGTGGGGTATGTATGACCTCGCGAACCAGTCCTTCACGCTGCTGATCAACACGCTGCTCTTCGCCGTCTACTTCAAGGAGGTCGTCGTCGGCAGCGAGACGGAGGCCGCCTCGGCGCGCGGCGATCGCCTGTGGAGCGGAGTGGTCGCGGCCTCAATGCTGACTGTCGTCCTCCTGGCGCCTTTCCTCGGCGCGCTGGCGGATGGGCGCGGCCTCAAGAAGCGGATGCTGCTTGGAACGGGCGTCGCCTGCGTCGCCTTCACCTGCTCCTTCGCGCTGATCGGCGGCGGCGACGTGTGGCTGGCGCTGGTTCTTTATTTCTGCGGCAATGTGGCGTACCAGGTTGGCGAGAACTTTCTCGCGTCCTTCCTGCCGGAGGTGGCCCACAGCCGGAACATGGGGCGCGTCTCGGCGATCGGCTGGAGCATGGGATACGTGGGCGCTCTTGGTCTGCTGGCGGCGATGGTTCTGGCGATCAAGGTCTTCGGGCTCGATCGAACGGAGGACTGGGCGCCGCTGTTCATCTTCGCCGGCATCTGGTTTCTCATGGGCATGATCGCTCCGGCGATCGTGCTGCGGGAGCGCCCCCCCGCGGCGGAGGCGGAGATGGCCGAGAACGCGGTCGCCGAGGCGCTGCGGCGGCTGCGGTCCACGCTGCGGAGCGCCGCGCGCTATCGACAGCTCATCCGCTTCCTGATCGCCTTTCTGCTCTACGGGATGGGCGTGCAGACCGTCGTCTTCTTCGCGGCGATCATCGGCAAAGACATCGTCTGGGTGAACATCTCGCCGGAGGCGCAGAACATCCGCCTGATCTTTCTGGCCCTGCTGCTGACGATCACCGCGGGAGCGGCGGCCATCACGACGTCTTTCTTTCAGGACAAGATCGGCGCGAAACCCACGATCTTCATCTACCTCGCCGTCTGGATCTTCGGCACGATGGCGCTCGCGTGGTTCCACTTCGAGACACAGCGCCAGCGAGCCATCGAGTGGCACTTCTGGATGATCGGAGCGTTTGTCGGCTTCGGGCTGGGGGGAATCGGCGCCGCGAGCCGCGCGATGGTGGGTCGCTTCACGCCCCGCCATAAGACGGCGGAGTTCTTCGGACTCTGGGGCACGGCGTACAAGCTCGCGGCGGTGGCCGGCGTCTTTCTCTTCGGGCAGGTCAAGGCTCTGAGCGACACCGCCTCGCTCTTCGTGCTGATCGGATACTTCGTCGCCGGCGCAATCGCCCTTTTCTTCGTCGCCGAGATGCGCGGCGTCCGCGCCGCCCAGCGGGCGGAACGGGAGGCCGGAGTCCGTGATGACGCCGCGCCGACGCGCCGCCCACGCTCCACCTCCGCCTAGACTTCCTCCGTCATGACCACCGCCCCGTCACGCCGCGCGCTTCACGCTGTTCCCGACCCCGCCGGCCGCTTCGGCGACTTCGGAGGCGCCTACGTTCCTGAGACACTCATCGCAGCGCTCGAGCAGCTCGAAAGCGAGCACCGGAGCGCCCGGGAAGACGCCTCCTTCCAGAACACGCTCGACGCGCTGCTCAGAGATTTCGTCGGGCGTCCGACGCCGCTCCACTTCGCCGAACGATTGACAGAGCACGCCGCGTCGACGAGCGCACGTGGGGAGGCGGCGCAGATCTGGCTCAAACGCGAGGATCTCGCCCATTCCGGAGCGCACAAGATCAACAACACGCTCGGGCAGGCCCTGCTCGCCAAGCGCATGGGCAAGCCCCGAGTCATCGCCGAGACGGGCGCCGGCCAGCACGGCGTGGCGTCTGCGACGGCCGCAGCGAATCTCGGGCTCGAGTGCGATGTCTACATGGGCAGCGAGGATGCGCGCCGGCAGCGTCTCAATGTCGTGCGCATGCGACTTCTCGGCGCGCGCGTCATCGAGGTCGATGCGGGCTCGCGCACGCTCAAGGACGCGACGAACGAGGCCATGCGCGACTGGATGGCCACCGTCGAGCACACGCACTACATCCTCGGCTCCGTCGTCGGACCGCATCCCTTCCCGATGGTCGTTCGCGATTTCCAGTCCGTAATCGGGCGGGAGACGCGCGAGCAGAGCCTCGCAGCCTTCGGCGCCCTGCCGGACATGATCATCGCCTGCGTCGGGGGCGGCTCGAACGCCGCAGGCATCTTCCATCCCTTCGTTGACGACGAGGCCGTCGCGCTGGTGGGTGTCGAGGCGGGAGGACGGGGCGCCGAGCCCGGCGCGCACGCGGCGCCGCTCTCATTCGGATCGCCCGGCGTGCTCCACGGATCACTGAGCTACGTCCTCCAAAACGAGGAGGGCCAGACATCGACCGTGCATTCATGCTCGGCGGGACTCGACTACCCCGGCGTCGGTCCGGAGCACGCCTACTGGAAGGACAGCGGACGCGTCCGATACGACTTCGTGGGCGATCAGGCGGCCCTGGACGGCTTCGCGCTGCTGAGTCGGCAGGAAGGGATCATTCCCGCCCTGGAGACGGCGCACGCGATCGTCAAGGCGGTCGAGTTGGCGTCCAAAATGGCGCCCTCGCAGCGGATCGTCATCAACTGCTCCGGTCGCGGCGACAAGGACGTGGACGAGGCGGCGCGCCTGCTCGGGATGAGCGGAGACTAACGCGCCGCCCGTCGGCGGCGGTTGACACGCCCCCGCCGACGGGTCGATGAGGGGAGCGGCGCGCCGCCCTGTCTATAGTCGAGGTGGTTCGTCGTCACTTCCCCCGCTCGAGCAGGAACCGCTCCGTGACGCATGCAGCTCGATCGATCCGCCAGGCCTCGCGGGGCGTCCTCTGCGCTGCCGCGGCCGCGCTGCTCTGGTGGTGCTCCCCGGAGGCGCCGGCCCAGTCCAACGCCTTGCCAACCGCCACCCTCCTCGACACGCTTGCAGATGAGAATCTTGACCTTGAGCGTCGAACGGAAGCCGCCTCGCGCCTTCTCAGGGGCGGGCGTATCACCGCGATCGACGAGGCGATTGCTCAGGGCGGCGCGTCGATCGCGGTTCCCGTCGCGCTGGCGCTGGTGGGTCTGGATCGGGAGGGCGTCACCCCTGAGGATCCGACGAGTCTGATCCAGGCGCTTGGGCGCGCGGCGGCGGTGGACAAGGGCGACGGGGCGATCCCAATCATCAACGCCCTCACGCTCTTCCATACACGGGACGCGGTGCGGCCCGTGCTGACCATCGCCCTCTCCGAGGACGCGTCGCCATCGGTGCGAGACGCCGCGTTCGAAGCGTTGCGTCGCCAGTCCGGGCGGATCGATCTTGGTTCGAATCCCGAGGCATGGGCTCAGTGGTGGAAGGAAGTCGAGTTTCTGCCGGAGGGTCAGTGGCGGGCGCGGGTGCTGGAGGCCCAGTCGCGACGCGCCGACGCCCATGTTCGGGAAGTCGATGCGCTCCGCCAGCGAGTGGTGACGCTGTACCGGCGTCTCTACGGCGCCACACCCGTGGAGCGTCGTCCTGAACTGCTCGCGGAGCTGCTCGAGGACGAGCGCGCCGCCCTCCGACGGCTCGGGCTGGAGCTTGTGGACCGCGAACTGCTGAACGCGCGGGTGCTGGGGGACGCGGTCCGAAGCCCCATCATCGCATGCCTGCGCGACCCACACCCGGCCAACCGGGCTGCCGCGGCGCCGCTGGTGGAGGCCGTAGCGCCGGAAGAGGCCGGGGGGCTCCTCGTCGCCGCGCTGGACGAGGAAGAGGACGCCCGCGTGGCGGCGGCCATGCTGGGCGCCGGAAGCAGGCGAATCACGCCCGAACTGGCGGTGCGCGCTGTTCGCTGGCTCCGTCACGCATACGCGCCCGCCGGCGAGGCGGCGGCCCAGGCGCTCTTGACGGCTTGGGCCGAAGGGGGGCTGGATCGGCCCGGGCTTCGAAACCGCACGCTCGAGCGGCTGCGGGGCGTCGACCCCAAGCAACTCGCCGACGCCGAGCGCCGTCTGCTGGCCGCGGCCGGGACCATCTCGGACCGTGATTCCCTCCACCCACTGCTGCGTTCGGCGGACGAGCGGGTGCGCGTGGGCGTCGCCCGGGATCTTGCTCCCTGGATCGATCAGGTCGCGCCGCTGCTCCAGGCGGCGGAGGACGACGATGCGCTGCTCCCGATCGCGATCCGCGCCGGGGCGAGACACGGGGTCGAGAGCGATGTCATCGCCGCCCTGATCACGGCGCGCGATTTCTCGGACGATGCGGCTCTGACAGCGGCGCTCGAAGCGCTGAGCTCCCTTGATGCGCGCGCGCTGGTGGAGATCGTCTCCCGGCTGGCGCGTAAGGAGGCGACGGCGCCCTTGCTCGATGCGCTGCTGGAGCGCGCGCGAGATGACCGGATGCGCCAAAGCGCCGTTCTTCTCGGAGTTGGGCGGTATGACGAGGCGAGCGCGCTCGAGGCGACGGCGGGACTCTGGCTGCGGCGACTCGAGTGGCTGGCGAACGCAAGGGCGGACGCGGAGGCGGAGAGGCTGGCGCATCGACTCGTCGGATTGAGCGTCTTCGAGGCGGACGCTCCGGCGCGACGGCTCGAGGCAACCCTGCGCCGCCACGGCTTCCAGGTGGCGGGCGCCATGCCCGCGGACGGGAGCGTCGGCGAGGTGGAGGCAGCGTCCGATTCGGACGATCGCGGCTGAAATCGCCGGGCTTGCGCGGCCCCCCCAGTCTCTCCAGCATCTCTCCAAGGGTTTCCCCGGGTCCAGTAGCGGGAATCCGGAGGTCGATTCCGGACGGTCGCCCGGAAAATCCGGAGAAGATGCTTGCAAACCGCCGCCTCACCCGTCATAACGGTGTATGCACGACCCAGCGTGGTCGGCTGTCCGGAGAGAGGGACACCCGCCAAGGCAGGAAAGTACGTGAAGCGAGACGTTCGAGGCGTCACAAAGCAGCCCCCTCAGAGCCAGTGCCCGTCGCCGGCGAGTTGCGCCGGGCAGGTTGGCTGAGGGAGTCTGTCGCCCCGGCGGTCGCTGTCGTCGCGCCTGCTCTTGGAGGAGATTTGAAGAGGAGAGCTTTTTCAGAGACGTGTTTCGTGTTTTTGAGCCGGTGAGGGCTGCGGGACGCCGTTGACTTGACCCGGCGCCATTCGAATCGATTTGCAGCGGCGGCCTTCGGGTCGTTCGTTGTGTGTCGTCGAGAGGGACTGGTGCGGCCCTTCCGCACCGCCAAGACGGTTTTGACGCGGGGATGGACCCCGCGTCGCAGCGAGGAGATTGCACATGAAGATTGGTATGCTAGTCGGAGCCGTTGGTTTGGCTCTGGCGAGCGCCGCCCAAGCAGACCGCTCCGCGACGTATCGACCGACGTCGCAGGCGGCGAGTGACAAGGCGGCCCTCGTCAATGCGGTGAACAGCCGCATCAAGGCCAAGGCGCTCGAGAGCGCCACCAACAACGGCGACCAGAATGGCTCGCTTGTTGAAAATCAGTTCACCCAGTCGCGCGACGCCGCTGTCGGAGCCCCCGGCAGCCAGCGCCGACAGGAGGTGCTTGAGAACGTCCGGGCCCAGATCCGCAGCGGCGCCATCGATGCGGATCGCACGCTGTTCGACGCCGAGGCGCTCGGACTCGAGACGCTGACGAACGACGACTACGGGGAGGCCCCCGATCGTCCGCTTCGCATCGGCTCCTCCGCCACGCCCCGGACCGACACGGGCGACATCCTGGGCGGACCCTTCAGCTTCTTTGACGGCGTTGAGGACGTGCCTGGCAGCTACCAGGCCGATCCGAACCCCTGTGACACCACCTTCATCGAGTTCGACGACGGCGTGAACCCGGACGGGATCTCGCCCGGTGCGTCGTTCTTCTACATGGTGGTCGATTGGGCGGATCCGGCGACCATCTGCCCAACGTTCAACTCGGCGCCCCCCGATCCTGAGATCGGCGGCGACGGGAACCAATTCGTGCTGATGGACGGGCGCGGCTCCTGGGGCCAGCGTCTCGAGGGCACGTTCCTGGGCTGGTCGACGACGTACGAGAACCTGTTCATCCCCACGGTTGACGAGCCGATCATCGTCAACCAGGACTTCTACTTCCCCGAGGACCCGATGGTCCCGCCGGTTGAGCAGTCGACGGAGGATGACTGGAGCCCGTCGTCCGGCGTCGAGGGCTTCATCATCACCCGCGTTTCGCAGCGCGGCTTCAACCTTGGCGATCCGCTTGCGGATCCGGACAACATCTCACGTCGTCCACAGGTGCTCGGCCCGCGTCCGGGCAGCTTCACGATCGGCGACTTCTTCGCGACGCCGGAGAACCCGGCCTCGGGTCTGGACACCTTCGTCACGAAGACGAACGAGTGGTTCTCGGTGGCATTGGTTCTCGAAACCAACCGCTTCTCCATCTACTTCCGCGACAGCGGCACGGACGGCTCCGGGGCGGTTCTCGTGGACGACCCGCGCGATCTGCCGGGCCTCGAGATCGGCTGGAACGAGGTCTATCCGGGCAACGATCCGGTGAATCTCGGCAGCAAGGGCGGCGCCACGATCTGGTCCGGCTACGGGCGCGCCGTCAACGAGTTCGGCCAGTTGGCCCCTGAGAACCAGGTGATCGCGGGCGTCTCGACTGACAACATCTTCACGATCATCGGCCCCGATCCGGAGCCGGACGAGGAGCCGGACTGGGCGGCGGTGAACTACGCGTACGACAACACCTTCGTCATCGGCACCCCGCTGGAGACGCCTCCGCAGCCGAAGCAGACGATCGATCCGAAGTACAACGACGACATCGAGCTCTACGAGGGCGGCGCGGCGCTGCGCCTCCAAGGCAACACCTGGACGGACAACCTGTCCTCCAACGCGTTCATCGACACCAACTCGAGCAACAACACGACGCCTCCGCCCGGCTCGGTCGGCGGCATCCGTCCTCCGGAGCAGTCGATTCGCCAGACGAACGAGTTCGAGGACTCGTCGATGCGTCAGGAGTTCTTCACGGGCACGCCCGTGGGCGATCAGCGTCCCTTCGCCCGCCCCGGGACCCCGCTGGATATCTCCGCGACGATCAAGCTGACGGACTTCTCGACCGTCCGCGCGATGATGGTCGACGATCCCGCGTTCGACCTCGATCAGGAGTGGTTCCTCTTCGGAGCGACCAACCCGGACGACACCGTCGAGCAGACCGTCCACATCCGTCTGCCCAACCCGCTCTTCGATGAGAACGAGGCGTCGGCGGCGAGCAACCGCATCGACGACCGTCCGCCGCTCGACGGCTCGGGCAACCTCGATCTCACCGAGTTGGTCGAGGACAACCCCGCCAACTTCAACTACCCGACGACCCTTCCCATGCCCGCCATCGGGAACGCAATCACACTGACGCTTCGCCTCTTCGGCGATGGAACGGCGCAGTGGCTTGTCGACGGCAATGAGGTCGTCTTCGACACTGCATTCCTGTCTGCTGAACCGATGCTTCTCGAATCACTCGTCAACCTCGATGGCGACGCGGACCTCGAGGGCTTCGTCACGACGATGCAGACGATGAGCCAGGTCGAGTTCTGGTCCGGCAACAACCTGGGCGGTTTCTTCGATTCCATCAACGTCGACGACATCATGGTCGAGGGCGAGCCTCGCGTGCCCGGCGTCGGCCCGGTCTTCGAGATTCCCTACTGCGATGACTTCGAAACCAACTACGCCGTCGGCCAGCTCCTGAACGGTCAGGGCGACACGCCCTTCATCGCGGGCGTCGGCGACCAGACCACGGACGTCAGCCTGAACAACAGCAACGTCCTCGTCGAGGACGCCGAGCCGGATCTGCCCCTGGCGCAGGCTCGTGACTGGTGCTCCTACAGCGTCCAAGAGGTGATCGATCAGTTCGATCGGAAGGGCAACCTCCTCCCGAACGACTGGGACATCGCCGCCGGCGACGTCGTCAACGCCAAGTTTGAAGAGCTCTTCACGGCGCCGCCGGACTGCCCGGAGGACCTCAACGGCGACGGCGTCGTTGGCGCGCAGGATCTCGCGGATCTGCTGGGCAACTGGGGTCAGTCGGGCGGTCCCGCCGATCTCAACAACGACGGCGGCGTCGGCGCACAGGATCTCGCGCTGCTCCTGGGCGTTTGGGGCCCCTGCCCCTCTGGCGATCCCATCGCCTTCACCTGCCCTGATCCTGCCGTCGAGGCTGGGGAGGCCAACCTGGTCCTCACGGATCCGGCCGGCAACCTCAACCCCTGCGTTGTCTCGGTGCAGCTCACCGGCAGCACTGTCAACAGCGCCGGCGTCAATGATCCGACGGACAACACCTTCTGGACGTGCTTCACGCGCTTCCAGGATGATGAGCTCTTCTGCCGCTACGAGATCACCGAGCTCACGGTTGAGGTCGATCCCTTCGATGATCAGCCCTTCGATGAGTGCCCCGACTGGCAGGTCGGCGACATCGTCGCGATCGATCAGATCTTCGCGGTCAACCCGGACACGGGCGTTGCGGACTGCCCCGGCGTGACCAGCGCCGGCGCGGGCGCCAACACCCGCTTCGAGATCTTCAAGGATGAGTGCCTGCTCTGCGAGGGTCGCTGGACCCTTCTGGGCACTGCTCCGGATCCGAACTGCGAGGCCGAGCCCGGCGATGTCATCCCGGCCGCTCAGGAGGCGCTGGACACGGACATCCGTGGCTTCGCCTTCGACTTCGCGCCGGGTGTCCGCTGGAACTTCCCCGCGGGCGCCAGCGGCGGCACGAACGAGGACGGCTTCGTTCAGATCGCTGCGAACACGCTTGACGAGGTCAAGACCGAGGCCCAGGGCACGGACGTCAGCATCGACCCGAACGGCGACTTCGGCGTCGTGGCCGGGTTCGTCAACACGGGCGCCTTCGATCCTCGTGGCGACGGGCTCTTCACGAGCACCGTGGGCAACCTGCCGACGGCGTCCTCGAGTTCGACGGACAACGCCTGCCTGTACTGGGATATGTACATCACAGATCTCAACACGCAGACCGGCGTCTCCGTCAACGGCACCCAGGCCGGCGAACAGGCCGGCACGCTGGTCACGCAGATCGACTTCGGCGGACCGGACATCTCCCCGTTCTTCGAGACCGTCTCGAATTCGTTCCCGATTCCGGCGACGAACATCGCCGTGCGGGCTCGGAACCCGAACGCGGGTGGTCTTGGTCAGCAGCCTTCGGTCTTCCTGGACACCGGCGTGGCGGTTCCCGTGGGTCAGTGGTTCCGCACCTGCGTGTGCGTCCGTGAGGACGGCACATGGAAGGTCGGCATCAACGACTCGGGTCTGCCCGGCGGCCCCGGCGGCCCCATGGGCGATGGCTTGGGCGATCGTCCCGAGCTCTTCGATGACACGCTGTCCGGCGCCGACGCCGATGCGCAGCTCGTCGCCGACGGCTCGATCGATCTCGGTGGTGAGACGTTCGATCTGATCTCGATCGGCTCGTTCCCGAACGAGGAGCCTGAGGGCTGCCCCGGCGAGAACACGGTCCTGCCCATCACCGACATCACCACCATGCTCGTCCAGCAGAACTTCAACGAGGACGGCGACGGCAACCCGCAGTTGCCGCCCATCGTCTGGGAAGCGCTGGCTGAGGATGCGGTCGCGCCGAACGGCACGTCCTCCGGTGATGATGACTCGTACTGCTTCTACCGCATCCAGTTCTTCGACGCCGGCGCCACGCCTCCGCCTGTGATTCCGGTCGACAACGCGACCGCCCAGGCGATCGACGAGGTCGACAACAGCACCGGCGATCCGGGCGCCGACGGCATTCCCGATCGTCGTCCGCTGGCTGCGGAGGATGTCGTGGCGATCAAGTGGGAGACCACGATGGACTTCGACGTCCAGTCGCTCGATGAGTGTCCTGAGGTCCTGCCTCTCCAGGAAGGCGCCGATGTCGACTTCGAGATACAGGATTCGATGGGCGCGTCCCTCGGCACGGGCGAGATGCTCCTGCTGAGCGACTCGAAGGATCAGGAAGGCGCCGAGTCCATTGAGAACGGCGTCTCCAACGCCGACGGCCCGGGCAACGGCTCCAACCTCGGCTACGACGCCTTCGGTATCCCGCCCTTCGAGAGCGGCATGCTGATGGGGTGCTTCGTGACCGTCCCGACCAACGCTGTCGACGAGATCGAGAGCCGCTGGTTCGTGGACAACATCAAGTTGCAGGAGGAGGCCAACTGAGGCTTCCACCGGCAGCCTGATCGGACGGGCCGCGAGCCCGCCCGCTAGATGAGCTACCCATGCCCCCCTGGATCCGTCCAGGGGGGCATTTCTTTTTGCGCGGACAGCGCCACGGCGCGTCGGCGATGCGCTCCGACCGCTCTTCGGGAATCTTCGGCAATGCGAGAACGAGCCGCCGGACGGCTTCGCCGCTTGCTCAGCTCTTGACGCGCTTGACGAGCGTGGCCGCCTTCACCTCGACGCCCTTGAGCATGCTGCTCAGCGCCTCGCGGTTCGGGGCGTATTCCATCGCCGTCGAGAGCGAGATCATCTCGCGCTCGACGAGCTCGGCGAGGCTCATGGTGAAGCTGCGCATGCCGTCGGACTTCGATGCGTTGACGATGGAGGGCAGATCCTCATCCTCGCCCTCTCGGATGCGCTCGGCGACGATGCCGTTGTTCAGCAGCACCTCGGTGGCCGGCACGACGCCGATGCCGCCCGTCGCGTCCTTGTTCGCGGGCAGAAGCCGCTGCGCACAGACGGCGCGAAGCGAGTTGGCCAGCGCGGAGCGGACGAAGTCGCGCTCCTCGTCGGGGAAGAACTCGATGATGCGGCTGAAGGCCTGAGCCGTGTCGGCGGTGTGCAGCGTGCCGAAGACGAGGTGGCCCGTCTCCGCCGCTTGGATGGCCGCCAGAACCGTGTCATGATCGCGCATCTCGCCGATGAAGATGACGTCCGGATCCTGACGGACGACGAATTTCAGCGCCTCGTTGAAGTTTGTCACGTCGACGCCGATCTCGCGCTGGCTGATGATCGCCCGCTTCGGGTTGAAGTGGTACTCGACCGGATCCTCGATCGTGATGATGTTGCACGGACGCGTCTCATTGATCCGCTGGATCATCGTCGCGACGGTCGTCGACTTGCCTGATCCGGTGACGCCGACGACAAGCACCAGCCCCTCGTGGGTGCGGTCCGTCAGGTCCTGATACACACTTGGCAGGTTCAGGGATTCGAAGGTGGGAACCTCGGGCTGGATCCGTCGGATGGCCGCGTTCATGCCGCCCCCGGCCCGGAAGACGTTGCAGCGGAAGCGATCCACGTTTGAGGAGCTCGGGCGCGCGTCGACTTCCTGATCCGCCGCGGCGAGCACTTCGGAGAAGTCCACGTTGGAGCCGAGCTCGCGCGCCCGGGCGGCGATGGTCTTCGTGTCGAGGAAGGACGAGAAATCGACGTCGCCCGTCTTGTCGTAGCGATCGCGCAGCCCCGGGGGCATGAGCTCCATGATCAGCCGCTCCGTGTCCTGCTCCGCGAGCGGCGGCAGCCCGAGCGGGCGCAGTTCGCCGCTGATCCGGAAGACCGGAGGAAGCCCAACCTTGACGTGCAGATCGGAGGCTCCCTGCCGACACATGTTGTAGAGCAACTGCTTGATAGAAATGTAATGGGCCATGAGCGCGCACCTCCCACGAGACGGAACGCCCCCCACAAGGGCGACCAGCAGATTCAAGCACCCTACCAAGGACCGCCCGCCGCGTCACGGAAAATCAGATGCGCATCCTCGCCTTGAGCAAAGCCCGTCTCAAGCGTCGTCGAGCAGCCCCACCGACTCGAAGTCGACCCCCGCGAGCATCTCCAGGCTGGCGCCGCCCCCCGTTGAGACATGCGAGACGCGATCGGCGAAGCCGAACTTCTCCACCGCCGCCGCGGAGTCCCCGCCGCCGACAACGGAGATCGCCCCCTTTTCCGTGGCCTCCGCGATCGCCTCCGCGACCTGGCGGGTGCCGATGGCGAAGGGACGCATCTCGAAGACGCCCATGGGGCCGTTCCACACGATCGTCCTGGCCCCCCCGATCACGCGGGCATAAGCGCTTTGCGTCCTCGGCCCGATGTCCAGCCCCAGGAAGCCGGGCTGGATCGCCTCCTCGAAAGTCTCGATGTCGCCGGAGCGCTCGGAGAACTCGGTGGAGCAGATGTGATCGAGCGGCAGGTGCAGGTCGCACGCCTCGCGCGCCGCGAGCTCGAGCATCCGCTTGCAGTCGGCGATCCTGTCCCGCTCGATCTTGCTCTCGCCCGTCTGTCGGCCCTGCGCCGCCAAGAACGTGTACGCCATGGCGCCGCCAATGAGAATTGCGTCTGTCCGGACGATCAGCCGCTCTACAACGGAGATCTTGTCGGAGACCTTCGCGCCGCCGAGGATCGCAACGTACGGCCGCTCAGGCGACTCAAGACGCGTTGAGAGGAACTCGATCTCCTTCTGAAGCAGCAGCCCCGCGACCCGCGGACGGTCCGCCATCGCCTTCGGAACGGCCACCATCGAGGCGTCGGCGCGGTGCGAGGCGCCGAACGCGTCGTTGCAATACACGTCGCCATACGCCGCCAGAGCCGCGGCGAAGTCGGGATCGCCGGTCTTCTCCGCCTTGTGGAAGCGAAGATTCTCCAGCAGCAGCGCCTGTCCGCTCTCGAGCCCCTCGACCGCGGCCTTGGACTCGGCGTCAACGCAATCGTTCGAGGGCGTCCGCACCTCCCGCCCGAGCAACGCGCTCAGCCGCTCGGCGCACGGGCGCAGGCTCTTGCTCTCCTCGAAGCCCGTTCCCTCCGGGCGTCCCAGATGCGAGATCAGCACGACGCTGCCGCCGCGATCGAGCACACTCCGGATCGAGGGGAGGGAGGATCGGATCCGCCGGTCATCGACGACTCGCCCGCCATCCAGCGGGACGTTGAAATCCACCCGCATCAGCACACGCTTGCCCGCGACGTCCACCTGCTCGATCGTCTTCTTGGCCACAGAATCGCTCCTCCCCGGGTCCGGGTCTCGAAAGGCGCCGAAGGCGCGTCAACTGACGGAGCATGCTATCCGCGGGCGCCATCGCGGTCAGGGCGGGCAGGCCCGAACTCGGGCGACTCCCGGAGCGTTCGGATCACGACATAGACTCGCCCATGCGCCCCTTCCCGCTCATCTGCGGCCCCACCGCCTCGGGCAAGACGGATCTCGCCCTCGCGCTCGCGGAGCGCCTGGGAACGGCGGAGATTGTCAGCGCAGACGCCTTTCACATCTACCGAGGCATGGACATCGGGACCGCCAAGCCCTCGCCCGAGCAGCGCCGGCGCGTCCCGCATCATCTGGTGGACCTGCGCGAGCCGACCGAATCCTTTTCCGTCGAGCAATGGCTCCGACTGGCGGAGGCCGCGATCGAGGGCGTCCGCGAGCGCGGAGCGACGCCCATCGTCGTGGGCGGGACGCACCTCTACGTCAAGGCGCTGCTTGACGGGCTTTTCCACTCTCCCTCGCCCGACCCCGATCTGCGCGCCCGCCTCCAAGTCATGGATCCCTCGGCGCTGCGGGCGGAGTTGGAGCGCGTCGATCCCGAGGCTGCGGCGCGGATCCACCCGAACGACCTCCGACGGACCATCCGCGCCCTGGAGGTCCACCGCGCCACGGGCCGTCCCATCAGCGAGCATCAGCGCCAATGGGACCGCGCCGGGCGATGCGACGCCCAACTGGTCATCCTGGGATGGGATCCGCAGGAGCTGAACCAGCGCATCAACGCCCGCGTGCGCGCCATGGTGCAGCGCGGGCTCGTCGAAGAGGTTCGCGGCCTCTGGGAGAGCGGACGCCTCGGCGAGCAGGCTCGCGAGGCGATCGGCTACAAGCAGCTCATTCCCTATTTCGAGGGGCAGACGACGCTCGAGGATGCGATCGAGCGGATGAAGATCGAGAGCCGGCGCCTCGCGAAAAATCAGCGGACTTGGATCCGCCGCATTCTCGCAGGACTGCGCGAGAGCTCCGGGCCCGATCCGATGGTCCTCCGCGCCGAGGGCCGAAGCCCTGTAGAGATAGCGCAAGATATTGCAGTGCAATCATTTAACGCTCAATGAGTCCATTCTCCCGCCCCGACGCCGCCCCCTCCGGCGCTTGAGCCCGCCCCACCCCTCGACCGAAGCCACAGACCAGCCCGGACGGCTCGAAGCCGCACGGGGACTTTTGACCCCGTCGCTTGACAGGGGGTTCCAGCGGTCCGTATCACCCCTCGCGTCGCATCCGCGGCCAGAGACCCAAACATGCCCCGAAAGAAATCGACATCTCGCTCCACGGGCGCCCGCCGGAAGAAGACCAGCCGCAAGAAAAAGGGCGCGAGTTCACGCTCGGGGAGCGGAGGCTCGGTCAAGGGCAAGCATCTGGTCATCGTGGAGTCCCCCGCCAAGGCCCGAACCATCAATAAGTATCTGGGGCCCGACTACGCGGTGAGGGCGTCGGTGGGGCACATTCGGGATTTGCCGGCCAAGAGTCCCAAGGGAGAGAAGAGCCCCGTCCCCGGGGTGGACCTCGAACACGATTTTCAGCCTCACTACGAGGTGTTGCAGGGCAAGACGAAGGTCGTCAACGAGCTCAAGCGGGCGGCGAAGGAAGCCTCGGACATCTGGTTCGCGACCGACCTCGACCGCGAGGGGGAGGCGATCGCGTGGCACCTGGCGCATCTGCTGGGAATCGATCCTGAAAAAGCCAAGCGCGTCGTCTTCAACGCGATCACCAAAGAGGAGATCGAGCGAGCATTCGAGCAGCCGCACGCGATCGACGAGGCGAAGGTGAATGCGCAGCAGGCGCGGCGTGTGCTGGATCGGATAGTGGGCTACCAGGTTTCTCCGCTGCTCTGGAAGAAGGTGGCGCGGGGGCTGAGCGCGGGGCGCGTCCAATCGGTCGCTGTGCGGTTGATCGTGGAGCGCGAACGCGAGATCCGGGCGTTCGTGCCGTATGAGCGCTGGGAGCTGACCGCGCGTTTCGCTCTCTCCAAGGAGCAAGCCCGCCGCCTGAGGAGCGAATGGGCGTCGTTCCTGCAACACAAGGACGAGAAGGGCGCCACGCCGACGGTCAAGAGCCAGAACGCCTGGCTGGCCCATCGCAGCGCCTTCAGCGCCGAGCTCATCGAAGTCGGCGGCGAGAAATTCGAGCTGGGGCAAGAGGGCGGCGCCGAGGATGCGCCCATCGACGAGGCGTCGGGCGAACGGCGCTCTGCGGATGAGCCAGAGGATCTCACACCCCGGATGAGTGAGATCGCGAGGCTGGCCGGGCTCGACGCCATCGAGACCGACGTGGTCGAGGATGAATCGGGCAAGGGGCCCGCCCGCTGGCGGCGCCAGGTCCGGGGTGAGGCCGACCCCTCCGTCCCCTATCGCATCGCCTCGATCGAGACCAAGCGCACCACGTCGCGCCCTGCGGCGCCCTTCATCACCTCGACGATGCAGCAGGCGGCCGCCTCGCGCCTCGGCTTCGGCGCGCTGCGGACGATGCGCGCGGCCCAGGCGCTGTACGAGGGCGTGGACCTCCCGGGCGAGGGGGCCGTCGGCCTGATCACCTACATGCGAACCGACTCGACGAACCTCGCTGGCGAGGCGGTCGACATGGCGCGTGGCTACATCAAGGGCGCCTTCGGCGACGCCTATCTGCCCGAGAAGCCCAACCGCTACACCTCCTCAAACAAGAGCGCGCAGGAGGCGCACGAGGCGATCCGACCGACCTCGACCGCCTATCCGCCCGACAAGATCCGCGGGGCTCTGAAGCCGGATCAATACAAGCTTTACAAGCTGATCTGGGATCGCTTCATCGCCTGCCAGATGGTCCCCGCGCAGTGGGACGCGACCACGATCCTGATCCAGGGTGGGCGCGATCCGCAGCGCGAGTTGACGTTCAAGACGACCGGCCGCAAGCTCGTCTTCGATGGCTTCTATCGCGCCACGGGCGTGCCTACCGCTTCCGACGAGCAGACGCTCCCGCCGCTCGAGGAGCGGCAGGATGTGCGTCCCTTCTCACTCGAGCCGCAGCAGAAGTTCACGAATCCACCGCCGCGCTACACGGAGGCGTCGCTGATCAAGACGCTTGAATCGGAGGGCATCGGGCGTCCATCGACGTACGCCTCGATCATCCAAGTCATCCAGGACCGCAAGTACGTCGAGCAAATCGAGCGCCGCTTCTATGCGACCGACCTGGGCGAGGTCGTCACCGATAAGCTCCTCGAAGCCTTCCCGCGTCTGATGGAGGTCGGCTACACGCGCGATCTCGAGCGGCGGCTGGATCTGATCGAGGATGAGCACGCCGATTGGGTCCGTGTCCTGCATGCCTTTTACAAGCCCTTCACCGAGGCGCTCGAGCGCGCGCACGAGGAGCTGACGCACGCGAAGGCGGAGACGAGGCCGGCGCCGAAGGAGTACCGCTGCGAGAAGTGCGGCGCCGACCTCGTCTATCGATTCGGCAAGAACGGACGCTTCCTCTCCTGCTCGCGCTACCCCGACTGCGACTACGCCTGTCCCTGTGATCGCGAAGGCAAGCCTCAGCCCGTGGAGACCGTCGACATCGCCTGCCCGACATGCGGCGCCCCGATGATCAAGCGCACGGGCCGCTTCGGCGTCTTCTTCGGCTGCTCGCGCTATCCCGACTGCGATGGCATCCTCAAGGCGGACAAGAAGGGACGCCCCCTGGCGCCGACGCCCCCGCCGCTGGAGACGGATCTGCCCTGCCCAAAGTGCGACGCGCCGCTCAACCTCCGCTCCGGCGCCCGCGGCCCGTGGCTCTCCTGCTCGCGGTTCCCCAAGTGCCGGGGACGCGGCAAGTGGGCCGAGCTGGATGACGCCACCCGCGAGAGTTGGGAGAAGGCGCTGGCGGAGCATGAGAAGAAGCACCCGATCCCGATCGTCACGAATCTCAGCGGTGAGCCCCTCACCAACGAGTCCGGCAAGCCGATCGAGCGCGACGAGGATCTCGGGCCTGATGAATACGACGCCAGCGTCGCGGCGTGATGAGGGCGGCGCGCCGGCGCTGTGCTGATCGCTCCCCGGCGGTTACATTTCATCCGTCGCGTCCGAGCCGGACGCCGATGAGATCCATGTGATGAACGCGCGTTTCACGGATCGCATGCACGCCATCGCCTCGCGCCTGCGGCTTCAGCGCGACTGGTATCTCATCGCCATCGGCGCCGCCATCGGCGCGATCACCGCGCTCGGCGCCATCGGCTTCGTTCTGTTGCTTGACGGCGCCGCCGAACTCGCCACCGAGGTCCTCATCGTCTCCCCCTGGTGGACCCTCCCCCTGCTGCCTATGGCCGGCGCTCTGGCGACGGGCCTTCTCGTCAACCGCTTCGCGAACGAGGCGCGCGGACACGGCGTGCCCGAGGTCATGGACGCCATTTATCGACGCGGCGCGCATATCCGCCATCGCGTCGCCCTGGTCAAGGCGCTGTCCTCGATTCTCACGATCGGCTCGGGAGGATCCGCTGGAGCGGAGGGGCCGATTGTACAGATCGGATCGGCCATTGGCTCGGTAATCGGGCGCTTCCTGCGCGTCTCGCGTGAGCAGGCCGGCACGCTCGTCGGCTGCGGCGCGGCGGCGGGAATCGCCTCCGTCTTCAACGCGCCGATCGCGGGGGTCTTCTTCGTGCTTGAGATCCTTCTGCGCGACTTCTCGCTGCGCACGTTCACGCCCGTGGTCATCGCCTCCGTCTTCTCCGCCGCGACGACGCAGGCGATTCTGCATCAGAACAACGCCATCTTTGAGCTCGTGAACGTCGACTATGTCTTCGCCTTTGCGGAGCTCCCCTCCTATCTCGCGCTCGGCCTGCTCTGCGGGCTCGTGGCCGTCCTCTTCACCCGCATGCTCTACGGCGCGGAGGATGTCGCCGCGCGTCTGCCCCTGCACCCGGCCGTCCGTCCCGTCGTCGGCGCCTTTCTGCTGGGCCTGCTCGGGCTCGGCTTTCTATTCATGGTCAACCCGCCTGAGGGAGAGGAGTCGCTGCCTCCCTTCTTCGGCAACGGCTATCCAACAATTCTTCATCTGCTCGATCCCGCCGCCTACCAGAGCGGCGTCGCGCCGGAAGCCTCCGCCGCCTCGACGCACACCGTCGTCGACCACGAGATCGCCCCGAGCCCCGTCCCCACGACCCTCCTGATGCTGACCATCCTGCTGCTCGCGAAGCTGCTCGCGACATGCTTCACGCTGGGCACGGGTGGATCAGGCGGCGTCTTCGCCCCCTCCCTCTTTCTGGGCGCGGCGGCGGGCGGCGCCTTCGGCGCGCTGCTCCAAACCCTCGGCCTGCTGCCCGCCGGCGCCTCACCCGCGGCCTACGCCCTCGTCGGCATGGCCGCCGTCGTCGCGGGAACCACGCACGCGCCGCTCACGGCCATCCTCATGGTCTTCGAGATCACGCGCGACGTGTACGTGCTCCTGCCGCTCATGCTCGCCGCGGTGATCGCGACGCTCGTCGCCCAGCTCGTCTCCCGAGATTCGATCTACACCCTCAAGCTCCGCCGGCGCGGCGTGCTGATCGGACGCGCGGCCGACCTGACCATCCTGCGGCGCATCGTCGCCAAGCAGATTCCGATCCTGCCCTCCGTCGAGGCGCATCCGGAGGATCCGGCCACGAGTCTGCTCGATTTGAATCGGAACTACCAGTCGGTCGACTTCCCCGTTGTCGACTCCGCGGGCGTGTACGCCGGCATGGTCACCGCCGAGGACATCCGCACAGCGTTGATCGAGCGCGAGGCGATGCCGTTGCTGCTCGTGCGCGATCTGATGCGCGATGATCTGCCCACGATCGACCCCGACGAGACGCTGGACGTCGTCATCGACAAGTTCTCGCGCCATGAGGTCGCCAGTCTTGCGATGGTTTCGAAGGGGCGCGTCCGCGGGCTGATCACGCGAACGCGCCTGATGCGCCGCTATCAGCAGGCTCTGGCGGAATCATGAGCCACTCGCAGGAGCCCCGGCCCTTCCGCTTCACGCGCTCGATGCGGCTCTCCACGTCGCACGACTTCGACGCCGTCTTCCGCGACGGCCTGCGCCGCTCCCGCGGCCCGCTCGTCGTCTTCATGCGCCCCAACCCGTTCGCGCAGCACCGTCTGGGACTCTCCGTCGGACGGCGCGTCGGCGGCGCGGTCGTGCGCAATCGCGTGAAGCGGCGGGTGCGCGAGGCCTTCCGAACGCTCCGCCCCAGCCTTCCCCACGCGTACGACATCGTCGTGAAGGTTCGCCCCCACGAGCCGCTCTCCGCTGCAGACTACGAGAGCCACCTGCGCGCGTGCGCAGAAGCGCTGGCGAAGGAGTGGGCGCGCCGAGCCCGGCGCACGGAGGGTGATGATGCGGCGTGAACGGTTGGACCGTCCCCGGCCGCTGGTGGAGCGGGTTCTCGCCGCGCCATTCATTCTGATGATCCGCGCGTATCAGGCGACGCTCTCGCCGCTCCTGGGCGGACACTGCCGCTTCGCGCCGTCGTGCAGCGAGTACGCGCTGGAGAGCTTCCGGACGCTCCCGCCCTGGCGCGCCGCCTGGCTGACGCTCCGCCGCCTCCTGCGCTGCCATCCGCTGGGCGGATCGGGCTACGACCCCCCGCCCGAGCGGTGAGCCCACCTGAGGATCAGAGTTCAGGATTTCGGCCTTCCGCTCGCCGCAAGTGAGTGTACACTTACCTGCGACCGAATCGAGCCAGTCCGCCCATGCGACGACTTCCCGCCGCCCAGCGACGACAGCAACTCCTGGAGACCGCCGCTCAGCTCTTTGCGAAGCGAGGCTACGCCGGGGCCACCACCGCCGAGCTCGCCCGCGCCGCGGGCGTCACGGAGCCGATTATCTATCGGCATTTCGCCTCGAAGCGGGATCTGTTCATCGCCCTGATCGACCGCACCGGCGAGGAGACCATCCGCCTCTGGCGGAAGCACCTCTCAGACGCTCCCGATCCCGCGGAGCGGCTCCGACGCCTCATCGGCGCCAACCCGATGGTCACCAACAAGGGGCGGGGCGTCTATCGCGTCATCGTGCAGGCGATGACGGAGATCGAGGATGAGCAGATCCTCGACGCCCTCCAGCGGCACATTGAAGCGCTGCACCAGTTCCTGACCGAGGAGGTCGTCAAGGCGCAGCAGAACGGGCAGGTCTCCAAGCGCTTTTCACCTGAGATCACCGCCTGGCTGCTCTTGCACCTCGGCGTCGGCTACGGCGTCATGGCGCCCCTGGGCATTCCCGGGCATGGGCGCGACGCTTCGGGCATGCACGTCCGGGAGGTCGTCGAGCAGCTCATGCTCGGGGTCAAGTGAGCCCAACGCCCTACCATCCCGAGCGATGATCTATCTCGACAACAACGCCACGACCCGCCCCCTCGAGGCGGTTGTCGAAGCCGTCCGGGAGGCGATGACGGCGGCGTGGCAGAACCCCTCCTCCATCCACCGCCCCGGGCAGGAGGCCCGGCGCCTCGTCGAGCTCGCCCGCCGCGCGGTCGCCGAGCTCGTCAACGCCCGACCCGCTGAGATCACCTTCACTTCCGGCGGCACTGAGTCGCTCGCGACCGCCATCCGCGGCGCCCTCGCGGCCGGACGGCGCAAGGGCCGCACACGGGTGCTTGCCTCTCCCATCGAGCACGCGGCGATCCGCGATCTGCTGGACCTGCTCGGGCGGGACGGTGTGGAGACCGCCCAACTGCCCCTCGACCCATCTGGAACCATCGATCCCGAGGGGCTCGAGGATCTGCTGAACGACTCTGTCGCGCTCGTCGTCTGCCAGTGGGCGAACAACGAGACGGGCGCGATCCAGCCCGTCGAGGCCATCGGCGTTCGCTGCCGCGAGCGCGGCGTGCCTTTCCTTTGCGATGGCGCGCAGTGGGTCGGGAAGATGCCCACCGACGTCGCCGATGCTCCCTTCGATCTGCTGGCCTTCGCCCCCCACAAGTTTCACGGACCCAAGGGCGTCGGCGCCCTCTGGACGCGTCGCGGCCTTCGTCTGCCCCCCTTCCAGCCCGGGGCCCAGGAGCAGGGGCGGCGCGGCGGAACGGAGAACGTGCCCGCCATCGCAGGCTTCGGCGTCGCCGCCGATGCGGCGAGGCAGTGGCTGGCTGATCCGGATCGCCGCCGCCGGCTCCGCGAGCGGCGCGATCGCTTCGAGGCGGCTGTTCTGGAACAGGTCGAAGACGCGGTCGTGAACGGGCCCACGACGCCCGACGCGCGGCTCTGGAACACGAGCAACATCGGATTCCCGCGTCTGGAGGCGGAAGCGCTGCTGATGCGATTCTCGGAGCGGGGGCTCTGCGCCTCGGCCGGGGCGGCATGCTCGTCAGGATCGCTCGATCCATCCCCGGTTCTGCTCGCGATGGGCGTGCCGGCGGAAGTGGCGCATGGGTCCATCCGATTCAGCCTCTCCCGCGAATCCACGGAGCAGGAGGTCGACGAGGCGGTTCTCGTCATCAGCGAAGCCGTCCACCGACTCCGGACGTCGCTGGCCTCCCTCGCCTGACGGATCCTTTCTCCAGCACAGGAGCGGCTTATGCTCCGCACGCTCTCCGCCTTGTATCTGCTCCTCCAGGGCGTCGCCGCGACGGGCTTTTGGATCTTCCTGCTCATCAAGCCCGAAGCGGCGATGGAGCTCGCCCCGCCCTCCCTGCGGGGCGAGGCGCTGATGGCCTTCGCCCCGGCGGATCTGGCTCTCTTTGCGCTCGGATCGGTGGTCGCCTCGGTCGGACTCCAGAGCGGCAAGGCTTGGTCTCGCCCGGCGGTCTTTTTCGTCGCGGGCGTGACGATGACCTCGAGCCTGATCTTCATCACGGCGTATCTGCGCGACGGCATGCCGCTCGCCTACACGATCGGCGTCCTCCCGCCGCTCATCCTGCCGCCGTTGATCGCCCTGACGGTCAAGCCGGGCCGATCCGGGAAGAGATGACGCCGCGCCGGCGGCGACGCTCAGGCGTCGGTTCGGTCGACGACCTTGTACGACTCGCGCTCGCTGCGTCCGCGGAGCGGATAGTCCTTGCGCAACGGGTGCGCCGGGTATTCCTCCCAGAGAAGGATGCGCCGCAGATCGGGATGCCCGCGGAAGCGGATGCCGAACATGTCGAACACCTCGCGCTCGGGCCACTCCGCCCCCGCCCAGATCGGCGTCACACTGTCGAGATACAACGCCGGATCCTCCTCGATCCCATCCGTCGGCAGGCTCGGATCGAGATACACCTTCACGAAGAAGAGGTCGTCCCGCGGATAGGAGCGCAGGATGTAGACGACTCCGAAGCGGCCCGGCGTCTCCGCCGGATACTCGTGATAGTCGATTCCCACCACGTCAGAGAGAAAGTTGTAGTCGCAGCGCGGATCGTTTCGCAGGAACCGCATCACCTCCAGCAGATCCTCGGGCGCGACGATGAGCGTCGATTGCCCCCGATGCTCCGTCGCCCGGAACCGCTTCTTCGGAAAGGCCTGCTTGACGACCGCGAAGGTCGAATGGTCGAGATTGGGTCCACGCTGCGTGCTCGTCTCCGCCATCGCTCTCCTCGTCGATAGGTCCCCTGGGAACCAGTCTATGCTCGCTCGATCAGACCAGCGAGCGCCGACTCCGTCGCCCCCTCCAGGAGCAGGACGGAAACATCCGGCGGGCTGTGGGCCCGCAGCAGCTCAAGCGTCGGGGCGCTCTCCACGTCGCCCTCACCGAAGGGCGCCGGAGCGAGGCGATCCCCCTCGACTCGCCCTCCACTCAGCACGACGCCCTCACACGACGCGCCGAGCGCCTCGAACCAGCGACCGAAATGATCCTCCGCCTGATCCAGCAGCTCCGGCTCCAGCATGCCGATCGGATCGAGCAGTACGCCGATGGGCTGCTCGTGATGTGCTTCCAGAAACGCCCGGCACGCGTGGGCGTCGCTGAGAACATGGCGGGCGTTCGGGCGGAAGACGAGACGCCGCCCCGATTCCGCAAGGCCGGGAGCCAGCGCATCGCACATCGCTTCCAGCGCATGGCGCGACTCGGGCATCCAGCTCCGCGCATTGCGCGCGAACATGGACTCTCCGGCGCTGCCGGACCAAGCGATCAGCCGACCGCCCGGCGTCGGCTCGCTCAGCAGCAGGCAGCGCGCCGCCGCCTCCGCCTTCATGGACAGTGGATTCTCATCGCAGATCACGCCGAAGGCGTCGCCGGCGCCGCCATCGATGGGAACGACGACTCCTCGCTTGGGCGTCAACTGGTCGAAGCCCGCCTCACGCGCCGTCACTCGTCTGTAGATCCTCACCCGTGCACGGTACGTCGGGCACGCCCACCCCGCCACACGCCGCCCTGCCGCCTCGGACGGCGGCGACATGGCTCCGACATGTCCCAAGCCACGCCCGGCCACGTCCGCGCCGCTTACACACTCACGCTCCGCTCCCGCCTCCGCCGATCACCCCTCTCGCTGCGGAGCAGCGCATCGTCAAGACGAGGAGGTCGCCGCCACCCATCCGCCTCTCGCCGCTCGGGAGACCTCATGGTCGCAGAAGCAGCCGCCACGCTCGCGAAGGAGCAGATCCTCGCTCGGATTCGTATTCTCAACCCCACCGCCACGCCCGAACGGCTGGCTTCGTTCGATCACAACGCGCTTCAGCTCTATCTCGAACACCTGACCCTCGCCGCAGAGCCTCGCGGCGCTCGCTCCCGTGGGTGGATCCGCCCGGGGGACACCGCCCCGATCATGGTCGCCGAGCCGCAGGACTGAGCGGCGCTCAGTCGTCGCCGCGCTCGCGCAGCCGCTTCATCTCGCTGAGCGTCGCTTCCAGTTGCCGGCGCAGCAGCCGCACCCGCAGCAGTGATTTCACGCGCGTCACCAGCTCGAGCTTGTGGACGGGCTTTGTCAGGAAGTCATCGGCGCCGCATTCGACCGCCCGCTCGACGTCCCCCACTTCGTTCAGCGCCGTCACCATCACGATGGGAATGTCCCGCGTCGCAGGATCCTGCTTGATCTTCGAGCAGAGTTGAAACCCGCTCATCCGGGGCATCATCACGTCGAGCAGGATCAGATCCGGCGGCTCCCGCTCGATCGCGGACACCGCCTCCAGCCCGTCCCGCGCGGCTCGGATCGCGCAGCCGATGTCCTCCAGATACGCCTGAAGCAACTCGAGATTGGGCTCGTTGTCGTCCACCACGAGGATCGACGCCGCCCGGAGATCCAACTCCGACTCCAGACGCGCCGCCTCGCTGAGCCCCTCGACGCCTTCGCGGCCTGACCGGGTCTGCTCCATGCGCCCGATCCTACCGGACCGACCGCGCCCTCGCCGCTGGACGCCTAAACTCTCCATTCCTCGCTCCATCGCTTCAGGAGGTGTGTCCACTGATGCCAGCCGCGAAGCTCACCCGCAGGATTCCCTGGGAGGACCGGTTCCAACAGCCGACCGTCGAAATCCTGCGCAGCCCCTACAACAAGCAGATCGCCACGCTCTTCGACGACATCCGCGCCGCCCTCGCTGACTTCGAGGGCGCCTCAGAGCAGCTCGCGTGGGAGGGCGTCTCCTGGCGGTGGTGCTTCCGCTACGACCTCGACTTTGCGCCGGAGACGCCCTGGACGGCGGTCATCCCCCATCCCGACGGGCCGCGTGTGTCGATCGCCACGCCTGTCGAGGTCCTCACCTCGCTGCCCAAGCGGCGGATCAGCAAATTCATCAATGAAGAGCTGGTTCGCCCACGCGTCGTCGAGGAGCGCCACTGGGGCGTCTGGACGCTCGCCAACAAATCCAACTTCGCCGATCTGCTGGATCTCGCCAAGCGATGCCACACGCACCTGCGTTCACAGGTCGCCGACTGACCCTTCCTCCTCTTCCGTCGACGCTGGCTCGGAGGGCGCGACCCATGCGCCGTCCCGACGGATGGAGCGAGCCGGATCGACGTTGAACCACGCCACGACCGCCGCAGGATCGACATCCCGCAGCGGCTCTCCGCCGCCAGCCAGCGCGTGCGCCGCCCAGGAGTTCGTTCCACCCTCCAGCAGCAGCGACTCCAACCGCAACTGCTCAACAAGCTGCGTATCCGTCAGGTCCGGTCCGGGCGTGCCCTCGCAGGTGTAGCACAGGCGATGCTCCGCCGAGGGGTCCAGATCTGCGGGAACGATGCGTCGGTTTCCACACTCCCGGCAGACGGGCTCCGTCTCCAGCTCGAGCAGAATCCACTCGATCCCCTTCTCCAGCGCGTCCTCGTAGCGCCGGAGCAGACGCGAGACATCGGCGCGCTCGAGAATCATCTGGGCGCGCCGGTACTCCCCCGCGCGGAAGCGGCCCAGCGCCTCCGCCAGCGCCAGCGCCGTCTCGCTCAAGATCTCCTCCGCCACAGCCTCGCCCGCCGCCCGCTCTCCGCGCAGCGCCGCCGCCACGGCGCGCAGCCATCGGCGCTCATCCACCCGCGGGGAAAGATCCGCCAGAGCCAGGCACGCCGCCGGCCCGAGGCGCGTGCCCCCACGCCGGCGGTCCAGCTCGAAGGCGAGAACAAAGAGCCGACGCGCCACATCCTCCAGCCCCGGATTCGGGTCGTCGTAGGCGAGCTCCTCCGCCAGCAGGAAGTACTCCCGCGGCTCATCCGGGCGCAGCGCCTCGAGCTGCTCTTCCACACCCGCAGGCAGGGCCGACGTTCCTCCACTCTGCCCGAACGCGCCGAAGGTCAGCAGCGAGAGCGTCATCGCGGCGACGATCCGTCTCATGCTCATGCGCCATCTCCCTGGAAAGCCGCCTCTCCGAATCGAATCAGCCAGAGCTCCGTCATGGCCCGCTCGGTGGCGATGAGCTGCGTCTCGATCGACCCCGCCGCGCGCCGCGCCTCGCCCATGCGCTTCAGGACATCCCGCACCGCCTCCACCTGGCTGGGCCGCTCCGCCGCCACCACCAGCGCCATCATCTCCGCGGCGCTCACCTGGGCCGCGGCGAAAAGCTGGATCGGCCCGCGCGCCAGCCGGAGCCGCCCGGCCATCCGGCGCTCGAGCTCGCCGACGGGCGCCGTGGCGTCCGTTGTCGAGGCGTATCGCTCCGCCTCGGCTCGCCACCGCTCCCAGAGCGCCTTCGCCGCCTCCGCGGTGGTCGCCGTTGAGATGCCGATGGAGCCGGCGCGCTCCGCGTATGCATCGCCGATGATCTGGGCAATCTCGTCGATCGGCGCCAGGTCGCTCCCCCCCGCCAACAGCTCGAGCAACCGCTCGACAAGCGCCCGTCGCGCCGCCAGACGCCATTCCGCCTGCTTCACCGGCGGCAAGGCCTCGCGCGTGACGCCCTCGATCAACGAGGAGTTTCGCTCGGTTCGGGCGGCGGAGGGCAGCGCATCGAGCAGTCCGTTGACGATCACCGCCTGATCCCGATGCGCGCGCACAGCGCGCTGGGCCGCGCGCCGAACCGACTCCTGTCCACCGAACAGCGCCGCCTCCGCGACCGCCCCGGCGTCGATGCGCCCCAGACGCCGTCCCCGTCGATTCAACTCGCTCAACAGCTCGAGCTTCCGCTCCACCGCCATCCCCGCGCCCAGGAACTGCACCGCCCACGCTCCGTCGCGCCCTCCCCCCGCCTCCGCAACGCGCCCGCCCCCCTCACCCCCCTGCTGAAGCGCAGCGTCGATGGGCTCGCGCAGCTTTGAAAGCAGCGCGCCAGCGCCGTGCAGCTCGCCGCGCCACCGCCGCGCCGCCGCCTCGTTGAGCCTCGACAGCGCCGCCGCCTGCGCATAGCGAGAGGGAATGTCATCGCCGGGTTGCTCACGCAGCATTTCACGCGCCGTCTTCGCCCAGCCGCTCGAAGCGAGATCCTGGTCGCGGGTCCCGACGCCGAAGAGGCTTGCGTATCGCTCGCGAAGGTCAGCGCGCGCGGTCGGTGAAGCAGTGCGCCGCAGGACGAGCCGAATCCCCACGCCATCGACCGCATCGCTCGACATCAGCCACTCGGTGATCACCGCGAGATCGCGCGTCGCGACGCGCGGATCGTCGAACCATGCGATCAACGCCCGCTGCGCCGCCGTCGCGCCCAGCGCTCCCTCCCACGAGACGCGCGCCAGCGCGCTTTCAACCACGCTGAGCGGCAGCGGCGCCGTCGCGGGCGAAGGCCCATCGAGCAGGATCCGCTCCACAACCCCCAGCAACGCCCGCTCGCGCGCGTCTCCCTCCTCGAGCGCGTCGATCGCTTCGAACCATCGCCCCCACGCCTCCCGCGCCTCATCACCCCCGCCGACCTCCTGCGCAGAGAGCTTCTCTCCCATCGATCGCAGCGCTGCGAAAGCGCCCGCTGCGAATGTTCCGTCCGTTCCCGGACGGGACGACGTCAGCGCGCGCGCCAGTCGCGACTCGATCTCCCCGAGCACGCGCGCCGGCAGCGCTTCCTCGCGCGCCAGACGAACCAGCGCCCCCACGGACCACACCCCGGAGAGCGCCCCCACCTCAGACATCGTCCCGCCCGCTTCAAGCGCCGACAGGCGAGCGGCCCCCGCGCCCACCGCCTCCAGGGCCCGCTGCCCACTGGCCCCGCCCGGCGCCGCCCGGTACAGGAAATCCACCACGCGCTCCAGCAGCGCCGTCCGCTCCGCCGCCGTCACCCGAGTCCAGCTCACGCTCAACTGCTCGACCGCTCGATCGAATCGCCACGCAGCGTCCGTCGGCGCCCGCGGGAGCTCCGCCAGCGCCAGCTCCAGCGCCTCGCGCAGGGCGAGCGGGTCCACGGGCCCGTCCAGATCGAGCGCCGCCAGCCGGCGCTCCGGCTCCGTGGGCTCCGCCTCCGCCTCCGGCGAGGCCCGGTTCGGCTCTTCCGTCTCCTCCCCCTGCGCGTCCTCGACGGCTGACGCCGAAGCGACCTTCTCCTCCGCGTTCTCATCCGCCAGCGGGCGCGCGCGACCCGAATCCAGCAGCGCCAGCGCCGCCAGTCCGACGACGAGCAGAGCCGCGATCACACCGCCGGCGACGCCCGCGGCGATCGTCGCATTGCGGCGCACGCGCGAGCCCTCACGCTCCATGCTCGTCGCCAGTTCCGAATAGAGCGTGGGGGAGGCCTCCCGTCGCGGCGATTCCAAGGGGCGCGGCTTGGGTGAGGGCCGCGCCGGGGCGGATCGCTGGGGCGTTGGCGCCGGATTCCATCCCGCGCCGAGCGCGCGATGAACGTCGGTCACCGAGAGCCCATGCGCGTGCGCCAGCGCCGCGATGTAGCGTCTTGACTCGCGCGTCAGTCCTCCGGCGCGCAGAATGGCCGGAAGCGCCGAGGCGCGAAACTGCGCGATGGCGGGATCCGCCACGCCGCCGTTGCGCGACGGGGCGTCCGCCGGCGCGCGCTGAGCTACATTCTGAAGTCGTCGTCGGACGACCGGATCCATCGCCTGCGCCGCGGCTGCGTGCAGCGCGAGGCGCACCTCGTCCGCCTCGTGCCCCCGCCCCTCCGGATGCGCCGAGACACGCGCGAGCCGTCGCTCCAGAGCCTCCCGCACCCGCCGCTCATCGCATTGCCCCGCATCGAGCCCGAGCAGCTCGAGCGGGCTCTGCGGGTCGACGGTGAGCCCGAGGAATCGCTGGATTGGCGTCAGCTCAACCATCGGAGGCTCCCGACGTCTCCGAAGCGTCCCCGAGCTCGCGGGCCAGATGACGCAGCCGCTCTCCCCACGGATCCGGACCCCACTCCGGATGCAGGACGACGTGCTGCCGCAGCGCCTCCCGCGCCCGCTCCGCGTCCCACCGAGCCAGCGCCTCCATGAGTCGCACGCGCGCCTCCCACCATTCGGGCGTTTCCGCCGTCAGCCCTGCGCTGAGTCGGCGCCAACTGGCGATCGCCGTCTCGAGATCGCCCGCGTCTTCCGCAAGCGACGCCAGTCGGCGGAGCGCGCCCTGCTCGAATGGCTGCGCTTCCAGCACGCGCTCGTGCATCCGCTTCGCCAGCGCCAGCGCCTCTTCGTCGCCCCGGATTTTCCACAGATCCGCCGCCGCCTCACCGACGATCGCGGCGACCGTCAACTCGATCTCCGCCTGCGCATCCTGGCGCTCCAGAGATTCGTAGAGCAGGCGGGAGCCGTGGCGCACGACGTCCTCCGCGAGATCCGCGATGCGCGTTTCGTCCGCGTCGGCGCGCACGGCGTCGCGCCATCGTCGGGAGGCGTCCGCCAGAAAGAGGCGCTCCGCCGCGGAGGCCCAACGAGCCCGCTGACCATATCCGCTGCGCTGGCGGATCGCCCGGACGATCTCGCGCGCGCGCTCGAAGTCATCCCGCGCAAGAGCGATCTGTGCGCGCCGGTAGTCGAGTTCGCTCGAAACATCCCCCTCGAACTCGAAGCCGGCATGTCGAAGCGAGAGCGCGGCGTCCAGCGCCCGCTCGGCGCGCGCCGCGTCAATCGCATCCACGCTCAGAAGCGCATCCAGAACCCGGCGGGCGCGCACGAGCACGCGCGACGCCGCCGCCTGGCCCCCGTCGCGCGCCAGACGGCGATCCGTCTCGAGCAACGGCTCCGCCACATCCGCGTAGCGCAGGGCCGCCCAGTCTCGATCCGAGGGGGGCGCCGCGCGGTACAGGTCGTACAGAATCCGCGCCGCCCGCCGGCGCGCCGTCTCATACGCCGGCGACGACTCCGGAACGCGCAGCAGTGTCGCGGCCACCGCCTCCGGATCATCCGATTCCTCCCCCGCCTGCTTGAGCAGCATCGAACCCGTGCGCGGATGATCGGGAAAACGCGTGAGGAACATCCCCACGAGCTCCTGCCGCCGGCGCTCCGCCTGCGCCGACCCCTCGTCCCCGCGCTGCATCAGCGTCTCGAGCGCACGGATGGCGACCGCCAGCGCGTCGGCCGCCCGATCCGGCGACTCGAGCAGCAGCGACGCTTCCTGAAGCCGCTCCGCCGCCTCCAACAGACGCGCATGGGCGGCGCGCTCGTCGGCGCCCGACGCGTAGTAGAGAGCCAGCCCGAGCAACATGGCGGTCGCCCCGCGCGCCGAGGGAAAACGCTCGGCGTCCGAGGCGTCCAACGCCGCTTTGAGCGAGCTCGCTGCCTGGAGATACTGCTGCGTCGCCGCGGGGTTGGTCGTCGGCTCCTCCGCCGGCTCGCCCGAGGCGCGGTGCTCCTCCCGCGCCGACTCGTAGGCGCGAAGCCCGCGGACGTGATGCACGATGAAGCCGCCGCCCCCCAGCGGCGCCGCGCCGTAGGATGACGCGAGATCAAGCACCTGCGGCAGCTCTCCTCGGGAGACGAGATCGGTCAACGCCGCCTGCGCCAGACGCTGCACCGACGCTTCCTGCGACTCATTCACCGGCTTCGCCTCGAAGGCCAACACCGCCAGCAGGCGGGCCTCACCGACGGACAGCGGCGCCTCCCCCTCCTCCGTCATCCGGCTGCGGCGCACAAGCGCCTCCAGCCCCGACCACCGCTGCGCGCGCGCCAGCACCGTCATCCGTCGCGCGAGCAGCTCAGCGCGCACGCTCCCCGGCGTCCGCTCCGAATCCTCCACCAGATCCAGCCACGCCAGCGCATCGTCGTAGCGACCCCGGATCGCCGCCGCGACCCCCGCCCCAACCGCGGCGCGCGCGACGTGCTCGAACTTCAGAAACTCCTTTGGAACGCGCTCCAGCTCCGCGGGCGCTCCGTGGCTCGCGTTGAGCACCCAGCCAAAGGAGCGACTCGCTTCGAGGGCCGCGTCAGCACTGTCAGTCAACTCCGCGATGTAGGTCTGCGCCCAGCCCGCCAGATAGAACGCGAGCGAACGATGGCGGCGCGCATCCTCCAGCCGCTCCGCAACGAGCGTCAGATCCAGCTCCCGGGCCGATTCCTCCTGACGCTCGAACTCCTGGACGCGCCGATGCGCCCGGCTTCCAAGCGCGGAAAGCTCGCGCGACAGCGTGCGGAAGACGCGCATCGCCTCCGTCTCCTCCGCGCCGCCGACGAGGCGCAGACGCCTCCGCTCCGCCAGCCGCTCGGCGCGCGCGTAGGACGCGCGTTGCAGACTCAGGCGCAGATCGAAGGAGTCCGCCTCAGGAACCAGCTCGAGCAGCTCGCGGCTCCGGCGCTCCAGCGACGCCCGCTCCTCCGGGGACCCAGCCTCCTCCAGGAGCGCCGCCAGCGCCTCGGCAAGCCGCTCCGCCAGAGCGACGCGCTGCGCGCTGGGCGCCGTCGTCAGCCGCTCCCACAGCAGCTCGGCGCGCAGCTCCGTCAGCCCGCGCATCTCCAGATACGACTCAACCGCGTCAACGGGGGCGGCCGACTGCGCGCGCGCCGCAAGCGAGCCGACTCCGAGGGTCAGCGCCAGCGCCCCCAGCATTATGGTCGATCGTCTACTCACGCGGCACATAAGACACTTTCTCGAAACCCGCATCGCGCACCGCCTGGAGCGCCGCCGCCGCGTGCGCGACGCTGACGCTGTCGTCGACGCGCACGAAGACGCCGGCCTCGCGCGGGAGTTGGCGGAGCATCGCCGTCAGAGCGGACTTGTCCGCCACGACACGATCCCCAAGCGCGAAGACCTCGCGCCCCTGTCGCATGGTCGCTTCGAGAATCTGCGGCTCCAGATCCGCGGTCTCGCCGCCCGGATCCTCGCTGCGCAGTCCGGAGGCGAGCTGCGACTCAGGGACAGCCAGCGTGGTCGTGGTCATGAAGAAGATCAGAAGCAGAAAGATCACGTCGATCATGCTCGTGAACTGAAGCCGAGGCGCTGCGCGGGTTCGATCGCGTTTGGAGGGTGAGAAGTCCATGGCGCCCTCAGCGTGGGATCTCCGTCGCAAGCCGCCACGCGCGGACGCCCATCGACGTCAACTCCTCGGCGAGGCGGTTGACCGCGCCCGCGCGCGCGTTCCGATCCGCCCGTATGGACAGCTCGATCGCCTCCGCGTCGCCCGCCTCCGCGAGCTCAGCCCGCACCATCCCGAGCACGCGCTCCAAGGTCACAGCCTGCTCCTCGACGATGTACTGTCCGTCTGCCGAGACGTTGATCACCAGCCCCGCCGAGCGCTGGCGCTGCTCCTCCCCTGTCTCCTTCGGAAGATCGAGATTGGCGCGCGTCAAGCGCGCAAACTGAGCGGTGGTCATGAAGAAGATGATCAGCAGAAACACCACGTCGATCATCGGCGTGATGTCGAGATCGAGGATCCGAGCCCGATTGGCGCCCGCGTCGAACCTCATCCTGGCGGAGCTCCCGTGACTGAGGCGCCGGGTCCCGGGGCGGCGGGTCGCGCCGTCGGCGAGGACGCCGCCGATCCGCCCTCGCCGCCGCTCTCGATATGCACCGCGAGATCGTCGACCACCTCCGCGACCGCGCCCGTCAGGGCGTCGATGCGATTTCGGAAATAGGTGAAGGCGGCCATGCAGGGGATGGCGAGCGTCAGGCCCATCAGCGTCGTCACCAGCGCCTGGCTGATGTCGCCGGCGAGCTGGTCCGGGCGGGCGAATCCCTCCGCGCTCGATATCGTGTCGAAAGCCCCCACCATGCCGACGACCGTCCCGAGCAGGCCCAGCATCGGCGCGATGGCCGCGATGAGCCCGAGCGCATCCGTCGAGCGATAGAGCCTGGCCGTCTGCTCGCGCCCGGCGTCCTCGAGCGCGCCTCGAAGCTCCAGGGCGCCGAAGGGCGAGCGCTGCGCGCGCATCAGACCAACGCCGACCACGCGCGTGATAAAGGCGTTGTTGTCCTCGTCCTCGCAGTACTCGATCGCGCCGTCAAGATCGCCCGCCTCCAGGCGCTCATGCAGCGCATCGACATGCTCGGGCGGCGCCAGCGACGGCTCGCGGATGCGGATCGCGTGCATCACGATCAGCGCCAGCGCCACGATCGAAAGGAGAATGATGACGTACCCAATCGCCCCGCCCGAAGCGATCGTCTCCAGCAGGGTGACGCCGCCCTCTTCCTGCGCCAGCGTGATCAATGAGAATCCATGTGTCATTCGCCTTGCTCCGATTCAGTCCCCGATCGCGACTCGCCCCTGGTCGCCTGCCCCGCGAGCTCCGGATGCCGGCGGTCCAGCCATGCGATCTCCTCCGATCCGTTCAGGCGCCTGAGATCCTCGCGCAGCGTCGCCGCGGCGGCGAGGTCGCCCTCCGCGGCGAGGGCGGCGCTCACCTCCGCAAGCGCCAGTCGCGCCAGCGCCGGATGCTCGCTCGCAAAGCGCGCCGGCAGATGCAGGAGATGAATCATGCCCTGTCGCCGCGACTGCGGATCCGCTGCTTCCTTCAGCAACGATCGTCCCAGCGCCGCCCGCGCCCAGGCTTCCCGCCAGGAGCCGCGATGCTTCTCGATCTGCGCCGTGAGAAGCCGCCGCGCCTCCGCCGCCTCCCCCGGCGAGCCCTCCTGCGCCAGGATGACCATCCGGAACAGCGCCACGCCCGGATCCTCCTCCGCGTTCGAGAGCGGCGGCGCCGACGAATCGATCCCCAATGTCCGCTCGACAGCGAACCGCGTCCACGCAGCCAACGCGCGAACCACGGGATCCTCCGCGGCAAGTCCGGCGATCGCGCGATCATTCGCAAGCGACTGGAGGGGACGTGTGGGCAGGAAGATCGGCGCGAGCTCGGGCACGAGCCCCGTCTCCGGGTCCAGCGGCGCGAACGTCCCGCTTTGCCCGATCACGGACAGCCGCCGCTCCGCCTCCGCGGCGGCGAGCTCCGACCGGATGGAGCGACGGAGGCGCAGCGTCTCGAGCCATGGCAGGAACGCCGAGAGCCGCGCCTCCCGATCGAGACGGCACAGGAGAAGCCCCTCGCAGACGAGCAGGGCGGTCGGTCCATCCTTGCCGCGGAACCGCTCGAAGAGCGGCTCGAGAAGCGTCTCCGCCATCGCGAAATCGCCGCGCTCAATCCGGATGCGCGCGCGCCAGGCGTCCTTCGCGATCGCCTTGAACTCGCTCTCGAAGACTGGCGTCCATTCCCCGCCGACGCGGCGCACGCGATCCCAGCCGATCCAGACGGGAGGCGAGCTGTCCAAAAGCACGCCCTCGAGCAGCACGCTTTGCACCTCATGCTCCGCGACAAGCCGCTCCAGATGCGCCTGAAGATCACTCGGACGACGCTCGACCCGCAGCTCGACGTCCGTTCCGAGAACCATTGCGACCAGGAGCAGCGGCGCGATCACAGGTTCGGATCCGCAATGTGGGTGTAAGTGCCGCCGGACTCGCGCGCCATCCCGCGCAGCAGCCGCTCCGCCTCTTTGCTCACGAACGAAATGCAGTGGATTGGCGTCAAGCGATTGCTCTGCGCATTCAACTCAGCGACCTTCCATGCGACATTGTCCTGAAACACGCCGTCGGTCATGAAGTAGATCGCGTCCGGGCGCGGACGCATGGAGAAGGCGAGCTCGAAAGCGGGCAGCGGATTCGTCTGCCCGCGAGCCGTGATGGCTCGGATCTCGCGCTTCGCCAGGCGTCTGGTGCGATCCGACGAACTCATCCACTTGGCGCGACCTCCGATGACGCGCGTCTCCGTCGCGAAGAGAAGGATGACGAACGACGAGTTGGTCAGCAGCCCGTCGATGGATTCGGCGAGCTGAGTGCGGAGCGTCTCAATCTTGGGGCCCTCCATCGAGCCCGATGTGTCCACGATGTAGGCGAAGCGCTGGCCCCGCGCCTCGACGCCGAAGAACGAAGCCCCCGCCCCACCCGCGCCGGACGCCGCCTCGAACCCCTCGCCGACGCTCTCCGCAGCGCCGCCGATCGGCGACACGTCGCCCGTGCCAAGCGGCTCGCCCCCCGGATCTGACACCGCCTCGGTGAACTCGATCGGGTTCTGGACATCCTCCAGCTCCAGCGAATCGAGCGGGATCTGCTGCTCCTCGAGCGACTCACGCCGGAGTTGGGTCAGCTCCGACTCGCTCATCACCGCGAGCTCGATCTCCGCGAGAGACGAGCCCTCGGGGCGCCCCGGGCGGTCCAGAGAGATGAACGCCGAGATCAGCAGCAGGATCAGATGCACCGCGACCGAGATGATGATTCCCGCCGCCGCGGCGTTCACCGCCCAGCGGAGCAATCGACGATGCCAGGCCTCCACACCCGCCTCAGCCTCCAGGAGCCGCGCGTCCTCGCCGATCTCCACCGCGGCGACTTCCTCCCGCTCGTTTCCGGATCTGTCGTGTTCGTAGTCGTGATGCATGGACGAATGGAACTTTAGGGGAGTGACGGTGAAGCGACCGTCACGCCGCCGAATCGGCGCGGGCGTCTCCCGCCTTGACCTCTCCGGTCCGCCCCGCTCCAATGCCCGCGGGCCCGTCGGACGGCTCTTCAGTCTCGTTCTTCGCAGGAGATGGCCTTATGGCTCCGTCGGGCGCCCGGATGCGGCGAGTCCTCCTCAAGCTCAGCGGCGAGGCGTTCTGCGAGCCGGGAGGCTACGGAATCAGCTCGGACGAGCTCGCCGTCATCACCCGCGAGATCGCCGACGCGGCCGGCAGCGGAGTTGAGCTGGCGGTGGTCGTCGGCGGCGGAAACATCATCCGCGGCGCCGACCTCTCCAAGGCAGGGCAGATCCACCCCGCCACCGCCGACTACATGGGCATGCTGGGAACGGTCATGAACGGCCTGGCCCTCAAGGAGGCCCTTGAGCGGGCCGGCCAGCCCGCCCGCTGCCAGACCGCCATCGACATCCCCGCCGTCGCCGAGCCCTTCATCCGAGGGCGGGCTCTCCGCCACATGGAAAAGGGGCGGGTCGTGGTCCTCGCCGCCGGGACGGGCAACCCCTTCTTCACCACCGACACCTGCGCCGCCCTCCGGGCGACGGAGCTTGAATGCGACGCCGTCCTCAAAGCCACCAAGGTCGACGGCGTCTACTCCGCCGACCCGAACAAGGACGCCTCCGCAACCCGCTTCGAGCGTCTGACCTTCAGCGAGGCCATCGACAAGCAGCTCGCCGTCATGGATATGACGGCCCTGACCATGTGCCGGGAACGGGACCTGCCCGTGATCGTCTTCGACTTCAAGAATCCGGGGGCCATCAAGCGGGCGGTCGAAGGCGAGTCGATCGGAACGACGATTTCCAACGGATGACGCTTCGCTCGTCGGGCCGATGAACACCAATGCCCCGATTCCGTAACGAGGAGGGGCCGATGAGGACAGAACGAGGCCGGGAGCGATGCGGCGGATGACCAGAGCGCGAATCGCCAATGAGCCAAACGGTTCGCCCCAGCCCGCCTTGGGCGCGAACCAAGCCGCGCTCACCAGGATGCTCCGCGTCAATCCGGCCGCGGACCCCGCCTCCGTGCTGCCGGATGTCGAGCCGGCCCGGATCCCGCGACACATCGCCATCATTATGGACGGCAACGGCCGCTGGGCCCGCCAGCGCGGGCTCCCCCGCGCCGCGGGCCACCAGGCGGGGGCGACGGCGGTCCGCCGGCTGCTCGAGGCGAGCGGCCCGCTCGGGCTCGAGGCCATCACGCTGTACTCCTTCTCCAGCGAAAACTGGAAGCGCCCCCCCGCCGAGGTCGAGGCGTTGATGGGGCTCTATGTGGAGAAGCTCGCGGAGGGCGCCCAAACGCTGGTTGAGCAGAACATCCGTTTCCGCCAGATCGGTCGGCGGGACGGCCTCCCCCGCCCCGTGCTGCGCCAGGTCGAGGACGTCGAGGCGGCGACCGCCGGATGCACGGGGCCTGTGCTCTGCCTCGCCGTCAACTACGGGGCCCGGGCGGAGATTGTGGACGCCGTCCGGAGTCTCGCCGCTCGGGCTCGCGCCGGCGAACTGGACCCCTCGGAGATCGACGAGCAAACGATCGCCGACGCGCTCTACACCGCCAACCTGCCTGATCCGGATCTACTCATCCGAACTGCCGGCGAGATGCGCGTCAGCAATTATCTCCTCTGGCAGATCAGCTACGCGGAACTGCACGTCACCTCGACCTTCTGGCCCGATTTCGACGCCGCCGATCTCCACGCCGCGATCCGCGACTATGCGAGCCGCCGGCGACGGTTCGGCGGGCTCGATCAGGATGCCTCCATCATCTGATCCGCCCGCCCCGCTAGAGTGCTGCTCGTGCTGGCGCAGCGGCTCACACTCGGCCCCCTCCTCATCGCCCTCATCATCGCAGCCGCATGGCTGGACGCGTGGATCGATCGGCGCCCGGCGCCGGACTGGGTGTCCTCCTGGACGGGCGCCGACACGTTTCCGCCGGGAACGGTGATCTTCTTCCTGATTCTCGCCATCGTGACGCTGGCGGGGATGGAAGTGAGCCGGATTCTGCGCGCCAGCGGCGTCACCGCCGCCGCTCCGGTGACGGTCGGCGCGGCGGTGGTGGGGCTGCTCGCCAGCGCGGGGACGCCCTCCCACTTCAGCGTCGAGACGGGGCTGGCGCTCACGTCGTCAGCCATGTCCCTGGTGTTCCTCGTCGCAATGGTGTTTTACGCCCGCCATCGGACGCTCCAAGGGGTTGTCGCCGCAGCGGGCGGCGCGTTGCTGGCGTACGTCTATCTCGGGCTGCTCCCGGGCTTTCTGCTTTTGATCCGGAGGGAGCATTCTGTTTGGGCGCTGCTGGCGGTGGTGCTGATCGTGAAATCCGCCGACATCGGCGCCTACTTCACTGGTCGGGCGCTCGGGCGGCGCAAACTGATTCCGTGGCTGAGCCCGGGCAAGACGTGGGAGGGCCTGATCGGCGGACTCCTGCTCGCGACGGTTTTGGGCGTGACGGGAGCGTCGCTGTCCCACCATGCAGAGTTGGAGGCGCCGATCTGGCTCGGCGCCGTCGGGGGCGCCGCGCTGGGCCTGCTTGGTCAACTGGGGGATCTGGTCGCGAGCCTCTTCAAGCGCGGCGCGGGGATCAAGGACTCATCCCATGCGCTTCCCGGCTTCGGTGGAGTATTGGACGTGCTCGACTCGCCGCTCGTGGCCGCGCCCGCCGCCTTCTGGCTCCTCCGGGCGGCCGAGACAGCTTCCGGCGCTTCAATTCCGGGCGCAGCGATGCTACAGTGATTCACATGGTGATATGGAGTCTTGCATGAGCGTGACGGAGAAGGTCCTGCGGCTGTATGAAGTGGATCGACAGCTTCGAGGACTTCGCAAACGAATAGACGCCGCACAGCGATACCTCGACGAGCAGGAGCGGCAGCTCGACCAGATCAAGGCCAAGCAGGAATCGCTGTCGGCGCAGAAGCGCCAACTCGAGGCCACCATCCACAACGAAGAGCAGGAGATGAGCTCCATCGACGAGCGGATTGAGATGCTCCGCGAGCGGATGCAGTCTTCCCAGACGAACAAGGAGTACTCGGCCCTGCTCACCGAGATCAACACGCTCAAAGCCGATCGCGGCGCCATCGAGGAGCGGGCGCTCGAATCAATGAGCCGGGTCGAGGAGATCAACGCGCAGCTGGTCACCCTCGAAGAGGAGCTGGCGGAGCGGGAGAAGATCCGGGACGTCGCGGAGAAGCAGCGAGACGAGCGACAAAAGGAAGTGGCTGACCGCCTCGAGCAGCTCGAGGCTGAGCGCGCCGAAGCGGCGAAGGATGTCCCCGCCGACGTGATGGAGATCTTCGAGGAAGCGGTCCGCCGACACGAGGAGGACGCCCTCGCCCCCATCGAGGAGCACAGCCGCCGCCATCTCGAGTACGCCTGCGGCGCCTGCTCCGTTTTGCTTCCGATCGAGCTTGTGAATGCGGTGCTCAGTCGAGGCGAGATCACCCAGTGCTCGAGTTGCAGCGCCATTCTCTACATGCAGCCTGAACTGCGCGAGCAGATGACGCCCGCCGCCAAACGCTGAGTACGCTGCAAACGAGGCGGACCGCCGCTCAGTTCCCGGCGCGGGTCCGCGCGGAGATCAGGATATACCCGACGTACCGCGCCGAACCGGGCGCCTCGTTTTGGCGAGGCAACCGACGCACGGTCGCCAGCTCGACCCGCTCCTGCTCGATATCAGCCCCCATGATCCGCCGCAGGGCCCTCCGCCCCGCGCGCACGGCGTTTCGCCGCGCCTCCAGCACGTCAGCGCCCAGCGCCTCCGCCGTCAGCCGAAGCCGCCCATCGGCGCTCCTCGCCGGCGCGGCGAGCCACCAATCGGGGCGTGTTCGCCCTTCCGCTTCGAGAAACGCTCCGCCCGCCGCCCCCGTCGTCCTGTCGGCATCCTCGGGCTCGCCCTCCCCCGCCGCGCCCGCTTCCTCGAGGAACGCCTCATCGACGCCGACGCCCTGAAAATCCTCGGGGGGACCCATTCGCTGCCATGGCGCCCGCGCGGGGGACGCCGAGATTCGCGCCGCCGGCGAGGGGACGTCCTCCGTCTTTCGTTCCTGAGGGATTTCCGCGTCCTCGACCGGAGCGCTCGCCGACTGCCCATCCGCCTTGACGACGGGCTCGCTCTCCTCCGCCGTCGAGGCGCCGGAGCTCGTCTGCCCTGGCGCTTCCGAAGCGCTCGGGCCGGTCGCGACGGGGCGCGTCACCCCCTGCCGCTGGCATGCCGTCAGAGCAAGCGCCATGGCAGCGGCGATCCCGGAGGCCACACGGGCCATCGCCACCGTCCTCGGATGAGCTCGATCATGATTCATCGAAGAGTCGTCCCTGATTCTTCGCGTCCCGCACGCGCTGGTTCAGTTGGTTCACCGTCTCGAGTATGTCGCTCACGCTCTTGAACTGCTCGTGCTCGCTCGCGAAACGGATGTAGGCGATCTCATCGAGATCACGCAGCTTGGCGGCCACGCGCCGCCCGATCTCCGCCGACTCCACCTCGCGATCGAACTCCCGATGAAGCTCGTCTTCGACCTCCTCGACAATCCGCTCCTTCTCGGGCTCCGGAATCGGCCGCTTGCCGCAGGCCGCGAGCACACCGCGCCGAACGTTCTCCCGACTGAAGGGCGCCCGAGCGCCGTCGCGCTTGATGACGATCAGCCGGGTGGTCTCCTCGATCCGCTCGTAGGTGGTGAAACGCTTGCCGCAGGCGTTGCACTGCCGCCGCCGCCGAATCGAGGCGCCCCCCTCGCTGGAGCGGGAGTCGATCACCCGATCGTCATTCTCTCCGCAGTAGGGGCAGATCAAACGGCTGGGTCCTTCCCGAAGTGGCGATCGCGAGCTGCGTCCCCGCGATGCTGGGCGCCCGGCGCGACCCGGCCCTACATCTTGACCCTGCCGGAGCGGACCGTCAACGCCGCGCCGTTGCCCCCGCGGGGACGCCGACGTAGGCTTTGCCAGCAATGAGCCCCGTCATCGCCATGACGACCGCCACGACGACGTTCACCCGGGTCGGGTCAGGCGGTTGATTCACGCGTTCAACCGGCGACACTCGGCGCCCGGCCCCTTCTGACAGGCCGGGCTGTTTGTTTTCACAAGCCCCGCGCACCCCGTGCCCGATCCAATCGCCATGCCCAGGATCACACTCCCCGACGGAAGCGTTCGCGAATACGACGAGCCGGTCTCCCCGAGGCAGGTCGCGGAGGACATCGGCCCGCGCCTCGCCAAGGACGCCATCGGCGCCCGCATCGACGGCGAGCTGAGCGATCTTGACACACGCATCGACCGCGACTGCGAGCTCGCCATCATCACCCCGACAGACCGCAAGGGCGAGCCCGATCCCGGTGCGCTCTTCCTCATGCGTCACTCCGCGGCCCACGTCATGGCGGAGGCGATCCAGCGGATCGTCCCCGCCGCCGAGCTGGTCTACGGGCCGCCCGTGGAGACGGGATTCTTCTACGACATCCGTTTCCCGGAGGACCGCCCCCTCCGCGAGGGCGATTTTGAGACCATCGAGCAGGAGATGGAAAAGATCATCGCGGAGGATCGCCCCTTCACGCGCTACGAACTGGCCGCGAAGGAAGGCATGGAGAAGCTGCGCGCCGAAGGCAGCAAGTACAAGCTCGACAACGCCCAGCGCGCCCTGGAGGCCGGCTCTGACAGACTCTCCTGGTACGCCACAGGCGAGCCCGGGAAGGACTGGGAAGATCTCTGCCGCGGACCGCATGTCCCGTCCACGGGGCGCATCGGCGCCGCGAAGCTGATGTCGCTCGCCTCCTCTTATTGGCACGGGGACGAGAACTCCGACCGCCTCACCCGCGTCTACGGGACCGCCTTCCCAACCCGCAAGCTCCTCGATGAGCATCTGGAGCGGCTCGAGGAGGCCCGCCAGCGCGATCACCGCGTGATCGGGCGGGCGCTCGATCTCTTTCACATCGACGAGGACGTCGGGCAGGGGCTGATCCTCTGGTCTCCGGACGGCGCCGTTGTGCGTCAGGAGCTCCAGAGCTTCATCGCGGAGGAGCTGCGTAAGCGCGGCTACCACCAGGTCTTCACGCCCCACATCGCCAAGCTGGATCTCTACCGCGCCAGCGGCCACTTCCCCTACTACCAGGACTCGCAATACCCGCCGATTGTCCTACGCGAGCAGCTTCACCAGTTGGCGGAGGAGGGCTGCTCCTGCGCCGACCTCGCCAACCGAATGCGCGAGGGCTCGATCGACGGCTACCTCCTCAAGCCGATGAACTGCCCGCACCATGTGAAGATCTACGCGAGCCGCAAGCGCTCCTACCGCGATCTGCCGATTCGCCTCGCGGAGTTCGGCACGGTCTATCGATGGGAGCAGTCGGGCGAGCTCAACGGCATGACGCGCGTCCGGGGCTTCACACAGGACGATGCGCATCTGTTCTGCACCGAGGATCAGGTCGGCGAGGAGATGCAGTCCTGCCTGGATATCGTGAAAATCATCTTCCGGACGCTCGGGATGGAGGACTACCGCGTCCGCGTCGGCTTGCGCGATCCCGACTCCTCGAAGTACATTGGCGACCCGGCCAACTGGGAGCGCGCTGAGGAGGCATGCCGCCAGGCCGCCGGCACGCTGGGCGTCCGCTTCAGCGAGGAGCCGGGCGAGGCCGCCTTCTACGGGCCGAAGATCGACTTCGTCGTCAAGGACGTCATCGGACGCGAATGGCAGCTCGGGACCGTGCAGGTCGATTACAACCTGCCGAACCGCTTCGATCTCTCCTACATCGGCCCCGACAACAAGCCCCACCGCCCCGTGATGATCCATCGCGCGCCCTTCGGCTCGATGGAGCGCTTCGTCGGCGTCCTCATCGAGCATTTCGCGGGCGCCTTCCCGACGTGGCTCGCGCCCGAGCAGGCGCGCGTGCTGCCCGTCAGCCAGAAGAGCAACGACTACGCCCGGCGCGTGCTCGCCGCTCTCGTGGACCGGCGCCTCCGCGCTACCGCCGACTTCGGCGACGACCGCCTCCAAGGCAAGATCCGGGCCGCCGCCGAGAAGCGGATCCCCTATCTGCTCGTCGTCGGGCCCCGCGATCAGGAGAACGGGACGGTCTCGATCCGCGCCCGCGGCGTCCAGAAGGACCTCGGAGCCATGCCGCTCGAGGAATTCGCCGACCTTCTCGAGCGGGAAATCAGGAGCCGGGGCGCGGAATCCGTCCGCGAGCGGATGGCGGCCCCCGTCGCGTGAGAGGGCGGTTGGAGGCGGGACAACCGGCGGGACAGGGCCCACGGGCGGCTCCCGCGGGATTGGGGCGGTTTTTCTTGCCGCATCGTCAATCCGGCGGTAGTGTTGATCGATGTTGTCATCGTCGGCCCGAGCCGGCCGTCGCCCACCGGAGTTTCGCCCACGTTCACGTTCGCTCGACATCGCCGAACAACCCAGACCGGCGCCCGCCGGTCATCGATGTTCGCATGATGAGGCGCATGCTCCGGCCCCATGACCATCTTCGGTTGAAATTGCCGCCGCCCGCGGTGAACGTCGCGAAGGTCGCGACTCGCCGGGTTGGCGCCATCCGCAACTTCTGAAGGAGACCTCCGATCGCTCGCAGACGATTCTTCCGAGAAGCCGCGCCCGTCAAGAGGACGCGCGTCAACCACATGATCCGCATCAGCCCCATCCGCCTGATCGACCAGGATGAGAACCAGGTCGGCGTGGTGGAGACGTCGGAGGCGCTGCGTATGGCGGAGGAGGCGGGGCTCGATCTCGTCGAGATCGCGCCGGACACGAGGCCTCCCGTCTGCAAGATCATGGATCACGGGAAGTACAAGTACGAGCAGTCGAAGAAGGATCAGAAGAACCGCGCCGCGAGCAAGCAGGCGGAGATGAAGGAGGTCCGCCTCGGGCGATCCGTCAAGATCGACCCCCACGATGTCAAGATCCGGGTCGACCAGGCCCGCAAGTTCCTGATGGAGGGCCACAAGGTTCAGCTCGTCCAGCAGTTCAGGGGGCGCGAGATGATGCACAAGGATCTGGGCATGCAGCGCCTTCGCAAAATCGTGGACGAACTCAGCGACATCGCCAAGATGGAGACGCCCCCTCGCAGCATGGGCCGGCGCACCACGCTCATACTCGCGCCCGATAAGCCGAAGATCCAGAACATCAGGCGGCGCGAGGAGGCGGAGCAGCGGGAGCAGGAACAGAGCGAATCCGAGAGCGGTTCGGACGACCAGTCGCCGCCCGAGTCCGCTCCCTCGGAAACGGAGCAGGCGTCCGCCGGCAAGAACGAGTCCTGATCCCCCTGGGGCCCCTCCGACCCGCTTGGACGGCTCTTTACGGAACTCGCGCCGCGGTTTTGCCGAAGGATCCCTACCGGACGGCCGCCCAATCCGGGACCACCCGGCGCATTCCAGGATCAGGATCAGGTGCCTCGCCTTGCGATCATCTCGGATGTCCACGCCAATCTGGAGGCGCTCCGCGCTGTCCTGATCGACATCGATCAGGCGGGCTACGACCACCTGCTCTGCCTCGGGGACGTCGTCGGCTACGGCCCCGATCCCTCCGCATGCGTCGAGATCGTCTACGACGCCTGCGATGAGATCGTGATCGGCAACCACGACGAGGCCGCCCTCGGGGAGGACGCAGGCCCTTTCAACGAGTTCGCCGCCCAGGGCGTCTCGTACACGCGCGCTGAGCTCTCGCCCGTCCACCGCCTCGCCGTCAGCCAGTGGTCGCAGAGGGTGGTTGTCGCGGGCGTCACGCTCACGCATGCCTGCTTCGGTCCAAATCCCCGCGCCTACCTCTCCAACGAGCAGATCGCCTCCATCGCCTTCGAAGCGTTGCCGACGCGCATCGGCGTCGTGGGGCATACGCACATCCCCACCGCCTTCGCCTGCGCCGTGGAGGATCGCGTCCGACCCAGCGTCTCCCGCCTGCCGACGGGCCAGACCATCCCGCTCGCGCCCTCGCATCGCTTCCTGCTCAATCCCGGCGCCGTCGGCCAGCCGCGCGATCGCAATCCCCTCGCCGCATGGGCCATCCTCGACACCAAGGCCGGAACGTTCCAGGTCCGGCGCGTCTCCTACGACATCGAGACGACCCAGCGCAAGATCCGGGAGGCCGGGCTCCCCGACTTTCTCTCCGACCGTCTCGCCCGCGGCGCCTGAGCTTCACGCTTTCTCGAGAGAGAGGCTCATCAGCTCCACATCCAGCACGCGCCCGAATTTCTCGCCGACGCGCCGCATGATCCCCACGCGCTCGAAGCCCAGCGCGCGATGCAGGGCCACACTCGCCTGGCACTCCGTGCAGATCCGCGCGAGCACGACGGCGACGCCCGCCTCCCGCCCCAGCCGCAGCGCCTCCTCGAGCGCGCGCCGCCCCACGCCCCGCCGACGCGCATCCTGGTGGACGTACACCGAGTTCTCCGCGCTGCGCGCATACGCGGGTTTGGGCGAAAAGTCCGAGAGGGACGCCCAGCCGAGCACACGGTCATGCTCCACCGCGACCACCGCCGGGCGCTGCGGGCGAGCGTGCGCCGCCAGCCAGGCGCGCTGCTCGTCCGGGCACTCGATCGGGCGCGTCTCGAAGATGCTGACGCCGTGGAGGATTTCGTCGTTATAGATCGCGAAGATCCCCGCCAGGTCGCGCTCGGTTGCGGGTCGGATCTCCACGCCCGGATTCTCCCTCAGACCTTCACATGCATCCAGCCGCCGTGGAAGAAGCGCCCGAGGAACAGCGCGGCGCGGATGACCAGCTCGATGCACAGACCGTACCAGAGCCCCACGAGCCCGAGCTCGAACGGACCCGGATTCTCGATCATCTCCCAAGGCGCCCAGCCGGGCAGCGGGATGTCGACACCGCTCAGGATGTAGGCCAAGGGCACGCGGAATCCATAGGTCGAGACCCACGTCAGGATCATTGCCCACTTGGTGTCGCCGGCCCCGCGGATGGCGCTGCGCAGGACCATCATGATCGCGAAGGGCGTCTGCACCCACCCGGCGATGAAGAGCACCTGGGGCGTCAGCTCCAGGTGCGAGGCCTGCTGGCTGAAGATGCCCACGATCAACTCCGGGATCAGGATGAATGCGATCCCGAACGCCTGCATCAGCGCGATCGCGATGAACATGCACCGAAGCATCGACTGTCGCGCCAGATCGGGCCGCCCGGCGCCGATGTACTGGCCCGCGAGCGTCGCCGACGCCATGCCCATCGCGAAACCCGGCAGGAAGCTGAACGCCTCCACGCGGATCGCCACGATATGCGCGCCCAGCAATCCGGGCGCGTTCAGGAACCCGACGAGCGTCAGCACCAGGAAGTTGCCGAGCCACATCCCCACCGCATCCACGAAGGAGGGCGTTCCCACCTTCACCAGCCGTCGCATCGTGTGCCAGTGCGGACGCAGCCGCTTGGCCCGCAGCCGCACCCCTGACGACCCACGCACCAGCACGACCAAAACGATCAACGTCCCCGTCACCCACGCTGCCATCGTCCCGATGGCAATGCCGACGATGCCAAGATCCGCGCCAAAGGGATTGGCCAGCAGCACATGGCGGATGACCTCGCCATCGGGGCCCCGGCGCGCAAAGACGACGTCCACGCCCGAAAGGGCCCAGCTCACGCCGATGTTCACCGCATTCACCGCCACCATCGTCAGCAAGGGGCGCAGCGAGTCGCCCGCCGCCCGGCAGCACGCCAGCGACGTCATCAGCGTCGCGACCAGAGGCACGCCGAACGCCGTGATGCGCAGGTAGATCGCCAGCGCCTCCCGCGCCTCCGATCCCTTTTCGAGTTGGAGCAGACCCGCCAGCGGCTCAGCCCCGAAAAAGACGATGACGCCCACAATCACGCCCGCCAGGAGGGACAGCAGGATGCTCTGCCCCACGGCGGCGTTGGCGACCGCGAGCCGCCCCTTGCCCACCGCTCGCGCCACCATCGCCGTCGATCCGATGCCGATGGCCATGCCGATCAGGGACAGAAACCACATGATGTAGGAGGCGCCGCCGATCGCGTCCGCCGCCGCCTCGCTCACACCCGCCGCCAGCGTGGTGTCCACCAGCCCCACCAGCGCGTTGAGCGAGGACTCCGCGAGGATGGGCCAGGAAAGGACCCAGATCGCGGCCCACATCGACAGGCCCTTCAGCCGCCCACTGCGGATCTGGCCGCCCGGCGTCGGCGGAAATCCGCGCCCCGCGCCCCCTGCGCCGACGGGTCCCCCGCCCTCCGAGGCGGAGACTGCCTCGCCGTTATGTTCGCTGTCCTGCGCCACTGCTCTCCTGCCGATTCCACCCCTCCGCCGCACGGGACGGCATGGTAGGGCGGGGCTGTCGTCGGGAGGATCCGCCTATCGCAGCTTGATCGAAGCGAGCGCCACGGCGGTGAGGATCGCTGAGACGATCCAGAGACGGACGACGATCTTCTGCTCCGCCCAGCCGCCCATGTGCAGATGCCAGTGATACGGCGCGCAGCGGAAGATGCGCCGCCCCTGACCCTGCGTCTTCGCCGTGAACTTGAACCACCCCACTTGCAGGATCACGCTCGCGAGCTCGAAGACGAAGACGCCCCCCATGATGAGCACCAGCGCCTCCTGCCTGATCACGACGGCGATGTAGCCGAGCAGCCCGCCCAGGCACAGCGCGCCGGTGTCGCCCATGAACACGATCGCCGGCGCGCAGTTCCACCACAAAAAGCCGAAACACGCCCCCGCCAGCGCCGCCGCGACGATCATCAGCTCATCGCTGCCCAGAACATACGGAACCAGAAGCCCCTGCGCCGCGGCCTCGCGCCCCGCGATGAAGCAGAGGACGATCAGCCCGAGCGAGACGAACGCCGTCGTCCCCGAGGCGAGCCCGTCCATCCCGTCGGTGATGTTCACCGCGTTGCTCATGCCCGAGATCATCAGCATCGTGATGACCACGAACGCCGTCTTGGGAAGCAGGACCAGCGATTCGTTCAACTCGCCCGTGCCGGGCTGGAACGTCCGCTGGAAGGGGATGTTCAGCGCGTGCCCGAGCCGCGGGGGCGCGTCCGCGTAGTTGAAGGCGAACCAGCCGATGAGAACGCCGAGCCCGAGCTGGAAGATCAGCTTCTCCCACGCGTGCAGCCCCTGCCGCGACCCATCGGGGCGGCTCGCCGCCGTCAGCTTCAGCCAGTCGTCCGCGCCGCCGAGGGCCGCCATCCAGATCATGACGATCAGCCCCATCTGGACATAGCGGTTGGTCAGATCCGCGAAAAGAAGCGTGGAGGCGATGATCGCGCCGGCGATGAGCAGGCCGCCCATCGTCGGCGTATTCGCCTTGGAGGCCAGCGCCCGATCGAGCGACTCGACATCGAACCGCGCCGCGTCGCCGATCTTCTTCGCCGCCAGCCAGCGCACGACCGGCTTGCCCGCCCCGAGGACGATCACCAGCGCCGCCAGCCCCGCCGCGAAGGAACGGAACTCGATCTGATCCAGCACGCGCACGAAGCGGTACAGTCCGACCTCGACCAGCCAGTCCCGCAGCATGTCCAGCAGCAGATACAGCATGAACGTTCGGGCGCTCCCTCACCGCACACTATCGGAGAATCCCGTCCGTTCCATGCACGCGCCGGCGCGTCACCCAGCGAGCGACTCCTGAGACGCCGCCTCCGCGCCCTCGAGCGCCAGGAACGCCTGCTCGATTCGCTCAAGCCCCACGCTGCGCGATCCCTTTAGCAGCGCTGCGTCGCCGCGACGCAGAGCCCGCGCGATCTCCTCGGCCTCATCGTCGTCCAGCGACTCCACCAGCGACGCCCGCTCCGCGCCAAGCGCCGCCTGCACGACCGCGCCCGCTCGGGCCGCCAGCGGTCCGACGCAGATGAGCAGATCAATCTCTTTCACCTCCACGATGGCGAGTCCGATCTCCTCGTGCAGCGCCGCAGCCTCCTCGCCGAGCTCGAGCATGTCCCCCATCACCACGATCCGCCGCTCGCTGCCCGATGCGATCTCCCGGAATGTGGCGAGCGCCGCGCGCATCGAATCGGGATTCGCGTTGTAGGCGTCGTTGACCAGCAGCACGCCACGATGCCGGCGCGCCGCGAAGCGCATCGCCTCGTTCCGCGCCGACGCCAGACCCGCCCGGATCGCCCCGTCGTCCAGACCGAAACGCCGCGCAACACCGATGGCCGCCAGCATATTCCGCGCGTTGTGCCGCCCGAGCAGCCGCGACTGGAACTCCGATCGATCGTTCACGCGGATGCGCAGCCGTGGCGCCCCGTCCGGCCCCGCCACATGCTCCCAGCCGGTGAGGCGCAGGTCCGCCTCCTCCGTCTCGCCGAAGGTGACGAGGTTCGCCACCGTGCGCAGATGATCGGTCAGCAGCGGCTCATCCGCCGGGGCGATGCCCAGCCCCCCTGCCCGAAGATGCCGCAGCAACGAAGACTTTTCCTCCGCCACGCGCTCGAGCGTGCCGACCCCCTCGAGATGCGCGCGCCCGATGCTGGTGATCACCGCCACATCGGGCTCGACGATCGACGCCAGCGCGCCGATCTCCCCAGGCGCATTCATGCCTACCTCGCACACCAGATACGCGTCGCCCGGGCTGGCCCGCAGGACCGTCAGCGGGGCGCCCACCTCGTTGTTGAAGGATTTCTGGCTCGCGGTCCCGCTCAGCTTTGTGCGCAGGATCGCCTCGATCAAACGGACCGTCGTTGTCTTCCCGTTGCTGCCCGTGACCGCGATCACGCGCGTGCCCTCGAGCCGATCCCGATGGGCCTTCGCAAGGCGGCGCAGCGCCTCGTAGGTGTCGGAAACTCCGACAATCGATCCCGACGCCGGCGCCTCGCTTCCGCGCTCGACCAGCGCGCCGACCGCTCCGCGGGCGATCGCATCCGCGATGAAGGCGTGTCCATCATGCCGCTGGCCCCGCAATGCCACGAAGAGCTCGCCGCGACGGATCGTGCGCGTGTCCACGCTGACCCCCTCGATCCGCGCGCCGCCTGCGTCCTCATTCTCGCGAGCCAGCCAGCGCCCCCCGACCACGCGGCGCATTTCCTCCAGAGTCCACGCGCTGCTCATACCGCTGCCTCCGTCTGCGGGTCTCGCGCACTCAGCGCCCGACGCGCTTCCTCGCGATCATCGAAGGGACGCCGCACGACGCCGCCGTTCCCGTCTGACAGGATTTGCTCGCGCTCGTGCCCCTTGCCGGCGATCAGCACGAGATCACCCCCGGCGCAGGCGCCGATCGCGTATTCGATCGCTTTCCGCCGATCCGCCTCGCGATGGCTCGCCGCGCTCGAGCCGCTCATGCCCGCCTCGATCTGATCCAGAATCGCCTCCGGATCCTCGCGCCGTGGGTTGTCGCTCGTGAGCACCGCGACGTCCGCGAGACTTCCCGCCGCCTCGCCCATGCGGGGCCGCTTGGTCCTGTCGCGCTCGCCGCCGCAGCCGAAGACGACCCAAAGACGCCCGCCATCCGGAACAAGCGGCCTCAACGCTTGCAGGGCGTGGCGCAGCGCCTCATCGGTGTGCGCATAATCGACGAAGATCGCGGGCCCGCCCGCCTGCGGCTCGTCGATTCGCTCCAGCCGCCCGCCGGGCGCCGTCAGATGCTCGATCGCCTCGCAGAGCGGGGCGGACGGCGCGCCCACCGCGTGCGCCGCCGCCACCGCCTGCAAGAGGTTCATCAGGTTATGCCGTCCGACGAGCCCGAACCGCGCGCGCATCACGCCCCAGGGGCCAACGAGCTCGATTACCCCTCCCGCCGGATCCTCGCCCGCGCGAGCCGCGCAGCACCAGTGCGGCGCCAGCGCGCGCTCGCCGAACCAGCGCGGGCGCAGCTCGCATTGACTCGATCCCAGCGAGCACGCGATCACTTCCGCCGGGCAGGCGCCCAGCATGCGCTCGCTCATCGGATCGTCGGCGTTCACGACAGCCGTCGCCCCGCTCCCCAGCGATTCGAAGAGCCTCGCTTTCGCCGCCGCGTACGCCTCCATGCTGCCGTGATAATCCAGATGGTCTCCGGAGAGGTTGGTGAAGACCGCCACATCGAAGTCCAGCCCCGTCAGGCGCCCCTGCTCGATGCCATGGCTGGACGCCTCAAGCGCCGCCGCCTTGCAGCCCGTCCGCGCAAAGTCCCCGAGCGTCTCCGCGAGCTCGATGGCGCCAGGCGTCGTCATCCGCGCGGCGCTCGCCCGCTCCCCGTCGTGGAGCTCCACCGTCCCCACCATGCCGCAGCGGAGTCCCGTCTTCTCCAGGAGCTGGCGGATAAGTGAGACGACGGTCGTCTTCCCGTTCGTGCCCGTCGCCGCGAGCAGCGCCATCCGATCCTGGGGGTCGCCCTGAAGACGCAGGGCTGCGCGCGCGCCGGCGTCGAGCGGATCCGCCGCCTCGACCACCACCGCCTTCTCCACGCCCTCGAGCTGCGCGCCTTCCGCCACAAGCACCGCCGACGCGCCGCGCTTCACCGCATCGCGCGCGAAGGCCGCGCCGTCGCTCGTCACGCCCGGACGGGCGACGAACAGGTCCCCTGATTCGACGAGCCGGCTGTCATCGCGCACGCGACGGATGAGGGGATCTCCCGCGATGACGTCTCCGCGCCTCGTCGCCAGCCCGTCGATGAGCACGCTCAGTCGCACCGATTCGCTCCCGAGTCCACGCCCTCCGGCGCGGCGACTTAATGTATCGGCGCCGAGCCCCGCGCTCGTGCAGCGGTCCGCTCACGCCCCGCCAGCGGCCTTCAGGGCCACGAGAGACCCTCCGGGAGGCTGTTCAGATTGTCGGAGCCGCCCTCTCGAACGATGACCATGTCCTCGATACGGATGCCGCCGATCGCCCGACAGTACAACCCAGGCTCAACGGTGAGCGCATCGCCGATGACCAACTCGGGCCCGCCCGCCGCCAGCAGAGGCGGCTCGTGCAGCTCGAGCCCGATCCCGTGCCCCGTCCCGTGGACGAACTTGATGGCTGTTTCCGGCTCGTCCTCGCTTGGGATGCCGATTGAGTAGCCCGCCTTCTCCAGGACTGCGCAAGCCGCCTGGTGGACCTCTTCGCCGGTGACGCCCTCCTTCGTCGCGTCGATCGCCGCCTTCTTGGCGCGCTGGACCGCCTCGTGCATCTCCGCGACGGTGTCCGGGATCACGCCATGGACGACGGTGCGCGTGCAATCGCCCCAGTAGAGCGTCTCCGGATCCTGCGGGAAGATGTCGACGATGACGGGCTCGCCCGTGCGAAGCGGGCCGGCGCCCCGATTGTGGGGGTCGGCGCCCGCGGGGCCGCCCGCGACGATGCTGTGGCTCGCGCCCATGCCGAGATCGAGAAGCGTCTTGTTGATCGCCGACTTGACGTATTCGCTCGTGAGCGTGTGGGGGCCGACGCGGAGCGTGCCGTCGGCGTGCGCCTCGGCGCCGCCGATGAGCTCACAGGCCATGCGCATCGCCTGCTCGGTCTTCTCCTGCGCCTGCCGCAGCGCCTCGACCTCGCGGTCGCTCTTGGCGCGTCGCTCCAGGACGCCCATCTCCGGATCGCAGGCGACCTCGATCCCCCGCTCCTGGAGATAGTGCGCGAAGAGCATCGGCAGCGAGCGATCCGTCACGACTGACGAAACGCCCTCCCGCGTCAGCAACTCCGCGGCAGCCTGCGCGTTGGCGGTGTCGCGGTCGCCGGAGAGCCCGCCTTCCGGCTTCAAATCCTCCGGACATAGAATCTTGTCGGCGATGCGCGCCTCGCGCGCGCGATCCATCTCGATGTCGCGCAGGATCGCGAAGGAGCCGCGCCCCGGGAGCTCGATACGCACGACGGTGTCGCCGACGTTGAAGTGGATCTTGCGGTAGAGATGCGGGGTTCTTGTAGGAACGCCCGCCAGGATGACCGCCTGCTCGCTCATCGCTCATCCTCCGAGAGCAGCGCGTTGGCCGCGAGGACGACCGGATGCTCCGCCGAGCGGCCCGTCCCGTCCTTGATCTGATGCCGGCACGACGACCCCGGCGCCGCCACGAGCGACTCTGTCCGTGCGCGCACCTCCGGGAAGAGCACGAGCTCTCCGATCTTCATCGAGAGTTCGTACCGGCGCTTCAGATAGCCGAAGGACCCCGCCATACCGCAGCAGCCGGAGTCGAGCGTCGTGAGCCGGTCTCCGAAGAGGCGGCGGAGCAGATTCCCGCTCGTCTCCGCGCCCCACAGCGCCTTCTGATGGCAGTGCCCGTGCAGAACGACGTCGACCTCGTGCGAGCCTGCGTCGATTGGAGCGGGATGGTCGTCCCAGCGCTTCTCAAGAAAATCCTCGACGAGCATCGCCTTCCTCTCCAGCCGCTCGCGCAGGTCCTTCTCCGTGCGCAGCTTCAGCAGCAGATAATCGTCCGCGAAGGACGCGAGGCACGAAGGCTCCATGACGAGAATCGCCTCGATTTCAGGATCCTCCACAAATGTGCGCAGTTGTCCGAGCAGTGCGTCCGCCTCGCGGATCGCCGGCTCCAGCAGCCCCAGCGAGATCTTGGGACGCGCGCAACAGCCGAACCTGGGCGTCAGCACCTCGTAGCCGAGCCGCGTCAGCAGCGCGTGGGCCGAGAGGCCGATCTCAGGCTCGTTGTGCGAAGTCAGGCAGTCCGCGAAGAGGACGACCTTGCGCTTGTCCGTCCTCGCGCGCTCATGGGCGCGCTCTCCGAGCTGGCGAAGCAGCGACTTCCGCATCTTCGGAAGCGATCGCCGCCTATCGACGCCGATCAGCCACCCCATGATCGTGCGCACGAGCGGGTTCGCGTTCACCGCATTCGCCAGTCCGGGCGTGAGCGAGCCCAGCATGTTGATCTCACGCACGGAGCCGAAGGCCCTCGCTTTCAGCGGCGCTCCTCCGCGCTCGCGATGCCCTTGCGCAATGTACTCCGATTTCAGGCGGGCGATGTCCACGTTCGACGGGCACTCCGACTTGCACGCCTTACAGGAGAGGCACAGATCCAGCGTCTCCATCGTTTCGGGATCATTCCACCCCGGGCCCGCCCGCTCGGGCGTGAGCTGGCCCGAAATCGCCAGACGCAGCGCGTTGCCGCGCCCCCGCGTCGCGTGCCGCTCATCCAGCAGGGCCATGTACGACGGGCACATCGTCCCGCCCGTCTTCTTCCGACAGACGCCCGCGCCGTTGCACATCTCCAGCGCGCCGCGGAAGCCGTGCTGATCCGAATAGTCGTAGTAGGTGTCGACGTCCGGGAAGCTCGCCGGGCGCTCGAGACCTTCACCGGGATGCGTGCGCGTGCGCGTCAGGATCTTTTCGCGCGCCACCGGCTCGACGATGTTGCCCGGATTGAGCAGGTTCGCTGGATCGAAGACGCCCTTGATCTCCCGGAACGCCTGCATGAGCTCAGGCCCGAAGAAGCGCTCCAGCATGGGAGTGCGAATGCGCCCGTCTCCATGCTCGCCCGAGAGAGAGCCCTCGTACTCGCGCACGAGATCCGTCACCTGCTCGAGAATATCCTTCGCCCGCTCGAGATCCCGCCGGTCGTGCGGGTCCAGCAGAGGGCGGATGTGCAGGCATCCCACCGACGCGTGCGCATAGAACGCCGCCTTCGTCCCATGCCCCTCCACGATCCGTCGAAACTCCTTCACGAACTCCGGCAACCGGGCCGGCGCCACGGCCGTGTCCTCGATGAAGGTGATGGGCTTGCGATCCCCCGCGACTCCGTGCAGCAACGGCTCGCCCGCCTTGCGCAACTTCCACGCGGAGTTCATTTCCTGCGGATCGGTATACGCGGCGATCGGCGCGCGGGGGAGCAGCCCCTTCAGCCGCTCGAAAGACTCCTCCACCTCTTCCGATCGCTCCTCCGCCGAGTATTCGACATACAGGACGGCCTTCAACGGCGCGCCTTCCGGCTTCGGCAGCAGCTCGACATATCGCCGATGCTCGCGATTGGCGCGCGCCAGATCGATCACCATGTCGTCCAAGAGCTCGACGGCTGTCGGCGCGGTCGACAGAATCGTCTCGAGCGACGCCAGCGCGTCATCCAGCGACGCGAATCCCACGACAGCCAGCCCCTTGCGAATCGGGGCCGGCGACAGCTCAAGCTCGGCGCCGAGCGTCACCGCCAGCGTCCCCTCCGAGCCGCACACGAGCGATGCGAGATTCACGCCCGAGAGATCTCCGTTCGGCGCAGAGTCGAGTTGATCGAGGATCATGTCGAGGTTGTACCCGTCCACGCGCCGCGTGATCTTCGGAAAGCGCTCGCGGATCAGCCGCTCATTCCGCTGCACGATCTCACTCACGCGCTCCGTGAGCGCGCGCACGCGGGCGTCTCGCAGCGCCGCCCCCTTCTCCAGCCGCAGACGCGCGGGATGATCCGGATTGTCCAGCGTGACGACGTCGACTCCCAGCAGCTTGTCCGCTGTTCGCCCATATCGCACGGAGCGTGAGCCGGCGGAGTTGTTGCCGATCATGCCTCCGATCACCGCGTGCTTCGACGTCGCCACATCGGGGCCGAAAAAGAGATTCGTTCCGCGTTGCGCGAGCTCATCGTTCAGTTCATCCAGCACGACGCCGGGCTCGACGAAGACCGTGCGTCGCTCCGCATCCACCTTGCCGATCCCCTGACAATGCGCCGAAAAGTCGATCACCACCGCGCGATTCGTGCACTGTCCCGCCAGCGACGTTCCACCGCCGCGCGGGAGAATCGGCAGGCGGCGCGCGCTACAAAATCGCACTGTCCGGCGCGCGTCCTCTAGCGAGGCGGGGATGACGACGCCGATCGGCGCCACCTGAAAAAGCGAGGCGTCGGTCGCGTAGAGCATGCGATCGTGGAAGCTGAAGCGGACCTCGCCCTCCACCTCGTTGGCCAGCTCCTGGGCGATGCGCCGCCGCTGCTCCTCTGACAACGCAGGCGGAGTCGCTGTGGCGTCGGTCCGGTTGGTGAGCACTTCGAGTGAGGACATGCGATCCTTCCCTGTTCCGGAACGTCACTGTATTGGGACAGTCACCCCTGGGCGAACCCGACTGGGCGAAGGGCCTGATCTGTGCGCCCGGGCGGGACCGCCGTGTGGAAGGATGCGGGAACCGATCACGAAGCGGGCGCGTCGAACCGATGGACTCCGGGAGGCGAACATCCTTTAGGGAAGGGCTTCCCACGACCCGGCGCGGACGCATGACGCCACGCAACTGATTCACAGAAAGGACGATCCATGCGGACGATCACGACCCACGCCGCCTTCGCGCTCGTCACGGCGGCGGGCCTGACGCTGCCTGCGCTCGCTCAGAACTTCGCCCATGAGGATCTCCCCGTCCGGCGCGTCGCGCTGCACCGCTCGGGCGTCGCCTACATCGAGCATCGGGGCGTCATCGACGGCGATACGACGGCGACGCTGCGCTTCGACGCAGAGGCGGTGAACGACGTGCTGAAGTCGCTCGTCGCGCTCGATCTGGGCGGCGGCTCGATCGAGGCGGTCGGGCTCGACGCCAAGACGCCGCTCGCGCGACGCCTGGGCGCCTTCGGCGTCGATCTGCGATCGAAGCCCTCGGTAGCGGAGCTGCTGGATCAACTCCGCGGCGAGGAGATCCGCCTCGAAAGCGCGATCAACGGGCGGACGACGGAAGGCGTCATCATGGGCGTCGAATCGCGGACGGCGGAGGTGGGCGACACGGACACCGTTCACGAGCAGGCGTTCGTAAGCCTCGTCACCGACTCCGGGATTCAGAGCGTGGCGATCGACGACATCCGCACTTTCGAGCTGGAGAATTCCGATCTGGCCCGCGAGCTGCGCGAGGCGCTGGCGGCGCTGGCGAGCGCCAGAAACGATCGCTCCGCGACGGTCGATCTGCACTTCACGGGCGAGGGCGAGCGCGAGGTGGCGATCGGGTACATCCATGAGGCGCCGGTCTGGAAGATGTCCTATCGCCTCGTCCTGCCCGAGGGAACGAGCGAGGGGCCGCGGCTTCAGGGCTGGGCGATCGTCGAGAACACGACGGACGCGGACTGGGAGGACGTGCTCGTCTCGCTTGTCGCGGGTCGGCCCGTCGGCTTCACGATGGACCTGCACACGCCGCTCTTCGTCTCGCGCCCGGCGATGCCGGTTCCGTTCATCGCGGGTGTGACGCCGGAGAAGTACGAGGCGGCGATGAGGTCTGGAGCCTCACTCATTACGCAATCCAGTCGCTCCCCGTCGCACACAAGCGATGACGCTAACGCGAAAGACAGCGAAGTAATCACAGGTCGATTCACAGCGTTTCGCGGTGCGCCGGCTCAAGCCCCCGCCGAAGTCGAGGCCCAGGGCCGCGGCGAGGAGATCGGCGAGGTGTTCCAGTTCACGCTGGAGTCGCCGCTGACGATCAAGCGCGGGAGGGCGGCGATGGCGCCGCTCGTCTCCGAGCGCGTCGAGGGGCGGCGGGTCTCGATCTACCGCCGCTTGGATGGCCGCACGCATCCAATGCGCGGGCTGGAGATCACCAACTCGACGGACGTGGCGCTGCCGGCGGGGCCCGTGACCGTCTTCGACGCCTCCGCGTACGCGGGCGACGCGCTGCTCGATCGCGTGCCCGAGGGCGCGGAGCGGCTGCTCACCTACGCGGTGGATCTGGACGTCACGGTCGCGGTGGACAGCGTGGGAACGCAGGACACGCTCGGGCTGCGCATCGAGGACGGCGTGCTCATCGAGCGCCGCATGTCGAAACGGCGGACGACGCACACCTTCGTCAACGAGGATCAGTCGCGGGCGCGCACGATCCTGCTCGAGCATCCCAAGTGGTCGGGCGCGGAGATCATCGGCGACGACACGCCCGTTGAAGAGACGGAGAGCGCGTACCGGTTCGAGCTCGATCTGGACGCGGGCGCCACAGGCGAGATCGTCGTCGAGGAGCAGCGCGTGCGCTTCGAGCGCTACGCGGTCACGAGCGTCGATCTTGACCGGCTCCTCCTCTTCGTGCAAGAGGGGCGGGCGTCGCAGGGCGTGCTCGAGGCCGTGAAGAAGGCGGCGTCGATGCAATCGCGAATCAACGGGATCGAGCGCGCGCTCCGGGAGCTCGATCGCGAGCGCCAGGAGATCGCGAACGACCAGAGCCGCATCCGCCAGAACATGCAGCGCATCGATCGTCAGAGCGATCTCTACGCCCGCTATCTGCGCAAGATGACGGCGCAGGAAGATCGTCTCGAGACGATCGCGGAGGAGCGCGCGTCGCTCCAGAGCGAGCTCGACGCGACGCGGCGCGAGCTCAACGCCTATTTGCAGGATCTCGACGTGGCCTAATCGGCGGGCGTCTCCAGCGCCTGCGCAATCCGTTTCGCGATCGTTTCGGCGTCCGCAGCGTCGCGCGGCGTGAGCGCTGCTCGGAGAAAGCCGTCTTCGTCGTAGATGAGCAGCGCCGCCGCGGCGCGTCCGTCAAAGAGGCGTCTTGCGCTCGAGGCGTCCGCCGACCAGAGAATCCCTCCGCCCCACTGCTGCGCCAGGGCGTCCAGATCGGGACGATCCTCGCGCTCCAGCACAGCCACGCGCCGGAGAGCCAACTCCACCTCCCCACTTTTCACCGCCAGCTCCGCTCCGCCGACGAGCCGACGAGCCGCCTCCGCTCCCTCCGGCTCGTGGAAGATGACCACGAGCAGCGGCGCCGCCGAATCCCCCGGCAGGCGCACCGGCGAAGCTTCCACGTCGAAGACGAGCAGGTCGAGACGCTCGGGGAGCGGTCGCTTCGGGGCGAGAGGCTCAAGGGCGGAGAGTTCGCTCACGACGCGCCGCCCGTCCGACGCCAGCGGGGGCGGGGCGGACGCGGGATCCAGCGGGGCGATCTCAATATCCAGCCGCCGGGCGCGCGAGGGGCGATCGATCGCCACGCGTCGCAGCCGTCCCGATTCGGAGTCGATCAACACTTCCACCGAGACGCCATCCGGCGACGCCCCGACGACGGCGGCGGCGCGAGGCGTCTCGTCGGGCAGCAGCAACCCACGCTCCCACGCGACATCGGGGGCCCAGGCGGTGAGCCGCTGCGGACCCGAGGCGGGCGCCGCATCGGCGTCCTGCGGCGGTTCGCCCGCGAGGTCAAGCTGCGGGACGGGCGTCGCGGGCAGGAGCCGGCGAAGCGCGGCGACGGGCGTCGGAGCGTCGATCGTCCTCTCGACGATCCGCTCGGAGTCGCGCTCGTGCGCCGCTCGGACGATGACCGAACCATCTCCCTCGCGGACCGCCTCGACGACGAGCGGACCCATGACGAGGGCTGCGCGGCGATCGAGCAGGAAGAGATCGATCGTCTCGGCGCGCGCGCCGATTGGAGAAAGAAGGGAGACAGTGAGCCGCTCTGCGAGAGGCGAGGTTTGATACACGACGCGCAGATCGTCGAGCAGGCGCAGGGGGTCGACTTCAGAGACAAGTCGCTCGGGCGGCTCGGTGAACGTGACCGTCCCCTGCTCGCGATAGCGCGTGGCGTCCGGGTCGATCGGCGCGGGCTCCTGGATCTGCGCGAGGGCGGGCGCGCACGCGGCGAAGACGATGATGGCGATCCTTTTCATGTCGAAGCCTCACGGGAGAGCGCGTCGCGGAGGGCGCTGACGCTGCGCTCGAGCACGGGATGAATCATGTCGGCGGCGATCTCCGAGAGCGGGTCCAGGACGAAGGCGCGCCTGTGCATCGCCGGGTGCGGAATCGTGAGGCCTGGCTCGTCGAGGATCACGTCGTCGTAGAGGAGCAGATCGAGATCGAGCGTGCGCGACCGCCATCGCTTGCCCTTCTTCCGACGCCGACCGAGGCGCCGCTCGATCTCCAGCAGCCCCTCGAGAAGCTCGCGGGCAGACAGCGCTGTCTCCAGCAGCGCGGCCGCGTTGAGATACGCCGGCTGGGGCTCGTCGCCTTCGAGTACGACGGCGCTGGTCTCATGGAGCGACGAGACGGCGCGGATCTTGACCCCCTCGCGCCGAGAGAGCGCATCGATCGCGGCTCTCAGGTTCGCCTCGCGATCGCCCAGATTGGACCCGAGCGCGATCGCAGCCAGGTGCTTTTCTGCGCACGTCGCCACCGCGCGAGTGTATCGCGCGGCGGCGGGCTCCGATGAGGCGTTGGAACGTTCGGCTTACTCGGCGGGCTCGAACTCCCGCGAGCGATGCTGCATCTGCGCCTTGAGGCGGGCGAGGATGGAGGAATGCATCTGGCTGACGCGGGACTCGGAAAGATCGAGCGTGGCGCCGATCTCCTTCATCGTCATGCCCTCGTAGTAGTAGAGGACGACGATGAGCCGCTCGGCGCGGGAGAGGCCCTTGGTGACAAGATCCTTCAGATCGCGCCGCTGCGTCTCCGCGAGCGGATTGGTCTGCGTGTCATCTCGGATGACATCGATCTCGCGCATCTCCCGTCCGCCGTCGGAGGGACGCCAGTTGCGCGAGAGCGAGATGACGCCGACGGCGGAGGAATCGCGCTGAAGCTTGCCGAACTCCTCCTTGTCGACGCCGAGGCGATCGGCGATCTCATCCTGCGTCGGCGCTCGGCCGAGCTCGATTTCGAGGCGGTTGCGTGCTCCATCCATCTTCGCGGAGCGATGGCGCACGAGCCGAGGCACCCAGTCCATGGAGCGCAGCTCGTCGAGGATGGCGCCCCGGATGCGCGGCGCGCAGTAGGTCTCGAACTTGACGCCGCGCTCGAGATCGAATGCGTCGATCGCGTCCATGAGGCCGAAAAGCCCGGCGGACATGAGGTCCTCGATGTCCACCTCGTCGGGCAGACGGGCGTAGATCCGCTCCGCGTTGTACCGGACGAGGGGGAGATAGCGCTCCATGAAGTAGTTGCGGAGCTTCTTCGTCGGACGACGACCGTACTCGAGCCAGATCTCCTTGACGGGGTGTTCGTCAAGCTCCTCTCTCGTGAGCGAGTCGAAATCCCGCTGACTGGACGCGCGCTTGGAGCGCGATGAGCCAGACGACTTGGCCTTCGCCTTTGGGTTCGCGAGCGGCATGGTCTTCTCCTTGACCACTTCTCAGTTGTTCTGCAGAGCGCCGTGGTGTGGCCGAATCCTCGACCGGCGGTCATGCATGGGAGGGACGCCCATCCTTGGGCGGCTCACTTCGCGGCGGCAGTATACCGAAAGTCCGGGAATGCCAACCCCCTCGTTACGAAAAAATCAGGCCGCAACATTCGGCTGTCCCGGAGTCGCGACCGCGCCGCTCTCGGAGTCCCCTGTTCCGGGCTCCTCGACGCGCATTGATGTGTCATCGGTTTCGCGCAGATTCTGCACATGCTCGTCAATCCCTCGCTCTCCGATGAAGCCCAGCGCCGCCCCCGCCGCCCAGCAGATGAACATCGACATCAGCGCGCGTGACAGGATCTCGTCGGCGGGGTTGTCCGCCGCGAGTCCGGCGAAGATCGCGATGGCGAACCCCGCAAGACCGCAACTCGTCGCTGCCAGGCGTGTCGGCGCGCCCTGTCTCAAGCAGGCTCCCTTTCTCTCTCGCCGCTGGTCGGAAAGAGTCCGACAAGCTCGCCACTTGCGAATCGAGCGGGAAGGTCCGGCACTTGAGCGCCATCAGCGTCTTTTGCGCAGCCGGATCCGCTCAGACCGACCCGTGACGCCGACCGAGTAATCGGGCCAGCAAGCCGCCCGACCTTGAGCGGACGGTGGCGGCGGGGGCCAGTTCGTCCGATAGCGCGCGCCCCATCGAAAGCAGCGCCCTGGACGCCGGGGACCTCGGGCTTTCCAGCGCCACACACGCCCGTGCCCGCACCGCCGCGGGCACGTTCGGGTCGACCGGAATCCAGCCTGCGAGGGGGATCTCCGTCGCGAGGAAGCGCCGGGCCACCGATCCGATGCGCCCATGCACATGTCGCGCGTCCTCCACGCTGCGGGCCTGGTTCACCACGAGCCGGACACTCGGACGTCCCGCCCCCTCCGTATCGCTGCCCACTAGCGTCTTGACAAGGGCGTAGGCGTCGGCGATGGACGTCGGCTCCGGCGTCGCGACGACGAGGACGACGTTCGCTGCGCGGGTGAAGGCCTGCACGACGGGTCCAACGCCCGCGCCGCAATCGATCACCAGCAGATCCGCCTCCTCTTCCAGCCCCGAGAGGCGCGCGAGCAAGTCCGAACGCCGCTGCTCGGCCGCCGCCAGCAGAGCATGGGCCACGCCCGCCGCCCCGGGCGCCAGTCGGAAGCCGCCCGGCGTCTCGATGAGGATGTCGGCCACGTCGCGCTCGCCCGAGAGAACATGACCCAAGTGCTTGCGCACGGAGACATTGCAGAGCAGATCCGCGTTCGCCAGCCCGAGATCGCCATCGAGCAGAATCGCCCGTTGTCCACGACGCGCAAAGGAGGCCGCCAGCGAAACCGCGATGTTCGTCTTCCCCACGCCCCCCTTGCCCGAGGCGATGGCGATGACGGGCACGCCCTGGCCGAAACCCGCCCGAACGGACGTCGGCGCGGGCGGGGGCGCCGGACGCGGACGCCCCCAGTCATCAACCCGCCGGGGGCGCTCGGAAGCTGGCGGAAGCGGCGCGGGCTGCGCCGGGCGCGCGGGCGCCTTCTTCGCGTCCCGGACGAGCGCGCGGAGGCGCGTCGCCTGATCGCTTTGTGAGGGCGGCGCCACGCTCACGATCCCGCGGCTCCCTCCAGCACCAATCGGGCGATGCGATCCGGACGGCTCGGTTCGATGTGATCCGGAACTTCTTGACCCATCGTGACATACGACAAGCGCGCATCGACCGCCCGGGCGGCGTTGATCAGCACGCCGAAGTGAACGGCCTCATCCAGCTTCGTGAAGAGCACCCGGTTGGGGCGCACGACGCTGAAGCGCTCGATCGCCCGCTTGAGGACGGCCTCTCCCGCAGCGGTGGAGAGCACCAGGTGCGTCTCGTGGGGTCGGGCGGCCTCGATGATCTGTCGGAGCTCGTCAAGACGCGGGGAGTCGTGCTGCGAACGCCCGGCGGTGTCGATCAGGATGACATCGCTGGCGGAGAGCGACTCGCAGGCGGCCTCGATCTCGCGCGGAGAAAGAGCGACCTTCAGCGGCAGCGAGATGATGTCGGCGTAGGTCCGCAGTTGCTCTACGGCGGCGATGCGATAGGTATCGGCGGTCACCAGCCCGACGGACTTGCCATGCCGGAGCTTGTACGTCGCCGCCAGCTTGGCGATCGTGGTCGTCTTGCCCACACCCGTGGGCCCGACGAGGGCGATGGTGTGCGGGCGTCCGTCGCCCGCGCGAGTTGGCGAGCCGACATCCCGCGCCACGGGCACATAGGCCGCGAGACGGCGAAGGACCGCCTGATGGACGACCTCGTCGGACGCGAGTTCGTCCGGATTCAACTCATCCCGGACGGCCCCGATGACCTCCTCCGCCACCTCGGAAGCGACTTCGGACTCGATCAGTTTGAGATACCGCTTGAAGAGCGTCTCCGGCATCGCGGGCCGGCATCCCTCCCCGCTGCGCGCGTTGGACTGAAGCACCTGCCCAACGAGCCGCTTGATCGATCCCAGCTCGTCCCAGAGAGCTGAATCGGGGACGCTCACCGCAACCGTCGGCGCGTGCGTCGCTTCGGCGTCGCTCGGGGGGTTCGTCTCGACGGAGATCGCCTCGCCGGCCGCCCCGACCATCTCCGCCGCCTCGGCTTCGTGGGGCTGCTCGTCCACAGGCTCTGACGCCGTGCGCTCGACGACGTCCGCGACGGCAGAGGCGCGGGAGGAGAAGGCGTCTTGACCCGGACTGGAGGCGGCGGCCCCCACGTAGGTCTGCTGGATGAGGTCGCTGGCGGGGCGGACCACGCCGTCGCTCGGCGCCTTGCCCTTCCGCGCGAGGGGGTGCATCACCGAGACCGATGAGGACGCGGTGATCTCGACCATGTTGCGCCCGCCGAACCCAAGGAAGCCGCCCTGCCGGAAGGTTCGAGTGTGCAGGATGACGGCGTCCCGACCCAGATCCTTCTTGATCTGCCCGAGCGCGGAGGCGATCGACGAGGCGCGGTAGGTCTTCAGGTTCACTCGTGCCCTCCATGGCGTGCGTAGGAGCCGGCCTCCTGCCGACTGGTGCATCGCGACCCCGCTCGTTCATCGGCCTCGCCCGCGTTCCCCCTCCAATGAGGGCGCTACGCGGCGGAGGCGGGCGAGGGGCTTTCTCCCCGCTTCGCGGGCGCCTCATCCTGAAGCGTGACGAGCCCCATCGACTCAACCTCGACATCGGCGACGATCTCGTTGTATCCGAGGACCGCCGCGGTGGGCATGTGCGGTTCGATGATCTGGCGGACCACCGCCCGGACCTGGGGCGAGGCGATGACCACGGGGTTGTGCCCCGCGCCGATGACCGGCTTGAGCGCCTCGGCGATGCGCCGAGCGACCCGGTTGGCCGTGGCGGCGGGCATGGAGAGGGCGGCGGCGCCGGAGGAGCGGTCGATGTGGCCGTTGATGAAGTCCTCGAAAGCGGGGTCAAGCGTGACGGCGACGAGGCGGAGCTTGGCGGCGGAGGACTTGCTCTCCGCGGGATCGACGCGGACGGCGTGGCGCTGGCAGATGGAGCGGCGAATGCCGTTGCGGACGTACTCCGTCAGCACGTCCACGTCCTTGGTCCGCGGCGCCCAGTCGGCGAGAGTCTCGACGATGGTCTCGAGATCCCGGATGGGGCATCGCTCGCGCAGCAGGTTCTGGAGGACCTTCTGGAGTTCGCCCGGCTTGACGACGGCGGGAATGGCCTCCTCGACCAGGCGCGGCGCGCGCTCCTTGAGGCCCTCGATGAGGTTGTTGACCTCCTCGCGGGAGAGCAGCTCTTCGGCGTGGCTCTTGACGATCTCCGCGATGTGCGTCGTCAGGACGGTCGTCGGGTCGACGACGGTGTAGTTCATCGCCTCGGCGCGGCTCTTTTGCCCCTGATCGATCCACCAGGCGTTGAGCCCGAAGGCGGGCTCGCGGGTGGGCTTGCCCTGGAGCGCGCCCGAGGCGACGCCGGAATCCATCGCCAGCAGCTTGCCGGGCTCGGCGGTGCTCTCCGCGACGACCGCCCCGCGGATCTTCACGCGATAGACATTTGGATCGAGGCTCATGTTGTCACGGATGCGAACCGGCGGCATGACGAAGCCCAGATCGGCGGCGAGCTGACGGCGCACGGCGGAGATGCGCTCGAGCAGATCGCCGCCCTGATTGGCGTCGACGAGAGCGACGAGCCCGTAGCCAACCTCGAGCTCCATGGTGTCGAGCTTCAACAAGGAGTCGACGGGCGGAGGCTCGGGCGCGGCGCTGCGCGAGGCTTCGGACTCCCGCCGGCTCTCGATCTGCTCGGAGCGCGTGTTGCTGAGCATGAGGAAGGCGATGATGGCGAGAAAGGCGGCGATGCCGAGGAGCGGGACCGCTGGCAGAGGCGTGAAGGCGAGGACGACGAGGAACGTGGCGGTGATCCCGAGCACGAGCGGCTTGCCCGCGAGCTGGGAGGTCATCTCATCGCCGAGCGACTCCTTGGCGCCGGCGCGGGTGACGACGAGGCCCGAGGAGAGGGCGATGACGAAGGCGGGAAGCTGGGAGACGAGCCCGTCGCCAATCGTGAGGCGCGTGAAGACGTCGGCGGACTCGCCGATGGACCATCCCTTTTCGAGGGCGCCGACCGTAAAGCCGCCGACGATGTTGACGATGGTGATGATGACGCCGGCGATGGCGTCGCCTCGGACGAACTTGCTGGCGCCGTCCATAGCGCCGAAGAAATCCGCCTCCTCCCGGATGCGCTGACGCTGCGTGCGGGCCTCCTCCTCGGAGATCAGTCCGGCGTTGAGATCGGCGTCGATGGCCATCTGCTTGCCGGGCATGGCGTCGAGGGTGAATCGCGCGGCGACCTCGGAGATGCGCGTGGCGCCCTTGGTGATCACGACGAACTGGATGACGACCAGGATCGTGAAGATGATCACGCCCACCACGAGCGAGTCGCCCGCGACGAAAGAGCCGAAGGCGGAGATGACCTTGCCCGCGACGCCGACAGCCTCCTGGGGCGAGTTGGCGTCGGCCGTGAGGATGAGGCGCGTTGTGGCGACGTTCAGGACGAGGCGCAGGAGCGTGGCGGCGAGCAGCAGCGATGGAAAGACGGAGAACTCGAGCGCGTCGTCGAGGTAGACCGTCGTCATCAGCATGATGATGCCGAGGGAGAGATTCAGCGCGATAAGGACGTCCATTATCGCCGGCGGCAGCGGCACGACGATGACGCCGAGCAGGAGGATCGCGCCAACCGGCGCGATCAGTCCCCGATGCTTCGCGAAGCGCTTGGCCCACGCCGGCGCCGGCTTGTTGGCGAAGGAAAAGGCCATGGATCAGGACGCCTTCCGATCGAGGCGGTAGACGTAGGCGAGGACTTCGGCGACCGCCTCGTAAAGATCGGCGGGGATTTCCTGCCCCATCTCGCACTGGCGATAAAGCGCGCGGGCGAGAGGCGGGCGCTCGACAATGGGCACGCCCGAGGCGGAGGCGATCATCCGGATGCGCAGCGCGAGATAGTCGGCGCCCTTCGCGACGACGCGGGGGGCGTGCATCTCGTCGGAGTCGTACCTGAGCGCGACGGCGAAGTGCGTCGGGTTGGTGACCACCACATCTGCGCCCGGGACGGTCTTGCGCACCGCCTGGTCGATCATCTCGCGCGCGAGCTTGAAGCGGCGGCCCTTGGTGTCGACATCGCCCTCGACGGACTTCCGCTCGTCCTTGACCTCCTGCTTGGTCATCTTGAGGTCTTCCGTGTGCTGCCAGTTCTGATAGATGCGGTCCAGGAAGCCGATGATCAGCAGGACTGCGATCGCCCAGATCGAGAGCTTGATCACCAGCTCGGAGATCACCATCAACAGCGCCGGAAGCGTCAGCGCGGGCAGCGCCGTGATCTGGTCGTACTCCGAATGGATGACCATGACGCCGACCCCCGCGATCAGCGCCACCTTTGCGAGATCCACGACAAGCTTGACAAGCGAGCGCTTCGAGAAGAGCCGCTTGGCCCCCGAGATAGGGTTCATCCGGCTTAGCTTCGGCGCCAGCGGCTTCGGGGACAGCAGCCAGCCCACCTGCTGAATCTGCTCGGCCGCCGCGAGGAGCGCGAGAATCGCCAGAAAGGGGACTGTCAGACGCGCCACCTGCTCCCCGGCGAAGAGGACGCCCGGGATGATCGAGCTTGAAGTCAGGTCGCCCACAAGCATGTCCGGCGCGAGCAGCCACACCATGGACGCCGCGAATCCTTCGAGCAACGCATCGCCCATGACGTAGAGCAGGAGCATCGCGCCGGCGAGCATGATCGCGGCCGAGCGATTCTGGCTGCGCGCCACCTGCCCCTCCCCCCGCGCATCGTGCATGCGCTTCGTCGTGGGCTGCTCCGTCTTTTCTCCAAGCTCTTCAGCCATGCGTCATCCGGATGAAGGGGGAAGCGAGAGCGATTCCACCCACTGGCGAACAATGAGCAGCGCGCTCGAAATCTCATCGCTGATGGCCTGATGCACGATGAGCAGCGAGGCGAGCAGCATGGTGACGCCCGCGAGGATCTTCAGAGGAAATCCGAAGGAGAGGATGTTGATCTGAGGCACCGTCTTCATGAGAAAGCCGGAGAGCGTCATCTCCAGCATGAGCACGCAGAGCACCGGCGCGGCGATCCGCACCGCCAGCCCCATCCCCGAGGAGACAAGCCCGACGACGGTCTCCAGCGGAAGCCGCTCGATTCCGAAACCTCCCAGCGGAACCGCCTCGAAGGAGCTCACCAGCGCGAAGTGGATGATCTCAAGTCCCCCGACGGCGAGGAAGCTGGCCATCGCTATGAACAGCAGGATCTGTCCGATGACGTCGACCTCGTCGTCGACGGCGGGGTTGAAGACGTTGGCGAGGGAGAGGCCCATCTGCTGGCCGATCATGCGCCCGCCCATCTGCACGCTGAGGATGGGCAGCGCCGCGATATAGCCGATCGTCGCGCCGATGAGCAGCTCGCCGATGACCACAGGCGCCAGCGACACCAGCGACAGCGTCAGCGGAACGTTCGCGTGATGGGGAATCGTCGGATAGACCGCCAGCGAGAGCGCCAGCGCCAGCAGGACCTTGATCTGGTTCGGGATCGTCGTGCTCGAGATGATGGGCGCGATCAGGAAGAGGCCGGTCATGCGCGTGAAGACGGCGCCGAAGGGCAGCAGATGCTCCAGGATCAGGATCAGGTCGTTCTCGCTGGCGCCGGCTGAAGCCACGCGTCTCTCCCCACGCTCGGATCAGGCGAACGTGAACATCTGAATCGCGAACTCGGCGATGCGGTAGGCGATCCAGGCGAGCAGGACAATGGCGACGATCGTCATCACAAAGATTTTGGGAACGAACGTCAATGTTTGATCCTGGATCGACGTCACGGACTGAAAGATGCTGATTCCCAGGCCGATCGCAATGCCGGCGCCCAGAATGGGCGCGGAGATCTTCAGCGCGAGCGTCAGCGCCTGTCGGACGAACTCGACATAGGTGTCATCAATCGCCATCGGGCGAATCCTCCTTGCGCATCGCTAGCCGCCCGCCATCGATGAAAGCCGCTGAGCCATCTCCGGCTGCACGAAGCTGAGCATCAGGCTCTCGACGATTAGCCGCCAACCATCCACCATCACGAAGAGCAGGATCTTGAAGGGAAGCGAGATCAGCACGGGCGGCAGCATCATCATGCTCATGGAGATGAGCAGGCTCGCGATGATCATGTCCACGATGAGGAAGGGGAGATAGATCTTGAAACCGATGAGAAACGCCGTCTTCAACTCCGAGAGCATGAAGGCGCCGACGAGCGAGAGCGTGTCGACATCGGCCCGCGTCAGACTCGCGGGATCGGACGTGTCCACGCCCTGGTAATTCAGCATCACGTAGACGCTCGACCAGTTGCCCGTCGCCTCGATCTGGTCGAACATGAAGTCTCGCATGGGCTGCTTGGCGCGATTCCACATGTCCAGTTGCGACGCCAGCTCGCCCTGCTGATACGGGATCACCGCCTCCTCGTAGACGCGGTCCACCGTCGGCTTCATGACCAGCATCGTCATGATCAGCGCCAGCCCGAAGATGACCTGCGAAGGCGGCAACGCCTGCGTTCCCAGCGCCTGCTTGAGCAGACCGAGCACAATGATGATGCGCACGAAGCTGGTCGTCATGATCACGATCGAGGGCGCCAGCGTGAGCACCGTCAGCAGCACCAGCACGTTCAACGCGCCCGAGAGCCCTCCATCAAACCCGGGGATCGCCTCCGCCGCCGACTCCAGCACCGATGCGGGATTCAGCATCTCCTCCGGCGTCGCCTCCTCCGCCGCGCCCCCGGCTGCGCTGCCCGTCGGGGCGCGCTCCCCGATCACGGGCCCTTCGAGGAAGGGCTGAGCCGAGGCGCCGGGCGCGAAGGCCAGCGCCGCGAGAATCAGCGCGATCACCAGCGGCGTCCGCCTCATCGCCCACCCTCCGTGAGGAAGGCGAGCCGCCGGCGCAGCGCCCCCACGGCGTCGCCTCCGGCGCGGACGCCCTCTCCCGCCGCTTCATCCCAGGACTCGACGCCAAGATCGCCCTCATCACGCGAGGTGGACGGACGTCTTCCGCCGCCGCGCACGCGCGGTTCGTCGACGTTGACCAGATCCCCGTCAGCCAGGCGCGGATCGCGCTCCGCCTGACGCAGCAGATTCGTGAAGCGCGAGGCCATCGACTCGCCCTCCTCATCGCGCGCCTTGGTCAGGATCGACGCGACTTCATCCGCCTCCGTGATCTGAGCCAGCGTGCGGAAACCATCGCCCGTCTGGCTGAGCAGCAGGATGCGGGTGTCGACTTTCAGCAAGACGAGCGTCTGCCCGCGTGCGATCGGGTATCGCCCGATGACCGAGAGGATGCCCGCCGGCGCGCGTCCCCCGGCGCCAAGCTGGCCCGAGAGCGCTCGTCCGCTCCCCGCCAGACGCTTCACACCGACCCGCAGGGCGAGAATCAGCCCGATGACAATCGCGAGGGAGCCCGCGGTGCGAGCTATGTCAACGCCGAGCGAGGGCGGCGGGGCGGACGAGCCGTCGTTTTCCGCATCGCCCAGCGGCGCGCGCTCGTGCTCGGGAGTTTCGCCAAGCGGACGCTGAGAACTCTCACTCTCCGCCGGCGCCGCCTGCGGGACGGGCGGGGTTTCGTACGGCGCATAGGGATCCACAACCGGCTGCGGCCCGGCGTTCGCGACGCCGACGAGAAGCGAGATCGTCGCCAGCAGCGTCGTGCGCGCGCAGGTGTCGCGAAATTGATGCGCCATGTCGCCCTCCGTGGCGTGACTCGCCGCCGGATCCTCCGGCGGATGGGTTGCAATGCCCCGGCGCGGACGGCGGTCCGCACCGAAACGTCATTCGGACTTGGCGCCCGCGAGGATCTCGTTCACACGGACGCAGAATGCGTCATTCAGAATCAGCACTTCCCCGCGCGCGACGGGGCGATCGTTCACGTAGATGTCCACCGGATCCCCCGCGAGCTTGTCCAACTCCACCACCGCTCCGTCGCGCAGCCTCAGCACATCCTCGACGAACATCCGCGTGCGCCCGAGCTCGATCTTGACATGCAGGTTGACGTCGGAAAGCAGCTCGATGCCCTCGACGTCGCCGGAGACCACGGCGGCCTGCATGGCGGGCGGCTCGAAGCGGGAGGCGTCGGCCGAGCCATCGCCCGCGTCCGGTCCCTCGCTGCTCGCCGCAGCGCCGGCTTCGGAGGCCATGTCAGAGATGGCCTGCTGCGCGGCCTTGAGCGCCTCTTCCGCCAGAGCGCTGGACTGATCCCCCGCTCCCTCCGCCGTCTCCCCCGGCGCAGCGTCGGCGCTCGGCTCCTCTGGCTGCTCCTCCTCCGCCTCGGGCTGGGCCTCGCCGGTCTCGGATGCGCCCGCCTCGGGAGCGGACGCCTCCGCCGACGATTCCTCGGAGGAGGCAGGCTGCGGCTCGGAGGCGTCCGGCGCGGACTCCTCCTGCGGCGCACCCTCCTGCTCTTTCGGATCATTCTCCGCCATCCTGGCCTGCTCCGGGCTTCGAGGTGGATCGCCTCGGACTTCGTGCCGAGGAATCGCGCCGTGCGGTCACGCGCACGGATTGCGCGACGCCGCTCCGCGACGCATCGTCCGGTATCGGCGCACGCCGAGTGGAGCGATGAGTATTTGCGTCGGTTTCGAGCGGCTGCGCAGCGCTTGCGCGGTCGCGGCCCGACACGCCGCTCAGAAGTCAGCGGGGAAGCCGACGCACTTGGGAAGCAGGAGCGCCTGCACGCGGGACTCACCCTCCGCGTCCTCACCGACGACGCCCTTCAGGTACTCGGTGAGCTGGCGGGTCAGCGTGTCGAGATTGGGCTCTTTCAGGTGGTTGTGGTGCGCGGTGCGGATGATCTGGCTGACGCCCGTCTTGATCTCGGCGCTGCGATCGGAGAGAACGCGCTGGACATACTCGAGGTGCTTCTGCTTGACGCTCATTTGCACCTCCACCTCCCAGAGCCACACGCGGCCGGTGTGGTGATTCGGGAAGCGGTCATTGACGATCAGCACCTCGGACAGCCGGTTCATCGCATCCTCCGGCGTCTCGGAGATGCCCTGGCCCCGGACCGTCTCGGGAGTCGCCCACGTCGAGAAGGCGAAGATGACGACCGCGGCCTCGACGATCAGCAGTCCGAGAACGACGATGATCGTCTTCATCGGCGAGCGCTTCTTCTGCTCGGCGGGCGCCGCCTGCTGCTGCTCGTCTTTGTTCTTCTGCTCCTCGGCCATAACGGTCGCTCCGCCTAGTTGTCGCCGCGCGCGATGTCCTCGCTGGAGAACTCGGGGTCGGGGTGGAATTCATCGACCATCGCTTCGGTCTGGATGATCTCGACTCGCCGGTTCACCGCCTGTTCGGTCGGGGTGTATGTCCGCGGGGCGAGGGGCTCGGTGTCGCCGCGGGCCTCGACGATGATGGTGCGCGGCTCCAGACCGCCTTCGGCGATGAGAAAGTCCGCGACGGCCCGGGACCGGAAATACGAGAGATCGCGAAGATCCCGGAACGGGCTCCCCGGCGGCAGCGGTTTGCTTGCGGCGTGCCCTCGGATCTCGACCTTATTGTTCCGTCCCTTCAGGAGACGGGCGATCTTCAAAAGCTCGCGCTTGGCGGGCTCCATCAACTCGGCGGAGGCGGGCTTGAAGGTGAGATGGCCGCCGATGGTGAACTTCAGGCCCTCGTGGACACGCGCAACGGTTGTGACCTTCCCGGAGAGGCCAGGGTCCTCAGCTTGGCTGACCTTGTTCGCATCAAGCTGGCTCTTGGCGAGACTCTCGAGCGACTCAATCATCGAGCGCAGCGGTGGATCCTTGACGGGCAGCACGCCCACGCCGCCGGAATAGCCGAAAGCCTCCTTGATGGCGGTGATAACGCGTTGGTACTCGTGATCGCGCTTCAGCTCGGAGAAGGCCGCGAGAAGGATGAAGAACGTGAGCAGCAGCGACATCATGTCGCCGTAGGTCACCACCCACTCGGGAACACCCGCTTTCTGCTTCTGGCGGCGCTTGGCCATCGGAACTCACGCGGCCTTCTTCAGGTCCGCGCCCTCCTCCGTCGCCGTCTTGCGCAGACTCATGGGCAGGAAAGTCTTCAGCTTCTGCTGGACGACCCGCGGGTTGTCGCCCGCCTGGATGGAGATGACCCCCTTGATGATGATCGTCTTGATGAGGATCTCCTCGTCGTTGCGCCGCTGAAGCTTGTCGGCCATGGGGAGGAAGAGGACGTTGGCGAGAATCGCGCCGTAGAGCGTCGTGAGCAGCGCGACGGCCATGCCCGCCCCGATGTTCGACGGATCCTCCATCGCGCCGAGCATGGCGACCAGACCGATGAGCGTCCCGATCATGCCGAAGGCGGGGGCATAGCGCCCGAGCGCGTCGAGCATGGCCTTGCCCTGCTCATGTCGCACCATCAGGTTCTCAAGGTCCTGCTCGAGGATGGCTTCGATGAGCTCCGGATCGGTGCCGTCCACCGCCATCTGCACGCCCTGCACGATGAAGGGGTCGTCCATCTCGTGGATGTGGTTCTCGAGGGAGAGGATGCCGTCGCGACGGGCGATCTCCGCGAAGCCGACGACTTGCCCGATCAGCTTGTCGGGATTCTCGCTCTTGGCGAAGAACGCCTTCATCGCAATCTTGGGAAGGCCCAGGATGTCGCCCAGCGGGAAAGCGGTGAAGATCGCGGCGATCGCTCCGCCGAAGACCACCACCACCGAGACGGGCTCGATAAACATCCCCGCCTGCCCGCCCAGCAGGATCGCGCCGGCGACGACGATGGCGCCCAAAATGAGCCCGATGATTGTGGCGATATCCACGCGCTGACCTCCGACGCGGCCTGCCGACCTCGACGGAATCAGCATCGGGAATCGGACTTGCGGACTTCAGGGCGAGTTCGCGCCGGCGCGGAGGTCCTGTCAGAAGGTCCGGATACGACGATCAGGAGGGCGCCAGGAAGGCGCGCAGAGCTCTGCCGTACTCAATCGCCCGATCGACGACTTCGTCCAACTCCTCGCGAACGACGAGGCGCTCGCCCGTCGTGAGCGTGATGGTGGTGTCCGGGCGCTGCTCGACGGTGCGGATCAGCTCCGCGTTGAGGACGAAGCGTTCGTCGTTAAGCCGGTGGAGAACGATCACGCCGGGGCCTCCCGAGAATCAGCGTTTGAATACGAGGGCGATCAGCCGCCCAGCGCCACGAGCTGCTGGAGGAGCTGATCGGTGGTCTGGATGACTCGCGACGAGGCGGAATAGCCGGTGGTCGTGAGGATCAGGTTCGTCAGCTCCTCGCCCAGATCGACGTTCGAGAGCTCCAGCGCGCCGCCGATCATCCGCCCCGTGCCAAATTGCTGCGGCGAGGTGACCAGCGCCGTTCCCGAGTTGGGGCCGACGGCGAAGAGGTTGTTGCCCGCGTCGACGAGACCTTCGGGATTCGTGAACTTCGCGAGCGCGACCTGTCCCACCGAACGGGTGAGGCCGTTCGTGAACGCGCCGGTGATGACGCCGTCTTCGCCGACCGAGAAGGATGAGAGCGTCCCGAGGCGCGTGCCGTCCTGGAAGGTCGCGCCGAGGGTGGACTCGTTGTCCACGAGCGCCGTCACATTGTCGCGATCGGAGTCGAAGTTCAGATCGATGTTGAGCGGATCCACCGCTCCCGTCCCTTCGCGCCGGATCGAGATCTGCACGGGCCCGGGCGTGGCGAGCTGACCGAAGTTGTCGAACCGGATCGTTCCCGTCTCGATGTTCGTGTCAGGATCGGCGAGGTCCACGTTGTCGCTCGAGTCCACGAAGTATCGCCACGTCGTGCCCGTCGAGTCCGCTGACTCGAAGGCGAGGGTCAGGTCCACCTCCAGCGGCGTGCCCAGCGAATCGAAGACGACAAACGTCGTGCGGATGGATTCGCCGTCGGCGACGCCCGTCACCGGATCCTGCGAGAGCGTGAAGGGATTCGTGATCGAGGCCCCGGCGCTGTCCTGAAGAGTGATGTTGGACGCGTCGAACGTGATGTTGTTGTCCGCGCCGGCCGGCCCGACGATGGTGAACTGCCCCGTGGCGGGGTCGTATTCGGCGCCCGTCGTCGATCCATCCGGGTTGGTCAGTCCTGTGGGGATGCCGAAGAAGTCGTTGAACGCCTCCTCCAGATCCGCGATGGTCGTGGTGGACGTGATCGTGATGTCGGTCGTCGGCAGCGTCGTGTTGCCCTTCATCGCATCCTCGATGCGCAGCGTGATCGGAAAGTCCAGAGGATCCAGCAGGCGCGTGCCCGGCGCCGCGGGATCCTCGATGTCCTGGATCACGCCCGCGTCCGAGCCAAAGGGCGCGGAGGTGTTGAAATCGAGAAACGCCTGATCGAACGTGGTCGTCGATCCCTGCGTCGGCAGATTGTCCAGATCCGGATTGAGGTTGCCGGCGAACCGGACCGACGAAGTCGCCTCCGCGAGCGTGAGCGATCCAACAGGGATGTTCAACGTCTCCACGGCGCCTTCGATGATCTGGAACTGATCGTCCACTGAGAAGCCCTGCACGCGCTCGCCCGAGATCGTGACCAGCTCGTTGTTGCTGTTGAGCTGGAAGGCGCCGGAGCGCGTGAAGAACTGCTCGTCGCCGCGGTTGACGATGAAAAAGCCGTCGCCCTCGAGCGCGAGGTCGGTGTCGACGCCGGTTCGAGAGATCGCGCCGTTGTTGAAGTTGCGCTGCGTCCCGGCGATGGTGACTCCCAGGCCGACCTGGCCCGGGTTCGTCCCGCCCGCGGCGTCGGAGGGGGAAGTGCCCAGGCTGAGATTCCGGCTGAGCGCCGGCGCGAAGAGCACGCGGTTGGACTTGAAGGCGGTCGTATTGACGTTGGAGATGTTGTTGCCGATGACCTCGAGCTGGCGCGCGTTCGCGTTCAGGCCGGAGAGTCCCGTCAGTAGTGAAGTCGTGGAAGCCATTGGATGCGTCTCCTGTGTGGTCGCGCGTGCGGAGCGTCAGCCTGCTCCGATCTCCTGCCGCTCATCATCCATTCCCATGCGGCGCGATGCGTTCGAGCAGCGCCGCCAGCGTGCCGTTCTCAATTCCGCCCGGAGGTCCGGCCGGCGCGCCGCCCGACCCCTCCTCTGACACGATCAGCGCCGCGTCAACGCCCGTGAGCACTTCGTGATCACCGACCTTCTCCGCGAGCGAATCGATCGCTCCCTGCACCGTCCGTGAGTCGATGTCCAGAACCAGCGCCTGACCATCCAGCATCGTCAGCGCCCGCGACGCCCCGGCCGCCTCCGCCGCGTCCGCCGCCTTCGCAAGACGATCGAGCTGTGCCTCGCTCAGCGAAAGATCAACTCCGGGCGCAATGCGCACGGGGCGCCCGCTGCCGATCTCCCCAGACTCCGCCTTGCGCAGCAACTCGGCGAAATCAATCCCCGGATCGACGCCTCCGCGAAGCTGGATCGGCGTCGCGCCGTCGGGACGCACGCCCGATCCCAGCAGCTTCAGCAAGCTGGCCGCGCTCGAGTTCACGCGCCCCCTCCATCGCCGCGGGTGAAGAGCGCCGGATCAAAGAACTCCTCCACGTTCTCCATCGGGATGCGCTGCCCATCCAGAAGGTTCAGCACCGGCCCCTCGCGCGTCACGCTCACGGAGACCACGAGATCCTCCACCTCCGCCCCCGAGGAGTTGCGCCCAAAGACGACCTTGCCGATCAGACCGCTCGCCGAGGCCGTTTGGTTCTGGTTGACGAGCGCTTCGAGCTTGTCGGTCAGCGTGATGTCCGACTCGATCGAGCGGATTGTGCTCAACTGATTCAGGATCTCGCTGGTGTCGCTGGGGGCGAGAGGATCCTGATTCGCCAGCTCGGTGAAGAGCACTTCGAGAAACTCGTCGCTCCCCACGGCGCTGAACCCGGAGCCACCCGACGAGGCGGTCGCTGTCGGGGTTGTCAAACCTGATATCGCGGACATGCTTTCAATCTCCCGTGCGCTCCGCGGCGGCGCCCGACGGTCGCTCAAGCGATCGCGTCGAGCCGCAACTGTCCCGTTTCGGACACTTCCATCACCGGCGCGTCCCGCTCGGCGGACGTCCCACCGGCCGAATCCTCCTGATGCGGCCCGGCGCCTCGTTCCAGATCGGATCCGGCGCCGGCGGGATCCTCCCGCGCATCCGCTGATCCACCGCGCTGTTCGCCGCCGAAGCCCGACTGGCCCGACGGGCGACCCCCCTCCTGACCCGCTCCCTGCTGTCCGCCATCGCCGCCCTGATGAGCGGACGCCTGGCCCGATCCCTGCGGTGCGCCGAGCTGCACATGGAGCCGATCCACCGTGAAGCCGCGCGCCTCCAGAGCCGCGCGAAGAGAGGCGATGTTCTGTTCGAGCAACTCGCGTGCCTGCGGCGTCCCCGCTTGCAGACGCGCCGCCACGGCGCCGCCGTCGACCGACAACTCGATGCGCACGGCGCCCAGCGACGCCGGCGTCAGACGCAGCGTGACGCCGCCACCGCCCTGTCGCAGAGCCGCGGAGAAACCCCGATCGATCTGTCGCTGAAGCGTCTCGACCTCGCCCTGCTGCTCAGTGTCGAGCGTCCACATCGGCGCCGTCTGTTGCGCAGTTTGGGGGGTTCGACCCGTCGGAATCTGCGCAGACGCCTCCCCCGGGGCGCCGCCCGCCGTCATCGGCTGGGGCGCAGCCGGCTTCGGAGGCGCATCCGGCGTCGCTGGAGAGGGCTTCACCTCCGATGTCGTGCGCAGCTCGCTCTTCGGAGAGCTCTGGCGATCCGCGGACGGCTCAACGCGCTGCTCGAGCTCCGAACGCTCGCTCTCGCGGCGCCCGGATCGCCCGGATGGCGGAGCGACCCCGCGCGACGCCGGCGCCTGAGCGGCCTCCGCTCCCGCGCGCAGCGCTGCGTCGCGAGGCGGGGCGTGTTCATCCGAGGGCTCGGCGGAGGAGCGCTGCGAGGCTCGCTCGGGGGCCGCCTGGTCGCTCGCGAATGCGGGCGCCGCCGTCGAGGAGCGCCCGGCGTTCGCCGACTGCCCCTCGACGGGCACACTGGCGCGATCGTTCTGCGCCGGGGGCGGCCCGTCGGTGGCGAGTGACCGAGGCGAGTGCGCGCGCACGCTCGTTTCCTCAGCGGGGACGGGCCTCGGCGCGGCTGGTTCACTGCGGTTCTGTTCACGCGCGGAGTCGGGGCTATCCACCCCATCGGGAGGCCGAGAGGCCGCCTTCGCCCGGGCGGGCTGGACGTCACGGAATCCCGACGCGCCCGCGCGGCCCTGATCCCGTCCGGCTCCTTGCTCTGATCGCCCAGTCGACTCTGTTTGCGAGTTCGCCGGCGCGGGGGAACGCGCCCCGCTGCGCGGCGATTCGGTCTCCAACGCCCGGGCGGCCTCAGCCGCCTCGCCGCGCTCATTGAGAGCCGGCGGCGGGGCTTGGGCGACTACCTCCCCAGCGCGCGCAGACGTTGCGCTCTCCGAGCGACCGTCGGCTTCCATCGCTGCGTCTCCCCGGGTCGCCTCAGTCTCTTCCGAGGGCGAAGGAGCCGTTTCCCGCGCTGCGGCCCGCTCTTCCTCCGCGGCGCGGCGCGGACTCTGCGCATCGTCCGGCGCTCCCTGCGCCTCCTGGACGGACTCTTCCGATTCAGCCAGCTCCTCGCCGGACACTTCCTCCTCCACACCTGCGGCGCGACTGAAGAAGGAGAAGAAGCCGGCGCGCTCCTCCACTGGCGCCCGTTCCACCCGATCACGGGGCGGAGCGCCGGATTGCTGGGGTGCGGGCTGGGGGTTGAATGCGGCGATCGCGCTCATCAGGGATCCTCAGCGGCCGAGGCTTGCAGGCCCCGGACCCTGAGGCGTTCGAGCAAATCCGCTGCCACCGCCGGATCCTCGAACCGTTCGACGATCTTGCGCGCCGTTCGGGTGTCCATTGCGTTCAGATAATCGACGACCTGGTCGGTCTTGCCCTCATCGATGAGCGTCTGGAGCATCTCCTGCGCCTTGGCGGCGGGCAGCGCCTCGTACAGAGCGACCGCCTGCTGAAACTGGGTGTCTCCCTCCGCTTCCACGAGTCGGCGGCGCATGGCGTCGAAGGCCGCCTTTTCCTCCTCAAAGGCCGTGATGCGCTGATCCAGCTCCTCGCGCTCGCGCCGCAGGGCGCGCCGGAGGTCCTCCGCTTCACGCTCCATCCGAGCGACACGCAGCCGGGCCGCCTCCTCATGCTCCCGGAGCGCGTCGAGAAGCTCCCCGGCGTTCAGCGGCGGCAGGGCGCTGCGAGCGGACTCGGCTTCCTCCTCGGCGCGACGCTCCGCCTCACGCCGCTCGATATCGAGCCGCTCCTGCTCCTCGCCTCGCGTCTCGCTGAGCATTTCGCGAATCCGCTCGAGACGATCGAGATCGAGCCGATCAGACGCAGCCAGCCATCCGACGAACCCCCCGATGGCGAGGAAGTTGGCGACAGCCAGCGAGACGAGGACGGTCATCAGCGTGCGCACGGTCAGCCTCCGCTCCATTCATCGGCCCGGCGCGCGGCGCGCGTCGAGGCGATCTCGTCCATCTCCGCCTGCTCCTTCTTCCGCAAGGACCGCTCGAAGGCGTCCCGCTCCCGATCGCGCAGCTTCTCCACCGCCTTGCGCGCGGCGGCGGCCCGCGCCAACTCCTCTCGGGCGGCGTCGAGACGTCGGTGAACGCCAGCCAGGGCGAGCGCCAGCCGCTGCGCATCGGCTACAAGATGATGCGAGGCCGCCGCCTGCTGACGAAGATCGGCGATTGTCACGGACTCCGCGCCGGTGTTGATCGCCTGGACGCCGAGCAGGCTCCGCAGATCCGAGCGGACCGACTCGAACGCTCGCTGCCGTCCTCTGAGTCGATCCTCGATGGCGAGGCGCTCGCGCTCGATCGACGCGACGACAGCCTGCTTGTCGCGCTCCTCGCGCCGGCGCTGTTCGAGGAGTCGCTCAAGACGAAATCGGAAGACAGCCATGGACGATCACCTCACGCTCTGGACGCCGCCTGGGACGAATACTGAGGCGCGGAGGCGAGCATCTGGCCCGCCTCGCGCGCCAGGGCGATCAGGCGGCTGCACGCCTGGTCAAAATCGTCACGCTCCGACGGCGCCTGCTGGAGCAGCGCATCGATGCGATCCTTCATCTCGATGGCGATATCGGCTGTGGGATTCGACCCCCGCGCGTAGGCGCCGATCTCGAGCAGATCCTGCACATCCCGATGGGCGGCGAGGAGGCGCACGAGCATGCGGCGCGCCGTCCCGTGCTCGGGCGTTGAGACGTCGTCCGCGACGCGGCTGACTGAGTCGAGCACGTCCACCGCCGGGTAGTGCCCGCGCTGGGCCAAATCGCGTGAGAGGATGACGTGTCCGTCGAGCACGCCCCGCGCGGCGTCGGCGATCGGCTCGGTCATGTCGTCGCCCTCAACCAGGATGGTGTAGAAACCCGTGATCGAGCCTGCGCCATCCACCGCGCCCGCGCGCTCCAGCAGCAGCGGCAGATGCGCGAAGACGCTGGGCGTGTATCCCTTCGTGGCGGGCGGCTCGCCCACAGCGAGTCCGACCTGCCGCAGCGCCTGCGCGTAGCGCGTGACTGAGTCCATCAGCAGCATGACGTCCGCGCCCTCGTCGCGGAACTGCTCCGCCGCGGCGCAGGCCACCTGCACCGCCCGGATGCGCATCAGCGGCGATTCATCGCTGGTGGCAGTGACGACGACGGAGCGTTTCCGCCCCTCCTCGCCCAGCGCTGTCTCGAGAAAGTCCCGAACCTCGCGCCCGCGCTCCCCCACCAGCGCGACGACCGCAACATCGGCCGCGGTGTTGCGCGCGATCGAGCCCAGCAGCGTCGACTTGCCGACGCCCGGGCCCGCGAAGACGCCGATGCGCTGCCCCTTGCCCACCGTCGCCATCAGGTCGATGGCGCGGACGCCCGTCGGGATCGTCTCTTGGATGCGCGTCCGCTGCATGGGCGAGATTGGCGGTGGATGGAGCGGGCGGGGAGTCGCCTCGGCGATGGGCCCGAGCCCGTCGATCGGGGCGCCGAGGGCGTTGACGACGCGTCCGAGCAGGCGCTCGCCGACGAGGACGGTCTGGGCCACCTGCTCCGCGACAACGCGGTCGCCGGCGCGCACGCCGGTGGTCTGTCCGAGCAGCATGACGATCGACTGCGCTCCGTCGAAGCCGACGATCTCGCCCGGGCGCGGCGGCTCGCTCGGCGCCGAGGGGTGGACCATGACGAACGTGCCGATTGGCGCCGGCAGATCGTCGACGAGCAGCGTCAACCCGCGCAGATTCGCCACCGACCCGGAGAGGCGCATCGACTGGATCGCGGGCAAACGCCCAAGGGCGTCGGTGAGGACCGTCATCCCGAAGCTCCCTTCGAGGCATGGGGCGCATCCTTGACCGCCGCGGGCGCCAGCGCGCCGATGAGGCGCTCGAGCTGCGTGTCGATGCGCGCATCGACTTCACCCCGCTCCGTGCGCACGACGCAGGAGCCGCGGGGCAGCCCGTCATCATCGACGAGATCGCAGTGCGCGGCGCCGTGCAGTCGCTCCATGAGGCGCGGGGCGACGTCCCCGGCGACCGCGCGATCCTCCGGATGAACACGGATGACGAGCCGCGTCGGATTCAGAACGATCTTCAGCGCTTCCTCGAGCTGCTCCTCGACGACGTCGGGCGCGGCTTCGACAACACGCTTGACCACGCGCTCCGCGATGGCGAGAGCGAGTCGGAGGACATCCGCGCGCGCGCCGACGAGAAGACTGTCGCGCGCGAACTCGAAGGCATCGAGCGCATCGCCCCACGACTGGATGAGCCCCTCGATTTCGCCGCGCCCGGCCTCCATCGCCTCGGCGCGCCCCTGCTCGATCCCCTCGGCGCGCCCGCGCTCCAGCCCCTCGGTGCGCCCCTGCTCGAGGCCGACGTCGCGCGCGTCGGAGATCAGGCGCTCGCGCTCGCGCCGGGCCTCCTCGACGATGCGCTCGGCCTCGCGCTGCGCCTCATCCCGGAGCGCCTCGCCTTGGCGCTGGATATCGCCCAGATCCAGGACGATGGCGCTGCGCGTCTGGTCTTTCGCGATGGCGCTTCGGATGAGGGCCATCAGACGATCAGCTCCGACTCACCGCCGCGCCCGGCGATGATGATCTCCCCGGCGTCCTCGAGACGGCGGACGATGTCGACGATCCGCTGCTGGCCCTGCTCGACGTCGCTGACACGCACGGGCCCCATGTAATCCATCTCCTCCTTGATGAGCTGCGCGGCGCGCTCGGACATGTTGGAGAAGACCTTCTGTTTGAGCTCTTCGGAGGCGGTCTTGAGGGAGAGGGCGAGCTCGTCGTTATCCACCTCGCGGAGGACGGCCTGAATGCCCTTGTCGTTGACGAGCAGGATGTCCTCGAAGACGAACATGAGCCGTCGGATCTGCTCGACGAGATCCGGATCCTCGCTCTCCAGCGCCTCCATGATGGCCTTTTCGCTGGAGCGATCGGCGAGATTGAGCACCTCCGCGACCGTCTCGACCCCGCCCGCTTTCTCCATGGACTGCATGAGCATGCTGGAGAGGCGCGACTCGAGGCCCTTCTCGACCTCCTTGATCACCTCGGGGTTCGTTTGCTCCATGTTGGCGATGCGCTTGACGACCTCGAGCTGCTTCTGCATGGGCAGCCCGGTCATGATCTCCGCAGCCTTGTAATGCGGGAGATGGCAGAGGATCAGCGCGATCGTCTGCGGATGTTCATCCTGAATGAACGTCAGGAGATTCTCGCTCTCCGCCTTCTGGAGGAAGGAAAAAGGCGTCTTCTGGACCTGTGTCTGGATGCGCGCCAGCACCTTCTCAGCCATCTTCGGATCAAGGGACTGGGAGAGCAGCACACGCGCGTAGTCAAGCCCCCCCTCGTTCGCATACTGATGCGCTAGCGAGATGCTGTAGAACTCCTCCACCACCGCGGTGCGCAGCCGCTCCGAGACGCGTCCAAGCCCCGCCAGCTCGCGCGCGACCTCCTCGAGATTGGTCGGGTCGATCTGCTTGAGCACCTCCGACGCGAGGATCGGATCGAGGCAGAGCAGCAGAATCGCCGCCTTCTCGACGCCGGTCAACTGGTCGGGCGACTCCGGCAGCTTCTCGCCTGGCTTCCTGGGCATGGCTCACTTCCGCGCCGAGACCGCGTCATTCGTCCGAAGCAATCCACCGGTTCAGCAGCGACGCCGCCTCAGTGGGCTTCTCCTTCACCAGCGCCGAGACCTGCTCGACTTTCTTGCGAAGTTGAAGGTCGTCGTCGGACATCTCGATGCCCGCCAGCGCCGCATCCGCTTCGTCCGCTTCGCCGACCATGTCCGAATCCGGCGCCAGCGCCGGCGGCACGCCCGCCAGCTCATCCGCCGTCGGCAACTGCGGTGGCTTGCTCGCCTTCTTCATCATGAACACCATCAGCCCGAGCGAGACGACCGCCAGCGCTCCGAGCGCGACCGTCTTGATCCAACCCGAGCCCATCGCGAGAACGCTCCCGCCGCCGCCCAGACCCGCGCTTGAACCGCCCCCGGACCCGCCGCCGCCCAACGCAGGAGGATCGGGAATCATCGAGACAACCACCTCCCCCGCTTCACTCTCGCCATCGAGCCCCGGCGTCTCCAGCAGCGGCTGGATGTCTGCGTACAGGCGGGCGAGCTCCTCTTCGACCACCGCCGCGAGCTCCTCCTCACCAGGCTCCGCCTCGGGGTCGGCGTCCGACCCCTGCCCAAGTCGCCACATCCGCAGAAAGTGCCGGCGCGGAACGTTCACCGTCGCGCTCAGCTGCGTGGGCATGCCTCGGGGATCGACGACCTGCTCCGTCTCCCGCCCGACATGCGTCTCGAGCTCCGCCTCCGTCTCGCTCTCGTTGAAGGTCTCCGCCCCCGAGCCGCCCCGCGCGATGTCGATCCCCGCGTTGCTGCGAACGCCCGGCTCGGCCCCGCGCCGGGCTTCGCGCTGCGTCTGCTCGGTTGTGCGCTCACGGACGGGGAATGTCTCCGAGCCCTCGCCGCCGGGAAGAACGCGCGTCGCGGTCCGGTTCACCCGCCGGACATCCACCTGGGCGCTGACGGCGACAACCGCTCCGTCTATGTAGGAGAGGAGCGCGACGAGCTTGTCGCGCACGGCCCGCTCGACCATGGTCGCATGCTCGAAGTACGCCGTCGCCATCGCGTCCTCCTCGCTGCGCGCCCGGTGCTGTGTTCGGTTCTGACCGTCGATCACGCGCACGTTCTGAACCTCGAGCCCCGCCTTCGCGCCCGCGACCAGACTCGCCACGGCGTCCACCGTGGACTGGTTGAGCGAGCCCCCGCTCGGGAAGACTGTCACCGTCGCCACGGGCTCCCGCGTGGCGGCGCCCAGCGCCGTGCGCTCGGGGGCGTCGATGAAAACCTGCGCCGAGCGCACGCCGCGGAAGGAGGCGACCACGCGCGACAACTCGTTCTGGAGCGCGATGTTGTGCGCCCGGCGCGTCTGCTCGTTGTTCCAGGTCCAGGAGACGTTCTCGATGAAGTTATTGAAGAGGAGGGTGGTGTCGTCGGGGAGCGCGCCGGACTCGCCCATCTGCGCCACGACCGAGCGACGCTGCTCCGCGGGGACGAGCACCGCGCCCTCGCTCCGCTTGTAGGGGATGCCCTGAGCCTCCAGGAAATCGATCGCCGCCTGCCGCGCCTCGGGCGTCGAGCCGGCGGGCATCAGCGGGCTCATCGACCGCGCCCCGGCGTACTGAGAGACGACGAAAAACATCATCCCCGCCACAATCGCCAGGCTGAGCATCAGCAGGCGTTGCGAGACGGTCAGCCGCTTGAGCTGCGTTTGGACGAGTTCGAGGACCCGCCTGAGCTGGTCCATGGTCACGGCCTCCTGCCGGCTAGAGTGGCGCACTCCTTGCGCATCGGCGCGTCACGTCCGTCTCCTCAGCGGACGTCGCCTCATTCTGGTCGGGCGGAGGGGCTGGGCGGCTTCAATAAGGGATCGCGCGAACGAGACGGCAGGCCGCGCAAGCAATGCGCTCTCCGCCAGCGCGCGTCCGGAAATGTCAGACGCGAACCTGCCTCAGCTCGTTGTAGGCGTCCACCATCTTGTTGCGGACCTGAAGAAGCATGCGGAAGGCGTTGTCAGCGTCCTGCATGGCCATGATGACGTTCTCGGGGTCATCGCGCCGCCCGGTCTGGAGATCCTCGATGGCGCGGGCGACATCCGTCTGGAGCTTGTTGACGTCGCGGAGCTCCTCGAGGAGCAGATCCTTGAAGGAGGGGGCGTTCGGATCCGTCGGCGCCCCGCCGGCGGGCGGACGCGCGGGGGGAGTGGGCTGGATCGGGCGGGCGCCGCCGCTGGAGCCGATGAGTCCGAGTGGATCGCTCACGAGTCAGATCCTCGCATGATCTACGCCAGCAGGCGCAGCATCTGGGAAAGCATCGCCTTGGAGGCCTCCGCCGCCATCACGTTCGCCTCATAGGCGCGGGACGCCTCGATGGAATTGATCGTCTCGATCGTAGGATCGACATTGGGAACATTCACATATCCCTCGACCAGGTCGCGGGATGGATCCGTCTCCTTCGCCGCGAAGGGATGCGTGGGATCATGCTGCTTGCGGAATGGCCCCTGGTCAATCGCGATCTCGTTGACGCGGACGCCCATCGGGCCCCCGTTGTCAGAGCCTGCTTCGAGCACCACGAAGCGGCGGCGGTATGGATCGTACTCGCCCTGGTCGTTCAGGATCGCCTCGGAGTTGGCGATGTTGGAGGCGATGACATTCAGCCGCGTCCGCTGGGCGACCATGCCGCTGGTTGAGATGTCAAGGGCGCCGTACATCGATCAACTCCGCTCCATTACACCCGCTCTGAGATGGCCGTTTGCATGATGGCGTATCGTGACTGAAGAACGCTGGCGGCGAACTGGAAGGCGCCCGAGTTTTCGACGAGGGCCTGCATCTGGCGCTCCAGGCTGCGATTGTTGCGATCGTGGAAAAGAATGTTGCGCCCCGACTCCGCGGGCGTGAGCCGGAACTCGCCGCGATCGCCCGTGGGTCGGATCTCGCGGGTGCGGCTCAGCTCGAGCGGGCCGCGGGCGCCGGCGCCCTGCTGGCGGCGTCGGTCGATCGCCTCCGCGAGATTCTCCTGAAATCCTTTCACGGAGACATCCTTCGGGCGGAAATCGGGCGTCGTGAGATTGGCGATGTTGTGCGCGATCAGCCTCTGCCGCTGAGACGCGAAGCGGATCGTCGTCTGAAGCGCCGGAATCGCTCCCGAGTTGGTCAGGTCGGTGATGCCCATGGCGTTGTGTGAGAATGGAGCAAGTCGCGGGCCGGTCGCTGGCGCGGCGGGGCGAGGGATTCGCGGGCGATGCGTGCGCAAACGCTGCGCGGCGCGTCAGAGCGTCTCTGAGATGAGCTTCTCCTCCTTCCACTTCTTGAGCTTGAGCCCGAGCGTGCGCACGCCAATGCCCAGGGCGCGGGCGGTGCGCTGGCGGTGGCCATTGAAGCGGACAAGCGTCTCGATGATCGCCTGCCGCTCGATCTCTTCGAGGGGGCGGATCTCGCCGTCCATCTCGGCGCCACCAGCGGGCTTGTGCTCGAGTTGGCTGGCGGGCGGCGCCGAGACGGCGTACCCGTTGGCCGCGGGGGGTGTGGAGGCCGCCGCCTGCCCGGCGGGGGCCCCGTATGACAGGGCGTGGGAAAGCCAGCCGACAATGAGATCGGCGCCGATGCGCCCTTCGCGGGAGAGGACGACAGCCCTCTCGCAGATGTTCTGAAGCTCGCGGACGTTGCCAGGCCACGAGTACGTCCGCAGGGCCTCGATGGCGCCGGATTCGATTTCGCAGGGCGACCGCCCCTCGCGCGCGCAGACCTGCGCGACGAAATGGCGAGCGAGCGGCGCGATGTCCTCCAGTCGCTCCCGAAGAGGCGGCACGCTGAGAGGCAGCACGTTCAGGCGGAAGTAGAGATCCTGACGGAACCCCCCCTGCTCGACGAAGCGCGGCAAATCCCGGTTCGTTGTGGCGATCACACGGACATCCACGTTGATCGTCGTGCTCGATCCGACCCGCTCGAAGGCCCGCTCCTGAAGAACCCGCAGCAGCTTCGCCTGAATCCGCGGGCTGACTTCGCTGATCTCATCCAGCAGCAGCGTCCCGCCATCGGCGAGCTCGAAGCGGCCCTTGCGCAGCCGCTCGGCCCCGGTGAAGGCCCCCTTCTCGTGCCCGAAGAGCTCGGACTCGAGCAGCGACTCGGAGAGCGCGGCGCAGTTCACCGCGAGGAACGTCTCCCCGGCGCGGGGGCTCATCTCGTGGATCGCGCGGGCCACCACCTCCTTGCCGACGCCGGACTCTCCCTGGATCAGCACTGTGCCGTGCGAATCAGCGACGGAGCGGAGCTGCTCCTTCAGAGCCGCCATGGGCGGCGAGTCGCCGATGACGCGATCCATGCCGCGCCCCGCCGGCGTCCGCGCTCCCGCGCCGGCGGATGTCTCCTTGCCATCCGCAGGAGCGCTCTCGGCGCTGCTCAGGCGAAGGACGGCGTTCTCCCGCCGCAGGCGAACGTGCTCGATCGCCCGCTTGACCGCGACGACGAGCTCGTCGCCCTCGAAGGGCTTGGTCACGTAGGTGTACGCGCCCAGCTTCATCGCCTTGACGGCGGTCTCGACGGAGCCGAAGGCCGTCATGAGGACGACCGGCAGATCCTCGTCGAACTCGCGCACCCGCTCCAGCAGGTCGAGCCCGCTCATGCCGGGCATTTTCAGGTCGGTCACCACCGCCTCCGGGCGGCGGCGGGCGATGGCGTCGAGCCCGCTCTGCCCGTCGGGGGCGGCGAGAATCGTGAATCCCGCGCGCTGCAACGTCGCGCCGACGCTGTCGCGCATCATCTCTTTGTCGTCGACGACGAGGACCCTGCTGCTCATGCCGCGACTCCATTCGCTGTGTGTGAATCCGCGATCTCGCCCGGCGCCTCCTGCGCCGACGCGGGAAGCTGAAGCTCGATCACCGCCCCGCCATCCGAATCGTTTGAAACCGCCACGCGCCCCCCGTGGGCGTCGACGATGCGATGAACGATCGCCAGCCCCAGCCCCGTCCCGGCGGCGCGCGTCGTAAAGAACGGATTGAACATCCGCTGCACCACCTCGTCGGGAATCCCGGGGCCCGTGTCGCGAACGATCAGCGCGACCATCTCGCGAGCCGAGCCACTCTCGTCGCGGGCGCGCCGCGCCGCCCAGCTCAACCGGACGACCCGCTCCCGACCCTCAGGCGCCTCTTCCAGCGCGTCGCAGGCGTTGCGAAGAAGATTGCTCATCGCCTGCTGAAGCAGGCCGGCGTCGGCCGGGAGGGACGGCGCGTCGGCGAGGTCCGACTCGATGCGCGCGCCGACAGACTCAGTCCGCGCCCGGCACCCCTCGATCACGCGATCGCAGATCGACTCGAGATCCACCGCCTGGCGACGGATGCGCAGCTCCCGCGCGAAGCTGAGCACGTCGGAGACGATGTGGTCGATCGCGCGCACCGCCCCGGCGATCCGCGCGGCGATCGAGGCCTGCTCGGGGCGATCCGAAAGATCCGACTCCAGCATCTTTGCGTACAGGCCAATGGACGCCACGGGGTTGCGGACCTCGTGCGCAATTCCCGCGGCCATCTCTCCCAGAGCCGCCAGTTCCCGGCTTCGATGCAACTGCATCTTCGTCTCGCGCAGCTCTCGCTCGAGGCGCACGGCGCGCGCGGCGAGCGTCTCGTGGCTCTTCTGGAGCCGATCGGTCAGATCGTTGAACTGCGCGAAAAGCTCCGCGAGGTCCTCCGCGGAGAGCGAACGGATCGCGGCGGGCGAGACCGCGCCGGAGGAGAGCTCCATGGTGTGGCGCGCTGATCGAGTCATCCGCTGCGATCCTGATAGCGGGCGTGCGTCTGGGATGGACTGCCGTAGGCGGCCATGGCGGAGCGTCCGCGCGAGACCGATCGGAGCTCGTCGGAGACGATCCGCCGACGCGCCTCCAGCGCCTGACGATCCGCTTCGTCGCGATCGGCGATGCGACGGGCCGACTCGGTCAAGTCATTGACCAACCGCCCAACCGCCTGACGATCCGACCCCGAGAGACGCTCGAGGATCTCATCCCACCTCGCTCGGAAGGGCGCGACGGCCTCCGCGAGCTGCGAGAGGGACTCCAGCAGCGCCTCGCGGCGGGTGAGCACCTCGACGAGCCCCGGGACATCATCGCTTGCGATGAGCTCCCGTTGCCGCTCGCTGAGTGTGTCGAGCTGGTCGTAGATCGCCTTCTGCTCCCCGAGCAGGCGGCGAAGGCGCTGCCCCAGCAGCCCGCCCTCCATGGCGATGGGGTCTACAGGCGCGTGCTTGTTCTCTGCGGGCGTCATCCTGACCTCGCTCCCGGCCCATCCTGAGCCTTCGTCTCTCGTCTTCCGAACTCTCACTTCGTCGGCAAAGCGCGCTCGTTCCCTGCATCCGCTCGGGCGGAAAGGGCTGCGGAGGACTCGATCCACCGTTCCCAGTGGCGGCGATCGAGAGGCAGATCGGGTCTCTCGAACGCCTCCTCCGGCAACTCCGCCAGGCGCTGGCGGGCTCGCTCGTTGGCGGTTCGGGCCTCGCGCCAGCGGCCCTGCTCGACATAGGCGTTGACAATCTGAATCATCGCGACGAGGGACGCGGGATCGTCGGCGTAGCGTTGGGCGGCGGCGTCGTAGTGCTGGATCGCTTCGTTGTAGCGGCCCAGGTCGTACTCGACATCGGCGCGGAAGAACATGGCGTTGCGCAGGCGGAGGGCGTCGGCCTCTGAGAGACGGCGCCGATCCCGGGACTCGAGCGCTTCGAGGGCCTGCTGGTACCCATCCAGAGCGGCGTTGAGCAGCGCGCGTCGCCGCGCCTCGAGCTCCTGACGTCGCTCCTCCGGCATCGCCTCGCGCAGCTCCTGGCTGATCCGGCTCGCCAGCCGACGGTTCGCTTCCGCCAGGTCGAAGCGCACCGCCGTGTCGCCCGGGGCGTCGGAAAACCGTTCGATGGACTCGCGTAAACGGGCGATCGCCTCCTCCAGACGCTGCTGTCGCAAGTGGAGCCGTCCCAGCGCCACCAACGCCTCGCGGAACTCCAGGGCGCTGGGCCCGACGATCCGCCCGCTGACGACGGCGCTCAGGAGCCGCTCCGCCTCCTCATCGTTTCTTGGATCGTCATCGAGCAGAAGGCTCCGCGCCAGCGGGACATACGCCCGAGTTCCAAACTTCGCGGCGGGATGGTTCGCGATCAGATCGCGCAGGAATTGCGCCGCAACGTCGTAATCTCCCAGAGCCATGTGGGCCTGCGCCAGGCGGAACATCGCCTCGGGGCGGCGGGCGTTGTCGGGGGCGCTGTCCGCATACTCGCTAAAGACGCGGATCGCCTGCTGGAGGTCGCCGGCTCGATCGAAGGAATCGCCGGCCAGCCAGAGCGACTGCGCGAAGGACTCCGGATCATTGAGCAGCGTCTTGCGCGCATGGCGGAGAAAGTACTCCCCGGCTTCCGCCGCGTGCGCCCGAGCCTCGGCGCGAGTGACCGGATCGAGGGAGGTGATGTCGGCCCGCCCATCGAGGTCCTTCGCCGCGCCTGTGAGACGGTCGTCAGAGATCGCGCGGTGAGCGCGAGCGATGGCGAGCAGCACTGGAGGGGGTGGATCGGCGGCATGCAGTTCCTCCGCCAGCTTCGCGAAACGCAAGGCGCCCTCCAGGTCTTCCCGGAGGAGCCGTTCCGCCTGAAGCTGGAGCAGGCTTTCCGTAATGCCGCCGATCGACACCGTGTCGGAGGGCTCGCCTTCACGGACCGTCTCGACAAGGCGCTCGAAGGCGGAGAACGAGCGATCGATGTCCCCCAGCGCGGCCTCGACCTCGCCCAGACCAAGCATCGCCGCAGGGGAGGAGGGCGTCCCCGGAAACTCGTTGACGGTGATCGTGAAGGCGTCCCGCGCCGCTTGAAGCTCGTCGCGGTACTGAGCGATGCGGCCCGCCAGTGTGTGCACCTCCCCCAAAAGGGGATCCCCTTCCGGCAATCGCTGGCGCGCCCGCTCGACCTGCCGCTTCGCATCGGTGATGCGCCCGAGATCGAAGTAGAGGCGCGCGAGCATCAGATACAGGTCCGCCCCGGCGCGCGCGCTCACGTCCGGAAGTCGCTGCATGTCGCGGAGCAGCTCCTCCAGCCCCTCCTCCGCGAATCCCGCCTGGAGGCGGAGCTCCGCCTCGCGCGCAGCGATCCAAGCCCGCTCATCAGGCCGCAGATCCGCCTGCGGCGCCAGCTCCTCGAGCAGGGCGAGCGTCTGCTCGTAGGAGGCGTCTTCCGACGCGAGCTGCCGCTCCACGAGCTCCCGGATCAGCCGCTGGCGCGCCGGCTCTCCGGGCGGAATCTCCCGGATCATGTCCAGCGCATCGCCCAGGCGGTCAAGCTCGATCAATGACTCGACATACGCCGCGAGACGGGCGGCGTCGAGGGTGGCGAGCAACGACTTGGCCGCCTCGTATTCCTCGATGATGGCCCGCGCATTGGCGTCGTTGTGCGTCTCGAGTTCGTCCTGTCCGGCGAAGATGGCGTCGCCTCGCAGCAGGTGAAAGCGGCGGCGGTGCTCCGGCGTCGCCTCCGGCTCATCGAGGTGGGGACGAATCTGCTCATTCAGCATTGTGAGCGCGGCTTGTGGCTCGCCACGCTGGATGAGCGCCTTGGCGTCATCGAGGGCGGCGTCGAAGTCATGCCCGGGGGTCGTCATGCGGGCGGTCACGAGCGCGCCGACGACGAGTGCGATCCCCAGCAGCAGCGCCGGCGCCTGCCAGCGATCTCGCCAGGACTTCGCTCGGGCTCCCGCGCCCGTGGACTCCTCCACCGGCGCCGATTGATTCTGATCGACCTGCTGCTCCATGTCGCGCGCTCATCCATCGGCCGCAGACCCGCCTCGGGGACGAGCCGCCTCCCCGTTATCGGGCGACTCCGTCCACCACCTGAAGCCGACGCGCACGGATTGCGCGCCCAACAGCCGCACGACGGTTTACTCGCTCTCAGTCGGATCCGCGTCATCCTCGATAGGGGCGACGACGGCCGAACCCGCGATGAAGTCGCCCGCATGCCGACGCCTCGGATCGAGGAAGACCAGCAGAATCAGCGGCGGCGCAAGAGTCTTGACGACGTTCCGCGAGACCGCCTGCCAGGGGGTGAGCTTGCCCCCCGTCACGGAGACCGCCTCGAGCCCCAGCAGCGCCTTGCCCATCGTGCGCCCCCAGATCCACTCGCTCAGTGCGCTGTGGAGGAAGAAGATCCCCATCGCTGCGAGGAAGGGCATCGCACCCTCCGCGCCGCTGGCGCTGAAGGGCAGCGCCAGCGTCTCCAGGGCGCCGACGTCGTAGAGGCGCGAGGCGATCAGCAGGCCCGGGAGCAAATCGATCAGCGATGCGATGAGCCGGCTCACAGGCGAAGCCAGCGCCGTCTTCTCGGGCAATGTGACGGTCGTCTTCGCCGACGCGGCGGGGCGGAGGATGAAGATCAGCACCGTGAGCATGATCGCCATCAGCAGCACGCCCAAGAATTGCAGATCCTGCTGCGACACCGGCGACGGCTGCTCGGGCTCCCCGCGATGCAACTCCTCTCCGGTCAAGGCGGAGAGGATCGCCAGTTGCAGCCGCGCGCCGGCCCCCTCGCCCTCCGTCCAGACCAAAACAATCGTCTCCCCGACGCGAAAGAGCGTCCGATTCGTCGGGATCTGCTCGAGAGAGGTCAGGTCGAAGCGCTCATCCTCGCGCAACAGGTCCAGATCAATTCCCCCGCCATCTTGGAACCGCGCGGCGACCACGCCGTAGCTGGTCCCGATGAGCCGGTCGTCCGCAGACTCGGCGGCGAGCGGCGCGGAGGTCCACCCGTCGGGCTCGCGCCGAAAGAGCGTGGCGCCGCCATCGTCGACGATGACCACGCCCAGCCCCTCGTCGAGGGCGAGCAGGCGGGCCTCCATCCGTGCCGCCTCCTGAACGAGTTCGATCTCTTTCCACTCGGCGCCCTCGAGACGCAGCAGACGCACGTCTGCCTCCTCACCCAGCAGGGCGTACACCCCGCGCTCCGTCGCCGCCAGATCCAGCAGGGCCGGTTCGCCTGGAAGCGCCGGGAGCACCCGAAGATGCTCCTCGGGCTCATAGCGGAAGAATCCGGGGCCAAGCGGGCCGCGGGCCCGCAGCGCGCGCACGCTCCGCAAGAGTGGGGCGTCCGCGCCAGAGGCGGCTTCGGCGGGAAAGACAAAGACAAGCTGATCCCCCCATGCCGCCAAGCGCTCGGGCGCCGCGGGCAGCGCCCGGCGCTGCGCGCGCAGGAGCGTGCCGATCGGGGCGGCGTCCGGGACGTGGTACAGGCGGACGCCCTGTGCCTCGTCGTCGTCACCGCGTCCCTCCAGGAGGACCCAGCCGTGGCTGTCGCCCCCCGCTCCGGCGATGATTCGGGATGCCTGCGCGGACGGGGCGAAGGCGATCAGCGCGATCAGCCCGACGCCGATTGCCCAGGGAAGGTTGATTCGGCAGATTCGCACGGGGCGATGGTACGTCGCCGCCGGCTGGAGCGAGCCAGGCGTAATCACCAGCTCTCGGGCTCTGGCGCCTCCACCTCCGCGAAGGCCGCGGCGGGCTGCGGGCAGGAGCGATCCAGCACGATCAGGCGCCCCGGCCGGAAAGCGTCGCGGAGATGCTCGAAGTCGAACGCCTCGGGACTCAGCCGCCCGCGCCGATCCCGTCCGTCGCTCATACGGGAAAGATCCACGATCACCTCGCCGTCGTCGCCCGGGCGACGGATGGTCACACGCGTCGCCAGGCGGGGGTCGTAACCGCCCTTGGTGCGAATCTGGACCCGCCCGTACTCCGTCAGATGGGAGAAGACGCTCGCGTCGGAGCGGCCATCCTCAAAGACCTTGATCCAGACAGGCTCAAATGTGTCCGGATCGAGAAAATGCTGGATGCGCCCGGAGCGGAGGTCGTTCTCCGCGACGATCCATCGCCCGTCGATGGACCAGCCCGTGCGCCCTCCGCGATCGGGCAGCGGCGTCATGCCCATCAACTCGATGAGCTCTTCCGGATGGGCGGGCAGGCCGGCCGACTCATTGCAGGAGCGCCCGACGTTCTCGTGGCGACCGAGGAAGGCGCGATCGCGGTCGTGCAGCTCGAACCACCAGTAGCGCTGCTCGTCGGCGCCGAGCCAGAAGACCGTCTCTCCCAGCTTGCCGACGCTCAGCGCCAGCCTGAGCGGGGCGAGATACTGGAAATGGCCCTCTCCCTGCTCGCGGCGCAGCTTGCCCCGATCGTCGCGATAGCGCAGACGCACGACAGCCGCCGCCCAGACGCGATCGAGCTGCTCGGCGCGCGCGTTGTACCGCTCTACGACCTCCTCGTACGAAGGGGGCGCGGGAAGATTGGCGACGTCGACGGCGCCCGCGCCGCCGGCGCTCGAGCAACCGACGCCCAGCGCGAGGACGACCGCACCGAACAACAGAGCGACTCGACGCATCACGCCGCCCCCCGGATGACTTGTCCGAGCTGGTCGGTCACCGACTCGAGGGTCTGCTCGTCGAGCCCCGGATCGACGACTTCGATGGGCGGGTCGTCGGCGCTCCATCCGTGCGCGCCCCGAGCGCGAACGAGCATGATCGTCTGATCCCCCCGCTTCTCGACGCCGGCGGGACGCAGCATCCGCTTGCGGAGCAGCATCAGCGCGAGCACAAAGCGGAAGGCGAGTCGGGAGGGCTCCTCGGCGTCTTCCAACTGATGGAACATCCCGAGGAGGGAATCGTCGTCGATGAAGGGCTTGGGCTCGGCGTCCGGCGTGGGCATGACCGTCCGCCAGTGCCCAATCATTCCCCGCGGACGCGCGCCATTTTCCCATGCGCGGGCGCTGTAGTCACGCCGCTCGAAACCGTCGTCCTCGGCCCGCTCGGCGAGCGTGGCGATCATGATCTCGCCCGGCTCGATGGGCTCGCCCGTGGCGGCGCAGGCCCCGCTGGGCTTTGCGATCTCGTACTGCCTCGATGCGGTGAACGCCATGGAGCACACTCTACGCCTGCCGGCGGCTCATGATGTCTCGAAGGTTCGCTGGGTGGTTCCGCCGGGGCCGATGAGCGCTCGGACTTCCGACCCGCAGGAGGGACACCGCCCCACATAGGCGGTGCGTTCGGGATTGCGATAGATGCGAGAATAGGTCCGACAGCATTTGAACCAGACGCTGAGCCAGGGACGCCCAACGCGGGCGCCGCGACCCGCCTCCCGGCGCTCAGGCGCCGACGTCGCCCGCCCGCCCAGCTCCACGATGTCGCGAACCTCGCGCATAGTTGGGCTATCGGCCGAGCGCGAGGCCCCGCTTCACGACCGCCGCCTCCGCTGCCTATGCCGCGTGTCGGCAACTTTGCACAATCCGATCGCGGGCCCCGCGGAGCGTCGCCAGGAGGTCGTCCACCTCGCGCAGGAGGCGGGCGCCGTCCGCCCGGGCGTCGTCGCTCTCCTCCAGGAGGGCGACGTTGAGCTCGACGTTCCAGCGCGCGGAGCGCGCGGTCGTCTCCAGCAGTTCGGCGGCGATGGCCCAATCGCTGCGCAAATTCGGGTTGGTCTTGCCTGTGAGAGCCTCCATCGCGCGGAGGGTCTCGGCGCAGATGGCGATGGTCGCGCGTGGGGCGTTGATGGCGGCCCAGACAGCGGCGGGCATCTCGCGCTGGCGTCGCGGGTCGTCCTTCTTCAGGCGCATGAGCGCTCCGACCGCCTCGAAGGCGCGCGCATCCTCATCTGCAAGTTCGAGCAGGATGGCGCGCGCGGACCCGAGCTTCTTGCTCGCCCGCTCAAGCTCGCCCTGCCGCCCCGCCGGATTCTTCCGACGGATGGAGTACGCCAGCGTCATTTGCGCGAGACCGACGCCCAGGGCCGCGACCGCGGCCGTCACGGCGCCACCGCCGGGGGCCGGCGACTTCGCCGCCACCTGCTCGAGCAATGCGCCGAGGGTGGTGTCCGCCAGGGTCATGAGGGGAGGCTACCCGCTCGACGCCCCCGTCGCGCGGCGGCGATCGACCACCGTGTCCACGAAGTGTCGACCCATGCGCTGCGCATCGGCCTGTTCGCCCTCGCTGAGGAACCGCCCGCCAAACCGGCACGCGTAATAGAGGGCGGCGAGCCGCTCCGCCGCCTCGCGCAGCGCGCCGTCCTCGCCCGCCACGGATCTGAGATACGCCCGCGGCGACTCGCCGGCGGCGCGGGCCCGAACGTTTCGCTCGAGCCGAGCCAGCAACTCGCGAACAAAGGCCGTCTGCTGCTGCCGAGCGAAGAGGGCGGGATTGGTCTCCACGAGCCGGCGCCGCTCGCGCCATGCGATCAGACGACTCCGGAGCAGGCGGACGAGCCGCACGCCGGCGAGCCCGACGATGGCCGTGACCCCGAACACGCCCAATCCCCCAAGCAGCGCTCGAAGAATCCGCTGCGGCAGCGCGCCGGCGGCGTCGGGGCCGAATGTGCGCCGCAGGCGCTCACCCAGAGAGGCCAGCGCCGATGTCTCCTGTCCCGCCAACAACTGGCTGGCCACGCCCTCTTCGTATGAGACGACCTCGTTCACCCAGAGACGCTCGAGACTCTCATAGGTGGATCGCATCAGACCCACGATTCCCCCCGGCGGGCGGTGCTCGGCGGAGACGTCGCTGGGCGGCGAGGGGTCGTAGGTGCGCCAGTCGCCCGATGCGACAGCCACCTCCGTCCACGCGTGCGCGTTGCTCTCGCGAACGGTGAAGACGCCGCGTCCGGGCTCGTACTCGGCGGCGACGTATCCGGTCACGACGCGCGCATCCATGCCCACGCTGCGGCACAGCGCGGCCATTCCCGATGCGAAGTACTCACAGTGGCCCTCTCGCCTGCGGAAAAGGAACATCTCGATCGGCTCTTCGCCAGCCTCGGGAGCGATCATGCGCGTCGTGTACTGGAAGTTGTTCTGGAGGAATCGCTCGAAGGCGCGGGCGATCTGTGGATCGTCCTCCGTGTAGCGCTGCGCCGGATCGCGCGAGAGGCCCTCGCGCTCGAGAATGCGATTGGCGAAGTCGTGGATGGCTCCTTCCCGAAACAGGGGCGGCAAGCGCGGGATGCGATCCGCGAGCCAGTCGGGCAGCGGGGCGTCGGGAACCGATTCGACGGTGTACTCGAGGCGCCCTCCCTCATCGAGGCGCATGGTCTGATCGATGAAGGAGAAGGAGAAGCGCGCGACGTCGTCGTACTGAAAGGAGACCGGGCGATAAATCGAAAAGAGCGATCCGATCTGTTTATTGCGGAATTTGTAGCGTTGCCGCAGGATCTGCTCATCGTCGATCCCGGGTTCGCGGGCGAGGTTCATCTGAGCGTTCGGGAGCGTGGTGTCGTTGCGGCGCTCGAGCTGGCTGGACGCCTCGCTGCGCCGCCATTCGCCATCGCTGTATTCATCGAGGACGGCCCCGCGGACGAGCACTCCCTCGAGCTCGGGGCCAATGTTTTCACCCTCCCCATTCGCGAGCTCCAGTTCGAAGACCTGCACGGCCGATTCGTTGATCAGGCCCTGGGACCCAAGCTGGACCTCGTCGCGGAAGCCCGTGACATTTCCGACTGTCGGCGCCTGCATCTCCGCAACGACACCGGCGCCGACGCGCCGCGGCGCGGTGACGAAGATCATCGCGGCGAAGAGCGCGATCAACACTCCGGAGCAGGCCGCGACGAAGCCAAAATCGCGCGAGCGCGTGCGCCCCGACGGCTCGTTGCGAACGAAGCGTCGACGATCCTGCGGGCGCAGGCGCTCACGCTCCTCCGCCAGTTCGCGCTCGCCCAGGGTCATCTGGTGCAGCATGGCGGTGTAGAGCAGGGCGGGGAGATAGGCCAGCAGAAGCAGACCGACGATGAGATGGTTGCTCGTGAGCATCGCCCCCAGCACGAGGAAGATGCTCATCATGAGGAGCTGCCCCTTGTCGCGCGGGCCCGTCCTGTCGTACAGCTTGATCAGGTGCAGCCACACGAGATAGCGGGAGATGCTGATGATCAGATCCGTCGGCGTCGCCATGATCGAGAGCAGCGTCTGCGCCGTCGCCGCCAGCACGAGCGCCGTCACGACGGGGCGGGGCAGCGTCATGCCGTTTGGCCCCTGGGCAAGCGGCCAGGAGGCCGCCCACGCCGTCATCGCGAAGAGCCCCAGTCCGAGGCTGCCATCGGCGGCGCTGTAGAGCAAGATGCCCAGCCCCACCGTCAGGAAGACCGCCAGGTTGTGCCGCTGCACCAGACTCACGCCGAGACCTCCGCCACATCCGCCGATCGATCCCCCGCCACACTGGCTCCAGCGCCGGCGTTCTCGTCGCGCTGCCGATCGACGCCTCGCTCGCCGGGAGTGTTAGGCGCGGAATGGACGGCGAGCGTGCGCGCGCTGATCAGTGTCGCCGAGGCGGGCCAGGCGCGCTGGTCCACCGGGCCGGCGTGAGCCACCAGAACCGCCGCGCCTCGCTCGAGACGGGCCCGAGTTCCGGAGCGCAGCAGATGCAGATCGATGCGAGCCAACTCATTCAGCAGCGGCTCCACGTCGGCGCGCCCGGCGCCGGTCGGAGGACGCCGGATGCCGGCCTCCGGAACCACCAGCCCGATCTCCGCGCCGGCGCGCGCCGCCGTTTCGATGAGCCCGGCCGCGATCCGGATCGCCTCCTCCTGCGATTCTTCGTCGGCGACCCGCCCTGCGCCCAGATCGAGCCCGATCCAGAGTCGCGCGGCGGAGGGGGCTGCGGTCTCCTTCACCACCAGCGCGCCGCGGCGCGCCGAGGCCCGCCATGCGATCTGACGGGCGCTGTCCCCGGGCGTGTACTCGCGCAGACCGAGGTATTCGAGCCCGCGCCCGGAGTGGCGATGCTCCCGCACGCCCGTGATCGTCTCCGCCATCGCCCGACGAATCACTTCCTTTGGAATCGCGGCGCGCTCCGGGCGCACAAGCACCGAAGACGGCTGACGAAAGGCGACCGACTTGCCGAAAACACCGAACGGAAAGCTGGACATGACGCGGAAGGCCTCCAGTCGCAGCTCGCCGCGCCGTTTCGGATAGGCGACAGCCGTCGCCGCGACCTCCTGGCGCGGGCCGACGTGCACGACGAAACTCCGAATGGAGAGCGCCTCGGCCGCCCGCGCGCGCTCCGCACGCGGATATCGCTCGTCGATCCACAGGGCGAAGGCGGGGATAAGGCGATTTCGGTTGCGGAGGCGGAAGCGGATGACGAGCGGCTCACCGACATCCGCCGAGGCGGGCGCCTCGCGCCGGGCGCGCAGGCCCATCATCATCGAGCCGCTGAAGAAGCCGGAGACGAGCAATGCCCCGAGCGCCAGCCCGAAGGCGATGAACAGGAGGTTGTTCTGACTGTTGACGGCCCCGATTCCGATGAGAATCGTCACCGCGACGAAGAGCAGCCCGGTCAGCCGGAAGTGATATCGCCGCTCAGGGGCCATGAGAGATTGTAGTCCCGCCGCCGCGCGCTTCGGCATGCAGACTCAGCGAGCTCTCAACGGAACCGCTCGTACTGCTCGTACACCGATTCCTCTTCCTCTGAAGCGCTCTTTCCCGGGCGCATGATGACGAGCACCCGCCGGTTCTTCGGCGGTAATCGAAACGAATGCTCAACGGTCTCGTAGCCGGGCTTGCGCGCGCGGAGCCCGACATCGTAGAGAAGGACGCCGCCCCCGAGCTGGTTGAACGGCACGCTGAAGGAGCCGTCAGGCTGACTAAGCCCCTCGCCGACCGTTTCACGATTGATCCTGTCGGGATCAGTCTCGAGGCGGAGCACGACGCCTCCGACGCCATCCTCTTCGAGTCGCGGATCATCCTGGCCCACGATGGCCACGTAGCTGATGTCGCCCTCGATCACCTTCCCCTTGAGGGAATACGAGGAGCACCCCATCGTGGAAAACCCCGACCCGATGATGGCCAGAGAAGCCAGGGTCCATCTCAACGTGTTCATGATCATGGACTCCGCGTGGCGACCGGATCTTCGCGGCCGGCGGCGAGCGGGTTCTCCTCGACCCCGGATTCGACAAGGGGAATCCCGCCCGGCTCGGTCGCCTCGCCCGCCTTCTCGATGAGCAGGCCCGCGAAGGGGACGAGGAGAATCACGCCGGCGGCAGAAAGCATCGCCGCCAGCCTCCGCCCGACCGCGGGCTCCGGCTCGGGCGCTTCGGCGAAGTCGTCGCGCGGCTCCAGCAGCGGCGCCGCGACAAGGCGGAGGTAGTAGAACGCCGCCGCGGCGGAGTTCACGCCCAGGACGATGACGAGCAAGATCTCCCCCGCCTCGATCGCGGACGTGAAGAGATACAGCTTGCCGAAGAAGCCGAGCAGCGGCGGCAGGCCAAGCAGCGACGCGGCGCAGAGCGCCATCGACCACGCCAGCCACGGATGACTTCGCGCGAGGCCGCGCAGATCATCGACGGTCTCGATCTCGACGCGCTCGTCCGTCCCCTCAACGCGCTTGGTGAGCGCGGCCAGGACGGCGAAGGCGCCGAGGTTCATGACGCCGTACGTCAGCAGATAGAAAAGCGCGGCGCCAAGGCCATTTGAGGCGACGGACCCCGTGCCTGGACCAACGACCAGGCCCACGAGCATGTAGCCGGAATGCGCGATGGAGGAATAGGCGAGGATTCGTTTGACGTCGCGCTGGAGGATCGCGAGGGCGTTTCCGACAGTCATCGTCATCGCCGCCATGACCCAGAGCGTGACGCGGATCTCGGGCGGGAGGCTCGTCCCGCTCGCCCCCTCCGTCCAGCCGACCATCGAGAGCAGGAGAATCAGCGCCAGCATGCCCGCGGCCTTCGGCGCAAAGGCGAGATAGGCCGCGACGGGCGCCGCGGCGCCCTGGTACACATCGGCGGCGTAGAAGTGCATGGGAACCGCCGCGATCTTGAAGGCGACCCCGATCATGGAGATCACGAGTCCGGCCGTCCCGATCAGGCCCGCCTCGCCCGTCGCGAAGGCTCGCGCGATCTCCGGGAGAAAGGTGGTTCCCGCGGCGCCGTAGAGCAGGGCGAAACCGTATAGGAAGATCGCCGCGCCGAAAGCGCCCAGGAAGAAGTACTTCACGCCCGACTCCTGCGAGCGCAGGCGCGGCGTGCTCATGGCGACCATGATGTACGTCGGCAGGCTCGTCAGCTCGAGCGAGAGAAAGAGCCAGATCAGGTCATCCGCCGTCGCCGTGAGCATGACGCCCATGACGCTGAAGAGAAAGAAAGCGTAGAACTCGCCGCGCGTGGCGTCGGCGGGGTCGAAGCGCCGCCCCTTCTGCACGGCGCGCTCGAAACCCGTGTCGACCGTCCCGCTCAGCACAGGCAGGATCAGCAGCGCCACCCCCGCGATGACAGACTTGGCGTAGGGCAGCAGCCCCGGCAGCAGCGCGCCCTGGCGAGACGCCGCCTCCGCGCCGGGCGAGGCCAGCCCCAGCCCCAGCGCTACGGCCAGCCCGAGGGCGGCGATCCACGGCCCCAGACGGCGCAGCCCCACGCGCGGGGAAACGCCGATCAGCACGACGACGCACGCCGCGACGAACAGCGCGATCTCCGGATGCAAAAGCGTGAGCTTCTCGATCATTCGGACGCCCCCTCGCTCTCGCGCTCCGCCTCGCGCAACGCCGCTTCAGCGGCCCGGGTTTCGGCGAGTTCGGCCGCGGCCATCTGCGCCGGCGCGATCGTACGATCGATCGGTTCCTCGATCGCGCGGATGACGGGCGTCGGATAGACGCCCAGAGCGACGCAAAGAACCGCCAACGGCGCCAGCACGCTGATCTCGCGGGCGTTGAGGTCAGTCGGCAGCGTTGGATGCGGATGATGATCCCTCGGCTCGCGGAGCGGGCCGAAGACGATGGCGCCGACCATATACAGGAGGTAGATCGCCGCAATGATCATGCCCGTCGCCGCAGCGGCGGCGAACCAAGGCCCGAGCGGGCCGAGCGTGCCGCCCGCCGCGCGTTCGCCGCTCTGGAACGTGCCCATCAGGCAGAGGAACTCGCTGACGAAACCGTTGAGCCCGGGCAGGCCGACGGAGGCCATCGTGAAGAAGACCATGAAGAAGGCCCAGACGGGCATCTTCGAGCCGAGCCCGCCGACGTCATCGAGCGAGCGCGTGTGGTAGCGCTCGTACATCATGCCGACGCAGAGAAAGAGGGCGCCGGTCGAGAGGCCGTGATTGACCATGTAGAGAACGGAGCCCGCGCCGCCAATGGTGTTGAGCGCAACGAGTCCGAGCACACAGAAGCCCAGGTGGCTGACGGAGGAGTAGGCGACGAGCTTCTTGACGTCGCGCTGCACCCAGCAGATGAGCCCGGCGTAGATGATGCCGACGATGGAAAGCGCGGCGATGAGCGTGGCGTACTCCGCGACCGCGACGGGCGCGAATGGCAGCGCAAAGCGGAAGATGCCGTAGGTCCCGAGCTTCAGGAGCACGCCCGCCAGGACGACGGAGCCCGCCGTCGGCGCCTCTGTGTGCGCAAGCGGCAGCCACGTGTGCAGCGGGAAAAGGGGCACCTTGACGGCGAAACCGGCCAGGAGGGCGCCAAGAACCCACGCCTGCTCGACGCCGCCCATGGCCTGCGCCGCCTGCTTGAGCGTCGCCAGCTCGAATGTCCACTCGCCGAAGAGGCTGTGGGCGCGATACGCGACGTAGACGAATCCGGCGAGGGCGAGGATCGAGCCCGTGAACGTGTAGAGGAAGAACTTGGTCGCCGCGCGCTTCCGGCCGGCGCTGCCCCACTGGCTGATGAGAAAGTACATCGGCGCCAGCGTGAACTCGAAGCAGAGGTAGAAGAGGATCAGGTCGCGCGAGCAGAAGACGCCGATCATCGCCGTCTGCAGGACGAGCAGCGACGCGTAGTACAGCTTCACGCGCTCGGTGATTGCGGTGAAAGAGCAGAGCGTACAGACGGGTCCGAGCAGGGCCGTCAACAGGATGAGCAGCAGCGAGACGCTGTCGGCGCCGACGGAGAGCGTCACGCCCAGCGGCTCGATGAAGGCGAACTCGCGCTGGAACTGGAAGTCGCCGGAGCGGGTCCAGTCGAAGGTGATCGCCGCCCAGATCGCGGCGGCGAGCCCGAAGGTCATCCAGATCGTGGAGAGCCACTTCGCCTGACGCGCAGGGCTCGCCGCGACAACCAGCGCCCCAAGAAGCGGAATCAGCATGACAACCAGCAGCGTCATCGCAGGATCCAGACGATGAGGAGGAGAAGAACCAGCCCGCCCGCCATGCCGACGGCGTAGCTCTGGAGCACGCCGTTCTGGCTCGGGCGCACACCCCGGCCGATCCGGCGCGGGAGCGAGCCGAAGAGATCGACGAGCCCGTCCACCACGAGTTTGTCAATCAGATAGAAGACGTGGGCGATCCCCCACAGCGGGTAGCGGAAGAGAAGGTCATACAACCCATCCACGTACCACTTCCGCTCCGCCCATCGCGAGACCGGACGCAGCCGTTCCTTGATGGCGTCCGCCCGGCTCTTCTCCGATTCGGTGCGCGCGCCGAGGAAGAGGCCGCCGATGCCCTTCGGGCCGTGCAGGAAAGCGGCGATCAGCACGCCCAGGACGCCGATGACGCCAGAGGCGAAGTACATCGCCTTGTGCGGATCGAAGCCGAGGAAGGTCCCGGGCTCGGCTCGCTCGCCGTCGTGCGCTTCGTCACCATGAGCGCCGTATGGGCTCTCGTAATGCGCCGTCGAGTCGTGCACGAGTGAGCCCGCCCAGCCGTGATGCTCAGTGTCGACGAAGTACGCGCCGGCCGCGGCGATCGAGCCGATCGCGAGGAGCACGAGCACGAGATTGATCGCCCAGCCCGGCGGATGCGGGTGGAAGTGCTCCTCATGAGGCTCGCCGTTTTCGTGGGCGCCGAGTTGACCATCGCCCTCCGTCAGCGCCTCGCCCTCCGCCGGATGCTCATGAGCGTGGAACTCCTCGCCCGCCTCATACTCGGGCGGGCCGACGAAGACGCGGAAGAAGACGCGGAACGTGTAGTAGGCGGTCAGACCGGCTGTGAGCAAGGCGATCCAACCAAGGACCTGGTAGCCGGGCGTTACGAAGGCCTCGGCGAGGATCATGTCCTTCGAGAAGAAGCCGGCGGTGAAGGCGATGCCCGCGAGGTTGAGGCAGCCGATGAGCATGGCGACCGTCGTGATCTTCCAGCCCGGCAGGCGCCAGAGGCCGGAGAGCCGGCGCAGATCGAGCTGGCCCGCAAAGCCGTGCATGACGGCGCCGCAGCAGAGGAACAGCGTGGCCTTGAAGAAGGCGTGGGTGAAGACGTGGAACGCGGCGCCGGCGGTGGTGAGCACGCCCAGCCCGAGGAACATGTAGCCGAGCTGCGACACCGTCGAGTACGCCATGATTCGCTTGATGTCGAACTGGGCCATGCCGATCGTCGCGGCCAGCAGCGCCGTGAGCCCGCCGATCCAGGCGACCCAGACGAGGGCCGTCTCGTTCAGCAGGAAGACGGGATACATGCGCGCGATGAGGTAGACGCCCGCGGTGACCATTGTCGCGGCGTGGATGAGCGCCGAGACGGGCGTGGGGCCCTCCATCGCGTCGGGAAGCCACGTGTACAGCGGAAGCTGCGCCGACTTGCCGAAGGCGCCGACCATCAGCAGCAGCGGGATCCCGGTGATCGAGAGAGGGAGCTCCTCGCCCGAGGCCTTGAGCTCCGCGACCTTCCGAAAGATGACCTCGTATTCGATCGAACCGAACTGGACAAACGTCAGCATGATCCCGAGCGAGAGCCCGAGATCGCCGATTCGGTTCATGATGAAGGCCTTCTTCGCCGCCGCGACCGCGGAAGGCTTCGTGAAGAAGTAGCCGATGAGCAGGTACGAGCAGAGTCCGACGCCCTCCCAGCCCAGGAAGAGGAAGAGCAGGTTGTCTCCCATGACCAGGCAGGTCATCGCGAAGACGAAGAGGCTGAACGCGAAGAAGAACCGGCTGTAGCCGCGACCCACGTCGCCCGCCATGTACTCGCTTGCGTAAAGCGCGATGAGCGCGCCGAGGCCTGTGACGAACAGCATCCACAAAAGCGTCAGACCGTCGACGTAGAGGCTGACATTGGCGACGAAGGAGGCCGGCTCCCCCCCTGCGGAGGTGAAGGCGACGTTGATCCACTCGAAGCCGTGCGCGATGCGCGTCTGGCCCGGACCGAGGCTGATGTAGCCGGTCAGAATCACTGCGAAGGAGAGCGCCAGAGAGAGCACCGTCGTCCACGCCGGGAGCTTGTTGCGAATGCCGAGCGCCCAGTAGAGGCCGCAGAGCAGGCAGGAGGCCATCGGCAGGATGAGCGCCCAGAAGAAAAGCTCGCCGCCCCGCGCCGCCGCGTCGCCGCTCTCCGCCGCCAGCATGGGCATGAGCGTCTCGATCATGCCGCCCACGCCTCCTGCTCACGAAGCTCGGTCCACGCCTCCGCGTCGAGCGTCTCCTTGCGCCGGAAGAGATAGACGACCAGCCCAAGCGCCAGGGCCGCCTCCGCCGCGGCGACGGTCAGGACGATGATGAGGAACACCTCGCCCGAGTGATTCATCCAGTGCCGGCTGAAGGCGATGAGAGCGATGCCCGCAGCCTGAAACATCAGCTCCGTGCAAAGGAACATGATGATCAGGTTGCGCCGACTGAGAAAGCCGATCACTCCCATGGTGAACATGGCCGCCGAGACGAAAAGGTAGTGATAGAGCACCGTGCCCGAGACCCACATGGCGCTCGCGGCGCCCTCCTGCGCGATCGTCGCCGCGATGCCGTTCATGCCGCCCTCCCCGCCGCCTGACCGAGGGTCCGCGCCTGCTGCAACTGGGCCTCCTCCACGAGCGCCGTCTGCTTGCGCGCCAGGATCACCGCTCCGACGAGCGCCAGCAGAAGAATCACGCCCGCGATCTCGATCGCCAGTGGGTGCTCGCCCAGCAAGGCGAAGCCGACCCACTCGATGTTCTCGCCCCGCAGCGTCTCCGGGAAGTTCACCCGCAGCAGTCCGGGCCCGCCCGGGTCCGCTGCGATGGCGCCCATGCTGCGCAGATCCTCCGGAATCAGGGCCACCGCCTCTTCAGGCAGCGGCGTCGCCTCCACCCTTTCCTCCCCACGCGACGCCCGGAGGCGCGCGTTGAAGGACTCGACATCCCGGATCTTCAGGACTGCGCGCCCCGCGCCTCCGTCGCCGACGAAATACAACGACCGCTCCTCCGCCAGCGCCTCATCAACGCTTTGCGCCGGCGCCAGCGGCAGCGCCATCCCGCCCAGCCCGACCTGGTCGAACGCGCGCTGCACCTTCCGAGGCAGCTCGACGAGGATCGAGTCGGAGTCGTACCGATCGGGCGAGCCGCCCAGCGTCGGCGTCCCCCCGGCGAGGATGCCGGTGAGCAGCGCCAGCAGTCCGAAGCCGACCACCGTCGTCACAAAAGGCTCCCTCGCCTCGAGGTCATACATCCGCAGCGCCTCGACGCGCTCCTCCGTCGGCGCCTGCGTCGCGAGCATGATCACGAACAGGTAGGTGATCAGGATCGCGCCGGCGTAGATGATCACCAGCGCAAAGGTCATGAACTCCGCGTGCAGCAGCAGGAAGAGCGCGGCCGTGCTCAGGATCGTCACGATGAACCACAGCGCTGCGTAGACGGGCCGCTGATGCGTGACCACCCGCCAACTCCCGAGCAGCGCCGTGAAGCCGAAGAGGTAGAAGAACACGTTCGGCGCGCCGGCGCCCGTCGCGAGGCCCTTTATCGTCACGCCGAGCACCACACCGCCGAAGGCGATCGCCGCAAGCAGACCGCCCAGGACCTGCGGACCGCCCTGCCGCCGCGGCAGCGAGAAGTACACGCCGACAGCTCCCAGCGCCACGCCGGCATACAGGATCAGGGGGTGAATCAACCAGTCCAAGCCGAGCGACTCCCATGCTCTTCGCCCCGCCCCGTCGGATCCCGAAGGTTCGCCGAGGGCAATCTATCGCGTCCGCCGCCGGGAGCGACGCAAGATAGAGTCGACCGCCCCCACCGGCAACCACGACACCGCCCCGCCACGCGAGCGGTAGGATCGATCCGAAATGCCCCCCGCCGCAACGCCCAACCCCGCTTGCACCGTCTCACCCGCGCTCGCGCGCCTCCCCAACCTGCTCACGCTGCTGCGCCTTGTTCTGGCCGCGGGCTTCATCGCCATGCTCTCTTTCTACCGTTTCCCCGCGGGCCCCAACTGGATTCTGCCGGTCTCGACCGTCCTCTTTCTCATCGCCGCCGCCACCGATGCGCTGGATGGCCACCTGGCGCGGCGCTGGAACGCGATCACGCTCTTCGGGCGCGTCATGGATCCCTTCGCGGACAAGGTGCTCATCCTCGCCGCATTCATCCTGCTGGCGGGACCGAACTTCGCCCCGCCGGAAGCCGTTCACCCCGCGACGGGGGTGGTCCCCTGGATGGCGGCGGTGATCCTGGCGCGGGAGCTGCTCGTGACTTCCATCAGGGGCGTGCTCGAGGCGAAGGGCGTCGATTTCTCCGCGGCGCTGGTGGGGAAACTGAAGATGATCGCCCAGTCGCTCGCGATCCCGGCGATCCTCCTGCTGCTATGGCTGGCGCCCGCCGAGGCGATCTCGACCGGCTGGGCCTCCCGGACGATCTCCGCGATCGTCTGGCTGACGCTGATCGTGACCGTGCTCTCCGGATGGCCCTACGTCGCGCGGGCGCTCAACGCCGCGAAACAGTTGGAGGATGATCGATGATTCGCGCCGCGCTGGTCAGCACTGGCGGCCTGGGCTATCTGCGCCCGGCCCCCGGCACATGGGGCTCGATGCCGCCGGTGGGGCTCGCGGCCATCCTGCTGTACTTTCAGATCGATCCGCTTTGGTACGACGCCGCGATGCTGCTGGTCGCGCTGGTCTTCTCTGCGATCACGGTGGCCCTCGGCCCGTGGTCGGAGAAGCAGTACGGACGGAAGGATCCGAGCCAGGTGGTCGCCGATGAGACGGCGGGGATGGCGGTGGCGCTGCTCTTCGTGCCTCGGATGGGTCCGCACATTCCCGAGCAGGCGCTGCCGACGGGGCTGGTGCTTATCGCGGCGTTCCTGATCTTCCGCGCCATGGACATCCTCAAGCCGCAGCCGGCCGACGCGTCGCAGCGCCTGCCCGCGGGCTGGGGGATCCTGGTGGACGACCTCATCGCGGGCGCCTACACGACGCTGCTGCTCCAGCTTTACGCGTTGATCCGGTTTGCGCCTTGAAGGCGGCAAGGCGGCTGAGCGTCACACGACGCCCTGCTCGAGCATCGCGGTGGCGACTTTCCGAAAGCCGACGATGTTCGCGCCCTTGACGTAGTCGCCCTCCGAACCGAACTCCGCCGCCGCGGAGGCGCACTCGCTGTGAATCTTCCTCATGATCTGTCGGAGCCGATCGTCGACTTCCTCGCGGGGCCAGTTGATGCGCATGCTGTTCTGCGCCATCTCAAGCGCCGAGACAGCCACGCCTCCGGCGTTGGCCGCTTTTCCGGGGCCGAAGAGGAGCTTCTTCTCGATCATCAGATCCACCGCCTCGGGCGTGCAGGGCATGTTGGCGCCCTCGCAGACGAGCTCGCAGCCGTTGTCAATGAGTGATCGCGCATCGCGCTCGTTGAGCTCGTTCTGCGTGGCGGAGGGAAAGGCGGCGTGGCATTTGATGTCCCAGATGGGATTTCCGTCCTGCGCGTCGTCGACTTTGACGAACTCAGCCGATTTGTACTGCTCGACGTACTCCCGGATGCGCCCACGGCGCTCGTGTTTCAGCCGTTGCACCCACTCCAGCTTGTCCCGGTCGAGGCCGCGCTTGTCGTGGATGAAGCCGTCGGAGTCAGAGAGCGCGACGACCTTCGCGCCGAGCTCGAGCAGCTTCTCCGCGGTGTGCAGCGCGACGTTGCCCGAGCCGGAGACAACACACGTCTTTCCCTTCAGCGACTCGTGGCGCGTTTTCAGCATCTCCTCCGCGAAGTAGACGGAGCCATACCCCGTGGCCTCGGGGCGCATGGCGCTGCCGCCCCAGCAGAGCCCCTTGCCGGTCAGAACGCCTGTAAACTCATTGCGCAGCTTTTTGTACTGCCCGAACATGAACCCGATCTCGCGGCCCCCCACGCCGATGTCGCCCGCGGGAACGTCGGTGTCCGCCCCGATGTGGCGGAAGAGCTCGCTCATGAAGCTCTGGCAGAAGCGCATCACCTCGGCGTCGGTCTTGCCCTTCGGATCGAAGTCGCTGCCGCCCTTTCCGCCGCCGATCGGCAGTGTCGTCAGGCTGTTCTTGAAGACCTGCTCGAACGCCAGAAACTTCAGGACGCCCAGGTTCACCGTCGGATGGAAGCGCAGTCCGCCCTTGTACGGCCCCAGCACGCTGGAGAACTCGACGCGGTAGCCCCGGCATACGCGAACCCGCCCGCGATCGTCCACCCATGGGACGCGGAACATGAGTACGCGCTCCGGCTCCACCAGCCGCTCGAGCACGCCCGCGTCCTCATAGCGGCTGTCCGACTCGAGGACCCGCTCCAGCGACTCCAGCACCTCCCGAACCGCCTGAAGGAACTCCGGCTCGCAGTCGTTCTTCGACCGCACTTCGCTGAGCACCCGATCCGTGTAGCTCGACATGATCCAGCGCCTCCTCGGGGAGCACAAGGGAAAGCCGCGGAGCCTACTCGATCGATTCGCGATTCGCCGCTGGCGCCTTGGCCCCGCCTCCCCGCAGCGAATTCGACTCGGCGTCGCCGAAGGCGCGCAGATCAAAGGAGAATCCGGCCTCGAATCGCCCCGCCTCGCCATGCAGCGTCACGCGCCCTCCGAGGGCGCCTTCGACACAGTCGCGCACAAGCCGCAGGCCCGATCCTTCGACGAACTCGCCCGAAAAGGGGCTCTGCGTCTCGCTCCAGGTCAGCGTCGCGCGCCGCCCCCGTCGCCCCCACGAGACGTGAACGCGACCGCTGTCGTTCGACCACGCTCCATGCTTGGCGGCGTTGGCCGCGAGCTCGAAGACAGCGAGGCCGATCGGAGTCGCCTCGCGCGCGCCGAGCGGAACATCGCTTCCCTCCATCTCGAGCCGCCCCATCCCTTCGAAATCGAACGGCTCCAGGCAGCGCCGCACCACCTCGCCCAGGGCGGCCTCGCCCCAGCGTCCGCCCCAGGAGCCCTGACTCAACGAGGCATGCACGCGAGACAGCGTCTTGAGACGGGTTTGCAAAGCGCCCACGTAGGCGTCGACATCCGTCGCGCCCGCCGCCGTCTGCCGGGCGATCGCGCTGACGAGAGCCAGGTTGTTCTTCACGCGATGGTCGAGCTCGCGAAGCATCCACGTCTGCTCGCGCTCCGTCCGCTTGAGCTCCGAGATGTCGCGCGCGATCGTCGAGAGGCGCCGCACCTGCCCCTGCTCGTCCCGGTGCGCGACGATCACCTGATGAACGGGAATCTCGCGCCCTTCCACCGTGAGAAAAGCGGTCTCACCCACCCATACGCCCTCGCGGATCGCCGTTGGAATGCCCTCGGACTCGACGATCCGCCACGCCCATTCGGGATGCGCCATGCGGATATGCGAGCCGGGCGGCCGAGGATACGTCGCGCCGAGGAGCCGGCAGCCCGCCGAGTTCATGAACAGCGGCGTCCCGTCGGGCTGCGCGATCGCCATCAGATCCGGCGCGCGTTCGACGATCTCCGCCAGCTCCCTCGCCTGGATCGAAGCGTCCTTCTCCGCCGTGATATCCATGGCGACACCGACGTATCCCCGTCCTCCAATCGAAGACTCGCTGGCGCGCGTCAGCACATCGCGCATCCAGCGCGTCTCGCCGTCGGCGCGCGTGATGCGGTATTCGAGGGTCAGCGGCGGCGCCCCGCGCCGGCTCTCCCACGCGTGAAGCTCACGAAGGAAATGCTCGCGATCGCGGGGATCGACGATTTCCAGCCACGAGCGACGCCCCATCGCAAAATCATCCGGCTCATACCCAAGGACCCGCCGCGCCGAGGGGCTCATGTAGACCGTCTGCTCCCCGCTTTCGTCCGTCGCCCAGAAGACCGCCGCCGCCAGCTCGGAGATCCGGTGCAGCACCTGGTTCTCCCGCTCGCTGGCGAGCTCACCGCCCGTCTTCCCCGACGGACCAACCCGTCCGCCGCGACGGCGCGTCGCCATGTAGAAGCCGACCGCGCCGACGACGATTCCGGAGATTCCGGCGAGGATCAATCCGAGCGCGCCCATGTCTTCAATATCCTCGAATCGCGGGAGTACGTCTCAACGTCGCCTCATTTTTTCGCCAGCCTTCCCCATTCCCGCGCGTAGAGCTCCGCCCGAATCTCGAGGTATCCCGGATACGCCTGGCGGGCGCTTTCCACCGCCCGCCGATCGAGCGTCACGACGACGACCGGCTCCGTCGTCTCCGCCAGGATCGCCCCCATGGGGCTCACGACGATCGATGGACCCCCGATGAGCACGCCGAGCTCGGGGCTCGGGCGGTTGACGCTCAGGACGTAGCACCCGCTGGTCAGCGCGTTGGCGACGAAGACGGGCCGCCACCGCTCGTAGGTCGCCTGCTCCGTCGCTCGTGGGTTGATGATCGCCTCGGCGCCCGCTGCGCCGAGCATGTGGGAACCCTCCGGGCGGTTCAGATCGGAGCAGACCTGCACCCCGAAGCGGAGGCCGAAGGCGTCGAAGACCTTCACAAGCTCGTCGCCGGGCTCGTAGTGGCTCGTCTCCCAGAACCCGGGCTCCTCCGGCAGATGGCATTTGGCGTACGTTCCGACGACGTGGCCGTCTGAGTCAAATATGACAGCGGTGTTCCGCCGGACGCCCGTCTCCGGATCCTGGAGAAGAACTGCTCCGACCAACCCGATCTCCACTTCACGGCACGCCCCGGCCATGATCTCGTGCCGAGTTCCGCCCGGGCCCTCCGCGTCTGACTCGAAGGGCTCCTTCCCCGCGGGCGACCAAGGGTTCATCGCCAGCTCGGGGATCACCGCCAGCTCCGCCCCCTGCCGCCTGGCCTCTGTGAGGCGGGCCTTGAGTCTTTTATGGGCGTCATCCTCGAAGAAGACGTCGCTGATGAGAGCCACCGACAATGTCTCGCCTGCCATCTCGCCTCCCATGAACAGAGTGTGTTGGCGCCGGGAGGCGGATCCTATGGCGAAAGAGGGCGTCCACCTCAGGTCCGTCGATCGAGCAGACGGTACTGGATCGCCTCCGCCGTGTGGGCGATGTCGATCCCTTCGCTGCCGTCGAGGTCGGCGATCGTGCGGGCGACGCGCCGGATCTTGTCGTACGCGCGGGCCGAAAGCCCGAGATCGCTCAGAGCCTGTCCGACCAGCGCCTTCGCCTGCTCACTCATCTGAGCGAAGTCGTCCAGCGACTCGCCCCGCAAGCGCGCATTGACCGTCTGGCCCTGACGGCGGCTTTGAACGCGTCTGGCCGCGAGGACGCGCGAACGCATCTCCGAGGTGGAGGTCCCACGCGTTCCCTTCTCGGAGAGCTCGCGCCAGGGGACGGCGGGCGCTTCCACATGAATATCGATTCGATCGATGAGCGGACCCGAGATGCGCGAGAGGTAGCGATCCATATCGCGCCGACTGGCTGCGTCATCGGGCATTTCGCCCTTGGGAGTCGGGTTCATCGCGGCGACGAGCATGAACCGCGCCGGGAATCGCACGCTCGAATGGGCGCGCGCGATGGAGACCTCCTCGTCCTCGAGCGGCTGGCGCAGCGTCTCGAGGATCGGACGGGAGAACTCGGGCAGCTCGTCGAGGAAGAGCACGCCGTGATGCGCCAGGCTCACCTCGCCCGGGCGCGGGATGGAGCCTCCGCCGATCAGGGCCGCCGCCGAGGCGGTGTGATGCGGCGCCCGCACGGGGCGGAGCGTCATGAGCCCGGAATGCCCACCGCCATCCTGCTGGGGCGCCAGCTTGCCCGCAGAGGAGTAGATGCGCGTCACCTCGAGCGCTTCCGAAGGCGTCATCGGCGGCAGCACGCCGGGAAGTGCACGGGCCATCATCGTCTTGCCGGTTCCGGGCGGCCCCAGCATGAGCAGGTTGTGCCCGCCCGCGGCGGCGATGGTGATCGCGCGCTTCACACCCTCCTGCCCCTTGACCTCCGCGAAGTCAACGGGCGCCGTCGCCTGGCGAAGAAGCCCCGCGACGTCAACCGCGGGCTGCGGCTCGATGTGCAGCGCGCCATTGAGCAGTCCGACGACCTCCGCCAGCGTGCGCACGCCGTAGGTCTCGATCCCCTCGACAACGCTCGCCTCATCAGCGTTCTCCGCCGGGACGACGACGCCGTCGAGCCCGCTCGAGCGCGCGAGCATTGCCATCGCGATCGCTCCTCGAATCGGGCGCAGGCGCCCGTCGAGCGCTAACTCGCCCGCGAAGAGAAACCGGCGATGGTCGAACCCGCCACCGCCCTCTCGCTCGTCGTCGCCGCCGCCTCCCGCGCCGACGGGCACAAGCTCGCGCGCCGGGCGCACGACCCCCGTGGCGGCCAGGAGACCCAGTGCGATCGGAAGGTCATAGACGGGACCCTCCTTGCGCAGCTCGGCCGGCGCGAGATTCATTAGCAAGCGGCCGTTGGGGAAGACGTATCCCGTATTGCCAACGGCCGAGCGCACCCGCTCGACGGATTCGCGGACGGCGGCGTCCGGCAAGCCCACGATCTGCTCGCGCGGCAGGCCGGACTCGGCGAGGTCGACCTCGATCTCACAGGGATGAGCGTCGACACCGGTCAGGACGAAGCTGTGGATTCGTGCAAGCATGGTGAGCCCAGTATACCCAAACGAACACCGAAGTGTTGGATTTTGTCCGGGCTGACATGTCCCGTACGGATAGAACGGGCCAGAGCGACTCCAGCGAAGCCCCGGTGGGCCGGGCCCACCCGCCTGGTCGACCCTGATGCGGAATCTGAAAAGGAACGGCTGGAAGATGAAGCGGCGCAACGACTTGCGTAGTTGCGCTCCGGCATCGAGGAGGGCCGTCGCCAGGGCGAGCGCGCCGCCGCGTCGGTCGAGCAGAAGATCGAAGACCGCCCTTTCCTGAGCGTCATGGGGGCCTTCGGCATCGCGCTCCTGGTCGGCAAGCTCCTCGACGGGAGGAAATAAGGGCTGAAGTCCCTCTCGCGCATCTCGGTCGGCGCGGCGGAGCTTCTGAGAGCGTCGGAGCGGGCCAGTCCGGCCCAGATGGTGCAGGAGCGCCCCTGGATGGCGGTGCTGATCGCGGCGGGCGTGGGCGTCGCCCTCGGAGCGTCGCCCTCGGAGCGTCGCCATCGCTCCGAAAGGCGCTGCTGCGAAACGCCGGGAACGTGCTGGACCTGCTGTAGCCCTCCCTGATTCGGCTTGGAGGCGGAACCGCCGCCGCCGCAGCTTCGGATCGCTCTACGATCAGGGGCGGTTGAAGGAGAGCAGTCCATGCGGAGCCCAACGCCTCTCGTCACGTTCAGCAGAAGCCTCGCCTTCCTCCTCGCGATGTTGGTCGCTGCGAGCGCCGTCGCCGTCGACGCGCAGGCGCAGCGGCGCCGCCCAGCCCCGCCCATCCTCGAGCGCATCCAACCACAGGACTGGACGGTCCGCACCCAAATCTTCGTCGCCTCCGATCCTGTGGAGGGAAATGTCCAGGGACGGGGCACGGCCAGCCGGGTGCGGCTCGCGACGCGCTTCGTCATCGAGGGAGCGGATGTGGTCTTCCCGCTTCTGGAGCAAAGCGCCTCGCATGAGACCGATGTCGAGAAGGTGGATTCCGAGCTGACGGTCGAGGGGACGGTCGTCGACGATGAGGCGGACCTGCTGACCGGCTATCCCGTGGGCGAGCGACTGGGACGATGGAAGATTCCCGCGATCGACGCCGTTCGCTGGCGGCTCCGCGTCGATCTGCCTATGACGACGTACGAGACGAAGCTGAACGAGAAGGCGGCGAGGGCGGTCGGGTGGCCGACGGACGGATGGCCCGAAATCGCGCGCGGAGCGCTGTCGCCCCAGCTTTTCGTCGAGTCGGACGATCCCGCCGTGCGCGCGTTGGTGCAGAAGTGGACGAAGGGGCGCGCGCAGACCGTCCCCCCCGCGCTGCTGGCGAAGGCGCTCATGAAGGAAGTGATCGAGCATGTCCAGCCCAGCAGCCAGGGCGTGGCGAATACGGAGGATATCGGCGCCTTCGCGGGGCTGGCGCTGGGCGGAGCGGCGTTCGCGGCGCGCACGGGGCGAGGGACGCCCTTCGATCTGCCGGCGCTGCTCTGCGCCGCCTACCGGGCGGCGGGTCTGCCGGCGCGGGTGGTGGTCGGATTCGACATCCCCGCGACGCTCGGGGACGAGGCGGGGATCTTCGACGTCGGCGCCGAGTGCCACGGAGATACGGGGGGCCAGCCCAGCAACATTCCCATCCTGCACGTCTGGGTGGAGTTCATGCTCTACGACGAGGACGCGGGGCGATGGTGGTGGATTCCAGTGGATCCCATCCGCCAGCGGGAATTCTCGAGCCGGGCGCCCGCCCTGGATCGGGATTGGAAGTTCTTCGGAAACAACGAGTGCCTGAAGAACGTCGCGCCCCTGAGCTTTCACTTCCATCCGCCGACGACGGTGGTCAACGCGGGGGCGCCGGCGCTGTGGGGCTGGCTCCCGCGTCCGAGGATCCTCCCGGCGGATCAGTCGATCAGCTTCGACGCCTTCCACACCCCCAAGCGGGCGGAGGACTTCCGCCGCAAGTAGGAGGTCGAAGAGCGAGCGCGGTTTGGACCGATAGCCAGAGAGGACGCACGCGGCTCCCAGGCAGGAGGTTCGAATGAGCGCGACTCTCGATGCGATGGCGACCGGCGCGCGCGCACTGGCGGAGACGGACGTCCTCCAGCGCGCCGAAGCCGCTCTCTCGAAACAGCTCTTCTTCGTGCTGGGCTGCCAGAAGTCCGGGACGACGTGGCTCCAGGGTCTGCTCAACGGGCATCCCGAGATCCGATGCCACGGCGAGGGTTGCTTCGGCACGGCCCTGCTTCCCGCGCTGTCGCAGGCGCTGCGGGCTTACAACCAGCATCAGCGCTGCGGCGAGATTGGATCCCTCTCGAACGATCAGACCGAAGCGCTCTTCGCGCTGTCCGTCGGGATGGCGCTCTCCAACTGGGTCGGGGAAGCGGATGTGCGGGCGATCGGCGACAAGACGCCTGAGCATGCGCTGGTGATCGACGTGCTCGGGCGGGTCTTCCCCAGCGCCCGGTTCATTCACGTCATCCGCGACGGGCGGGACGGGGCGGTCTCCGGATGGCATCACAACATCCGCGAGAAGGGCGAGGCGGCTTTTCGACAGCGATTCCCGGATTTCTCGGCCTACGCCGCGTATTTCGCGGAAGCGCATTACGAGCCGTACATCCGCAAGGCGCAGGCCTTCGAGCGCGCGCACGGAGATCGGTATCTGGAGGTGCGCTACGAGCGCCTGCATGCGGAGCCGGAGGCGACGACGCGCCGGATGCTCGAGTTCCTGGACGTCCGGACCGACGACGAGGCGATCGAGGCGTGCCTGCGCGCCGGGAGCTTCAAGGCCATGAGCGGCGGGCGCGAGCGCGGGGAGGCGGACGCGGGCTCGCACTTCCGCAAGGGGGTGGTCGGGGAGTGGCGAGAGTTCTTCGACGAGCGGGCCCGGCGGGCGTTCGAGGATCGAGCGGGCGGGCTGCTGCGCGAGTTGGGCTATCCGGTGGGGGCGGCGACGGCGCGCGCGGGGATGGACGCGCCTCGCCCCGGGGGAGGACCTCGCTAGAATCCCCGTCCCGCGAGGGGGGCCGGCGCTTCGGAGGAGCGGCAGGCGGCTCGCGAGCACGAGCGGGGCGAGGTGTGAGCAGGTCTGCGGCGGGGCCGCGTGAAGACATCCATGTCGAAACTTCAGATCCGCAACTTTTCGATCGTCGCGCATATCGACCACGGCAAGTCGACGCTGAGCGATCGTCTGCTCCAATCGACGAAGGCGATCACGGACCGCGAGGCGCGGGAGCAGTTGCTGGACGCGATGGATCTCGAGCGCGAGCGGGGCATCACGATCAAGGCGTCCTCCGTGACCGTCCAGCATGAGCATAAGGGACAGCCCTTCATGCTCAACTTCATCGACACCCCCGGGCACGTGGATTTCTCCTACGAGGTCAGCCGGGCGCTGACGGCGGGCGAGGGCGCCCTGCTGGTCGTCGACGCGGCGCAGGGCGTGCAGGCGCAGACGGTCGCGAACGCCTACCTGGCGGTGAACCAGGATCTCGAGCTCATTCCGGTGGTGAACAAGATTGATCTGCCCAGCGCGCGACCTGACGAGGTCGCGATGGAGATCGAGCAGGTGCTGGGGATCCCGGCGGAAGACTGCATCTACTGCTCCGCGAAGACGGGCGAGGGGATTCCCGAGCTGCTGGAGGCGATCTGCGAGCGGCTCCCCGCCCCGCGGGCGTCGATGACGGAGAAAACGCGCGCGCTGATCTTCGACTCCGAGTACGACGACTACCGGGGAGTAATCGTCTTCATCCGCGTCTTCGATGGCGCGCTGCGCGTCGGCGATGAGATCCGCATGATGGGGACGGGTCGGAAATACACGGTCACGGATCTGGGCAAGTACACGCCGAAGCCGACGAAGGGCGAGAGTCTGAGCGCCGGCGAGACTGGGTACATGGTCGCGCAGATCAAATCGCTCAGCGATGTGCGTGTCGGCGACACCATCACACAGGAGAAGGATCCCGCGAAGGAGGCGCTGCCGGGCTACCAGGAGCCGAAGCAGATGGTCTTCTGCGACTTCTATCCGGCGACGGGCGGCGAGCCGACGAAGAGGAAGGGCGGGGACTTCGAGGATTTGCGCGAGGCGATCGAGAAACTCCAACTCAACGACGCCTCGTTCACGTATCAGCCGGTGCATTCCGACGCGCTGGGCTTCGGCTTCCGCTGCGGATTCCTGGGGCTGCTGCACATGGAGATCGTTCAGGAGCGGCTCGAGCGCGAAGGCGGCGTCGAGGTGGTGCAGACGGCGCCGACGGTGAACTACGAGGTGCTGCTGACCAGCGGCGAGACGATCGAGATCACTAACCCGTCGGATCTGCCCGACCCGGCGAACTACCGCGAGATCCGCGAGCCGATCGTCAAGATGGAGATCATGATCCCGACGGACTGCGTCGGGGACGTGATGGCGCTGTGCGGCAACCGGCGCGGCGTGTTCAAAGGTCAGCACATCGTCTCCGAGACGCGCCAGATGCTGGAGTACGAGCTCCCTCTGGCGGAGATCATTTACGACTTCCATGACAAGCTGAAGTCGATGACTCGCGGCTATGGGACGATGGACTACGAGATCCAGGGCTATCGCGCAGATCGGCTTGTCAAGGTGGACATCCTGATCAACGGCGCGCCGGTCGAGGCGCTCTCGATCATTTGTCACAAGGACTCCTCGGAGCAGCGAGGACGGGCGCTGCTCGTCAAGCTGCGCAAGGAGATTGATCGCCACCAGTTCGAGATCGCGCTCCAGGCGGCGATGGGCGGGAAGATCATCGCGCGGGAGACGATCAAGGCGCTGCGGAAGAACGTGACGGCCAAGTGCTATGGCGGCGACGTCACGCGCAAGCGGAAGCTGCTCGAGAAGCAGAAGGAAGGCAAGAAGCGCATGAAGTCGGTGGGATCCGTCGAGATCCCGCAGACGGCCTTCATGGCGGTGCTCGATCAGGGCGACTGACGCCGGGTCCGCGTCCGCGCCAAGAAAAACGCGGCGCCCCCGCAACGGAGCGCCGCGCCTGGTCGTTGAGTCTCGGGATCGAGCGGCTGACTGTTGGGCGTGTCTCCGCTCTCCTCCTACCTGGAAGCTTCCCCTGACGACGGGCGCTCCGAGCGCCCGCGCCGACTCAACTTGTGACAGCCTTCCCGACGCGCCCGCCAGAGCGAGCGGAAAGACCGAAGGTGAACATATTCATCCGGCGTCGACCCGACGCCGGCGCCCCACCCCGACAAGGCCGCCTGTGATGCAAACGGCCGCGGCGGGCGCGGGAATGACGGTTGGATTGAACTGAACGGTGGATGCTTCGACGTCGCCCCCACCGGTGTCGTTGAAGATCGTCAGCTCTCCGTCGAACACGGACGTGACCTCCATGGCGGGGCCCGTCGGCAGATCGAGATTCGAAGGCAGATCGGTCACGGTGAGCTGCCCCAGAAAGACCTCATGGAAGCCCGTATCCGGGTTGACCTCGCTGAGACCCTGGTTGGGGCCCGAGAGGTTCGGCGTCACGAACCACCCGCCCGTCACGAAGTCTTCCGAGGCGGGGCCGCCCAGATCGACGAAGTCGAAAGCGGGATCGGTCGAGGTGCTGTCATCGGACGCTTCGAAACGGTTGATGCTGACGAACGAATCGAACTGAAGCTCGGGGATCGTCGCAAGGAGAGCCGGAATAGGCGCGGTGTCGCCGCCCTCGGGAACCTGGAAGAAACCAGCGCCGAGATCGACGAACGCTGATCCAATCCCGAAGCCGGGCGCGCCCATGATCTGGCCGGCCACTGTCACGTCCGCCTCGGACTGGTACGCCGCAAAAAGGCGGAAGACGCGGACGTCCTCCCCGATGAGGGACGACGCGGCGGCGTCGACGGCGGGATCGTTGCGAACATCGAGTCCAGCGAACTGAGCCTGGGCCGTCGAGGCGGCAACGAGCAGGCCCAGAGCGGCGAGTTGTTCTTTCACGGGAAACATGAGTCTGAGTCCTCCAACCACGCGGGCTCGCGAGAGCCCCTCATGTGCGTCACCCGATCCGTGGGGCGGTCAGTGAGACCGGTCTCCGCGATCGGGTCCGTGACCGCGGACGGATCGCCGACGCCGCGGGAATCACGCTTCCCCCGAGCGGGCGATTGGGAGACCGTTCCTCAGTCGGCGGCATGGTTGGTCGGAGCAGGCGTGCACAGGGATTCGCCCGCACGGCCCGGACCTCCCGGCTGCGCGACATCAGAAGGATCGCTTTTTGGAATGGCGACAAGAGCGGGGCGGCCCGACCCGCGACAAGCGCGGCGCAGCCTACCTGCCTCTTCTGCTTCTCCTCGTTTCCCCTGGCTGTGCTTCCGTCTTACTCCGTCTCTTCCCTGTGACGCATGGAGTACCCCGAGGGAGCGGCTCTGTCAATCCCTTTTTCTCGGAAAATCCGGACATGCCGCCCCAGCCTACCCACCCGGCGCCCACCGACGATGGGGAGAGCAGTTCCTCCGGCAGGGGCAACTTCGCCGCCTGGAGAGCGTACATTTCAAGAGCGTGTGGATTGGATGGGCGCGGGCGGGCGTTCCGAGGGAGCGACGCCGCGACTATCCTCCCGCTGAACGCAGAATGGCGGAACGAGCCCCGCGCCGACGCGCGGCTCGCCCAACGGTCGAGAGAGCACCAGAAGAAGAGAGGATTCGCGATGGCACGTTCGCTTCAGACCTGGATCGGAGGAATCGGGCTCGCTCGAGGGCTCCGCCCCTTCGGCGCGGCGCTCGCGTGCGGGCTGGTCATGGGTTTCGTCGCCGGCGTCGCCCGGGCTCAGCAGGGCGCGGCCGATCAGGCAGCGCCGGATCAGACAGCGGAGGAGACGCCTCCGCCCTTCGAGGGCCAGTTCGCGTCGCCTCCCGACTGGCGCGACCTTGCGATCCGGATGCAGCCGAACGTCGCCCACATGGGGATGATCAAGGCGGACGGCGAGAAGACGCGCGAGTTCCTCCTTTTCAACGAGGGCGACGAGCCGATCACGTTCCGGCGCGTGCGCACGACGTGCGGCTGCGTCAACGGCGAGGTCACAACCGAGCCCGTCGAGCCCGGCGACGCTGCGACGTTCACGATCCACTGGACAGATCTTCAGGGGCTCAACGGCGAGCAGCATCGCCGTCTCTTCCTCTTCCACGATCAAGGCGGGCCGCCGATCATGATTCCGGTCTCCGTCGGGATCTGGGGCGGACAGGATGTCGAGGACCACTTGGAGGAGCGGCGCGCCCAGGCGGCGCTGCCCAAGGTGGAGATGCGGCCCGAGAAGCTCGACTTCGGGCTGATGCGCCCGCGGGAGACGCGCACGGAGACGGTGTTGCTCACCAACGCGGGGAACGAGCCAATCCGTTTCACGAACGTGACGTCGACGTGCGGCTGCGCGAAGGGGAGTGTGGAGCAGAACACGATCAACCCGGGGGAGTCGGCTCGCCTGGACGTAACGCTCGAGGCGCGTGAGAACGTCGGACCGCTCAACCAGAAGCTGACGGTCTTCATCGAGGATTCGCCCAAGCGCATTCCGGTCGAGCTCACGGCGGAGGTGACCAAGCCGATCAAGGCGGATCCCTTCTTCCTGAATCTTCTCGGCCCCAAGGAGGGCGAGATCAAACTGACCGCGGTGGACGGCGCTCCCTTCAAGGTCCTGTCCATCGACGGCGAGCCGGCGGAGGGGAGTCTCTCGCAGCTCCGCCCGAGCCACACCGTCCCGTGGGATCTGAGCGAGACAGCGCCTGAGGATCTGCGACTCTGGTACATGATCGAAACGGATCATCCCGAGATGCCGCTGATCGATCTGCGGGTGGTCCATCCGGCGTTGTTCCCGAAAATGAATCAGGGCTCGCACTGGACGGCGACCCCGGACCGGCTGGTGCTGGGAACACTGAGCGCCGGTGAGTCGCGGACGGAGACGCTCTCGCTCGTCAAGCAGCGGCGCGATGTGCCCGTGGAGGTCGAGTCCACGAAGGGGCTGTTCGACGTCCGCGTTGTCGAGATCTCCCCGGGGGATCGCGATCTGCGGGTCACGCTCTCGCTGACGCCAACGAGCAAGGCGGCGGAGCAGGGCGGGCTCATCCGCGGCGCGCTCATCGTCAAGACCGCCAACCCCGAGCAGGAGGCGACGATCCCGGTCTTCGGGGTCTTCCGGGACAAGTGATTCGAGCGGCCCGCCGCCGCTCGCGGGAGAACTCGCGGGAGAATAGGACATGACGCATGCAACGGCTCAGGCGTCCCTTCGGAGCGTCGCGCTGGGCGGACGCGCGGCGACGCGCGGATGGGTAAACATTCCGGCGCTCCTCGCCGCCATCCTCGTCGCCCTGATTCTTGGAACCGCCTCCTACGGGAAGCTCGGGACGGGTGAGCCAGCCGCCTTCGACTATGTGGTGGCGATCGGGCAAGTCGTGATTGCCCTGCTCGTCCTCGCTCTGCACAGCCGGGCCGTGACATGGCTCGGCGTGACACTGCTCTTCTCGGCCTATCTGGGCTATGCGAGCCAGCGCTGGCTGGGCGGAGTCGCTTGCGGCTGTTTCGGCGAGCTCAGCGTGCTGGGCGTGGATCTGACCAAGCCCTGGGTCTCGTTTGGGCTGGACGTCTTCGGCATTGTGCTGGGGGCGGCGATGCTGTGGCGTCTGCGCCGCAGCGGGAGCGAGTTCTTCGGCTGGGTGGCGACCGCCGGCGCTGTGCTCGCAGGCGTGGGCATGGCCTTCGGCTCGGCGACGTCGCCGCCGCCTCCCAGCGAGTTCGTGGAGAAATCGGGGGGGCTGACGCCCATCCAGCAACTGCTCGCGCTGCCCGAGATGAGCGAGACGCGCCGCCCCGACGGCCCGGCGTGGCTGCTGTATCTCTACGACCCGACGTGCCACATCTGCCAGGAGCATCTCCCCTACTACGAGGGGTATGAGCCGGCGAACCCGTCGGACCCGATCCTGCTTGTAAAGACCGTGGCGATGACGGACCTCGAGACGCGCCCCGAGGATCCCATCCCGATCTGGGCGTGGGAGAACGTGCCCACGACCGTCCTCATGCGCGGCGGGGTCGCCATCGACGTTGGGGGCGGGCAGAACGACCTGCTCCTGCCCCAACGCGCGCGCCAGCGGCTGCTCTTCGGTGAGGACGACCCCGTCGTCGCGCTGTTCACGCTTCCGATCATGGAGGATGTCGCCGCGGCGGACCCGGATGATCCGGCGTGGCTCGTCTATCTCTACGACCCGGGAGACGATGCGGCGATGCGGCGCCTCGCGGCGATTCAGGAGTTTGAGCGCGCGCACGAGGACGATCCCATCCTGCGGGTGCGCACGCTCTCAATGCTGGGTCTCGAGCGATCCTTCAGCGTTTCGATGGACGGGTGGACCACGTCCTCGCTGACGCTGATTGTCAACGCCGGCGAAGTGACGCATCGCGCCACGGGCGATCGGCAGCCCGATCCCCGCGCGGCGCGGGCGCGCCTGATCGAAGAATGAGCGGCGGCGGACGCGTCGGGGGCCGTCAGCCCAGGTTCATCGTCATGAGGAACTCGGCGTTGCTCTTGCTCTTGGCGAGACGCGACTTGAGCAGCTCCATCGCCTCGACGACGTTCATGTCGGAAAGAACCTTGCGCAGGCGATAGATGAGCTCGAGCTCCTTGGGATCGAGCAGCAGCTCCTCGCGTCGCGTGCCCGATGCGGCGATGTCGATGGCGGGCCAGATGCGCTTCTCCACCAGACGCCGATCGAGATGCAGCTCGGAGTTGCCGGTGCCCTTGAACTCCTCGAAGATCACCTCGTCGGCCTTTGAGCCGGTGTCGACGAGCGCGGTCGCGAGGATGGTCAGCGATCCGCCCTTCTCGATGGCGCGGGCGGCGCCGAAGAACTTTTTGGGCCGCTGGAGCGCGCCGGAGTCGATGCCGCCCGTCATGATCTTGCCTGAGTGCGGCATCTCGTTGTTGTAGGCGCGGGCGAGACGGGTGATGGAGTCGAGGAGGATCACAACGTCGTCTCCGAACTCGACGGCGCGCTTCGCCTTCTCGATGACCATCTCCGTCACCTGCACATGGCGCGAGGATTTTTCGTCGAACGTGGACGCCACGACTTCCACCGAGTCCGGCGTGTTGCGGCGGAAGTCCGTCACCTCCTCCGGGCGCTCGTCGATCAGGAGAACGATGATCTTGACGTCGGGATGATTCTCGCAGATCGCCCGGGTCATCTTCTGAAGCAGGACGGTCTTGCCCGTGCGGGGCGGCGCCACGATGAGGCCGCGCTGGCCCCTGCCGATGGGCGCGACGAGATCGATGACCCGCGTCTCGATGATGTCCGGAGAGGTCTCGAGGACGAGCCGCTCCTCCGGATGAAGCGGCGTCAGCGCCTCGAACGTTCCGAGGTCATGCACGACCTTGGGCTCGCGCGTATTCACCGTGTCGACATCAAGCAGCGCGAAGTACCGCTCGGAGTCCTTCGGGGCGCGCACCGGCCCGACGACCTCCATGCCCTTGCGCAGCCCCAGACGCCGGATCAGCGACGGCGCGACATAGATGTCATCCGGACCAGCGAGATACGAGTACTCGCTGCTCCGAAGGAAACCGTATCCCTCGGGCAGGATCTCCAGTGAGCCCGAGACGAAGATGACGCCTCCCGCCTCGGCGCGCGCCTTGACGATCTTGAAGATCAATTCCTGGCGCGAGAGCTGGTGGAAATCCTCGAGCTCCTCCTTTTCAGCCAGCTTGAAGAGCTCATCCAGATCGAGCTTCTGGAGCTCATCGATATGCAGCGCCTTCTTCTCCGCGTCCTTGCCCGCCTTGCTGCTGCGATGCTTTTGAAACTCCTCCGCCTCGCGCTCGAGCTCGTCGTCCCTGGGGAGGGCGTGGCTTGGGATGGATGGCTGCGATCCCCCGCCGCCCTTGCGCTTCTTCTTGCGCTTGGAGCGTCGATTGGAGCCCCCGCCACCGCCGCCGCCCCCGCCGCCGGAGCGCTGGCTCCCACCGCCGGAGCGGCCATGCGGGTCGCCCTGATCCTGCCCCCCGGAGCCTCGCCCGCGGGACCGGCGATTCCGGGATCGGCCCCCGCCTGACGAGGAATCCTGTTCTTGCTGCTGTTCTTCGACCGCGGTGTCGGATTTCGACATGGGATCGCTGCTCGCTGAAGGAGGGTGGAAGGTGCATTCCGCCGGGCGGCGGTCGACCTTCTCAGAAGGTGTTGATCGTGGCTGTCATATGGAAAATCGACCGAGCGAGTCACGAAGCGCTCGCCAAACCCTCGCCGAGTGATTGGCAAACGCGGCGTCTTTCGGCCGTTGGGTTGGCCCCGGTTTTCGTGGCTGCTCCGCGGAAGACGCATCCGACCGGATGCGCGGGCTCCCGATTCATCGGTCGCCGCGAAGCCGCCGCATGATTTCCTGGTACAGGTCGCGGGCTTGGCTCTGGAGCTTGTCCAGACCCGCGTCATTGTCCAGCACATAGTGGGCGCAAGAGCGTTTGTTTTCAAGGGGCCTCTGGGAATTTTCACGTCGGGCCAATTCCTGGTCCGACCACCCCCGCGCCTCGCGAACGCGTCTCAGGCGATCCTTTCGCGGGGCGTCCACGAAGACGATGACGTCGCACCGCCGATCCAGACCCGCTTCGAAGAGCAGCGGCGCGTCGATCACGACCGACTCCGCCCCCTCCGCCCTCGCTCGGGCGATGTCCCGCTCGTGGCGCTCGATGACGATCGGATGCAGCAGCGCCTCGAGATAGCGACGCTGCTCCGGATCCTGGAACACGATGTCGGCGACGCGACGCCGATCCACCGACCCGGAGTCATCAAGGACGTCCTCTCCCCACCATTCGACGAGCGTGCGACGGACCTCCCGATCATCCAGCGCCGCCCGGGCGTCGGCGTCGGCGTCGAGATGACGCGCGCCGCACTCCTCGAAGACGCGCGCCGCGGCCGACTTGCCGGCTCCAACCCCGCCGGCGAGGCCGATGACAACAGGGCGATCTGCGATCTGGCTCCTCGGCTGATCGGGCACGATGGCAGTGTACCGACGGCGCGGCGCTCCGCGGCGCGCCAAGTCCCCCGTTGGCGCGGGCTATGCTCGAACGATGAGCAGTCGGATGCTGATCGTCTTCGATCTCGACGGGACGCTGCTGGACACGCTGCCGGACATCGCGGCGGCCCTGAACGAGACGCTGCGCGCCGAGGGGCTTCCCGAGCAGCCTCTGGAAGCGTTCCCAGGGATCGTGGGCGACGGCGCGCGCATCGCGGTGCGCCGCGCCACGAGCGGGCGGCTCGACAAGCCGGGGATCGACCGCGTCACCGAGCGCTACCTGGACGTCTATCGCCGGCGCGGCTCTCCTGAGACGCGTCCCTACGAGGGCATCATCGAGACGCTCGAGGCGCTGACGCACGCCGGGCATGCGCTCGCCGTCCTCACGAACAAGCCGCACGACATCGCGCAGCGGGTGATGCGAGAGCAACTCGGGGGCTTCGAGTTCGCCGCGATCGAGGGCGTGCGCGAGGGCTGGGCGCGCAAGCCGGACCCTGCCGGGCTGCTGCGCATCATCAAATCGGCAGGCTTCGAGCGCGCGCGCGCCGTCTACGCGGGCGACACCAACACCGACATGCGCACGGGACGGGCCGCCGGCGTCTGGACGATCGGCTGCGCCTGGGGATTCCGAGGAGCGGAGGAGCTCCGCGAGAGCGGAGCGGATGTGGTGATCGAGTCGCCCACGCGCCTGGCGGGCGCCGTGGCGGCGGGAGGGGGCTTGCCGCTCACGGATCCCGGATATACTGAGGACGAGCCGCGGGCGTAGTTCAGCGGTAGAACGTCAGCTTCCCAAGCTGAATGTCGCCGGTTCGATTCCGGTCGCCCGCTTTTCGGCAGGTGGATGCGCAAGCTTGCAGACTGGCCTCGCCTCTCTCCCAAGACAAGGGCGGGGATGAGGTTGGTCAGTTCTCTTCAGACGGCGCCAGCGTCTGCACCGTGAGGCGGATCACCGAGCCGCCGCCGAAGAGTCGGTTCCACGGGTTGATCTCGACCTCGCACCACTGATCCCCCTGCTGATACCGCAGGCGGATCTCCTCACCCAACTGCTGCGATCCCTGAAGCCGCCAGCCGTTCAGCGGCATGAGACGGCGATAAAAACGCTCGACGTCGCGTTTCGAGGCCGGACCGCGATAGACGTGGTCGATCAGACGCGAGTCGTGGGCCCGATAGGACCGGCTGGCGTCGACGTCCAGGTTGAAGCCGATCGGAACCGGCAGATCCTCGACCAACGGGTCGGACTGCGGAACAAGCGTCTGGCCCTCGCCCGCCTTCATCGTCACGCCCGCTGCGTTGGGGTCGCCCGTGCCGGCGGGCGAGGCAGTGTCAGCGCCGCGGTTGGATTGGCATCCGAGAAGCGCGCCCGTGGCGAGCCAGAGGCACGCGCTGACGTGGAGGCACGACCGCTTCATGGCGCTGCGAAGCATGAGCAAGTGTAGGAGGCTTGTCGAAGACGGTTCACGCTTGGGAAAACTCAGTCCTTTGCCCGAATGTTCCGAACAAGCGTCCCCGCTGAGGGGTTTCTCCTTCCGCCGCCGCCTGCGCGAGCGGGTTGATCGCCTCCCTTTCAGATGCGGAAGGCGCCTTTCGCGCGGCTGAAAGGGGGCAAATTGAGGGAAAAACGTAGACATCTTCCGGCGAGGCCCGGACAATGACTGCGGTGGCGGGCGGCGCTGGTCTTGCAAGGAGAGCGCGCGTGCTTTCACTCGTACGAGAACGGAGTTTGAGAAGCTGGAGGGTCGCGGCGCTGGCCGCCGCGGCAATGCTCGCGTCGGCGGGGGTGTCCGTCGGATGCAGCTCGACCTCGGTGGATCCCCAGGCGGAAGCCGCTCGCTGGGAGTACCAGGAGCAACTGCTGCTCGCGACGCAGGCGGTCAATTCGACGGATCTCGAACAAGCCAGAGTGCACGTCGAGAAGGCGCGAGCCCGCGCGTTCAACTTCGAGCAGCAGCGCAAAGTGGACAGCCTCGAGCGCCTGATCGCAGGCGCGGAGGCGCTTCGGGAAGGAGACGCCGCGCGAGCGCGCGCCGAATGGGCGCAGATCGAGGACCCGGCGCTCAACCGCGAAGTCCGTCGGAAGGCCAATCAGATCGGGATCGAGGTTCCGACGAGCCCGCCCGAAATCGCAGGAAAGGAGCGTGGCGAGTGATGACTTCTCGAGCCTGGCATGGATCCCTGGCGATTGTCGCCATCGCCGCGGCGGCGCCGGCGTTCGCGCAGCAGTCGGAGCAGGGACAGGATCAAGCCGCGAATGAGACGCAGTCCGAGGCGGCCCCCAGCGAGTCGTCCGACACCGCCTCCGACGCGCAGAGACGCGCCTCGACATCCACGTTCGAAGGATTCGACTTCGGGCAGGTCGTGGAGACGATGGAGTCCTCCGTCTCGCCGCTTCAGACGGAGATGAACCAGAGCTTCAGGCTCTTCACCGACAGGATCCAGGAGGCGGAGCGCGCGCTCGATGAGGGGCGCACGGATGAAGCCGTGCAGACGGCGTCGGCTGCGATCGACGGAGTGCTCGCGGTGCGGGAACGAGTGCTCGAGCCGATGTGGGAGGGGCAGACGGCCTTGACGGAGCAGACCGGCGAGGTGCGCCGGCGGCTGGCGCGGGCCGTGGCCCTCGATCAGAACGCTTCCGAGGAAGAGGGGGCACCCGCTCTCGATGAAGAGACGGAGGCCACGCTCGACAACATCGCGAGCCGCATCGCCGAGGAGACGGATCCGGTGCGGAAGAAGCGGCTCACCGCTCACTATCGCACGGTGCGCAACCTCGCGCGAGTCAAGCAGATGGCCCAGCGGCTCTCGCCGGATCAGCGGAAGCTGTGGATGAACGTGCTCCAGGTGCTGGACGAGGCGGCGCTGGCCCATCAGCAGGTGCTCATGGGAAGCGAGGTGCTCTTCACGCAGCTCGAAGCCACCTCCATCACGCTTCGGGAGTATCTCTCCCTCATGGAGACGGTCGACGGCGCCTCCGAGTTGCTCAGCGTGGTCCGGGGCGCGCAGGCCCACGGCGAAGGGTTGTCGGGGTTCGTCTCGAGCATGGACGAGCTCCAGGAGCGGCTGGGGATGTTCAACGAGTCCGTCCAGCATGCGCTGGAAGGGCGGATGATCGAGCTCGAGGCCCAGATCGACGCGATCGAGCCCTTCGAAGGCGATGTGGGGACGCCCGGGAGCGGAGCGGTGGTCTCTTCGCAGATCGACGCCGAGCTCGAGGATCGGATCGGTCGGCTGAGATCGGGCGGCGGCGGGGAAGAGTGACTCAAGTTCGGAGACGAACCAAGGGAGTTCCGGAATGAAGAACGCATCGAGATTTCACCGCTTGGCGCTGATGATCGGAATCATCGTCATCGCCCTGCCGATGGCGGCGCCGGTGAGCGCCGCGCAGACCGCCACGCCGGAGCAACGCGCCGAAGTCAGAAAGCTCGTCCGGGAGCGCAACCGCCTGCACCGGGAGCTGGAGGCGCTTGACGAGCGGGCGGCGGAAGCAATCAAGGAAGGTGAGACCCCCGTCGGCCTGCACGCCGAGCAGGTGAATGTGCAGGACGAGCTTGATCTCGTGCAACTGCGGCTCGAGATCCTCGCGACCCGTTACAGCCTTCCGATCCCCGCGCTGCCGGGGGAGCGCGACGTTCGAACCGATGGCGACGAGGCGGAGGAGGCGGAGCGAGCGATCGAGCAATCGCTGGCTCGGGGCCGCAACCGGGCGATGTCGCGCGTGCAGGCCGACTACGAGCGGTTCCTGACCTCGATCGACTTCAGCGAGTTTCTCGAGTTGTCTCCTCGTTGATCGGAGCGACGCATGCTCTCGCGGTACATGGAAATGGGCGGCCCGCTCATGTGGCCCCTCTTCGGATGCTCCATTCTGCTTGGGGCGCTGCTCTTCGAGCGGCTCTGGACCGTTGTGGTGCGGCACCGCCTCTTCAGGCGCACGGTCCCGGGCGAGCGCCTCCGCTGGCACCATCGGGCCCTGCCCTTTTTCACGGAAGTCCCGCCCAGCCTGGGGCTGCTCGGAACCGTCGTGGGCGTTGCGAACAGCCTCGGCGCCATCTCGGGGCGACCCGACGTCGACGCCATCGGCGCCGGGCTCAGCGTCGCCATCATGACGACGATCTTCGGCCTCAGCATCGCCATCGCGGCGTCCATCTCCGGCTACGCCCTGGACTGGGCGGGCGGGATCCCGGCGCGGACTGAGAACGCAGGAGAGCGCGCATGAGCTACCGCAGCTTCATCGATGTGCTCTTCATTCTGCTGCTCAGCGCGATCGTGATGCTGGCGCAGTCCTTTCAGCTCGGGGGCGTCGACATGAGCCCGGCGGAGGTGGGCGCCGATGGCGTCTCGCCGCTGCGAGCCGACGAAGTCAGGCTGATCGTCATCGAGGAAGACGAGTTGCTCGTGGAGGATTCGACGTTCGCTGACATCGAGGCCCTTCATCAAAACATGCCGGCGGATGCGCCGCTGGTCTTGGTCGCCGGGCGCGGCGAGATCAGCCATCAGCGCGTCATGTCGCTGTGGTCGGAGCTCCAGGAGCGAGGACGCGATGTGCGCCTCGGCGTGGCGCCGAAGCGGTCGGATCCATCGGACGACGAATCAGTGAACGGCGAATCAACGGACTCAGGCGGAGGAGTGTGATCGGATGTCCCGCCGGGCGTTTCTCATCGGTCTGCTGATCTCAGCGCTGCTGCACTTCTCGCTGCTGCGATGCTCTGGTCCAACGCCCGCGGCGAACAACGACGCGGAGGCGCCCCTCATCGCGAAGGTGATGGAGACCGAGCTGCCGGAGCCGGAGCAGCCCGAGCAGCAGCAGCCCAAACAGCCCAAACAGCCCGAGAAGCCGGCGCAGCCCGAGCAGGAGGCGCCTCCCCCGCCCGAGCCTGCGACTCCCGAGCAAGAGCCGCCGACCCCCGAGCCAGCCCCGCAGCCCGACTCGCCCGAACCCCCCGCTGCTCCCGAGCCACCCGAGCCGACGGCGCCGGAGAAGCCGGCGGAGCCCGAGCCGGCGCCGGAGTCGGCGGATTTGGAGCGCATCGCCGAAGCGGAGCCTGCGGCGTCCATGGAGTCGGAGGGCGATTTCAGAGGACGCGTAGACGCTCCCGAACGTCCGCCCGCGCCCGAGCTGCGCATCGACTGGGGCAGCGAGTCCGTGGCGATCGAGACGTTGCGCACCGGGGACATGAAGCTCGCGATTCTGAAAGATGCGGAGCCGCGTCCGATCATCACGTCCGAAGCGCGTCGCGACGACGACCGGTGGACCCGAACGCCGTATCGGGGCGGTGTCCGAACGCGGTATTCGAATCGGCTGCGCGTCGTCGATAATGTGCCCGCGTTTCAGCGCGCGCGGCGCGACCTCGATCTCAGCGCCGACGAGCGGCTCGTCGTGCTGGTGCCAACCAGCGTCGAGCGCATGCTGGAGTCCGAACAGTTGGCGACCGTTTTCCAGAGAGGACTTGATCTCCAGGATGTGCGCCGATTCGGAGGCCGCTTCACGCTGGAGCGCTCGAATCTCGGATTTGAAATCACACGCCTCGAGGCACGGAGCGAATAGTGTCCCGCAGAGAGACAATCGTGCGGCTGGGGGGCGGCGTCCTAATCGCCGCGATCGCGTCGGGAGCGACCGTTGCGGCGCTCAAGGTCCCGTGGAGCCAGCTTGGACCGACGGTCGCCCTGCGGCTGCTCGGCGCCGGCGGATCGCCTCCGACCGAGGCGCCGACCGCCGCCGAGCCGAATGAGGCCCGAGTCCGCGAGGCGCCCCGACCGGCGGGGGAGGCGGGGTCCGGTCAGGTGCTCGCCATGATGGAGCAGGCGCCGACGCGCTCCCCAGAGCCGATGACCGATCCAACCGACCCGACCGATCCGCCAACAGAGCAGGTCGAGAGCGCGCGGGCGCTCGAGGAGGCGCCCCGCCCGGCGGACGGCGCCGAGCCCTCCACCGCCGGCGCGGAAGCGCCACGCGTCAACTACAGCGAACTCAGCGATGGCCTTCAAGAGATGGTGACGGCGCTGGATCGCTTCAATGCGAAGCTCCAGGAGGCTATCGTCGGAACGCGGGTCGCCTCCGGTGAGGAGGCGCCATCCGGTGATGGCTCCTCTCCGCCCGCCTCCGAATCACCGCCCGCTTCGGATGAAGCGGATGGCGCGAACAACTCAGCTTCGGCGACAAACCCATGATGTTCAGGCGACAGAATTCGAAAACCGATCGGTTGACATGGAGCGTCTCATCAAGCTGCGCGCTGCTGGCGCTGGGAGCGATGACGCTCGGATCGATCGGCTGCGCTCATTCGAATCGCTCCTACGACTCCCGCCGCGCGTCGGAGAGAGCGACCACGCCTTCCGCGTTCGGGAGGCCCTCCCCATACGGCGAGCGCTCGACCGTTAAGCGAGTCTCGCTTCGATCTTCAGAGGATCGCGACGGCTTGTACACCCCGAAGTCGAGGGGTTGGCTGATGCTGGAGTGCGATGCGCCGGTCGCCGCTCTGAGAAGCTTCAGTGTGGAAGCCAGCTCCGATCCCGATCGGGCCGATCCGAAGGTGGGATACGCGCTGGCGGCGGGGATGATCGGAAACTACACGAGCGGTGTCTGGGCCATGCGGCAGGCGTTCGAGCTCGATTCCATGAAGCTGGATTATTTGCATCTCGAACCGGCGAGTCGGGACGTGGCGCTCGAGCTGGTCGACGACTACGAGCGTCTCCGCTACAGCTCCCCCGAGTCGGAGGACCTTCGGTTCATGGTCGCCGCGCTCCACTTTCTCCTCGACGACCCCTACGGCGCTCGAGAGACACTGGGCGAGACGCCGCCCGGCGGCTGGGAGCGGGTCAGCACGATCCGACTCGATCGGATGGTCGATGACCGCATCGGCTCGCGCGTTGCGAAAGACGAGATGAAGGGGAAGGAGGGGCCACCGACCGCCGCCGCCACCGCCGCCCCTGTCGCCCCGTCCGCATCCCCGGCGCCAAGCGCCCAGCGAGACCCCGCAGGCGCCCCCGAGGACGCGTCCCGCGCGCCGACGACACAGACAACCCAGGCCGACGCGCGAGAGCAGGGCAGCCCCGAGCCGGTCGATTACGACGAGGTCCGCCGAGGTCTCCTCGATGCCTCCAAGGCCCTCAATGAGTTCGCCGACAAACTCATCGAGTCCATCGAAAGAACCAAGCCGACGAGCACGGCGTCGAGACAGCCTCCGAAATAAGCAGCCCGCCTCGAAGGAACGCCTCGAAAGAACGCCTCGGAAGAGAAGGCGGACGATCCACCCGCCCTTCGCACAGCGATTAGCATGGCGGCATGGGCTTCCGATTCTTCCGCCGCATGAAGATCGCTCCGGGCGTCAGCCTCAACTTCAGCAAGTCCGGCGTCTCCCCCTCCTTCGGCGTCCCCGGCGCACGTGTCACGCTGGGACGCCAGGGCGTGCGCCGAACCGTCGGCATCCCGGGGACCGGACTCTTCTACACGGAGCTGGATAGCCGCCGCGGCGGCGGGCGCAGTCGACGCGGCCGCTCCTCGCGGAGGGAATCATCCCGCGCTCAACCGCCCGCGCCGACTCACGATCTGGATCCAGGCTTCTTCAAGCGCCTGCTCCTGGGCAAGCATGAAGAGGCGTTTATCGACGGCTGCCGGACCTACATCGCCGGGCGGCGGCGTCAGGCTCTCGAGCACTTCGAGAATGCCGACGGCGTCACCGACGCCGACTTTCTCGCGGGCTTCCTGCTCATCGACGCCAAACGTCTTCCCGAGGCGCGCGATCGCCTGCGCGCCGCCGTGCGCGGCTCGAAGCGGCTGAACGCCTCCTTCGCGAAGTACGGTCTTGATCTTCGCGTCCTCCTGCCGATCACGGAGGACTTCACGGCCATCGTCGCGCCGACGCTCCGCGGCTGCCTCCTGGGATTGGCTGAAATCCACCAGTTGCTCGGCGAGCCGAACGAGGCGGCGCAGCTCCTGCGGCGACTGCGGCGACAGACCCGGGACGACGTCGTCGTGAATCTCTCGCTGAACGAGCTCGAGCTGGAGATGCATCCGGATGACAAGCGCGCGGCCAGGCGCGTTGTCGAAATCGCCGGCGACGTCGACAATGAGTCGGAGGCGCACGCGGCCCTCATGCTCCTCAAAGGGCGAGCGCTCCGGACGCTGGACATGCCGACGGCCGCCCGGGACACGCTGACCGCAGCGCTGCGCCGAAAGAAGGATCGCAGCGACGAACTGCTCAGGGCCATCCGCTACGAACGCGCGCACGTCTACCGGGAGCTCGGGAAGGGCTCCCGCTTCCGCGCTGAACTCGAGCGCCTCTTCGCAGAGGACCCGGGCTACGAGGACGTCGCGGATTTGCTGGGCGTCTGAGCATCGCTCCGAAGCGTCTCGCTGCGCGCTGCCGCGCTCCGCCGCCGGCCTTATCCTGCCCGCCATGGACGCCCAGCACCCCGACCGGCCCGAGCCGGACCATCACCCGCGCCCCGAAGAGCAGCCGCCGCCGCCCTCCGAGGGCGCGCCGCCCCCCGCCGATGAGGAAGACAAGCCGGGCGGCTGGTTCGCCCGCTTCCTCGCCGCTGTCGAATGGCTGGGCAACGCTTTGCCGCACCCCGTCTCGCTCTTCGCCCTCTTCGCGCTGGGCGTCGTGATCGTCAGCGAAATCGCCACCCGCTTCGGCCTCGCCGTCGAGGATCCGAGGCCCGGCGCCGAGGAGGGGGCGATGCTCACAACGCAGTCGCTGCTCTCCGGCGAGGGCGTGCGCTGGATGAGCACGAATCTCGTCTCCAACTTCGTCGAGTTCGTCCCGCTTGGAACGGTGCTCGTCGCGCTCCTCGGCGTCGGCGTCGCGGAGCGCTCAGGGCTGCTCACCGCCACGATCCGCGCCCTCGTCCTCTCAGCGCCAAAGCAGCTCGTCACCGTCGTCGTCGTCTTCGCGGGCGTCGTCTCCAACACCGCCAGCGAGATGGGCTACGTCGTCCTCATCCCCCTCGCCATGGCCCTCTTCCATGCGCTCGGACGGCACCCCTTCGCCGGCATGGCCGCGGCCTTCGCGGGCGTCTCGGGCGGCTACTCCGCGAACCTGCTGATCGGCACCGTCGATCCGCTGCTGGCGGGCATCACGCAGGAGGCGGCGCGGCTGATCGATCCCGAATACGAAGTCCACCCGGCCGTCAACTGGTACTTCATGATCATCAGCACCTTCCTCATCACGGGGCTGGGCTGGTTCGTGACGGCGCGCATCGTCGAGCCGCGGCTGGGCAAGTACGACGCGAGCAAGGCGGACAAGAGCCTGCACGAGGCGCCGGCGATGGAGCGCGTCTCGAAGCTGGAGAAGAAGGGATTGTGGGCGGCGCTGGCGTCGGTCGTCATCGTCTCGCTGGGCTTCGTCGTGCTGGCGGGGCCTGGGCCGCTGTCTTTCCTGAGCTTTCTGCCGGGCTGGGGGATCCTGCGCAATCCGGATCCCGCTGCGACGGGCGCGGAGGCCTTCCGCCCGATGCTGCGCTCGGTGGTGACGATGATCTTCATCTTCTTCGTCATCCCCGGCTTCGTGTACGGGCGCGTGGTGGGGACGATGAAGAACGACCGCGACATCATCGACGCGATGGACGAGGCGATGCGCAGCATGGGGCTGTACATCGTGCTCGTCTTCTTCGCGGCGCAGTTCGTCGCCTTCTTCAATTACTCGGGGCTCGGGCAGGTGCTGGCGGTGGTCGGCGCGGATCTGCTAGTGGCGATGAACCTGGACAACCCGCTCGTCTTCATCCCCTTCATCTTCATGTGTTGCTTCGTAAATCTGATGCTGGGCTCCGCCAGCGCGCAGTGGGCGGTGACGGCGCCGATCTTCGTGCCGATGCTGATGACGATCGGCTACAGCCCGGAGGTGATTCAGACGGCGTACCGCATCGGCGACTCCACGACGAACATCATCACGCCGATGATGTCCTACTTCGGCCTGATTCTGGCGGTGGCCACGCGCTACAAGCGCGACCTCGGCATCGGCACCATGGTCGCGACGATGCTGCCCTACACGATCTTCTTTCTCATCGGGTGGATGATCCTGTTCTACCTCTGGGTGTTCGCCCTGGGGCTGCCGGTGGGGCCGGGCGCGCCGACGCTGTACGAGGCGGCGGGGGCGGCTGGGGGGTAAGCGATCGCTCTGTTCAATCCGAACCTCCATTTCTGGAGTTGACAACTCCACAGGCCGATGTAGCATCCCAAGCGGAGCGGATTGCGAACCGCTCGCCGGAAGACCCATGACGATCGCCCTCTCCATCACGAAAGCCCCCAAACTCAAAGGCGCCTCAGGCGTCCGGGCTGTTCGTGCATGGATCGATGCGGGCTGACACAGGCCCTCCCCGAAGCCACTGCAAGGAACTTCAACCCCCGGACGCCTCAGTCCGGGGGTTTTTTCGTTTTGCGATCGACCGCCATCGTTCACAGGAGACAAACCATGAGCGCCAACACCCAATCGACCATCTGCCCCGAATGCGACGCGACCGTGCCCTTCCAACGCCCGCCCCTGAATGGCGAGGTCGTCCGCTGCCGGGACTGCTCGGCCGAGCTGGAAGTGACTTCCACGGCCCCGCTCGCGGTGGCGCTCGCCCCCGAGGTTGAAGAGGACTGGGGCGAGTGATGCGCATCGGCATGCTGCAACTGCGGCTGCGTGTCGAGGAGCGGATGCTCATCGAGGCTTTCGAATCGCGGGGCGTGGCCATCGAGCCGATCGACCTGCGGACCGTCATCTTCGACCTCTCGGATCCCGCCCCCTGGCGTGGCTACGACCTCATTCTCGACCGCTCGATCAGCCTGATGTCCTCCATCTCGGCCGTGCGCACGCTGGAGGCCTTCGGCGTCCGCTGCGTCAATCCGGCCCGGGCCATCGAGATCTGCGCCGACAAGCTGCGAACCTCGCTCGCCTTCGAGCGAGCCGGCGTCCCGACGCCGCGGGTGCGTGTGGCCGTCAGCGAGGAGGCGGCGCTGGAGGCGATCGAGGGGCTTGGCTACCCGGTCGTGCTCAAGCCGACGATCGGCTCGTGGGGCCGCCAGGTGTCGCGCCTGAACGATCGCGACGCCGCAGAGGCCGTGCTGGAGCATCGCGCCGCCATGAGCGCGCTCGAGCGGGGCCCCTACTACGTCCAGGAGCACATCGACAAGCCGGGGCGGGACATACGCGTCTTTGTCGTGGGCGGAACGGCGATCGCCGCCATCGAACGGCGCAGTGCGCACTGGCGGACGAACACGGCGACGGGCGGCCAGGCGGCCGGCCTTCCGGTCGAGGGCGAACTACGATCGCTCAGCGAGCGCGCGGCGGCGTGCTCGGGCGGCGACATCGTGGCGATCGACCTCCTCGAGTGTCCTCGGCGCGGACTGCTCGTCTCGGAGATCAACCACTCGATGGAGTTCCGCAACAGCGTCGCCACCACGGGCGTGGACATCCCGGGCATCATGGTCGAGCACGTCCTGCGCCTGGCCGATGGCGCGCGGGAGGTGGCGGCGTGACCATCTCCGCGGCCATCATCGGCGCCAGCGGCTACACGGGCGGGGAACTGCTGCGCCTGCTGATCGACCACCCGAAGGTCGAGGTGAAGGCGGCGACGTCGCGCCGGCTGGCGGATCAACCCGTGCCTCGCGTCCACCCGAACCTGCGCGGGCGCACGGAGCTGCTCTTCACCCCGGCGGAGGCGGTGGAGCAGGTGGATGTCGCCTTTCTTTGCCTGCCGCACGGCAGCGCCGCGGGCGAGATCGAGCGCTGGCGCAGCGCGGCGACGCGCGTCATCGATCTTTCGGCGGATTTCCGTCTGCGCTCGCCGGCGGCGTATCGCGAGTGGTACAACGGCTTCGAGCATCCCGCGCCGGCCCGACTCAAGGAGGCGGTATACGGCCTCCCGGAGCTGCATCGCGACGACATCCGCGAGGCGCGCCTGCTCAGCGGCGTCGGCTGCAACGCGACGGCGATGATCCTCGCGCTCCTGCCGCTCGCTCGCGCGGGCGTGATCGAGCGCGTCGTCGCCGACATCAAGGTCGGCTCCTCAGAGGCGGGCGCCGAGCCCACGCCCGGCTCACATCATCCGGAGCGCTCCGGCGCCGTGCGCAGTTACGCCCCGACGGGCCATCGCCACGCCGCGGAAGTTCTTCAGGAGCTGGGCGACTTCACGCTGGACGTCTCGATCACCGCGATCGAAATGGTCCGCGGCGCGCTCTGCACGGCGCATGTCATCCCCGCAAGACGGCTGAGCGCGAAAGAAGTCTGGGGCCTTTTCCGCAAGCAATACGGATCAGAGCCCTTCGTGCGCATCGTGCGCGAACGGAGCGGGCTGCATCGTCTGCCCGATCCGAAGCATCTGGCGGGCTCGAACTACGCGGACGTTGGCTTCGACGTGGACGAGCGCACGGGGCGGATCGTCAGCCTCTGCGCAATTGACAATCTCATGAAGGGCGCCGCGGGGACGGCGGTGCAGGCGATGAACGTGGCCTTCGGCTTCGACGAGCGAGCCGGGCTGGGCTTTCCGGGACTTCACCCGGCGTAAGGAGCACAGATCGTGCGCAACGTGACGGTGATCAAGATTGGCGGCGGAGCGGGCATCGACGTCGTCCCACTGGTGGATGAAGTGAGCGCCCTCGTGCGCGCGGGGGAACGCATCGTGCTCGTCCACGGCGGCTCGCACGAGACGAACGAGCTCGCCGAGCGGCTGGGCCGCCCCGCGCAGTTCATCACGAGCCCCTCCGGCCACTCGAGCCGCCGCACGGATCGGCGCACGCTCGAGATCTTCGAGATGGCCTACTGCGGCAAGATCAACAAGGGCATGGTTGAACGTTTCCAATCGCGGGGCGTCAATGCGATCGGGCTGAGCGGCATCGACGGCGCCCTCTGGCGCGGGCAGCGCAAGAACGCGATCCGCGCTGTCGAAGACGGGCGGACGATCGTGATACGGGACGACCTCTCGGGCCGCGTCGAGCGCGTGAACACCTATCTGCTCCAGGCGCTGCTGGGGCGCGGGATGCTGCCCGTCCTCTGTCCGCCCGCGATGGCGGACGAGGGCGTGGCGATCAATGTCGACGCCGATCGCGCCGCGGCCGCGACGGCGTCGGCCTTGCGCGCGCGCGAGCTGCTGCTGCTCTCGAACGTCAGCGGTGTGCTGTGCGACCCGGCGGATCCGACGAGCCTCATCGAGCGCGCGGAGGATCTCGAGGAGGTCCGCCGGGCGGCGAAGGGGCGCATGAAGAACAAGGTCCTCGCGGCGGAGGAGGCGCTCCGAGGCGGCGTTTCACGCGTTGTGATCGGCTCGGCGCAGGGAGTCGACGCGGTGGCGCGAGCGCGAGCCGGTGCAGGCACCGTGTTCCCGGAGGTGATCGCGTGCTGACGGAAGTGCATCGCACACAGGGCGCCGGCGTCGATGCGAGTGACGAGGCGGCAGTCTCGTTCCTGCATCAACTCGTGGCGATCGAGAGCCTCTCTAGCGAAGAGGGCTGGGCGGTCAATCGCTTCCTGCGCGAGGCGGAGCGCCTGGGATTCGAATCCACGACCGACGAAGCCGGCAACGGCGTCGCCACGATTCACGGCGAAGGCGATCGTGAGATCGTGCTCCTCGGTCACATCGACACCGTGCCCGGCGCGATCCCGGTGCGGCTCAAGGATGGCATTCTGCATGGACGCGGCGCGGTCGACGCGAAGGGCGCGCTCGCGGCGATGCTGTACGGCGCGGCGCGCGCGGATATGTCGGGCTTCGCCCGTGTGCACGTGATCGCCGCCGTCGGCGAGGAGGCGGAATCGCCCGGCGCACGCCACCTTGCGGCGACGATGCGGCCCGATTTCTGTATCATCGGCGAGCCCAGCGGCGGTGAGGGCGTCACACTCGGCTACAAGGGCTCACTGCGCTTGCGCGCAGAAGTCGAGCGCGCCTGCGGGCACAGCGCCGGACCGGATGGCTCGGCCTGCGACGCGCTGCTCGACTGGTGGAATGGCGTCCTTCGATCGATCGAGGCGCTCAACGAGGGTCGTCCGGGCGCCTTCGAACGCGTGCAGGCGTCGGCGGCTCTACTGAACTCGGCGAGCGACGGCCTCCGTGAGCGCGCCGCGATGACGGCCCGATTCCGACTCCCAACCTGGATCGAGCCCAAAGAGCTCGAGCGAGTCCTCCGAGACACGCCCAAAGACCGTGTCGAGATCCTCACAATTGGAAGCGAGCGCGCCCATCGCGTCGAGCGGAGCGACACCGTTGTGCGCGCCCTGTCGGCGGCCATCCGCGAGACCGGCGGACGGCCGCGCCACGTCGTCAAGACGGGCACGGCCGATCTGAACGTCGTCGGTCCGATCTGGAACTGCCCGATCGCCGCCTACGGCCCCGGCGACAGCGCGCTGGATCACACGCCGGAGGAGCGGATCGAGCTGACGGAGTACGCGCGCTCGATCGAAGTGATCAGCGGGGCGCTGTCGATCCTCGCCGGCGAGACCCCTCAGTCGGATGCGTGATCCTCGTACCGAAGTCGCTCAAACGCCTCCGGCGCCTCGCTGACGGGTTATACTCGTTGTGTATGAACTCGGTGGGCGACGCATCGTTGTTCATCTTGCGCAGACGAAATGAATGGGCATCGGGATCGCCCCGCCGATTGCAAGGCCCTCCCCCGCGTTTTTTGAGATTGTTGCGCCCGCCGCCGGCCCGCCCTGAACGCCCGCGAGCCCTCGCGCGGCCGTATGTTCACCGACCCTTGAAGGAATCGACCATGCCACGAGCCGCTTCCAAGTCCTACGCCGTGATCTCCTGTCTCCTCGCGCTGCTGACCCTCGGCTGTTCAGCAAGGCAGATCGAAACGAAGGAGGACCTGGCGAGCGCTGAGCGAGCCGCCGAGCGCGCAAGGAACGCCTTCCTCGAAGCCGATCCGGGCATGGAGACGTTCTTCGAGAACGCTCATGGCTATGCGATCTTCCCGGGCGTCGGCAAGGGCGCGGCGGGCATCGGCGGGGCGCACGGGCAGGGGCTCGTCTTCGAGCAGGGAGAAGTCATCGGCACGTCGGCGCTCTCGCAAGCCACGATTGGATTCCAACTCGGCGGGCAGCAGTATCAGCAAGTCATCTTCTTCCGCACCGAGGACGCGCTCGACGACTTTATCGAGGGCAACTTCGAGTTCAGCGCACAGGCGTCGGCCGTCGCCGCGACAGCGGGCGCCAGCGAGACCGCCAACTACCAGAACGGCGTCGCCGTCTTCACCGCGACAAGGGCCGGCCTCATGTATGAGGCGAGCATCGGCGGGCAGAAGTTCAGCTACCGCCCGCTGGACGCCATGGACTGATCAGGTGATGGCGTCGACAGCGCCGTTGTTGCCCGCCTGCTTGGCGCAGTGGGCCCCGCAGTACGTCTTGCCGCCGGCGTCGACGCCGTGGCCGATCACGCGGCAGCCGCATCCCTCGCAGGCCGGGGCCATCTTCTGGATGGCGCATTCGAAGCTGTCGAAGGTGTGGCTCTCACCGTTCTGGTGAATCTCGAAGGCGTTCTCGTACTCGTTTCCGCAGGTCTCGCAGCGGGCCATATGGAGTCTCCTTCCTCGAACTCGATCATGTTGGGCGCTCGCTGCGCGACGGCCCATCGGCCCGGATGCTGATTTCGGGCGGCTCGCAGGCTCGTAGACTCCGTCGTATGAAACTCACATTTCTCGGCACGCGCGGCTACATCGAGGAGCGCAACCGGAGGCATCGACGGCACAGCGCGGCGCTCATCGAATACAAGCGCCGGCGGATCATGATCGACTGCGGCGAGGACTGGCTCGGCGCGATCGACGAGATCGACCCGAACGCCATCGTCCTCACGCACGCCCACCCTGATCATGCGCATGGTCTGAAAGACGGAGCGCCATGCCCAGTCTGGGCGACGGAGCGCACCTGGGAGTCGATCGCGGATTATCCGATCGAGAAGCGGCGCACGTACGAGGACGGCGAGCGGGTGGAGGTCGAGGGGGTCTCGTTCACTCCCTTTTCGGTGGAGCACTCGATTCGATGCCCGGCGGTCGGTTTACGGGTCGAGGCAGGCGCCGCGACGGTGTTCTACGCCCCGGATGTCGTCTTCATTCACGAGCGGTCACAAGCGCTGCGCGGCGCCCAGCTCTACGTGGGAGATGGCGCCACGCTGGGACGATCGATGGTGCGGCAGCGCGACGCCCGCCTCGTCGACCACACGCCCGTGCGCACGCAACTCACCTGGTGCGAGAAGGAGGGCGTTCCGGAGATGATCGTGACGCACTGCGGCGCCGAGATCGTCACAGGCGACGAGCGAACGCTCGGGGCCCGGGTGCGAGGGTGGGGACGAGAGCGCGGCGTGCGCGTCTCGATCGCCCACGACAGCGCCACCCGCGTTCTGTCGTGACGCCGACGATCAGCTCGTAGGACACACTCCCCACTGTCCCAGAAGAACCGCGAGGTCCTGTGAGCCGACGACGCCATCGCCATTGAGGTCGACCATCGGCGAGGAGGCGCTGCCCCACTGGCCCAGCAGGAACGCCAGATCCGCCGCTCCGACGGCGCCGTCGTCATTGAAATCCGAAGAACAAGGATCCTCCGACGGAACGATCAGCGCGAAGTCATCCGCGTCGACCACCCCGTTCTGGTCGAAATCGCCGACGGAGAAGTTCGCGGCGAACCCGCTCAGGGCCACCTGGCTGTTCATCTGCCCGTCCGCGTCGTGGGTTGATCCGTCGACATCGGCGAGCATCGCTCCGAACTCGAGCTGATCGGCGTCCGTCACCACGCCGTCGCCGTCAAGATCCTGCGGGACGACGCCGAAGCCAACGTCGGAGTAGATGTAGATGGCGGTGCGCTGAGTGGCGTACGTCGCGGCGACAATGGCGGTGGCGGTCCACTGCGCGGGATCGAGAAACTGAGCGGGATCGCGACCGGCCCAGCCGGCGGCGAGCGTGAAGCTCGGATCGGGGACGAACTCGTATTTCAGCGTCTCCACCACATCGAGCATGGCCTCCAGGACGCTCGTGTGATCGGAGACGTCCAGATTCGGAGGCTGCGCCAGCTCGCCCGCGAGTTCCGCGGCGCCTTGCTGGTTCAGGGGATAGACGAGGGTGACGATCGTCTGGTCCGAGCCCGGATCGTGGGAAAAGCGGAGCGCATGCCAGGGGTCGTAGTGGCCCGGCGCGTTGCCGCCGAACGCGCCGCTGGCGAGGATGAACCCCGACGAGCGGCGGAAGAAGCGACTCGCGACGAGCCAGGTCTCCCCCGCCTCGAAGACGCCGTCGCCATCGCCCCCTTCTTCGACGATCTCCACATCAAAGCAGCCGCACAGGGCGAGCTCGAACTCCGCGCCGCTGCGCTCGATCTGAGGCTGAGAGAAGAAAAACTGATCGTTCTGCCAGCCCCAGCGGGCGGTTCGCGCGGCGCGCGCGCCGCGCGCGACGCTTCCGAAGCGCCCGACGTTTCCGAGAAAGCGCCAGAGCGCATTCGATCCCAGATCGCCGCCCGTGTCGGAATCCAGATCGATGTCGATCTCGATGAAGCCATAGAGGGGGCGATCGCCGAACCGGAAGGGTTCAAAAGGAGCGCCGCCAAAGGCGAGCGGGCCGGGAGGATTCACCAGTCCGTCAACGACCAGATCCAGGCGGAGCAGATTGGCCTCATCCGCCGCCACCACCTCGCCCGCATAGGGGTTCTGCGCGGGCTCCTCCGCTTTCCACCCGCTCAGGGAGAGGGCGAGGATGTCCGGAAGGATCGTGGGCGGCACGAAGGGCGTCGGATCGGACAGATCGTCCGTTCGTCGAAGGACCGCATCGCCCTGCGGATCGAGGTAGATCTGCGAGAGGCGCGGATCGGCGTCCGACATCTCCAGCGCGGGCGGCGGGTCGGCGGTCAGAGAAGGCTCTCCGAAGACGTTGGCCGACGCTGCGAGGCACGCAAGCGCCGCGGTCGAGAGGCGAAGGATCGCGACAGGGTCTCGTCTCATTTCTGCGCCGCCTGCTGCACGTATTCTTCGAGACCGAAGCGCTCCAGCCGGTAGCGAAAGCTGCTGCGGTTCATTCCGATGAGCCGGGCCGCGCGCGAGACGTTCCCCTTTGTGTAATCCAGCGCCTGCGTGATGAGCGTGCGCTCGACCTGCTCCGCGTTATGGACTCCCCCCTCGAAGTCGAAGACGAGGTCCCCGTTGCTCGCGTTCGTAGACGGTTGCGGCGATTTGCGCTCCGCGCTCGCGCTGAGCCCCAGATCGGCGGGCTTGATCTCGTCCTCCGGCGCCAGCATCACGGCTCGCTGGATGACATTCATGAGCTCGCGCACATTGCCGGGCCACGCATGCCGCTTCAGCGCGATGCGGGCGCTCCCGCTCAGTCTGAGGTCGGGGCGGGCGTGGCGGCGTCCGAAGCGCCGCAGCAAATCCTCCGCCAGAAGCATGACATCATCGCCGCGCTCGCGCAGCGGCGGAATCTCGATGGTGAAGGTGTTGAGGCGGAAGAACAGATCGCGCCGGAAGCGATCCTCCTCCACCCGCTTTTCCAGATTCTGGTTCGTGGCGGCGGCGACCCGCGCGCGCATGACCCGCTCCTTGGTTCCGCCGACGCGCCGATAGCGCCCGTGCTCGAGAACCAGCAGCAGCTTCGCCTGGAGGTCTGCGGACATCTCCGCGATCTCGTCGAGAAAGATCGTTCCGCCCTCGGCCATCTCGAAGAGGCCCGGGCGGGCAGACCTGGCGTCAGTGAAGGCGCCCTTCTCATGCCCGAAGAGCTCGCTCTCGACCAGCGGAGCGGGCAGGGCGGAGCAGTTGACGTGGATGAAGGGCGCCTCGTCGTCCTCACCAGCAGCGCGGGTGCGCTCATGAATGTGGCGAGCCAGCAATCCTTTTCCCGATCCCGTCTCACCGATGAGCAGAATGGTCGGCAGCCCCGCCTCGCTGATCTCCCGGCTTGACTCGGGCGGCGCCGTCGCGTCGGCGAACCGCTCGGTGAGCGACAGCGCCTCTCGCCAGCAGTCGCTCTCGCCGACGATGGCTCGCTCGCTCTCGCGCGCGCGCTCGAGCCGCTCGTAGAGATCCAGACGCGCGCGCATGCGCCGCGTCTTGAGAACGCGCTCCACGACGATCGCCAGCTCCTCGAGGCTGACGGGCTTCTGAAGATACTCATCAGCGCCTTTTTTCATCGCGTCCACCGCGCTCTCTACGGTCGCGTACGCGGTGATGAGAACGATGGCCCCCTCGAACCCATCGGCGCGGAGACGCGCGAGCAGGTCGACACCCGAGCCGTCCGGGAGGTTGATGTCGGTCAGGATCAGGTCGAAATCGCGCTCCTGCGCCAGGCGCCACGCGTCGCGCTGCATCGACGCCTCCATCACGTCGTGCCCCGCCTTGGCGAGACGGCGCGCCACGGAGAAACGCAGGTTCTCTTCGTCCTCGATGACCAGAATGCTCGCCACGCCCTCTCCTCGTCAGTTGGCGTCCGACTCCGTGGATGATTCCCCGCCGACGCCCGCAGGTCGATCCGGCAGCCGGAGCACGAACGCCGCTCCGCACGCCGCGACCGACGCGTCCAGTGAATCCTGCCCCGGACGGGGAAGCCCCTGCTCGACGTGGATCGAGCCTCCATGCCCTCTCGCGACTTCCTGCGCCACTGCAAGACCGATGCCGTTGCCTCCCGGCTTGGTTGAAAAGTGCGCCGAAAACACGCGCGAGGCAAGCTCGGAGGGAACGCCCGGCCCCTGATCCTCGACGCGGATCTCCCAGCCACCCCCCGGATCGGACCGTCGGGCGCCGGCGACGCGAACCACGCCGCCCTCCGGAGAGACCTCGATCGCGTTGGTCAGCAGGGCGACGATCGCCTGCTCCAGATGGCGGGGGTCGTACGCCGCCATCTGCGGGAGCAGGCGGAGATCCGGCTCCAGATGAATCGATCGAGCCTCGGCGACGGGACGATGCGTCTCGACCACATTCTCCAGCCACCGACGGACCGGCTGCCTCGACGGGCGGATCTGAAGCGGCGATGTCGCGCTCAGCAGATCGGAGAGCCACTGCTCGAAGCGGTCCACCGTCCGGATGATGCGCGTCTGATGCTCTCGGACGTCCTCCTGATCATTCGGCAGGTCGTCGCGCGAAATTTCCGCCAGCGAGCGGATGCCGCTGAGCGGATTGCGAAGGTTGTGCGCCAGCCGGCGGACCATCTCCCCGATCGCCGCCAGCCGCTCGCGCTGCACACGCTGCTCTTGCATCCGCCGAACCATCTCCGCCATGTGATTGACCTCGCGGCTGAGGCGGGCGAGCTCGTCGTCTCCCGCGGCGGGGATGCGGTGCGCGAAGTCGCCGGACGCGATGCGATCGGTCGCGGCGCGTAGCGCGGCGACGCGCTGCACGACCCAGCGCCGCGCCAGCAGCAGCGCCAGCACGCCGACGAGCGCGGAGACGACCAGCGCCAGACCCAGGATCGTCAGCAACCGCGCGCGCAAATCGGCGCCATGCTCGCCCGCGAGACGCGCCTGCTCGTCGAAGAGCCCGAGCTCGATCCGCTCGGCGACGCGGCGGGCCCGCTCCGCCTGGTTATCGAGCAGCGCGAGCGCCTCGGGCTGAGACTCTCCCGCAGCGGAGCCGGCGGCGACCTGCTCCACACGCGCGCGCAGATTGCGCCAGGACGAGCGGCTGGTCCAGCGCCGAGCCACATCCGCCCCCTCCGCGATGGCGAGGCCGGATTGAACCCGGTCCAGCGCATCCCGCCGACGCCGCGGGTCGGGCGGGGCGATGGCCAGCTCCGCCAGCCCGTCGCGCGCCTGCCGCAGCCCCTGGAGAATCGGCGCCAGCTCTCGGATCGGCTCCGCCACCTCGCGCTGGAGCAGCGTGAAGGACCACCCGGCGACCCCGAGACTCGCGGCGACGGTCGCCGTGAGCATCAGGATGAGAGCGGCGAATTTCCACTGGAGCGACATGACGGCGGCTCGCTAATGCGCGTTCCGAGGGCTCCAGCGCCAGTTTTCCTTCAGGGGCTCCTTCGTCGCGCGCACCGATCCATCGATGAAGCCGACGTTCATCGCGCCGGCGTGGCGCAGGTCCGGATACCAGAAGCGATCGTCGGCGAAGGGACCCCAACTGTCGAGGGCCGGCGCGGAGAGGACGGGATTGCGGCGAAGCTCGGCGGCGCGAACGCCATCGACATCCCAGAGGATCGGCGCCCGCGTGTTCTGGAGAATGTCGCTCGTCAACGTCACCGGGGAGAACGATACGCGACCGCTCGATCGAACGACCTCGGCGCGATGCAGCCGCATGTTGAAACCGTAAGACACCGCGCGCGGGGTCGTCAGCGCGCCGGCGACACAGGGCGCGTTCGGACGGAGAACGATCTCCCCGCTGACCTCAGAGCAGCGCATCGGATCGGAGCCGTCATCCTCTGTCAATCGCGGCCAGTCGGACGGACGGGGCCCGACAGCCCCATACCGCCAGAACTCGTTGGCGCCGAACTGGCTGTCGATGAATGAGCCGAGCGTGAACTTGTTGTCAGGCAGCGCGTTGTCGCGCCCGCGATCGCCATGCAGAGCCGGGTCGGCGTAGAGCGCGAAATCGAGCACAACGGAGCGCATCGTCGACTGACACCGGAAGCCGCGGGCGCGCTCGAGCGTGCCCCCCAGCACCGGAAGCAGCAGCGAGATCAAGACGGCGATGATGGAGATCGTGACGAGCAACTCCACCAGCGTGAACGCGCGGCGCCCGGGAGATCGGCCATCTCTTGCGATCGCGTGCTGCACGACGGGCGCCGCCCTCCGATCAGACCGACACCAAACCCGCGCACACCGCGGGCTCAGCCGGCGGGGCCCGCGGCAACGGGGCCTCGGGCCGAATACCCCGCTCAACTCACCTAGTTTGCCAGCGGCGCTGTGGCAGGTCCAGCGATTTCTTGGGGATCGGACCCCCCGGAAATCCGCCCTGTCGCTCCCCTTGGACGGGATATGATCGGCCTCCCGCCCGCGCGGGCGGGGCAAGGAGACCGCCCGTGGGCGCCACTCTCGGATCGATGCAGACTCCGCTGCGACTCGAGCCGCTCGCGGGCCCGAACATCGACGCCATCGTTATAGAGCCGGGGCGGACCGTCGTTCTGGGACGCTCCGCCAACGTCGATATCCAGCTTGCCGACTCAGGCGTGTCGCGAAAACACGCCTCGATCGCCTCGGCTGGGGCGCGCTGGCTGATCACCGACCTCGGAAGCCGCAATGGGGCCTTTCTCAACGGGGCGCCGATTCCGCCCCACGAACCGACGCCGCTGCGTCAGGACGACCGGCTGCGCATCGGGCCCTGGTCCTTCAGCGTCTCCGTTGAGAAGGGAACCGCCACCGCCACACTCACCACCGTCACCCCCGCCGCCGGCAAGGAGAACTCGCGCGTCGAGCGCATCGGCGGGGATCCGGCCGCGACCCTCGCCAGGCGACAGCTCGACGCGCTGCTGAGCTGCGCACAGCGACTCGGCGTCGCGACGGAGGAGCGAGCATTGGCCGAAGCGGCGCTGGCGGCGATCATCGACGGTGGAGGAGCGCCGCGCGCGGCGATGATCCGCGAGCTCGGCGGAGATGATGAGTACGAGGTGCTGGCGGTGCGAACGGGCGATGGCGCGGACGATCCGGGCTCGCTGCTGTTCAGTCGGTCCCTCCTCCGCGAAGCGGCGACGGGGCAGACCGTCCAGCTTGTGGGCGATCAGCTTCCCGAGCACGGGCAAAGCATCATCTCTCTCGGGATTCGCTCCGCGGTGTGCGCTCCCATCATCGTCGATGAGCGGGTTATGGCGTATCTCTATCTCGATGCGCGCGCCGACGACCGAGCCCTGCCGCAGGACATCGGCGCCTTCTGCGAAGCCCTTGCGCGGCTGTGCGGACTGTCGCTGGCGAGCCTCCAGCGGCGCGCGCTCGACGAGAGGCGGCGACTGCTCGAATCGGAGCTGGAGGCGGCGCGTCAGGCGCAGCGGCTGCTGATGCCGGATGAGTCGGGCGTCGTTGGAGGGACGCGGTACACCTTGCACAGCCGCGCGGGCCGCTACGTTGCGGGCGATCTCTTCGACGTTCTCGAGCTCTCCGACGGACGCATCGGGCTCTTCCTGGGCGATGTCGCAGGAAAGGGCGTCGGCGCCGCGATCCTCATGACGACAACTCAAACCTCCCTCCGCGCCGCGCTGCTGCGCCACGGAGACGTTCGCGAGGCCATGGAGGAGGTCAATCGCCACATCGCGCGCGTCTCCGCGGAAAACCAGTTCGTCACCGCATGGGCCGGCATTCTCGATCCCGTGAGCCTGGAGATGCGCTTCGTCGACGCGGGGCACGGTCATTGGATCTGCATCGGACGCGACGGCGCCGCGCGCGCGCCGGAGCACGAAGGAGCGCTGGTCCTCGGCGTCGATCCGAGCGAGGCGTTCAAGGAAGAGACCATCCGCCTCGAGCCGGGCTCGCGCCTCGTGCTCTTCAGCGACGGGCTCGTCGAGCAGGCCGACCGCACGGGGGAGCTCTTCGGGCGCGGACGCGCCATCGAAGCCCTCCAGGGCTCCGCTTCGCCGGAGGAGGACGTCCGCCGGCTTATCGAGGCGGTCGAGACCTTCTGCGGCGGCTCCGCCCTCACCGATGACACCACCATCGCCTCGCTCGAGCCCGCGGAGGCGGCGGAATGATCGAGCGGATCTCCGTGCGGACAACGCGGAAAGGCCTCCACGAGCTGACCAACCGTCTGGACGAAGCGGTGGTCCGCAGCGGGATGGACGAAGGGCTGTGCACCATCTTCATCCAGCACACCTCCGCGAGCCTGGTCATTCAGGAGAACGCCGACCCGTCCGCCCGAGCCGATCTGGAGGCATGGATGGAGCGGCACGTGCCCGAGGACGACCGGGCCTTCACCCACACCGCCGAGGGCCCCGACGACATGCCCGCCCACATCAAGGCCGCGCTGACGGCGACGAGCCTGTCGATCCCCGTGACGCGCGGGCGGCTCGCGCTGGGGACCTGGCAGGGCGTCTTCGTCTGGGAGCACCGTCATCGCGGATCGGAGCGGCGACTGATCGTGCATATCGGACGCTGATGATGCGCGGGCCCGCGCTTCCAAAGCGGCGGCGCCGCCCGCCCCGATGAGGCGGTGCGCGTCATGGAAGGCGCCCCGGGAAAGCTCGGGATCCTAATCCTTCGCGTTCAAATCAGATGGCGAAGGCCAAGTCTGCTCGGAGGCGCGTCGATACATCCCCCGCAATGCGGCGCCCTGATTGCGGGAGACGGTGGACCAGTCGGCCCCTCCCGCGCGCCGCAGCCCATAACGCGAGCTCCGCGCCACGAATGCGCAGAAATCGCCGACAGATGGCGCGTCCTGCGCTGAACAGGCGAAGGACGGGATTTCTCCTCCGTTGGAGACAGTGAAGATACTTGAGCACTTGCAAGGAGCGCATTCAGATGCTGACGAACCTGAACCCTGTGAACGGCAACACCTTTGGCTACACGCCCTTCGGCGGCGGCCCGATCGGCAATGTCCCGAATGGCTTCTTCCAACCCGTCGTGAACAGCCTGCCCTTCGGCGGCTTCAACAACCCGCTGACGACGCCCTTCGGCTTCGGCGGCCTGCCGTTCGGCGGCTACCCCTCGCCCGTCAACTGGAGCGTCCCCTTCCCCGGCAGCCAGGGTCCGATCAATCAGAACCCATTCTGCGGCCCGCAGTCCTGCTCGCCCTTCGGCGGTCAGGCGATCTCGCCCTTCCAGACCACGCCCTTCACGCAGAACTTCATGACGCCGAACGCCTTCCCGGGCTCGCCCGTCAATGGAGTCCTCCCGGGTCTTGACCAGGGCCTGCCCTTCCAGGGCTTCCCCGTCAACAACCCCATGAACACCTTCCAGACGCCCTTCTTCCAGAACCTCGTGAGCGGCTTCAACACCGTTCCGACGCCCTTCCCGGGCCAGGGCGGCTTCAACAGCCCGATGAACACGCCCTTCCCGGGCCAGGGCTTCAACACCCCGATGAACACGCCCTTCCCGGGCCAGAGCTTCAACAGCCCGATGAACACGCCCTTCACGCCCTCCTTCGGGACGGGCTTCTCGCAGGTCGTCCCGCCGCAGTTCATCTCTCCCATCAACGGCGGCTTCAACCCGGGGGCGCAGCAGGTCGTCCCGAACGGCGTCTTCAACACGCAGCAGACCCCCAACGTCAACTGGGGCCAGAACTGGACCCCCTTCATGAGCCAGACGCCCTTCGGCGTCGGCGCCCCGAACGCCATCGGCCAGATCAACCCCTTCCAGCCCATCCCGGGCGGTCAGCAGAACTACAAGGTCGAGAAGGACGGCACCGTGACCGTCACGACGCAGATCTCCCCCAACTCGCAGGTCGCCCCGGGCGTGCCCGTCGGGCACCGCGAGGCCGCCTGAGCGCCACGCGACTGAAGAAGACGTGTGAACCCCTCCCTCGGCGGCCGCGAAATGCGGCCGCCGTTGTTTTTGCGCGCGCTCAACCCCAACTGCCGAGGAGCACGGCGAGATCCTGCGCGTCGGTGTCGCCATCCGAGTTGAGATCTCCGGGGCCGTCCTCGCCCCATGTTCCAAGCAGCGCCGCCAGATCCGCCGCGTCCACCACGCCATCGCCATTGATGTCAGGCGAGGGACCCGACGCGGCGCAGCCGGTGATTCTGGCGACGCGGTTTGCGGGGGATGATCCCACCTGCTCGAAGAATCCGACGACGGCGAGTGACCCGTCGTCCCCCGGGGCGAGGCAGACGATCGTGTCGTCGGCGCCGCCGAGGTGCTCGGTCCAGACGCCGGCGCTCCATTTGGCAAGTCGGCTGGCGAGAATGCCGTCGACCCCGCGGAAGGAGCCTGCGACGATGAGCGCCGGGCCCGTTCCATCGTCGTGCCAGAGAATATCGCGCACGATGCCGCTCGGATCGGTCACGCCCGCTCCGAGCGACGACCACGAGGCGCCGTCCCACTTCGCGATGCGCGACGCGGGCGAATCGAAATCTCCCCCGACGTACAGCGTTCCATCGTCGCCGACCTCCATCGACCACACATCCCCATCCACGCCGCCATCCATCTCCACCCAGTTCGCGCCGTCGAAGAGAATCACATTGTCCGACGGAACCTGAATCCCGAGAAAAGCTCCGCCGACGTAGAGCGTCGAGCCATCCACCGCCAGGGCCGCCACGGCCGCCCCCGCCCCCACCACGTCTCCGATCGACGACCAGCTCGAGCCGTCCCAAAGCGCCAGATCATCGTCGGGGACCGCGCCCGCGCCTGTGAAGCTGCCACCCACCACGAGCTTCGGCCCCGAGCCGTCGTCATACACGGCCAACGCGAAGCCAATTCCGTTCCCACCCAAGCCCGAGCCAAGCGGCTCCCACGCGCTTCCCGTCCACTTCGCCACGCCTTTGGCGCTGATTCCGCCGGCGGTGCTGAATAGTCCGGCCGCGAACAGCGCGGGCCCGGTCCCATCGTCATAGAACGTCAGCGCCTCGACCGAGTCGTTGACGCCGCTGCCGAGGGGCGACCAGCTCGATCCATCCCACACGGCGATGCTCCTCGCCTCCACCCCGCCGATGGATGTGAACCGTCCTCCGACGTAGACGTTGCCCGCGGGGCCGATGCACACGGCCCGCACCTGCTTCTCAGAGCCCGGAACCCCCGGGGACGTGTCCCACATGGGTTCACATGGCTGAGCCCACGCCATCGCGTTGAAACCGAACGCAACAAGCCCGACAAGAAGTTGATATCTCATGGCTCATTGAGCATGCCATCACGACATTGTCCAGGTCAAGAGTCAAAACGCATTTTTTGCGTTCTGACGTGTCCTAACCAGCGCTTCCGATGAGGCGCTTCATGATCGGAGTGATGGCCAGCAGGAGCAGACCCGCCCCGACGGAGGTAATGACGAAGATCAGCCAGAAGTCCGCCTGCCCGCCGATGATGGGGTCGAAGAGCTGACCCGACTCGATCTTGTCGATGTACGAGAACGTGTAGCCTCCGATGAACTGCGCGATGGCCGGCGCCATGAACCAGACGCCCATCATCAGCGACACCCACTGCTTGGCGGCCAGCTTCGTCACCAGCGAGAGGCCGATCGGCGAGAGGCATAGCTCGCCCCAAGTATGCAACAGGTAGGCGCCGACGAGCCAGTAGGGCGCAACCTTGTTCACCATGGATGGATCGGTGACATATCTCCCTCCGTCGGCCCAGTACGCCGGCAGAACCAGCAGCACGAAGCCGAACCCGAGCAGGATCAGCCCAATGCCCATCTTCACGGGCGTGCTTGGCTCCAGTCTGCGCCGGGCCAGAAAGAGCCACAGCCACGCGAAGACGGGGGCGAAGATGAGGATGTACGCGGGGTTGATGGATTGATACCACGACGCGGGGAACTCGCGCACCGTGAGGATGCCCAGATCGCGCGCCACCGTTCCTCGGACATCGGTGATGCGAAGCTCCTCCTCGCCTCCTGATTCGTCGACGAGGCGCAACGCGCGCTGCTCAGGATCGATCGCGACATCCACCTCCTCCTCCGACGCCGATTCGATGCGCCGCTTGAGTGTCGCGAGCGAATCCTCCGGATCGACGGAGACCTCGAACGCGTCGCCATCCTTGAGCTGGATGCGGATTGTCCCATCACCCGGCGGCTTGGCCAGCAGTTCCGGGTCCTGATCCGGCGGGCGCTGCGCCTCTTCATCCTCGCCGGTCGCCTCCTCGGGCGTCTTTCCGCCCGAGAGCAGCGCGCCGAGCGTGGAGGCGCCGCCCGACCAGACATCCGCCTCGAAGCCGCCCGACTCGATGCTTCCATCGGCGTATCCGTGCTGAACCGCCCGATCGGTCCGATCTCGGGCGAAGACGTTCATCGAGGAGCCCGCCTGCTCGAAGGCGAACCAGAAGAAGATCACGAAGAAGGAAATGATGAACAACGCGGCCATCGGCCCGCGGTCCTCTGGCGCCTGGATGCGCACGAACCAGACCACGAGCCCGATGAGGCCGGCGATCACCGCCAGTAGATAGATGTTCGCGACCGTCGGGTTGAAGCCCTTCAGGAAGACGAAGAGACCGCCGACCACGACGACGCCGCCGATGAGCATCCCCATTTTCCTCAGCAGCGGCCCGACGGGCTCGGGATTCACCGGGGGCAGACCGATCCCCTTCAGCAGCCTTGGGCGCCCGATGAGATAGGCGATCAGGCCGAAGAACATGCCCACGCCCGCGGCCCCGAAGCCCCAGTGCCAGCCGATGGTCTCGCCCAGCCAGCCGCATGCCAGCGCCCCGATAAGCGCGCCGACGTTGATGCCCATGTAGAAGATCGTGAATCCGGCGTCGCGCCGCGGATCGCCCTTCTCATACAGCTGGCCCACCATCACCGAGACGCATGGCTTGAAGAAGCCCGTGCCGAGGATGATCAGCGCCAGGCCGATGAAGAAAGGAATCTTGACCGTCGTCGACGCCGGATCGAATAAGCCCATGAAGGCCAGCGCAAAGTGACCCAGCATGATGATCGCGCCGCCGATGACCATGCTCCGGTGCGTGCCGATGAGCTTGTCGGCGAGCATCCCGCCGAAGACGGGCGTCAGATACACCAGCGACGTGTACCAGGCGTAGAGCTCGCCGGCCTGCTCGTTGCCCCAGCCGAAGCCGTGCTGCGCCACGCTCGAGGTCATGAAGAGCACGAGCAGCGCCCGCATCCCGTAGTAGGAGAACCGCTCCCACATCTCGGTGATGAAAAGCAGGAACAGCCCCGGTGGATGCGAGGTCTTGATGGGGCCCGTCGGGCCCTCACGCTCGAACTCGCGGATCGCGGAGTCCTCGAACTCCGAGTCCGGATGCGGCTGCCCCGGGCGCGAGTGCTCGTCCCCCGGGGTGAACTCCTGACCGTCGCGTTCGCGCTCGCTCATGGGGGCCTTCCAGACTGAGGGCGAGGCCGACCCGCCCGGGAACGGATGATCGCGACAATCTAGCGACTGTCCCGGCCCCCGGCGAGCGAAGAGCAGGGCTGCTTTCCGGCGAGTTCCCGAGATTCCATCCGAGCGGCTCGCCCTAGATTCATGCGATCGACAACCGCCGAACCCCCAGCCACAGCCACACACCACACGTCGCTATTCGAGGAGAACCTATCCATGTCAGTCGCCCGCCACACCGAGATCACCGCCGCATCCACCGAATCATTTGAGGACGCCGTCCAGCAGGGAGTCCGCCGCGCCGCCAAGACCGTCCGCAATCTGCGAAGCGCATGGATCAAGGACCAAAAGGTGCTCCTGACGGAGGATGGCGCCATCCAGGAATATCGCGTCGACATGAAGATCACCTTCATCCTCGAAGACGGCTGAGCAGGCGGCTGATCCACCCACGCGGGCGACCCGCCCCAGTACCATGACGCTTCCTGTCTGATCCTTCGCAAGGAGCCGTCATGCTGCGCCCCCGCCATCCCCGCCACCCCCGCCACCTCCGTCATCTCCTCGCCCTCGCCCTTCTCGTCCTGCTGCTCCCCGCCTGCGCCCAGGGCCAGCGGCGCGCCGCGACGCCGAGCGAGACGCCGCGCGACGCAAGCGCCCGCACGTTGACTGAGAACGCCGCGGCGGCGGGCTTCCTCGAGCAGTACGCCCGGACCAATCGCTTCCGCTCGGGCCGCCCCGCCTCCATCCGCATCGCCCCGGATGGGGACGCGATTCTGTTCCTGCGCTCGGGAGCGCGAACCAAGGTGCAGGATCTCTACCTCTTCGATCCCGAGAGCGGCGAGACGGAGGTCCTGCTGACTGCGAAGGAGATCCTCGCCGGCGAGGAGGAGGAGCTGACCGCGGAGGAGCTCGCGAGGCGCGAGCGCATGCGCCTCTCGGCGCGGGGGGTCGCGACCTACGACCTTTCCAAGGATGGCGCGCAACTGCTCACCACGCTCTCGGGCGCGATCTACGTCATCGAGCGCGACACCAAGCGCGTCACGCCGCTCGAGTCCGACTCAGGCTTTCCCATCGATCCGCAGTTCAGCCCCGACGGCCGGATGGTCGCCGCCGTGCGTCAGGACGAGGTGTATGTGACCGACATCGCCACGGGCGAGGAGACGCAGATCACCTTCGGCGCGGAAGGGACCATCACGCACGGAACCGCCGAGTTCGTCGCCCAGGAGGAGATGAAGCGTCGGCGCGGCTACTGGTGGTCGCCCGACTCCACACGAATCGTCTACCAGCGGACCGACACCGAGGGCATGGAGACGATGCACATCATGGATCCCTCGGATCCCGCCAAGGCCCCCAACACCTGGCCCTACCCCCGTCCTGGCAAAAAGAACGCCGATGTCCGTCTGGGCGTGACCGCCATCGACGCCCCCTCGCCCGGACAGACCGTCTGGATCGATTGGGATCGGCAGCGCTACCCCTACCTCGCGACCGTCAAGTGGCCCGAGAACGCCCCGCTGACGCTCGTCGTGCAGAATCGCCGCCAGACGGAGCAGGCGATCCTCCGCGCCGACCCGGACACCGGAGAGACAACCGTCCTGCATGTCGAGACCGATTCCGCGTGGATCAATCTGGACCAGCGGATGCCTCGCTGGCTCGAGAGCGGCGACGCCTTCCTCTGGACCACGGAGCGCGAGGGCGCGTGGACGCTCGAGCTGCGCGATCGCGATGGGGACCTCATCCGGCGCGTGACCCCGCCCTCCCTCGGCTATCGCTCCCTGGAGCATTTCGATGAGGAAGAAGGCGAACTGATCATCGCCGCCTCCCCGGAGGATCCCACGGAGCGCCACCTGCTGCGCGTGCCCTTCGAAGCCGACGCCTTCTCATTCGAGCCCCTGACGCGAATGCCGGGCGTGCATTCCGCCACGTTCGCAAAGAACAGGTCCATCTACATCCATTCCTTTCAGACATCCGACGGCGAGCAGGGCAGCGTCGTCCGCCGCGCCGACGGAACGGCGCTGGGGAGAATCCCCTCCGTCGCGGAGGAGCCCCCCTTCCTCCCCGAGCCTGAGTTTCTCACCGTCGGGAAGCGCGATTTCCGCGCCGTCGTCATCCGACCGCGTGATTTCGTCGAGGGCGCCCGCTATCCGGTCATCGTGCATGTCTACGGCGGACCGCTCAACCAGATGGTCATGAAGACCCCGCGCCGCTATGTCCTGAACCAGTGGATCGCGGACCACGGCTTCATCGTCGTCTCCTTCGACGGGCGCGGCACGCCCGGGCGCGGGCGCAACTGGGAACGCGCGATCAAGGGCGATCTGATCGATCTGCCGCTGCGGGATCAGGTCAGCGCGCTCGAAGCGCTCGCCCGCAAGCGGCCCGAGATGGATCTGAGCCGCGTCGGAATCTACGGCTGGTCCTTCGGCGGGTACTTCTCCGCGCACGCCGCCCTCCGCCGCCCTGACATCTTCGACGCCGCCATCGCCGGGGCGCCCGTTGTCGACTGGCTCGATTACGACACCCACTACACCGAGCGCTACATGGACCTGCCCGAGAGCAATCCGGAGGGATACGAGGCGTCCAACGCCCTCACCTATGCGGACAGTCTCGAAACGAACCTGCTGCTCGTCCACGGCTCCGCCGACGACAACGTGTACTTCATGCACACGCTCAAGCTCGTGGACGCGCTCTTCCGGTCGGACCAGCGATTCGCCTTCATCCCCCTCGTCGGGTTCACGCACATGGTCGCCGAGCCGGAGGTCGTCGAGCGGATGTGGTCCCTTTTCGTCGATTACTTCGAGCGGCATCTGGGCGATCCCGAGCTCCCGGATGTCGCCGCCCGCCGCTGAATCGCATCAACCCCAGATCGCCTCGACCAGCCTCGGCAGCGTCTCGCCCGCCTTGCCCTGGATCGCCAGATCGACGAGGCCCGTCACCGGCGTCGGATCGCGATTGATCTCGATCGTAAAGGCGCCCGACTCCTTCGCCGCCGCGCAGAAGCCCGCCGCCGGGTGAACCAGAGCGCTCGTCCCGATCGAGAGGAAGACGTCGCACGCCTCCGCCGCCTGCGTCGCGCGCTCGATCGCGCCCTCGGGAAGAGCCTCCCCGAACCAGACAACCCCCGGCCGCAGCAGACCACCCGCCTCCGTGCGCGTCGGATGCTCCTCCAGCGGCGTCGGCGGCAACTCGCGCGTCGCGCCCGACTTCGTGCACCGCCAGACATGCAGCGTGCCGTGCAGCTCGACGACCTCCCGGCCGCCGGCGCGCTGATGGAGCCGATCGACGTTCTGCGTCAGGAGCGTGAAGGAGCGCCCCAGATCCGACAGATGCTTCTCCAGAGCCGCGAGAGCGAGGTGCCCCGGGTTGGGCTCACAGGCGAGCGCCTTGACCCGCCGCTCGTCGTACCAGCGGGAGACAGTCCCGGGATCGCGCGTGAAGGCTTCGGGCGTCGCCAGCTCCGCCGGGTCGAACTTCGCCCAGAGCCCCTCCATCGCATCGCGGAAGGTCGGGATGCCGCTCTCCGCCGAGACGCCCGCCCCCGTCAGTGCGCACACCCGCCGGGCGTCTCGAATGCGATTCGCCGCCTCCTGCAACTTGCTGAGCTCCATGGCGTATTCTCTCCTCCGGAAAGGACGTTCGCCCCCCCGCCACGGCGCGTGCGAGCGTCGGAGGAGGATGACGTCCGAGATCATTGGAGGTTATCGCATGCGTTGGACAAGCCTGCTCGGCGCGCTGCTGCTCCTGCTTCCCGCGATCGCCATGGCGGGCGAGCCTCAGCGGCGACGGATCGTGGCGGACATCAAGGGCGAGTCGGTCACGCTCGATTTCCTGGTGGCGTTGCCGGAGGGATTTGATCCGGTCCGCCCCCACCCAGTCTTCATCGTCTTCCCCGAGGATCAGCAGGATCTCGCTGAGGCCCGCGAGGCCCTCGCCTTCTGGCGCGACGCGGCGGACGAGAGAGGCTGGATACTCATCTCGCCCGTGGCGCCTCGCGGGATCCTGTTCCATCGCGGCGCGTACATGGTCTTTCGCCCCATCGCGGACCATCTCCGCGAGATCCTCCCCGTCCAGGGCGACGGGTTCCATCTGGCCGGCGGCTCAGTCGGCGCCTATTCCGCGTATCAGGTCGGCATGTTCCACAATCGGGACGTCGTCTCGCTCACCACATGGGGCCTCACACCCCCCTTCCACGATCGCCCCGACGGTCTGCTCATGCTCCGCTCGGCGACGAAGCTCGTGCACATCGGCGAGGACGATGAGTTCTCCAGAAAGCAGCTTGAGTTCGCGCTCCAGGCGATCGAAGGCGACCCGAAGATCGAGACCATCCTCCTGCCCGGATCGGAGGCGCGCCGGGACTTGCTCGATCCATTCGAGACGCTGGACCGCCTCTCCGCGCTGAGCGGCGACGAGCCTGCCCCACACCCGATCGAGCGATCCGTGAGCGAGACGCTCGACCTCCTCCACGACGCCGCGGCCCGAGCCGACGGCGAAACCTACTTCTCGCTCTTTGCGCCGAGCGCCGTCTTCTTCGGGACTGACCCGAGCGAGCGATGGACGCTTGCGCAGTTCCGCAGCTTCGCGACGCCGCGCTTCGTCGAGGGCTCCGGCTGGACCTATACGCCCACGCGCCGCTTCGTGGACTTCGATCCCGAGCGCCCCGAGATCGCCTGGTTCGACGAGACGCTGCACAACGACCGTTATGGCCGATGCCGCGGAACCGGCGTCCTCCGCCGCATCGACGGCGCCTGGAAAATCCAGCAGTACAACCTCTCGATTCCGATCCCGAACGCCATCACGTCGATGATCGTGGACCAGATCGAGCAGACGCCGGTGAACGATGTCGAGCGCTAGGACGGATCCGCCGACTCCTCCGCGCTCGTTTCGATCCGACAACAACGCCGGACTCTGCGCGGAGGCTCTGGACGCGCTCGCCTCGTGCGCTCAGGGGCACGCCGTCGGCTACGGCGACGACCCCTGGTCGGAGCGCGCCGAGGCCGCATTCCGCGATCTTTTCGGCGAGTCGGCGCACGTCTTCTTCGTCGCGACCGGCACCATCGCCAACACGCTCGCCATCGCCTCGATGACCGAGCCCTGGCAGCGCGTGCTCTGCCATCATCTGAGCCACTGGAACGACGATGAATCGACCGCGCCGGAGCTCTTCACCCGCTGTCGGACGACACCCATCCACGCCGAGACCAGCAAGCTCACCGTCGAAAACGTGGAACGCGCCGCGGCCGTGTCGCGCGGCGATGTGCATCAGCCTCAACCCGGCGCGCTGACGATCTCCAACCCCACGGAGTTCGGCGAGGTGTACACGCCCGAGGAGACGAAGCGGCTCTGCGAAGCGGCCCACGCGCTCGGATACCGCGTCCATGTCGATGGCGCCCGGTTCGCCAACGCCGTCGCCCGCCTCGGATGCGATCCCGCCGCGCTCGCCGCCGACGCGGGCGTCGATGCGCTCTGCTTCGGCGGCACGAAGAATGGTCTCGCATTCGGTGAGGCGGTCCTCTTCTTTCCGCAGGAGCATGATCCGGATCTTGCTCAACGCGCCGCGAAGCGATTCCCATTTCTCCGCAAGTCGGCCGGAGCGCTGCTGAGCAAGCATCGCTTCGTCGCGGCGCCCTTCGCGAAGACGCTCGAAGGCGGCGCTTGGCTGCGTCACGCCGCCCACGCCAACGCCATGGCGGATCGCCTGGCTCGCGGGCTCGCGGAGCTCGGGCTCCGTATGCCCTATCGGACCCAGGCCAACGCCGTTTTCTCGGAGCTTCCCGAGCCCATTCACTCCGCCCTCCGCGAGCGTGGACACGGGTACTACATCTTCGATCCCTCTCGATCGCTCGCTCGCCTCATGTGCTCGTTCGACACCACGCCTGAGGAAGTGGACGCTCTGATCGCCGACGCCCGCGAGGCCAGTGGCGGAGCAGCGGGGTCCGGATAGCGACCTGACCCGGATTGGCGTTTTCCCCTTGATTCGGGCCAGGAATGGTCGGATGCTAATGGTGGAGATCACCATTCCCGGGGTTTGCGTCCCGCCAGGAGGGTCGCCCACACTGAGGCGAGAGAGATGATGATGAGTCGTTCCCGTCTGTTCGGCGCGATTGCGGCGGGCGCTGGCGCGCTGCTCGCAGCGTCCTGGCCGCTCGTGGCCGCCGATGCATCGTCGTCCACACGCGCCGCTGTCGCAGAAGAGCTTGAAGCGCTCGCCCTTGACACCCCTGGCGACGCCGTCGTCGCGCGCAAGCTCGCGACCGTACTCTTGCAGATGGGGGACGTTCGCCACGCGGAGCAATGGATGGACTACGCCGATGCGCTCGATCCCGAAGGCGCCGCTGTCCAGGCGGCGCTGGAGGGCCAGGCGGCGCCCACGCCACGCGGAGCCATCGGACCCGACATCATCGTCGGCGTCCTGACAGACACAAAGCGCTATTCACTCGCCGACCCCCGCCCATACACCTTCGGCGCCGCCTCCTGCAACATCGGCGACGCCGACGCAAACTGGTTCGCCAACACCGTCGATCACCCCATCATCGCGCAGCAGGCGTACCGCCTGAAGGATGGACGCTTCGAGCAGATAGGCCTCTCCTGGGCCAAGCACGCCTTTGTCATCATCCCCGAGGAGCTCTGCGGCGGCCCCTGCCAGGATCCTGACGGCGGCGATCTCCTCGGGCCCGGGTGCAGCGACACCTACTCCGCGGCGACCAACGGCTCCATCTCGCGCCTCGGGCCGCGCACGCAGATCAATCCCGCCGACGGCACGTTCCCCATTCCATGGCCCGAGCCGACCGGCAGCATCCACGCCGGCTACGTCTTCATCGACCAGGACGATCTCGACCCCGCGCTGAATCCGGAGGCGCGCTACTTCGCGGAGGTCCAGTACATCGCCGCCGATGACGCCGCCGCCGGGAACGATCTCAACAACGTCTCCTATCGCGAGTTCCTCGTCGACACGCCCGGGGGCTTCCCCTCCTTCGACCTGCTCTATTCCTCGGAATCGACGACGCAATCGACCGACCCGGCCATCATGGCGTGGGCGGATCTCGACTCGGAGGTGCAGACGGCGACGATCGACATCCCCAACGACGGCCGACTCATCCTCGCCTGGAAGGTCGCGCAGACGGACGACGCACAACGCCCCTGGAGCTACGAGTACGCCCTATACAACATGAACTCTCATCGGGCCGCGCGGTCCTTCCGTCTGCCGGCGCCCGCCGGCGCAGACCTCGTGGACCTTGGCTTCCATGACGTCGACTACCACTCGGGCGATGGGCTGGGCGGCGTCAACGTCGACGGCGCGGACTGGGCCCCAGTCGCCATCGGCGGCGAACTCGCCTGGACCACCGAGGATGAAGCGACGAATCCCAACGGCAACGCCCTCCGCTGGGGCACCCTGTACAACTTCCGTTTCACCTCAGACCAGCCTCCAACCTCCGTCACCGCGACCATCGATCTCTTCCGCGCCGGAAGCCCCGCCTCGGTGAGCGTCCAGACCGTCGCTCCCGCCGAGCCGCCATGTCTCGGAGATTTCAATGGCGACGGAGCGATCGGCCCCGCCGATCTGGCGGCGCTCCTGGGCAACTGGGGCACGAACGACATTCCGAGCGATCTGAACCAGTCGGGCGAGGTCAACGCGCAGGATCTGGCGATGCTGCTCGGTTCCTGGGGCGGTTGCGGGTAAGCCGCTTCGGCTCACTCCTCGCAGGATCCCCAATCCATCAGCAGTTTGGCGAGATCACGAACCTCGACTTCGCCATCACCGTTCAGATCCGCGATGCCCGGGCCCGTCCGCCATTGATCCAGCAGCAGAATCAGATCCGTCGTCTCAACGACGCCATCCCCATTGAGATCGGACGGACACGCGCTGCCGAATGGCGCGCTCACGCTTGTGGTGTAGACGTGATCTCCGTCCAGCCAGCCGTTGGCGTTGACCGCGTTGCCCGCGGCATAGAAGGTGACCTCCCCGAGATCCTCCTCCGGCGCCCGCCACCGCACGGTGAACGTCGCGGAGCTGCTCTCATCCTCCCAGTCGAGGACCGACTTGAGGTAACCGTTCTCGGTGTGCGTGACAAAGCGGGGGTCGTTGGAGGAGAGCGCCGTGTTCTGCGAATCGATGATTTCGAAGACGCCCGCTGAGACGCCCGCCTCCGTCTCAACGCTGAGTTGGAAGCCGGCGCCCGCCTGATCCGGATCCGTGACGCGCACCGCGAGCTCATAGAGCCCGTTGGGCTGATAGCGCATCGGCGCGCCCAGCACTTCCACAGAGCCCGTCCCTTCCGTCTCCGCGACGTGACAGGCGGCGCAGGACTGCCCCCCGCTCAGAAGCCCGCCGCTGAAGCCGCCCGGCACGCCCGTGCTGAACCCCACAGCCGCCGCGCCCGCGAAAACAGTTATAAGACCAACCGCCGGCCCCCAGATCCGTGCGTCCATCTCTCTTCTCCCAGCGCCGCGATCGGCGTTCATCGAACGATATCACGAGCCTGGGAAAAGACCAGCGAAAGCTTCAGTCCCGAGGGATGCGGCAGAAGGGCGCCAGATCAGGCGGGAGCCGCTTCAATCCCCGTTTGCGGGCTTTGTACACCGCGTAGTGCAGCGACTCAGCCATCCGCGCGCGGACCCGATCGGTCACCGAGACGCCCTGCCGCTCCATCTCCGCAATCGCCCACTCCCACGCCCGCAGCTCCTCCAGGCAGCGCGGGCGATGGACGCCAAACCCGATCGCGTGATGCCCGATCTCGTGTAGAAAGATCGCCGTCGACATGGGCCCGCGCGGGCGCGGCGCTTCAATCAGACGGACCACGCGCCCGTCCTCATAGTGGACCTCCCACGCAACACCCGACATGCTCGTCCGCCATTTGCGCACACGAACGCCGTGCGCAGCCAGCACGCTGCGCGTCATCGCTTCGTATCGCTCCCGCGTCCGCTTCCGCGGCGTTGGGGCCGACGCGCGCTGCGGGTTCGATGGCGCCGGCGGCTTCCGTCGGCGTGAGCGGGACCGGCGCGACGCAGGGAGCAGATCCCACAGTGAGAGCTGGGCCAGTCTGGAGCGGTCTCGGGCGCGCATCGGGCTTAACTCGTCGTCATCATGGCGCTTTCATCGATCTGACGCCCGCGCGCGAACGCCTCCCAACTCATCGGCCGCCCTCCCTCCACCTGCGCCTCGAGCACCTGAAGCGCGCCCGCTCCGCAGGCCACGAGCCCCCTCCCGGGATCGATCAGCCGTCCCGCCGCCTCGCGGCCCCCCTCTTCGTGGGAATCGGCGCGCAGCAGCTTCACAGGCGTCGCCCCCACCGCCGCCCACACCCCGGGCCACGGGCTGAGGCCGTTGATCCGCCGCCGGCACGCATCCGCGGAATCCGTGAGATCCAGTCGGGCGTCGCGGGCCCTCAGCTTCGGCGCATGCGTCACCCGCCGATCATCCTGTTCAACGGGCGCCAGCGTCCCCTGCGCGCGTGCCCGAAGAACCTCCTCCACCAGCCCGGGGCCGTCCTGCGCAAGCAGATCGTGCAGATCGCCCGTCGTCTGCGTCCGCCCGATCGGCCGCTTCGTCTGCCCCAGAATCAGCCCGGCGTCCATCCGTTCGGCGAGGGTGATGACGGTGTTTCCCGTCTCCGCATCGCCCGCGAGCACCGCGTGATGAATCGGCGCCGCCCCGCGCCATCGCGGCAGCAGCGAGGCGTGCAGATTCACCGCGAAGACGCCCTCCAGGAGCTCCGCCGACAGCTTCTGCCCAAACGCGATCACCACCCACGCATCGGCCCCTAACCCGCGCAGACGCTCCCGCACGCCGGACTCGTTGACGGACTCGGGCTTCCACAGCGGCGCCTCCGGGGCCTGCTGCGCCGCCCATTCGCCCACGGGCGTCGGGCGCAGCGCGCGCCCGCGCCCGCTGGGTCGATCGGGCTGCGTGACGATCCCGAGCAGCTCATGATCCCGAGCCAGTCGCTCGAGGGTCGGCAGACCGAAGGCGCCCGAGCCCAGAAAGATCAGCTTCATGCGCCCGCCTCCCGCCGAGGTCCGCCGGTGAGCCCCATCATCGACTCGATGCCTGTTTTTCGAGCGCCTTGATGGCGGATCTCGTCTTGAGACGGGACATCTGCGTCATCCGATCGAGGATGAGCACGCCGTCCAGGTGATCGACCTCATGCTGGAGGCATCGGGAGAGCAGACCAGCGCTCGAGAGGGCGAAGGGCTCCCCATCGAGATCGACCGCCTCGATGATTACTTGCGGCGGACGGCGCACCTCGCCCGTGACGCCCGGGATGCTCAGACATCCCTCCTCCGCTCCCTCCAGATCCCCTTCGAAGGCGACGATCCGCGGGTTGATGAACACCTCGTGCCCCAGCGTGGCGGTGCGCGGCTCCGCGTCCACGGAGCGGTCCTCTCCGGGCGGAACTTCGGCCACGAAGAGCCGCCACGAGAGGCCCACCTGAGGGGCGGCGAGCCCGACGCCCTCCGCCTCCCGCATCAGCTCGACCATGCGCTGCGCGACGGCTCGGACCTGCTCATCGACATCCGGAACCACCTCCGCCTTGGTGCGGAGGGCGGTGTGCGGATAGTGGAGAATCTGGAGGGAGGCTGGGTCGATCGTCATCCGCTGAGTGTACGCTTTGAGGCGGGATTGAGGCCCGCGAGCGGGGAGTCGACTCGTTGACCCTTTTTGACCGCGTCGCGTAGGATCTCCGCCGGTGCACCGCCGGCGAGGAGGCGGGCTCGGCGCACGCATCCAGGGAGCGCTTCTTGGCGATTTTCGGAAAAAAGAAGGGCGGAGACTCATCGGAGGAGCCCGCGCAGACCGCGACGGAGCAGACCTACAGCGCCAATCCCGAGCGGGCGGCGCGGTTCTTCGAACACGCCAAGACCGTGCAGGAGGCGGGAAACTGGGAGTACGCCGCCACCCTCTGGCTCCAGGGGATGAAGCACGACCCCGCCAGCATGACAGGGCTTGAATCCTTCTATGAAGCCGCCCGCCGTTTCCTCCAGGACCGCAAGAAGCCCGGCCCCACCAAAGATCAGCAGAAGACCTTCACCGGCAAGGGGCCTGTCGACCGTTTCCTCCGCGCCTTGCTCGAATGGGGAACCCACCCCGCAAACATGGGCGCCGCCGCCCGCGCCATCGACGAAGCGAACAAACTCGAGCTCTCCGAGTCGAGCTACTGGATCGGCGAGCGCGCGCTCGGCGTCGCCATGTCCAACGGCAAGCTCAAGAAGGATGCGCTCGTCAAACTGAAGGACCGACTGGCCGAGTCGCAAGCCTTCGATCTGGCCGTCAAGTTCGGAACGCTCGCCCTTCAGATCGATCCCGGCGACAACGATCTCGAAGCCGAGCTGCGCAACCTCTCCGCTCAGGCGGCGATGAGCATGGGTGGCTACGAACAGGGCGGGGAGGAGGGCGGGTTCCGCAAAAACATCCGCGACGCCGAGCGACAGCGCCAGCTCATCGACGAGGAGAGCGTCGTCAAGAGCGGCGACGCCGCCTCGCGCGTGATCAAGGCGGCGAAGGAGGACTACGAGTCCCGTCCGACAGACACCAACGCCATCATGAAGTACGCCCGCGCGCTTCAGGAGAGCGACGATCCGGACAACGAGAAAGTCGCGTTTCAGATCCTGATGAAGGCCTACGACGACTCCAAGGAGTTTCGTTTCCGCCAGCAGGCGGGGCAGATCAAGATGAAGCGCGGGCGCCGCAAGCTCCGAGCGCTCCGGGAGAAGGCCGCCGAGACGGGCGACGAAACACTCAAGCAGAAGTACGAGGAAAGCCTCCGCAAGCTCCTCGAAACCGAGATCGAGGAGTATCGCCTGTGCGCTGAAGCCTATCCGACCGAACTCGCCTACCAGTATGAAGTCGGACGTCGGTTCTTCCAGCTCGGCGACGACGAGCAGGCGATCGGCTATCTCCAGGAAGCGCAGAAGGACGCGAAGCACCGCGTCCCCGCCATGACCCAGCTCGGCCAGGCCTTCCTGCGCCTTGGATGGCACACCGAGGCCATCAACAGCCTTCGCGCGGCGCTTCAGGAGCATCGGACGGAGACCGACGAGACCGGCATGGAGATCCGCTACGCGCTCATGACCGCGCTTCGCGACAAGGGCGAGGCGGATAAGGATCTCGCGGCTGCGGAGGAGGCCCTCTCCATCGCCTCAGGCCTCGCGATGCAGCAGATCGGCTACAAGGACATCCGCCAGCAGCGCGAGCGCATGCAGCAGCTCGTCCAGTCGCTTCGAGGCTGAAGCGCTCACCGGAGACGCGATGAGCGACGTCGTCGTCATCATCCCGGCGCGGTGGGGATCGACGCGATTCCCCGCCAAGGCCCTCGCCGACGACACCGGAAAGCCCATGATTCAGCACGTCTGGGAGCGCGCCGCCGCGGCGCGCCGCGCCTCGCGCATCGCCGTCGCCACCGACGACGAGCGCATCGCCGACGCCGCCCGCTCCTTCGGCGGCGAGGCTGTCCTCACGGGCGAGCATCCCAACGGCACCAGCCGCCTCGACGAGGCCGCCGAGCGCATGCGGCTGCCGGATGGCGCCGTCATCGTCAACGTCCAGGGCGACGAGCCCGAGATCGAACCCGCTCTGATCGACGCGGTCGCCGGTGAGCTGGAAACAAGCGGCGCGTCCATCGCCACGGCCGCGTCGCCGATCGATCCCGCGGAGGCGTCCGATCCGAATCTCGTCAAGGTCGTCCGCCGCCTCGACGGCTGCGCGTTGTACTTCTCGCGCGCCGCGATACCGCATGGCGACGCAGCTCCGCTCCGGCATCTCGGGATCTACGCCTACCGCCGCGCCTTCCTCCGGGAGTACGTCCGACTCAACCAGACGCCCCTCGAGCAGGCCGAGCGCCTTGAACAACTCCGAGCCCTCGAGCACGCCCACGACATCGCTGTCGCCCTCGTCGAGCATGGCTCGAGCGGCATCGACACCCCTGAGCAGTACCGCGCCTTCGTCGAGCGCTGGCGGGCTTCCCACAGCGCATGAAAAACGCCGCCGAGCCCGAAAGCCCGGCGGCGTGCGACTCACTTCACGAAGGCGCGATTACTTCTTGAGCTCATCCAGCTCCCGCCGGAGCGTCTCCAGCTCCTCGCGCACTTCGACGATCGTCGAATCCTTCCTTGCGTTCGCCGCCAGCCGATCCGCGGAGGAGGCGAAGAGATCGCGATAGACCGGGTGCGGATCGGTCCGGGCGAGGCGGCGGAGCGTCTCCAGGGCGCGCTCGTCGGCGATCTCCACGAGCGCCATGGCCGCCGTGCGCCGCGTGCGGTCCTCGTGATCCTCCAGCAGCGGAAGGAGCGTCTCGTAAGCGAGGTCCGAGTCATGCTCCGCGAGATCCGCGACAGCCCTGATCGCCGCCGGGCGCAGGCGCTGATTCCAGCCGAGCTGCGTGAAGGGGATCACCGCCTCGAGCCCGCCCTCGACGCCCAGCTCCGCGATCGCCCGTACGGCCGCCCGGCGCACCTGCTCGTGCTGCGAGTCATCATCCAGGGCGTCGATCAACACTTGCAGATGCGACGCATCGCCCAACTCGCCGACGCCCAGCAACGCCGCCGCGCGCGTGGCGTAGGACTCATCGACGTTGGACGCGTGCTCGACGAGCACCGCCAGCGCCTTGTCGCCGCCCGCCTCCGCGAGGGCGTCCATGACCTCCTCGCGCACCCGCGCATCGTCGATCCCGGCGCGGGCCAGACGAATCAGCGCCTCGCCGGCGCCCAGCTCCCCCAGCGCGCCCGCGGCCGCGCCGCGCACGGCGTGGAACTCGCCCGTGTTTCCCACCACCGCCGCCAGCGCTTCGATCGTCGCCTCGCTCTTGTGCTTCTCAAGCGCGTCGGCCGCCTCGAGCCTGGCGGGAATCGTCGGACCGCGGCGCAACTGCTCGATGAACCGCTTCGCCGGCTGCCGGACGGTCGGCGTCATCAGCACCTCCGCCCGCGGATCGACGACGACCATCGTCGGCTCCTCCGGCAGATCGATCGTCCGCTCATGTCGGCGCTCAGAGACGGGGATCGTGATCGTTTTCATCTCGCCGTCCGCCTCGACGTGCACCGGCAAGTCGAACGCGAACGCGGGCGTCATCGGTCCGATGTGCTGCGTCTGCTCCACAGCCAGATGCAACTGGCTGGACGCCTCGCGCCAGTCCACCTCGACCTTCACCTCCGGCGTCCCGGGCCGCTTCGTCCACTGCGTGAAGAACTGCTCCAGGTTCAGCCCGGAGACCTCCTCCATCACCTCGCGGAGATCGTTCGTCTCAACCGTCGCGTTGCGGAAGCGACGCGTGTAGGTCTGAATGGCGTCGAAGAAGGTCTCATCCCCCATCTTCATCCGAAGCATGTGCAGCACCGTGGCGCCCTTCGGATACGGGTTCGACCGCCGCCGAAAAACGTCCCACGGATGCTCGTACAGGTTCGACACCATCGGCGGACGGCTCGCGCTGCTCTCCCCCGAGAGCCGATCGCCCCGCGCCACGCCCCGGTTGTTGCGCCAGCAGTCGTAGAGATATCCCTCGTCCCAGCCGTCGCGCACCTCGAACCACAGCGATTCCGAATACGTCGCAAACCCTTCGTTGAGCCAGATGTGCGCCCACGAATCGCAGGTGAGCAGATCGCCGAACCACTGATGGCCCAGCTCGTGCGCAATCAGGGGATCGAGATCCCCGTCCAGCAGCGCCTTCTCATCCAGGATCGCGGTGTCGTACATCGTGGTCGCGGCGGTGTTCTCCATGCCGCCGGCGCCGAAGTTCCACACCACGAGCTGCGCGTACCGATCCCACGGATACGGCACGCCGAAGCGATCCTCGAAGACGTCGGTCATCTCGTCCGTGTTGCCGTACGTCTGCTCGACCAGCGGGCCCTTCCCCGGCGGCACATAGACCGGCATCGGCAGGCTCCCTTCCTCGCCGACGTTCACCACGTCGAACTTGCCCACCACCAGCGACACGAGATAGTTCGGATGCGGCTGCTCCTGAAGCCACCGCCACGTCTCCCGCCCGCCGCGAACCACATGGCTCACCAGCCGACCGTTGCTGCTGACGATGAACCCGGGCGGGACAGTCACGATCAGCTCCGTCGAGAGCCGCTCGTTCGGAAAATCGTGGCAGGGGAACCAGAACCGGTTTGTCTCCGGCTGCCCCTGCGTATGGATCTGCGGCGGCCGACCCGCCCACTGCTCCTGCTCCGGCGTCCAGAACAGCCCGTCGACGGGATCGTTCGCCGAGTAGTTGATGGTCAGCGCCCCACTCTCGCCCGCCTTCAGCGGCTCGTCGAAGGCGATGGTCAGCTTCTCGCCGTCGTAGGACCAATCCAGCGGCAGCGGACGGCCTGAATCGCCCCGCGTTCCCTCCACCGACTGGATGTCCAGTTGGACCGCATCCAGATCAATCGCCTCGACAGGCACGCCAATCGCCGAGAAAGTCAGCTTCTGCTCAGCGGTGAACTTCGGCGTGTTCATATCCGGGATGTCCATCCGCAGCGTCATGTGGCGGTAGTCGACGAGCCGATCGGGCGGATACGCGCGAGCGTCCGCCCCGGTGGTCTCATCCCAGCGCAGCGAGTCCCGGGACGACGCTGAGCGCCATGTCGCCGCCAGCTCGCGGCAGCGCTGACAACTCCACTCCGCCAGCCCGCGGCGCTCGGCGCGGGCTTCCGGGAGGGGAGCGAGCAGTGCGGCGAGGGCCGCGATGAGAGCGGCTGTCAGCAGATGGCGGGCGTGTCGGGAGCGTCCGTGAGTCATACTCATTCTCCTCATGTGTCTGGTAAACCGGACCGCAGGCGGCCCGCAAAGATCGTAACGGCTCTCCGCCCCGCCAGTTGCCCCGGATCCTCAACCTTGCGAACGCCAACTTGGGGGTGGAGCCCAGGCGCGGTACGATTAGCTATGCCCCACGCAGGAAGCGACCAGGAGCCGCGACGGATCGGGTCGCCGGCCACGCCCGCAGCCAGCGCCCCCGCGCCGATTGACCCCACCGCCGCCGACCCGGGCGAGGGTTCTCTTCTCGCCGCCGCCGGCGCCAGCGCGGACGCCAGCGAGTTCTACTCACCCATGCCCCCGGGCTACGTCCGCGGACGCCACAAGTACGTGGCCGTCTTCGGCACTGTCATGTCCGGGCTCGGCAAGGGCATCTTCAGCGCCTCCGTCGCCAAGCTGCTCCAGGACAAGGGCCTCGTCGTCGCCCCCATCAAGATGGAGGGCTATCTCAACATCGACGCCGGCACCTTGAATCCCTACCGCCACGGCGAGGTCTTCGTCCTCGACGACGGCGCCGAGACGGACATGGATCTCGGCACCTACGAGCGCATGCTCGATCAGAACCTCTCCGGGCGCAACTTCGTCACCAGCGGGCAGGTCTTCTCTGAGATTCTCGATCGCGAGAGACATGGCCAGTATCTCGGGCGCGACGTGCAGATGATCCCGCACGTCACCGGCGAGGTGAAGCGCAAGCTCCGAGAGCTCGCGCTGCACGGTGACGGCCGGAAGCCTGCGGACGTCGTCTTCGTCGAAATCGGCGGCACTGTCGGCGACTATGAGAACGGCTTCTACATCGAAGCCTTGCGCGAGCTCGCCTTCGAGGAGGGGCCCGACTCCGTCTGCTTCGTCGCGCTCACCTACGTCATCGAGCCGCCCGCTCTGGGCGAGCAGAAGAGCAAGGCGGCCCAGCTCGGCATCAAGCGCCTCATGGAGGCGGGCATTCAGCCCCACATCATCGGTTGCCGCGCCGGCAAGCCCTGCACCGACACCGTCATGCAGAAGATCGCCATGTTCTCCAACGTGCCCATGGCGCGCGTCTTCTCCATGCACGACCGCCAGAGCATCTACACCATCCCCGAGGCCATGCGCAGCGAGGGCCTCGATCGCGAGATCCTCTCCATCCTCGATCTGCACGGACGCGTCAGCCTCCGCGCCGAGGACGCGGCCCGCGAGCGATGGCTCTCCTTCGTCCGCGACCTCACCTCCGCCAAGAGCCGACGCGTCACCGTCGGACTCCTCGGCAAATACGTCTCGCTCCGCGACGCCTACGCCTCGATCGAAAAGGCCCTCGAGCACTGCTCGGCGCATCTCCGCACCGAGATCGACGTCAAGTGGATCGAGACCTCCGACGTCACCTCAGAGAACGCCGCCGACGCCCTCGCCGATCTCGACGCCGTCATCGTTCCGGGCGGATTCGGCTCCCGCGGCGTCGAGGGCAAGATCGAGATCGTTCGACGCTGCCGGGAGGCGAGGATCCCCTATCTCGGCATCTGTCTGGGCTTTCAGGTGGCGGTCATCGAGTTCGCCCGCCATGTCCTCGAGATCGAGGGCGCCGGCTCAACGGAAGTCGACCCCCACTGCGCCGATCCCGTCATCAGCGAGCTCCCCGAGCAAAAGCGCATCGAGCAGCTCGGCGGCACCATGCGCCTCGGCGGCCAGGATGTGCTCGTGACTCCCGACACGCTCGCCGCCGAGCTCTACGAGGCCGCCGCGCGATCGTTCCGCAAGCCTGTTCGCACCGACTTCAGACGCCCCTTCACCATCCGCGAGCGCTTCCGGCATCGCTATGAGGTCGATCCTGCGTACGTCGAGCGGCTCGAGGCGGGCGGGCTCATCTTCTCCGGGCGCCATCCCGAGCACCCCATCATGCAGATGCTCGAGCTGCCGCGGCCGAATGATCCCGCCGCCGATCCCGCGATCGCCCACCCTTACTTCATTGCTGCGCAGTGCCATCCCGAACTGACGAGCCGCCCCCTTGCGCCGCAGCCGCTCTTTCTCGGGCTGATCGCCTCCGCGATCCTGCGTAGACACCCCGACGCCGATGTCGGCCCATGGGCTCGTCGCTTCGCGCGCACGAACGAAACCGGCGCCCCGCGCTCGGCGGCCGTGTAGCCCGCCACCGTCCGCGAGTGACCTCGCTCCGGCGCCGCATCCGCCGATGCGACGCGGACGAATCCCGAAGCGATGTCCACGCTCGCCGAATCGACGTCGCGTCCCGCCAGCGAGCCGGGCCCGGTCACGATCCGCAGGACGGACGACGGCCATCGCCTGGAGGCCCGGCTTTGGCTTCCCCGCCGTGTTGAGGAGGTCTTCGACTTCTTCTCCCGGGCCGAGAATCTCGAAGAGATCACGCCGCCCTTCCTGAGCTTCCGCATCGTCTCGGCGCCGCAGGAGATGCGCGACGGCGCGATCATCAGGTACCGCCTGAAGGTCCGGGGCCTCCCGATCGGCTGGACGACTCGCATCGCCGCGTGGGAGCCGCCCCGCCGCTTCATCGATGAGGCCCTCCGCAGCCCCTACCGCAAGTGGATCCACGAACACACCTTCACGCCCGTCGACGGCGGCACGCTCTGCCGCGATGTCGTCGACTACGCCGTCCCGGGCGGCCCCGTTATCCACTGGCTCTTCGTGAAGCGCGATCTCCGAAAGATCTTCACCTTCCGGCAGGAGGAGATGATCCGCCGCTTCGGGTGACGGCGTTCCCTTTCCGAACCGTGGAATCCCCTGGGGTCCCAGGCGCGGTTCCATCCCATGCCCTGCGATGGTCTGGTGTCCGAGTGCGATCTCGCTAGACTGCGACAACCGCGTGCGTTTCCCGCGGCCGTATCACTGGGTCGGTCGTCTGGAGGAGAACGGACCCGAGGCGACCCCCCTTCATCGTGTTTCGCGACGCGTCGCGACGTTGAAAGGAATTGCTTGATGAACCTCAAGTCCCGTCTTGTGAAGTCGCTCTGTGCGCTGGGTGTCTGTGCGCCGATGGCCGTCGGGGCCATGGCGGCGACGGAGTCGTCGGTCGACGCCAAGCCCGGCTGCGTCTGCCCGCTCTACATCGCGCCGGTGGTGTGCAAAAACGGCGAGACCTACAGCAACATCTGCTTCGCCAGATGCTACACAGACGCCCCCTGCAAGCCGGTCGGGCCGAGCCCGATGTCCTACTGAACCTCGACGATCGAACGAGGTTCGTTTGAGTTTCGCCCCCCCTTGCGCCCCCTCCGCAAGGGGGGTTTTTGCGCGCATTCGGGAGGCGTCAGATCGGTGAATTCTCTGGCGATTGAGCAAGCCTCGACGTGACGCATTCGCCGCGTGTGTGCGTCCGTCGCCGAATGGGGCGCGCCCGTCTGATGGAGAACGGGCCGCGTGCGGCCACCCCTTCATCCCGTGTCGCGCCGCTTTCCGGCGGCGCCCGAACGAGTTCCGAAATGAACCTGCGGAGTCGTGTCGTGAAGTCGCTCTGCGCGCCCGCTTCCTGCGCGGCGGCGGAGTAGGTGTGATGGCCGTCCTCGAGACGCCGCCCGAGGCGGCCCCGCCCGGCGAGCGAATCTGCCTGCACGTCCAGGCGCCCTTCACCTGCGCCGGCTGCGTCCCCGCCACCCCCTGCTGAGTCGCCTCCCAACCCGTCGGCAACCGGCGGCCCCCGGGTCTCAACCGGCTCCCGGGCCCCTTCTCATTCCCGTCCGCTATCTCGATCCGCTGCGAAGCGCCGCCATCACCAGCGCCTCGCGTTCGGCGTCGAATGTCCCATACCACGCCTCTTCAATGACGCCGTCCGCGCCGACGAGCAGCGTCGCGGGAACAAAGGGCGCATCGACGAGGCTCGTCCTCGCATAGTCGCGAACGCCGGCGGGCGCGACGCCCAAGCCCATCGGCGGCGCGGCGGCGGCCTCGTCGAAACTGGGGTAGACCGCCTCGACGCGCACGCCCTGCTTGTGCGCAGCCGCGACCAGCCGACGCCAGAAGGGCTTGGCCACCTCGCACGCGGGACAATCGAGTGAGAACAATAGCAGCAGCGTGCGCCGCCCATCCGGATTTTCGAGGCTGATCGTGCCCGGCCCGCCATCGCTCACGATGGGCAGCGCGCCGATCGCGTCGCCCGGCCCGAGCCCCTCCACCGGCGCCCGTTGGATTAGCGCCTGATCCGCCTCGGCGCGCACCTCCGCAATCCGCGCCTTGAGTGCGCGATTTTGCATCGCAAGCACGACAACGAGCCCGCCCAGCGCCAAGCATGCAATGAGAAGAAATCCCGAGAAGAAGCGGTCTGACGCGCCCTTCCCGCCCGCTGCGTCGCCAGCATGGTCTTGCGTCATGGAGCGCCTCGCTTCACGATCCCAGGGATTCCCCGAGGACGACTTGCATGTCCCGGCGGAGCATTGCTCACCATACCAATACGACCGCAAATGATCTACGTTGCCGAGCGAGCCCTGCGGGCGGTGTCGAACAGCCTTTGGCCGATCCAGGGATCCGGCGCCGCGCCCCGCTTTGGAGCGGGTCCCGGTCGTTTCCCACCCCGCTGGCGGGGGGATGAGCGGCCTTGAGTTCCGAGTCCGCGCTTGACTCGGAAGGAGTGGAATTCAATACTCTGGCCGAATGAATCGCCGCTCGATTGATCACCACCATTCGCATCATGGCCTCCGTGCGGCGCGGGCTGGCCTTTGGTGGTGATCGGGCGGATCGGAGTTGATCCAACCGCGAATCCACCGACGCCGGCTCTGCCCGGCGTCGCGTCGCTTTTGGAGCGTCCGCGCGTCGGGCCGGGGCCCCAGAACCTCGGGAGAAACCGACCGTGCCCAGGAATGACAACACGAACACGCTGCACATCGGCCTTCCCAAGGGGCGGATGCAGGACGGCGTCTTCCGCCTCCTTTCGGAAGCGGGCATTGAGCTCAGGCGCGCGGCCCGTGAATACCGCCCCCGCCTGACGCTGCCCGACTGTGAAGCCAAGATCCTCAAGCCGCAGAACATCATCGAGATGCTGGACGCGGGCAGTCGCGATGTCGGCTTCGCAGGCGCCGACTGGGTCGCCGAACTCGAGGCCGACGTCGTCGAGCTGCTCGACACCGGGCTCGATCCCGTCCGACTCGTCGCAGCGGCGCCCGAGGAGCTCGTCGAGGACGGGCGCCTGCAAAAGAGCGGCCCGCTCGTCGTCGTCTCGGAGTATGAGCGCCTGACCACGCGGTGGATTTCCGACCGCGGGCTCAAGGCGCGCTTCGTCAAGTCCTTCGGCGCCACCGAAGTCTTCCCGCCGGAAGACGCCGACTGCATCGTCGACATCACCCAGACGGGCGCCACGCTCGAGGCGAACGGCCTCGAGATCTTCGATGACCTTCGCACATCTTCGACGCGCCTCTACGCCAATCCCAGCGCGCTCGAGAACCCTGAGAAGCGACGGCGCGCGGAGGATATGACGCTCCTGCTCCAGTCCGTGCTCGAGGCACGCAAGCGGCTTTCGATCGAGGTGAATGTCCCGCCCGATCGCCTCGAGGCCGTCGTCGCCGTCATGCCCTGCATGCGCGAACCGACCGTCTCCACCCTCCACGGCGGCGCCGGCTACGCCGTGAAGGCGGCCGTTTTGCGCGAAGCGCTGCCCGTCGCGTTGCCGAAGATCCGAGAGGCGGGCGGCGTCGATGTGATCGTCACCAAGCCATCCCAGATCCTCCCATGAGCGCCGCGCCGACTCTCATGAATCACGACCGCTTCAACACCACCACTCCCGGCGCGTATCAGCCCCCGCGCCATCCGGCCCCGGTGGACCTGCGACTCGACGCCAACGAGGGGGCGCCCCCGGATCCGTCGCTGCTCGAGGCCCTCCACGCGGACTTCACGGAGATCTGCCGCCGCTACCCGAACGCGCAGCCCCTGGAGAAGCGACTCGCCACGATCACGGACGTGACGCCGGATCGACTCCTCGCGACCGCCGGCGCGGACGACGCCCTGGAGCGCGCCGTGCGCCTCGCCGCAAGTCGAGGCCGCCGCGCGATCCTGACGCGTCCAACCTTCGAGATGTTGCCGCGCTATGTCGATCGTTCCGGTCTCGACCGCGCCGAGATCGACTGGCTGGACAGCGCGTTCCCGATCGACACGATTCTGCGCACGATCGACGCCGACACCGCCATGGTCGCAGTCGTGACCCCCAACAATCCGACAGGCGCGGTCGCAAGCGCCGCCGATCTGCGAGCGATTCGCGCGCGTCTGGACGAGCTCGCGCCGAACGCCATCCTCCTCGTCGACCTCGCCTACACCGAGTTCGCCGACGAGGACCTGACGCCAGTCGCCCTCTCGCTTCCGAATACGATTATCACGCGCACGATGTCCAAAGCGTGGGGTCTCGCGGGCTTGCGCGTCGGCTGGGCCACGGGACCGGCAAACCTGATCGACGGCCTCCGCGCGATGGGCCAGCCTTTCGCGGTGTCCGGGCCCTCCATCGCCATCGCCTGCGCGCGTCTCGACCGCTCGCCCGAGCCCGATCGCCAAATCATCGATCGAATCCGCGCCGAGCGTACGGCTCTCTTCGGGACGCTGACGCGCCTCGGCGCACAGCCCATCGCCTCGCAGGCGAACTTCATCCTCGCCCGCTTCGAGAACGCGCCATGGGTCGCCGACGCCCTCGCCGGGCTTGGGATCGCCGTCCGCCGGTTCACGGACCGCCCCGGACTCGAAGGCTTCCTCCGCATCGGCTGTCCCGCGAGCACAGGGGGGCTGACACGTCTCCAGCGCGCGCTCGAGACGGCGCTCCGACCGCGACTCGTCGTGACAACACTCTTCGACGCGATCGACGGGGTCGACACCTCCAAAGCACTTCCCGACATACCCTCCGCCGGCGCCTGGATGGTCGCCGACTCACTCGAAAGCGTCGCGGCCGCGCGCAGATTCGGCGCCGTGCCGATCGTCCTGGCCGAGACCGCCGACGATGATGATGCGTTCCTGCGCGCCGGCGCCGCGCGTGTCATCCGATCCGCCAGCGAACTCCAGGAGCTCCTGCCATGAGCCGAAAGGCCACGATCGACCGCCAGACGAAGGAGACGCGCATCCGCGGCGCCCTTGATCTCGACGGCGCAGGCCGGGTCAACGTCAAGACGGGCGTCGGCTTCCTCGACCACCTGCTCACCGCCCTCGCCTTCCACGCCGGCTTCGATCTCGATCTCTCCTGCGAGGGCGACCTCGAGATCGACGACCACCACTCCGCCGAAGATTGCGGCATCGCCCTCGGCGAGTCGTTGCGAGCCGCCATCGGGGAGCCGCAGGGAATCCGGCGCTTCGGGTCCGCCTACGCGCCGCTCGATGAGGCGCTGGCCCGCACGGTCATTGACATCTCGGGCCGCCCCTTCGCCGCGATCGACCTCGGGCTGCGCCGCGAGTCGCTGGGCGCCCTCGCCTGCGAGAACGTCGGGCACGTCCTCCAGTCACTCGCAATGAGCGCGCGCATCACGCTGCACGTCGACGTCCTCAAAGGCGACAACGACCACCACCGCGCCGAAGCCGCCTTCAAGGCGACCGCCCTCGCGCTGCGCAAAGCGGTCGCGCGGACGGACTCGGGCGCTGTCCCGAGCACCAAGGGGAGCCTGTGACCGCCGCGCCCTTCGACATCGCGATCCTGAGGACGGGCGCCGCCAACATCGCCTCCGTCGCCTCAGGCTTCGCGCGCCTCGGCGGACGCCCCAGGCTTATCGATGACGCAGACTCCGTGCGCACGGCGCCGCTGCTTGTCTCGCCCGGCGTGGGCAGCTTCGGGGCGGCGATCGAGCGTCTTTCCTCGATCGGCGCGCTCGACGCGCTGCGCGCGCGTGTCGAGAGTGGACGTCCGACGCTGACGATCTGTCTGGGCATGCAAATGCTCTTTGAGGGCAGCGAGGAGTCGCCCGAGGCGCGCGGGCTCGGGATCGCGCCGGGGCGCGTAACCGCGTTTCCGCAGGGCGCGCGCCGTCCGCACATGGGCTGGAACGAGGTGATCCCGCAGCGGGACGATCCAATCCTCGCCCGAGGCTTCGCGTATTTCGCCAACTCCTTCCGCATGACCGACCCGCCCGACGGCTGGACCGTCGCCCTCACCGATCACGCGGGCCACTTCATCTCCGCGATGCGCCGCGGCCCGATTCTCGCCTGCCAGTTTCATCCCGAGCTCTCAGGCGCCTTCGGGCTCGATCTGATGACGGGCTGGATCCGCGCGGCGCAGGAGGCGGCGCCATGCTGACGTGCCGCATCATCCCCTGCCTCGACGTGAAGGACGGACGCGTCGTCAAGGGCGTGAAGTTCCAGGGCCTGCGCGACGTCGGCGATCCCGTCGAGCTCGCCACGCGATACGAGCAGGAGGGCGGCGACGAGTTGACGCTCCTCGACGTCTCCGCCACGCCCGAAGGGCGCGGCACGATGGTCGACACGGTCGCCGCGGTGCGCAAGGCGATCTCGATTCCACTCACCGTCGGCGGTGGTGTGCGCACGGCGGACGACGTCGGGCGCCTCCTGGACGTCGGCGCGGACAAAGTCGGCGTCAACACCGCGGCCGTCGCCGACCCCGAATTGCTCACGCGCATGGCGACGCGCTTCGGGCGTCAGTGCACTGTGCTCGCGATCGACGCCGCCTCGGACGATTCCGGGGGCTGGCGCGTCGTCACGCGCTCGGGATCGAACCGAACGGCCCGCGACGCTGTCGCGTGGGCGCGCGAGGGCGCCGAGCGCGGCGCGGGCGAGATCCTGCTGACCAGTTGGGACCGCGACGGCACGCGCAGCGGCTATGACCTCGAACTCCTTTCCGCGATGCGCACGGCGGCGGTCGTTCCCATCATCGCCTCGGGCGGCGCCGATTCCGCCGAGCACATGGCGCAGGCCTTCCAAGCCGGCGCCGACGCTGCGCTGGCCGCCTCCATCTTTCACGATCAGGACACGAGCGTCGCGGAGGTGAAGCGACGCCTCGCCGGTCTCGGAATCCGAGTCAGAGCATGATCATTCCATCCATCGATCTCATGGGCGGACAGGCGGTCCAGCTTCGCCAGGGCAAGGAGCTCGCCATCGAGGCAGGCGATCCCCGCCCGATCCTCGAGCGATTCCGCCTCGCGGGGGAGATCGCGGTAATCGATCTCGACGCCGCCATGGGCCAGGGCTCGAACCGCGAACTCATCGAGGAGCTCGTGCGCATGGCGCCCTGCCGTGTCGGCGGAGGCGTGCGCACAGCCGAGGACGCCATCCGCTGGCTCGACGCCGGCGCCGAGAAGGTCATACTCGGAACCGCGGCGACGCCCGAGATCCTGCGAGAGCTTCCGCGCCGGCGCATCATCGCCGCCCTCGACGCGCGCGATGGCGAGGTCGTCGTGGAGGGCTGGAAGAGGCGCACGGGGCGCTCGGTCGTCGATCGCATCGCCGAGCTCAGAGAGCATGTCGCGGGCTTTCTCGTGACGCTCGTCGAGACGGAGGGCATGCTCGCCGGCATCGACCTGGAGCGGATCAAACCGATCGTGGAGGCGGCGGGCGATGCGCGCCTCACCGCCGCGGGCGGCGTGACCACCGCTGAGGAGATCGCCGCGCTCGACAGACTCGCCGCCGACGCGCAGGTGGGCATGGCCATCTACACCGGGCGGCTGGATCTGGGTGACGCCATCGCCGCGCCGCTGGTAAGCGATCGCCCCGATGAGCTTTGGCCGACGGTCGTTGTCAACGAGATGAACGAGGCGCTCGGGCTCGTGTATTCCAGCGCGGAGAGCCTGCGCGAGGCCATTCGCGAGCGCCGCGGGGTCTATCACTCGCGATCGCGCGGGCTGTGGGTGAAGGGACAGACCTCGGGCGACATTCAGGAGCTGCGGCGCATCGATCTCGATTGCGATCGCGACGCCCTGCGCTTTGTCGTGCGTCAGAAGGGGCGCGGTTTCTGCCATCTTCACCAGGACACATGCTGGGGCGATCTGGCGGGACTCGCCGCCCTCGAGCGCACGATCACGGCGCGTCTCGCCGACGCTCCCGAGGGCTCCTACACCAAGCGGCTGCTCGAAGACCCCGCGCTCCTCCGCGCCAAGCTCCAGGAAGAAGCGGGCGAACTCGCGGAGGCGGAGGACGTAGACGACGTGCGTCACGAGGCCGCCGATCTGCTGTACTTCGCCATGACGCGCATGGCCGCCGCCGGCGTCTCCCTCGCCGACGTCGCCTCCGAGCTGGACCGCCGGGCGCGTAAGGTCACGCGCCGCCCGGGCGACGCCAAGCCGACTTCAACCGGGACCTCCAAGCCATGACGACCGCAACTCTCAGACGCCTGCGCCCGAGCGAGATCGAGTCCGCACTGCGGCAGCCCGTCAACGCAGAGACGCTCCGACAGGCGGGCGCGATCGTCGAGGACGTGCGCACGAATGGCGAAGCCGCGCTGCGCCGCTACGCAGAGCAGTTCGGAGAGCGTCAGCCGGGCGAGCCACTGGTTCTGGAACGTGACGATCTGGAAGCTGCGCTAGCGGACCTGCCGCAGGAGCAGAGCGCTTTGCTCGCACGCGCCGCGGAGCGTATTGGCGCCTTCGCGCAGGCGCAGCGCGATGCGCTGAGGGACGTCGTGGCCCCGATCCCGGGCGGGCAGGCAGGGCACACCATCGAGCCCGTCGCCGCCGCCGGCTGTTACGCGCCGGGCGGCCGCTTTCCGCTGCCGTCGAGCGTGTTGATGACCGCGGTCACGGCGCGCGTCGCGGGCGTTCAGAGCGTGACCGTCGCCTCGCCAAGCCCGGCCCCCGCCACGCTCGCCGCCGCCGCCATCGCCGGCGCCGATCGCCTCCTCGCCGTCGGCGGCGCGCACGCGATCGCCGCGCTCGCTTACGGCGCGGGTGTGATCGATCCGACGGATGTCGTCGTCGGCCCTGGAAACAAATGGGTGACAGCCGCGAAGCAGCTTGTGTCGGGATCCGTCGGCATCGACATGCTGGCCGGCCCTTCCGAACTCGCGATCATCGCCGATGACTCCGCCGAAGCCGAGATCATCGCCGCCGATCTGCTCGCCCAGGCCGAGCACGACACCGAAGCAATGCCGATCCTCGTGACGCCTTCGGCCGCGCTGGTCGATCGCGTCGAAGAGGCCCTGGCCAACCAGCTCGAAAGCCTCCCCACCGCCGACATCGCTCGCCGGGCGCTCGCCAACGGCTTCGCGGCGCTCGTCGCCGATCTCGATGAAGCCGCCGCGGTGTCCGACCGCATCGCGCCGGAGCATCTTGAGCTGCTGGTGGAAGATGCGCCCGGGCTGGCCATCCGCATCCGCAGCGCCGGCGCGCTCTTTCTGGGAGAATCCGCCGCGGAGGTTCTGGGGGATTACGGCGCGGGCCCGAACCACACGCTCCCCACCGGCGCCGCTGCGCGGTTCTGCGCCGGGCTCTCCGTCTTCGACTTCCTGCGCGTGCGCACGTGGCTGCGCATCGACGACTCCAACGCGGCCTGCCCCCTCATCGAGGATGCCGCCGCCTTCGCCCGCATCGAGGGGCTGGAGGCCCACGCCCGCTCCGCTGAGCGCCGTCTCTAAAGATCCCAACCTCTCCCGCAGCGATTCTCCGCAGTTCCGGAAACAGTTCACCGCGTCGACTCTCCCCCCCCTACCGGTAGGGCGGGCGTCCCTGCCCGCCCATCTACAGCACATACCGCACTCCCCCGTCGGGCACGGAGGCCCGCCGCTACCGGTAGTTGCGCCATAACCGATGTCAGCGCCGCTTCACGACGACGATCCGCTCCCGCCTTGTCGCCCCGGCGCCGCTGAAGGATCCGAGATCGGCGAGAATCGCCAGAATGAGCAAGACGAGATAGAGGCCCGACACGGAGCGATTATTGGCGTGCATCGCAAGCGCGTACGCCAGTGTTGTGTACGGAGCGAAGATGAACCCCAGCACGGGCCACAGGATCGTGTTGTAAGCGTTGCCTAGGTAGTTGCTGAAGATGACGAGCAGAACGATGACGACCCGCGGAGCGATCAGGGCCAGCAGCGCAACCAGACAGGGCATCGAGATCTCCTTCCCTTCAACCCCCCGCGGCTCCCGCCTACCATAACCATTTGGAACTGCACGTCCGATCTCCGCCGGATGCGCGGTGGCGGAGCGCCCAGGAAAGCATGCGGCCCCGAACCGACCAGGACGCCTTCTCAGAGCGCATCGCCCAGTGCCTGCTGCGAGACCAGCCTCGCCTGCGCAAGCGCCTACGCGGCCTTCGGCGCGCGCGCAAGGGCGGCCGACCGACGAGCAAATCGCTCGAGTCCCTGAATCAGGCCATCGAGCGCTCGCGGCGGATCGTCGAGCAGCGTCGCGCATCCGCGCCGGCGGTCTCCTACCCGCGCGAGCTGCCGGTCGTGCAGCGTCGCGACGAGCTGGCCCAGGCGATCCGGGAGAACCAGATCGTCGTCATCTGCGGCGAGACGGGCTCAGGCAAGACAACGCAGCTCCCGAAGATCTGCCTCGAGCTCGGGCGCGGCGCGCTCGGGTCCATCGCCCACACGCAGCCCCGGCGCATCGCCGCGCGCAGCGTCGCCGCCCGCATCGCCGAGGAGCTGGGCGTCGAGCTCGGCGGGCTCGTGGGCTACAAGGTTCGCTTCGGGGACAAGACGAGCCCGCGATCGCTGATCAGAGTCATGACCGACGGCGTCCTCCTCGCCGAGACGCAGGGCGATCGCAACCTGGAGCGCTACGACACGATCATCATCGACGAGGCGCACGAGCGCAGCTTGAACATCGACTTCCTGCTCGGCTACCTGCGACGCCTCACGCGCACGCGCCGCGATCTCAAAGTCATCGTCACCTCCGCGACGATCGATCCAAAGCGTTTCAGCGAGCACTTCGACGGCGCGCCGATCATCGAGGTCTCCGGGCGCACCTATCCGGTTGAGACGCGCTTCGAGCCGCCTGAGAACCCCGATCTCGAGGATCTCGAGAACCTGACAGCCAGCGTCGTCGACGCAGTCGAGGGGTTCGTGCGCTCCGGGCCGGGCGATGTGCTCGTCTTCATGCCGGGGGAGCGCGAGATCCGCGCCGCCGCGAAAGCCCTGCGGGATCACGACTTCCCGGGGCACGAGCATCCGGAGGCGCTGCCGTTGTACGCGCGCCTCTCCGCGAAGGAGCAACAGCGCGTCTTCGAGCCTCACAAGAGCCGCCGGATCGTCATCTCCACGAACGTCGCGGAGACGTCGCTCACCGTCCCCGGCATCCGCGCCGTCATCGACACCGGCACGGCGCGCATCAACCGCTACAGCGCTCGCTCGCGCACGCAGCGGCTGCTTGTCGAGCCCATCAGCCGCGCTTCCGCCGACCAGCGCAAGGGCCGCTGCGGGCGCATCGGTCCCGGCGTCTGCGTGCGCCTCTATTCGCAGGAGGACTACGCGGAGCGGCCCGAGTTCACCGACCCCGAGATCCTGCGCACGAATCTCGCGGGCGTCATTCTTCAGATGAAGTCGCTCCGACTCGGCAAGGTCGAGAGCTTCCCTTTCATCGATCGTCCCGATCGCCGCCTCGTGCGCGACGCCTACGAGACGCTGCATGAGCTCGGCGCCATCGACGACGAGGACGAGTTGACGGAGATCGGCGAGGACCTCGCCAGGCTCCCCATCGACCCGCGCATCGGGCGGATGCTCCTCGGCGCCGTTCCGGAGGGCGCGCTGGCGGAGGTTCTGATCATCGCCGCGGCGCTGTCCGTGCAGGATCCGCGCGACCGCCCCATCGACAAGCGCGATGAGGCGGACGCTGCCCATGCCGAATTCGCCCATGAGGACTCCGACTTCCTCTCCTATGTGCGGCTCTGGCGCGCCGATTCGCAGGAAATGGCCCGGCGCTCCCGGCGCGGCGCCGACAAGTGGCGTCGCGAGCGATTCCTCTCGCCCGCCCGGATGCGCGAATGGCGCGACATTCATCGCCAGCTCCGCGATCTGCTCCGCGAGATGGGCATGAAGCCCAACCGAGAGCCCGCGCCCTACGACGCCCTGCACCGGGGCCTGCTCACGGGACTGCTTCATTCGGTCGGGCATCGCGGAGAGGGCGCGGAATACGAGGGGCCGCGCGGAGTGCGATTCCATCTCTTCCCGGGGTCGGCGCTCTTCTCAAAATCCCCTCGCTGGGTGATGGCGGCGGAGCTTGTGCGCACAACCAAGCTCTACGCTCGATGCGTCGCGAAGGTGCAGCCCGAGTGGATCGAGCAAGTCGGAGCGCATCTCGTCCGTCGTGAATACTCCGATCCACACTGGCGGCGCGAATCGCTCGATGTCGGCGCCTATGAGAAAGTCTCGCTCTGGGGTCTGACTCTGGTCCCTCGTCGGATTGTCCGTTACGGATCCATCGCGCCCGACCTCTGCCGGGAGATGTTCATCGACAACGCCCTCGTCGAGGAGGACCTGCCGACGCGCCCCCGTTTTCTTCAGCACAACCGCAAGCTCCGTCGGGAGATCGAGCGTCTCGAGGCGCGCACCCGGCGCAACGACCTGCTTGCCTCGCCCGAACGCCGCTTCGAGTTCTACAACCGCCGCCTTCCCCGCAGCGTCGCTGATGGCCAGCGCTTCGAGAGCTGGCGCCGCCGCGCGGAGAAGGGCCAGCCCCGCTTGCTGTTCATGGAGCGCGAGGACATGCTCGCCCCCGGCGCGGAGAACGTTTCGACAGAAGGCCTCCCCACCGCCGCGCGCGCCGGCGAGGCGACGCTGCGCATCGAGTACATCGCCGATCCCGCCGCCGAGGAGGACGGCGTCTCGATGACCATCCCGATCGAAACGCTCGGGCGCGTCGATCCGGCGCGCTGCGACTGGATGCCCGAGGCGCTCGTCCACGAGAAGGCGACGGAGCTCATCCGCACACTGCCGAAGGATTATCGCCGCATGTTCGTTCCCGCGCCGGATGCGGCGCGCCGGGCGCTCGACTCGATCCAGAGCCGCGACCGCCCGATGACCCAGGCCCTCGCCGACGCGCTCTCCCGCCTCTCGGGCACGACCGTCACGCCCGATCTGTTCCGTCCCGAGCAGTTGCCGCGGCACCTGCGCGTGCGCTTCAAAGTGGTGGACTCCAGGGGCGAGCCGCTCGCCTCCGGACGCGATCTCGGAGCCCTTCAGCGCGAGCTCTCGAGCGCCTCGCGCGCGAGCCTGAACGAGCTCGTGGCGCCGCGCCTCCGACAATCCGGGTTGACGGATTGGACGCTCGATCGCCTTCCGGAGCGCATCGAGGTCAAGCGCAACGGCGCCGTCATCACCGCCCATCCCGCGCTCATCGACGAAGGCGCGGCCGTGGGCGTGAGCGTCTTCCCCACGCTCCCCGAGGCGCAGCGCGCCATGCGGCGCGGGCTTCGTCGCCTGCTGGCGATCCAACTGGCTCGTGAACTCCGCCGCTCGCCTGAGGATCTCCCCGGCTTCGATCGCCTCCGCCTGCTCGCCTCGGCGACGACGGATCCGGACCAGCTCGCCCGCGACGCCGACGCGCTGATCGCCGAGACGGCGTACCTCCCGCCGGAGATCGATCCCTGGCAGGTGCGCGACGCCGCGACCTTCGAGCGCCTGCTCAACGAGGGTTGGAATCGCCTTGCCGACGCCGAGCGGGAGACGGTCCGCCTGCTCGAGCAGATCCTCGAAGCGCACCATGAGGTGGAGCTCGCCTTCCCGGGCTCGCCCCCCGCCGGCGCCGAAGATTCTCTGAAGGACATCCGACGCCAGCTTGAGCGGCTGACGCCGAAGGGATTTCTTCTCGATACGCCTCGAGAGTGGCTGCCGCAATATCCCCGGTATCTGCGCGCCGTGCAGGCGCGACTGCGCAAGCTCTCGCGCGGCGGCGTCGCGCGCGACCGGGAGCGTCTGGAGCAGCTTGCGCCTTTGTGGCGGGAATGCATGGAGCGCCTCGATCGTCTGGAGTCAGGCGAGACGCCGCCGCGGGCGCTGGTGCAACTCCGCTGGATGCTCGAGGAGATGCGCGTCTCGCTTTTCGCGCAGGAGCTCGGCACGGTGGCGCCCGTCTCCTTCAAACGACTGCGCGGGCTTGTCGAGTCGCTCCGAGACTGAGGGACCGGCGCGCCGTCCGAGCGGCGCCGTCGTACGCCCCCTGCCCCGCTCTCACGCGCCGCTCCAATCCGGAGCACGCATGTACAAGTGGACCGCCGTCGAGCCGTAGTCGTGCGTCTCCGGCCCGACGGCGCCCTCGATCCGCAGGCTCACGGGCTTGCCCCGCTCCAGGATCTCACCTTCCCTCACCATGAGATCATCACCCGACTCGTACGCCTCCGTCACGTCCACCTCGCCGTCCTCCACGATCGTCGGACGGTCGCGCAGCGGCCAGGGCGTGCGGAGCGCCGCGAAGCCCGCTTCGTCCAGCAACTGCACGAACCGTCCGAACTGCGCAAAGACGCGCTCCCGCGTGGGCGAGTCGGTCACCATCCGGTAAGGCGGATCGAAGAAGACCAGATGCGCCGGCCTCGGGGCCCGGGCGATCGCCGACACGCCGAGCGCGTCGCCCATGACGACGTCCGCGCGATCTTCGAGTCCCAGCTCCGCGAGGTTCTCCTTGAGCAGGCGGGCGACACTCCGATCCTTTTCATAAAAGACGCAGCGGGACGCCCCGCGCGAGAGCGCCTCGATCCCCATCGATCCCGTCCCGCTGAAAACATCGGCGACCATCTCCCCTTGCGTGTGCCCGCGAAGCAGATTGAAGACCGCCTCCCGCACGCGCTCCGGATAGGGGCGCGTGGTCTCCGCGCCAGCGGGCGTCTGAATCCGCCGCCGCCTCAGATCGCCGCCGACGATGCGCACGCTGGGCATGAGCGGATCGAAGGATCGCCCCCGGGTCCTGTCAAGACCCGAACGGATGACAAGCCGCCTTGCTCGAAGCCGCCACCCACACTACAGTGTTCCTTGTTGATTCATCCGTTTATCCGGATGAACGGTTTTCTGTCACCGAATTCCTGACCCTCGCCTCCTGCGGGCGATCGCGGAGCCTTTCTCCCATGACCAGCTATCTCTTTACGTCCGAATCCGTCTCCATGGGACACCCCGACAAAGTGGCGGACCAGATCTCAGACGCCGTCCTGGACGGCCTGATCGCCGAGGATCCGCGCTCCCGCGTCGCTGTCGAGACCATGGTCTCGACGGGCATGGCGATTGTCGCCGGCGAGGTCACCAGCAACGCCTCCATCGAGATCCCCGAGCTCGTCCGCGAGACGGTCCACCAGATCGGCTACACCGAGCCCACTCTCGCGTTCGACCACGAGACCTGCGCTGTGCTCACAAGCATCAAGCAGCAGTCGAAGGACATCGCCATGGGTGTCGACAAGGAAGGCGCCGGCGATCAGGGCATGATGTTCGGCTTCGCCTGCCGGGAGACGGACCCGCTCGATCCCGAGGCGCTCATGCCGCTGCCGATCTTCATCGCCCACCGTCTGGTCGAGAAGCAGGCGCATGTCCGGCGCGACAACGCGATCCAGGGCCTTCGCCCGGACGCCAAGAGCCAGGTCACTCTCGAATACTCCGAGTCGGGCAAGCCGCAGCGGGTCGACACCGTCGTGCTCTCCACCCAGCACGCCCCTGAATGGAACGAGCGACAGGGCGAGCTCAAGGAGCAGATCGTCACCCATGTGATCAAGCCCGTGTTGGGCGAGCTCTGGAATGACGAGATCACGATCCACGTGAACCCGACCGGCCGCTTTGAGATCGGCGGACCCCACGGCGACGTCGGACTCACGGGCCGCAAGATCATCGTCGACACCTACGGCGGCATGGGTCGCCACGGAGGCGGCGCCTTCTCCGGCAAGGACCCCTCGAAGGTCGACCGCTCGGCCACCTACATGGCCCGCTACATCGCCAAGAACGTCGTCGCGGCGGGGCTCGCGCGCCAGTGCGAGATCCAGCTCTCCTACGCGATCGGCGTCGCCGAGCCCACGTCGGTGCATGTCGACACCTTCGGAACGAACGAAGTCGATCCCAAGAAGATCGAGGGGGCCATCCGTGAGGTCTTCTCGCTGACGCCCAAGGGCATCGTCGAGACGCTTGGCCTCCTGAAGCCCATCTACCGCCCCACAGCCCGCCACGGCCACTTCGGAAGAAAGCCCGAGGGCGATTTCTTCACATGGGAGCGCCTCGACAAGGCCGACGCCCTGAAGAAGGCTGTCTCCTGACAACGCTGAGCCGAACCAAGAGATAAGAAAACGGCCCGCATCCTTGCAAGGGATGCGGGCCTTTTTCGTATCTGAATCGGTTTGGCGCGGGGCGCCTCAGTCCTTGCCGATGCCGGCGGTGGAGTCGCCGATCAGCGCTTCGTTGACGTCGATCGAGAGGCTCGTGGGCTCGTCGCGCTGGGCGCCGAGCGCCTCGGCGGCCTCCGCCGCCTCCTGCATCATGCGCTGCTCGTCGAGCTGCTCCGTGACGGGCGGCTCGGCGAGATGCTTGACGCGCACACCCTGGTGGATGTGGAAGCCCGTACCGGCGGGGATGAGGTGCCCGAGCAGGACGTTCTCCTTGAGGCCGATGAGATCGTCCGACGCGCCCTTGAGCGCCGCCTCCGTGAGCACCTTTGTCGTCTCCTGGAAGCTGGCGCCGCTGAGCCACGACTCGGACTGGAGCGACGCCTTGGTGATGCCCAGCAGGAGCGTGCGGCCCGTCGCGGGACGAGCGCGCTTCGCCTTGGCGCCCTCCTTGCCCTCGGCCTCCGCCTTGGCGTTGGCCTCGCGGATCTCCGTCTTGCTGACCAGCGCATCGACCGGCAGGTCCGTGCCGCCCGCATCGCTGATCCGCGCCACCTGCGTCACTTCCGCGTTCTTTTCGCGGAAGACGTGCTTGTCCACCACTTCGTGCGGCAGCAGATCGGTGTCGCCCGGGTTTTCAACCCGAACCTTCCGCAGCATCTGCGCGAGAACGACCTCGACGTGCTTGTCGCTGATGGGCACGCCCTGGGCGCGATAGACGTTCTGCACCTCTTCGAGCATATAGGTGTACAGCGCGTCCTCGCCTTTGATTCGCAGGATGTCGTGCGGCACCAGCGGGCCGTCAATGAGCGGATCGCCCGCCTTGACAAAGTCGCCGGCGTGCACGAGCAGATGCTTGTCCTGCGGCACGTGGTGATCCTTCTCGATGCCAGAGTCGGAGACGATCCGAATCGTCATCTTGCCCTTGCGCTTGTCGGAGTAGAGCTCCACGCGCCCGGAGATCTCGGCCATGGTCGCCGGCTCCTTGGGCTTGCGAGCCTCAAAGATCTCGGTGACGCGCGGCAGACCACCGACGATGTCCTGCGATCCGGCCGCCTGCCGCGGACGGCGGGCGAGCATGTGGCCCGCCGTGATCTCCTGGCCCTCCTGAACCTCGATACGCGCTTTGGCGGGCAGATAGTGGAAGTCGAGGATCTTGCCGTTCTCGTCCTCGATGACGACCTGCGGATGCTTCTCGCCCTTGTGCTCGATGACGACCAGCGCGCTCTGCCCCTTGCCGGCGTCCTCCTCGCGGACGGTCTCGCCAACCTCGATGTCCACGAAGCGCACCGTTCCCGACTTCTCCGCGAGAATCGAGATCCGGTGCGGATCCCACTCGACAAGCCGCTCGCCCCGCTTCACCGTCTCGCCCGGCCTAGCCAGGATCTTCGCGGCGTAGGGCACCTTGTACTTCTCGAGCTCGCGCCCCTTGGCGTCGAGCACGGCAATCTCGCCGTTGCGCTTGAGCGAGGTGAGGAACTCGTCGCCATCATCGTCGACGACTGGCGCCTCATTGCAGTCGCGCAGTTCGATCGTTCCGGCGTGCAGGGCGCGGACCTCGTTCTCCATGAGCTTCGTCGTGGCGATGCCGCCCGTATGGAAGGTGCGCATCGTGAGCTGCGTGCCCGGCTCGCCGATCGACTGCGCGGCGATGATGCCCACAGCCATGCCCATCTCCACGAGCTGACCCGTGGACATGTCCATGCCGTAGCAGCGCCGGCAGATGCCGCCCGCTGTCTCGCACGTCAGCGGCGAGCGCACCAGCACCGACTCAACGCCCAGCTCTTCGATTGTGGCCGCGATCTCCGCCGTGATCAGCCCGTTCTCCTCGACGATGATCTCGTCGGTCACGGGGTTGGCGATCGAGTGAAGACTGGTGCGGCCCATAATTTGATCGCTTAGCGGGACATCGACCTGCTCCCCCTTGTACGTAGCGCGCTTCTGGACGCCTGCGCGGCAGCCGCATGTCTCCTCGACGATGATCACCGACTGCGACACATCGCAGAGCTTGCGCGTCAGATAGCCGGAGTCGGCCGTTTTGAGCGCTGTGTCCGCCAGCCCCTTGCGGGCGCCGTGCGTCGAGGAGAAATACTCGAGGACGTGCAGCCCCTCGCGGAAGTTCGCGCGGATGGGCGTTTCGATGATCTCGCCCGAGGGCTTGGCCATCAGCCCGCGCATGCCGGCGAGCTGCTGCATCTGCGAGACGTTGCCTCGCGCGCCGGAGTCGGACATGAGATAGACCGGATTGAGATAGAACGATCCCTCCTGAGAGTTGATCGGCCTGTATGCGCCCGTTTCGAGATCGCGCCGGTCGTTCTTCAGGGTCTCGATGAGCCTCTTGGTCACCTGCTCGCGGCAGTGCGCCCAGATGTCAAGAAGCTGGTTGTATCGCTCGCGCTCCGTGATGACGCCGCGCTCGTAGTTCTTCTCGACCCGGTCCGCATGCTTCTGCGCCGCGTCGAGAAGCTCCTGCTTCGCCTCGGGAATGCGCAGATCGGTGATGCCGATGGACAGCCCCGCCGTCGTGGACTCCTTGAACCCCATTTCTTTCAGGTTGTCCAGCACATCGATTGTCGCCGCGCGGCCACAGTAGCGATACGTGTCGTCGATGACTCGAGCCAACCCCTTGGATCCAATCGCGCAGTTGTAGAAGGGCATGCCCTCCTCAAGAATGTCGGAGAACAGCACGCGCCCCACCGTCGTCACGACGCGCCGATTCTCAGGCAGCGGCGACACAGGTCCGCGCTGCTCCGTCGCCTGCTCCGTGAAGCCGTCGAGCCGCACCACGATCCGCTGGTGCAGACGGATCCGCCCGAGATCGAAGGCCATCAACGCCTCCTGGCGGTTCGCAAAGCGCGGGAGATCCTTCTCCTCCTTCGGCCCTCCGGGCTCGGCGAGCGTGATGAAGTAGGAACCCATCACGATGTCCTGGGAGGGTGAGATGATCGGGCGCCCGTTCGCCGGCGAGAAGATGTTGTGCGTCGCCAGCATCAGCACGTGGGCCTCCGTCTGCGCCTCGACGGAGAGGGGCAGGTGGACGGCCATCTGGTCGCCGTCGAAGTCGGCGTTGAACCCCGTGCACACGAGCGGGTGGATCTTGATCGCGTTGCCCTCGACGAGCACGGGCTCGAAGGCCTGGATGCCCATGCGGTGCAGCGTCGGCGCGCGGTTCAGCAGAACAGGGTGCTGATCGATCACCTCCTCGAGCACATCCCACACCTCGGGATCGCGGCGCTCGAGCATCC